>CACNGC010000052.1 GCA_902619805.1 uncultured SAR116 cluster alpha proteobacterium | reverse complement strand
AAAGAAGTGACACATGAACAAATGAGAATTGGCCTCATTAAAGAAACATCTATTGACACATCTGAGACAACTGTTGTCTATGTCAAATATTGGCTTTCTGAAAAACACTTCGATAAAGGTAGAAAAGATTGGCAAAAAACATCTAAAGAATTTAATGATATGGGAGCAATTATTTCTGCAGTAGGTGGAGAAGCAGACATCATTATGTCAGACGATTTTAAAAACCATTTATAGTTTTAAAATACTTATCAATATTAAATCGAAATAAAAAATTTTTATAAAAATAAAAAAAATTCAAACCAAGTTTATCCAACAGTAGAAGTTCCATACATGGGCATTGTAGGTTGTGAAAGAACTTCCATAGATGATATTCAAACAAAGAATGATATAAAAAATACAAATAATCTCATTTAATATATATATAACATAATAATCGGTGTTATTTAAATTTCTTTAACAAATATTTATTAAAGTTATAAAACTTCAACAATATTACTAATTGAGAGGATTAAAATACATAAAAAAGTTAGCAAAGTTCCGCAAACTCTTAGAAATGGACTATACTTCATAAAACCAAAGGCAACGCCATGCATCAATCTAGCAATCATAAAAAGAGTGGTTGTCATATATAACATATGTGGATGAGCACCATTATACTCCGCAATGAAAAGTAGAATTAGAAAAATTGGGGCATATTCAATTAAATTACCTTGAGCTCTTACCGCCCTTTGTAAGGCCTCTTCACCAAAATTATTGAATGAGAAGAATTTTAAAAAAGAAACACCTCTTAGTGCTATTACCCTAGCGGATAATATCAAAAGCCATATAGCAATTGTTGATGTTAATAATGTTGATATCATTTTATTTTACTTTCTAAGCTAATTTTTAATTATAATGAAATATTTAACTACTAATTAATTATTTAACTAAATAATTTAAATATTATTAGGATATAATAGTTAATTAAATTTATTAAAATAAGTTTTTAAGTTATAAAAAAAATAATCATAATTAAGTATAAATTTCGGAGATAATAAATGAAAGATTACATGGTAGAACATAAATTCAAGTCTGAAGAAATGAGAGATCAGTATTTTGAAGCAATGAAAGACACGACGCCAGATGATGTGCGTAAAAATATGAAAAATGAAAATGCAAATTTTCAAATGAATTGGAATAATGAAAAGAATGATATGGTTATGTATTGCTGGTGGAAAGCGAACTCTCCTCAAGCTATTTTAGACACCTTAGGTGATATGGCAGGCATGTTTCATAATGACATAAAAGAGATGTCAAATGTAATGGACGTAACAGATTAAAAACATAAAAACAAAGGATTGATATATGAACACTCTTATAATTGTAAAAATTAAAAATACAACTTACGATGAATGGAAAAAAAAGTTTGATTCAGATGCAGAAGTTCAGTCTGAAATGATGAGAAATACAATTGTTGGTAAGGTAGATGATGAAACAGCAATGATTAGTACAGAAGTTTTTAACCCTGATATGGTTGGTCAATTTATGTCATCAGATGATTTTAAACAAATGGAAAAAGAACTTGGATTATCACACGAAGTATATCAACTAACTAAAAATTAAATAATCTGTAATTTAAGTCTTTTTAGTTACATAATTACAACTTTTGCATTGTTATATAATTTATATTTAGAATTTTATCATAGCTATATAATTAGTTTTAAAAGTGGTTCTTTCTTCAAATAATATTCCAGATACTAAAGGAATAAATGCTTGTTTTAGGGATAGGTCGTTTTCAAAATTATTAGAATATTACTTTGGAAAGAAAAACTTGGTATTTCTGACCATGGAGTTGCCTGGATATCATTCATCAAGGATATTTTAGTAGGATTGTTAGTTTATCACTTTTTATAGTTTAAGATTTCAGAGGTAATTAAATATTATGAGTAAAAATTTTAAGGTTTTTTCGGGAGTTACAACTTTTTTTTTGTAAAAGGTTATATATTTTTTTACATAAACCCTTCGATATACCTTAACCCAATA
>CACNGC010000051.1 GCA_902619805.1 uncultured SAR116 cluster alpha proteobacterium | reverse complement strand
AAGTTAAAATAGCAGAGGTAGATAATCCTCCAAAAACAACAGTTCCAATACCACGATATAATTCTGAGCCAGAACCTGGGAAAATTACAAGTGGAATTAATCCGAATAAGCTTGTTAAGGTTGACATGAAAATCGGTCTTATTCTATTTCTAGTCGCTTCCGTTATAGCTTCTGAAATTTGCATACTTTCATATCTAATATGCCAAAGAGTTTGCTCTACCATCAAAATGGAATTGTTCACAACAATTCCAGTTAAGATTATAAAACCTAACATAGTAAGCATATCCATTGATTGCGCAGTAAATTGATTTAAAATCACTAGTCCCATAACACCTCCTGCACCTGCTATAGGAACAGTTATGACAATCACAAATGGTAGAATAAATGACCTCATTAAAACTGTAAGCAATAAGAAAATAACAAAAAGCGCAATTACTACGTTATTTTTCATTGCAATCCATGTTCTTTCTAGTTCACTTGCTGCACCAGATAAGTTTATTGAAATACCACTAGGCACATCTTTCATTTGAGGTTCAATTACTGTGTTCTGCAATTTTAAAACAGCATCTTCTAATGAGATACTTTCATGTGGACGTAATTGTAATGTAATCACTCTTCTGCCTGACAACCTTTTTATTTGTTCAGGAACACCAATCAAGTCAATCTCGGCGACTTGTGACAATCTTACTAATTCTCCTGTTCTAATAATTAATGGTAAATTTTTTAAATCATCTATTTTGTTTATATTTGCTTTATTCGAGGTCAAGACAAGCTCAATTAATCTTCCTTCAAACGGTATCTCTAAGACCCTTATCCCGTCATTATAAACATCTAAAGATTGCGCTAAATCTCTTGCTGACATTCCTATGTCAGCTAATCTTTCTGGAATAGGTTTTATTATTACTTGGGGAGATCCAGTCCCCATTAGAGGAACTGATCTTACTTGATGTCCATCTTTAGGAGGAAATTCACTCCTTATATTTCTAAAAATTTTTTGTGCTGTGGGTTGTATTAAATCTAATGAAGGTCCTGTAATTTCAAGTTTTATTACTCTAGATCCACCCACCGACCTTCCAAATAATGAAGCTTGTTGAGCAAATGCTCTAGCGCCTGGTTGTGATCTTATTGGTTTTGTTAGTACTGGTAAAATTTCTTTTACTCTGTTAGGGTTTTCGGTAGCTGCTCCAGCAAATGCACCACCTGAATAAGCTACAAAGAAGAAACGTGAAATCTTTGGTTTTCCATAAGGACCATCACTATCAGCTTCCCAAAGCGGTTTTGCAGCTCTCTCCATCGCTCTAGATATTTCAATAGTTGATTCTTTGTTATATCCTGGCGGTACAATTATACGAGCAAATACAAAGTTTCTATTCCCATCAGGTAAATAATCAAGTGGAGGAAGAAAAGATACTATTATTAAACCAGCAGTTATTATTAAACAAAAAACAACAGTAAAACCAGATTTCAAAGAACTAGTTGACCAAGAGGCATATGTCTTTATCGATTTTGCTAACTTATTTGCAAAATTATCAATAAATTTAATAGAAAATCTCTTTCCTTCTTTTTCTTTAGAACTATCTAGTATTCTAGATGCTACAGTTGGTATTAATGTTATAGAAATTAATACAGAAATTAATACAGACACTGAAATTGAAATGCCAATATCTCTAAATAATTGTCCTACTGGCAAATCTAATAATAAAATTGGAATGAATACAACTACTGTAGTTAGTGCAGAACCTAGTATAGGCGCCCAAACTTGTTTAGAGCCACTATAAGATGCCATAGCAGCAGACATACCTGACTGCTTTAATCTATATATATTCTCTTGACTAACAATTGAAGCATCAACCACCATTCCAACTGCGAAAGCTAATCCAGCCAACGAGATAACGTTCACAGAAAGACCCAACCACGAAATTGCTACAAATGTACCAATAACAGAAACAGGTATTGCTAACATAATTATAAATGTAGGTCTGATGCTCCTTAAAAAAAGCATTAATATACATATTGCAAGAATTCCACCAATAATGATG
>CACNGC010000050.1 GCA_902619805.1 uncultured SAR116 cluster alpha proteobacterium | reverse complement strand
TAATATTGGGAAAGAAGAAGGTCTTTTACAGGTTATTATTTCAGGAGGTGTTCATGACATGAATGATATTTCATTTACGCCTCTTGCAGCGAGTCAAATGGAAAAGATAGAAACAAATTTGTCAAAAAAATTTGAGGATGTTGGGTTTAAATTTAACGCTGGAATTTAGTTACATATTACCCAAACATACTTGCTAAGGGTACTGTTAATATAGAAAATAAAGTTGTTATCATCAATGCTCTAGTAATTGCATTAGGATTTAAACCGTATTGAGTGGAGAAAATTAACGCCATTAATCCTACTGGAGCAGATGCAACCATGATAGTTGTCTCAGCTAATGAGAAATCAATATTATCTAAATTCCATATAATCAAAATTAACAAAACTGGATGAAGGATTATTTTTAACAAAATAATTAAATTTGAAATTTTTATTTCAGTCTTTTCTAATTTTTGCGAAAGGATAATACCAGCTGCAAAGAGAGCACATGGTGCTGCAGAATTTGCAATAAAGTCTAGCGCTCTATCAATACTAGTAGGTATCTCAATATCAAGAAAAATTATAGTCAAACCTAAGATAAGTGCTAATAGTGGTAGATTAGAGAATTGTTTTATAAATATATTTTTTAATTTTAGATTTTTAAATTTTATAAGATCTAATATTATTAGATTTATAACTAAAAAAATTACATCAAAGCCTATTATTGCTACTATTGGATGAATTAAATCTGCTTCATATTCATTTAACGCAATAGGGTAAACAAATAAAAGGTGATTAGCAAATGACGAGGCCATACCAATTAAAATGGCTTCATTCCATTTAAGATTAAATATGTATTTCCCAATTAATAGTGCAGTTAAATAAATAATTAATTCAGAAAAAACATAGCTAAAAATAAGTGTCCAATTAACATTAGAAATACTCATAGATAAAATAATTTTTAAAGTTAATGCTGGTACTGCAACTACTCCGACATATTTAATAATTGCAATGGAATTTTCTTTACTAAATATTGATTTTTTTGCTGAAATATAGCCAATTAGAATTAATATTGCAACTGGTGCAAATGAGTTTATAAGTAAGTTAATCAATGAATTTTCTTATTAAATTGAGTAAGGCATTCATTTTAAATTTTTCTTTCTAAATCGCGTAATTATAAATCCAGAAGTAATAATTAAGAATGCACCAATAAATGTGCTCTGACTTGGTACCTCATTATACAAGATATAACCCCAGAAAGCTGCTAGAAGTACTGTTAAATATACAAAGGGAGCAGCAAAAGAAGCATTAATTACTTTTAGAGCTTCAATAAATAAAAAATGCCCTGCTGTAGCTAACAAACCTAGACAAAACATTAAAAGAGTGTCGTATAAGTTTGGCAATTTCCAAAAATATATTATGAAAGGTAAGGACAAAATAGTACCAGTTATAGCTGTAAATAAAAGAGTAGTTTGATTGCTATCAGATGTATTTAGAAATTTTGTTGAAATAGTAAAAAAAGCAAAACACAAAGCTGCTAAAAATGGGAAAATAACGGCATAATTAAATGCACCTTTATTGGGAGAGGCTATGATTAATGCACCAATTAAACCAATAATCACTACTAATATTTGCGTAAATAATATTTTTTCTTTTAAAATTAAAATGGCCAATATGGTAGTTATTACAGGACCAATCATGTAAATTGAAATATTTTCTGCAAATTGTAGGTATGCTAAACCAGTGAACATAAAACAGGTTGTTATCATTAATAATGCGCCCCTTAGAATTTGTAATGGTTTATGATTACTTTTAAGGTGTGTTTTAAATTGTTTATTGAATATTATAAGTAATAAAATTAATTGAGATAAATAACGCGCAAATACAATTAAAAAAGGATTAAATCTTAATGCTAATTCTTTTGCTGTTAACTCCATAACTGAGAAAAATAAATAAGTTAAAATAAGCAGAATAGTACCAATTAATGTATTTGATAATTTTTGTTTAAAATACTGAAGGTTAAATATAGGCATTATTTAACTTATTAAATTTTCTTAAATTAGTCATTTAAATTTTATTCCTACACGAAAAAGGAC
>CACNGC010000049.1 GCA_902619805.1 uncultured SAR116 cluster alpha proteobacterium | reverse complement strand
AATAAAAACGTTGGATCTAATAAGACTGTTACAGTTAATTCAATCACGTTAGCGGATGGAACAAATGGTGGATTAGCAGCCAACTATTCAATCAGTGCAGGGCAAACTACTACAGCTCATATAGCCCCAAAATCATTAACAGTATCCGGAAATACTGCATCTAATAAGATTTATGATAGTAACTCGTCAGCAACAGTTACAGTTACATTATCGGGATTTGTAGGTTCTGAGACTTTAACTTATACAAATTCTTCATCTTTTAATAATAAGAACGTAGGAACAGGGAAGACGGTAACTGTTGATTCAATTTCTTTAGCGGATGGTAATAATGGTGGCTTGGCTTCTAACTATTCGGTTGCTCCAGGGCAAACAACAACAGCAAACATTACTGCAAAAGCTCTAACAGTATCTGGCATAACAGCGTCTAGTAAAACATATGACGGTAGTACGAGTGCTACTTTAGATACGTCATCTGTATTGTATAGCGGTCTTATAGCTGGTGATACATTTAATGGAACTTACACTGGAGCATTTTCTGATAAGAACGTTGGCACAGGTAAGACAGTAACGATTACATCTTCTTATAGTGGTGCAGATTCTGGTAACTATAGTGTAACCAACCAATCATCAACAACTGCTGATATATCTTCAAAAGCATTAACAGCGACAACATCTGTTTCTAATAAAACTTATGATGCAACAAATTCAGCTACTGCTACTTTAACTTTGGCAGGTCTTGTTGGATCTGAAACACTAGGATCAACAAACACATCGACATTTAATAATAAGAATGTTGGATCTAATAAGACTGTTACAGTTAACTCGATTACATTAGCAGATGGTAGTAATGGTGGATTAGCAGCTAACTATTCAATCAGTGCAGGGCAGACAACAACAGCAAATATAACTGCAAAGTCACTTACCGTGTCTGGTATTACAGCGTCAAACAAGGCGTATGATGGTAATTCTGTCGCATCATTAGATGTATCTTCTGTTGCTTACAGTGGATTAGTTAGTGGTGATACATTTAATGGAACTTATACAGGAGCATTCTCAAATAAGAACGTTGGCGTAGGAAAGACTGTAACAATAACACCAAGCTACAGTGGAGCAGATGTAAGTAACTATTCAATAACCAACCATGCTGATGTGACTGCCAATATAACTGCAAAGTCATTAACAGTATCTGGTATTACAGCGTCCAGTAAAACTTATGATGGTAGTACGAGCGCTACTTTAGATGCATCATCTGTATTGTATAGTGGTCTTATATCTGGGGATATATTCAATGGATCTTATTCAGGAGCTTTTAGTAATGCGAATGTAGGAACTGGAAAGACAGTTACAATTACATCTTCATATAGTGGAGCTGATTCAAACAACTATAGTGTAACAGATCAATCATCAACAACTGGAAACATTGTACCAAAAGTATTAACAGCGACAGCTTCTGCATCTAACAAGACTTATGATGGAGCAACAACAGCTTCAACCACTTTAACCTTTACTGGATTAGTTGGCTCAGAGACCTTGGGTCAGACTGTAGGATCAACATTTAACAATAAGAATGTTGGATCTAATAAGACTGTTACTGTGAATTCAATCACTTTAGCAGACGGAACAAATGGCGGTTTAGCAGCTAACTATTCAATAAGTGCAGGACAAACAACAACAGCCAATATAACAGCAAAGTCACTAACAGTATCTGGTATAACAGCCTCGAATAAGACTTACGATGGAAGCACAAATGTAACATTAGATCCATCTTCTGTTGCTTATAGTGGTTTAGTAAGCGGTGATACATTTAATGGAACTTATACAGGAGCGTTTTCAGATAAGAATGTTGGCACAGGTAAAACAGTTACAATTACATCTTCTTATAGTGGAGCAGATGTAAGTAATTACAGCGTAACTGATCAGTCATCAACAACAGCTAATATTACAGCAAAGGCTTTAACTGTATCAGGTATAACAGCATCAAGTAAGACCTATGATGGAAGCGTTACAGCAACAATGAATGGTAATTCAGCTGTCTACAGTGGCCTTGTATCTGGAGATACATTTACAGGCAGTTACTCTGGTGTATTTGCTAACGCGAATGTTGGAACTGGGAAGACAGTAACGATTACATCTTCATATAGTGGAGCTGATGTAAGTAACTATAGTGTGACAAACCAATCATCAACAACTGCAGATATATCTACAAAAATATTAACAGCTTCAGCTTCAACTGCTAACAAGACTTATGATGGAGCAACAACAGCTTCAACCACTTTAACTTTTACTGGATTAGTTGGCACAGAGACATTAGGTCAAACAGTAGGATCAACTTTTGATAACAAAAAC
>CACNGC010000048.1 GCA_902619805.1 uncultured SAR116 cluster alpha proteobacterium | reverse complement strand
GATGACGTGTTAACACATTGATATGTAAGCATATTTTGTTTACGTATTAATGGGTGATGTACATGGTGATGCACAAAAATGTTCCTTATATTAGATGTAGAGATGGTATTTACTACTTTGTAAGACGTGTTCCAGATGATGTGAAATCTTACTATTCATCTGACCGTATTTCTATGAGTCTAAGAACTAAATCAAATGGGGTAGCTATTCGTGCTACTAAATCAATATGTCAACGTCTTGACGATTATTGGTTAGGGTTAAGGCTTCAGAAGATGGATATCCCAGCTATTCATTTGGTAAGTTCCAATGAAGATTTAGATTATAGTAGTCCATTAATTTCAGATTCATTAGATTTATATCTAAGACTTAAAGGTGAAGGCAAAGATAAAACCTTTATAAGAACTGCAACTAGAAATGTTGAATATATCATTAAGGTATTGGGTAATAAATCTATTAGGTCATATTCTTCTATTGATGCTAGTAAATTCCGTGATTGGTTAATAAAGCAGGGTATGTCTTTATCAACAGTTAAGAGAGTGTTTTCATCTGTTAAGGCTATTATAAATCTGACTATTCAAGAGCATGGATTAGATATAAATAACCTAACCCATCAGTATTGTGGGTATTAGCTTTATACCTATTTTTATCTCTTGCTAATCTTGTTGGTGCATTTTTAGATGCAGTATAATTAGAAAGTATTCTTTTTGATAACCACTGAGTACTTTTTATAAATTTATCAATGTCAGATGGACTTCTTTTATTTTTTCTTGTAAGTAATTTAGTCTCTATATCCAACAAGTGAATTGCTAAATCTAATCCTTTTTGGTCAATTTGCATATGTTAATTAAGAATTTGTTGATATGGTTTTTCTATTTTTAAATGCTGTAGCAGTTATAACATAAAAAACACCTATAAAGCCTCCTAAAACTAATGCTACAGCATAAACTAAGTTTCTCTTATTTTTTTTTACAAATTTAGTTGCACCAACTTTTACTATTGTCGCTTTAAAAGCATTACTATTTAAAGGTGTTTTTTTAAATAATGAGACTGCTCTTTTTAGAGTTTTATCTTGCTCAATATTTCTTTTTTCTTTTGTCAATTTTTGTAAATCGCCTATAAAAAGTGTTTTATCTTTCCTATTTTTGATTTGTTGTATTTCTTCTTCAATGGATTTGTAACCTCTTAGATAAAAAGGGGTATCAGTTTTGACATTAGTTAAAATAGTATTTTGAGAATTAAATTGTTGAGAAAAAATAGTGTTTTCTGCAATATTTAATTTTCTGGCAATCGCTGCTTGTTCAGACAAGAAAGCTAATTTTTTGTTTATAATTATATCATAATCTCTTTTTAAGTTATTAATTTCTATTTCTAAATCTTTAATGGCAAAATTATCCTTCTGTTGTTCAACAGCTATTATGGTTTCAAAACGGTTAATTATACTATTTTTCACACTCTTATTTGCTTCATCATTTACAAAATAAAGAAAGGTTTTCCACTTTTCCTTGTTATCATACTCAGCTGTAAACGTATGATATAAACTTTTTTCTCTAGTGTTTTTACTGCTTGGTTTAGAAACTTTAATCTCTGAAGCAAATTTTTCTACAGCTTCTCTATATTCATCATCACTATTAAAATTGTCTTTATTTACCAAGTTAAACTTATAAATAGCCTTTTCTAACAAAGTTCCTTCTTCTATTTTTTCAATGTATAATTTGAGGAGAGATTTTTCTGTAATCGCAAAAATGTTAAAATCTTTATCTTTATCTTTATCTTTATCCTCTTTTTCTATTATTTTAAGAGATGAATTAAACAACCTATATTTGTCAAATAGAAAACTGGTAATTGGTTTGATTTCAGTTCTAGCAGTAAAAGTTGTATTAGGTTTTACAATATTAAAGCTAAAAACTGATAATAAAGAAACAACCATTATAGATACAATTGTCCATTTACCATCCCAAATAGTTTCTAGTAAACTGAGTAAATCAATTTCATCATCAAATGTTTTGTCAGGTATAGGATTGCTCACAAGATTAGTTTTTCTATAAGTTTCAATTTCAATTATAATACAAAAAAAAAATGATTAATTAATCTATTATAATAGACCTGTTATTAACAATCTAAATTAAATATCTTTAATAGATAATTAAAATATAGTGTTTTATATATGGTAAAAAAATTCATAAAATCTAATAAAATAACAACTTTATACATTATCTAAGCACTTTTTTATAATTATTTATGAATTTACATTTTGATAAGATATTTTAGATAAATTAACTTGTTAAATGAAAAAAAATATTATAAGTCTTATATAGTGGACTTGTAATATGAATTTATTATTAATTAATAAAATTGCCTCTTCTGAGAAATTACAACATTTTTTAGAAAAGTCATATTCTTTGGAGTTGCTATTTCTCCTCTATAATAAGCATGAGTTTGAAGGAATTGAAAATATATACCAAGTTTTAGTTTCTCCTAAACAAAA
>CACNGC010000047.1 GCA_902619805.1 uncultured SAR116 cluster alpha proteobacterium | reverse complement strand
TAAGCATATTATGTGTAACAGCCAACTGGTGTGAAAGATTATGAGAAATAAATGTGTAGCAAATCATGTGATGAAACGTGATGGTAAGTATTATTATGTGCGTCATATACCTAAAGACTTAACTCAACATTATTCCATTCAAAGATTATGTTTTAGTTTGAAGACTAATTCAGATTCAACGGCAATTAGATATTCTAAATCAATTACTCAAAGGTTAGATGATTATTGGTTTGGTATTCGTCTGAAGAATATGGATGTACCTGCTGTAGATAAGGTGAGATTAGATAATATTATTAATGATGATACTCCAAAGATTTCTGAAGCGTTAGAACTATATTTAAAACTAAAAGGTTTTGGTATAGATAAAACCTTCATTAGAACTGCCAATAGAAATATTAAATATGTAATTAAAGTTTTAGGTAATAAATCATTAAAATCATATTCATCATCTGATGGAGCTAAATTCCGTGATTGGTTGTTAGCAAATAATATGAATATTAATACTGTTAAAAGAGTATTCTCATCTATTAGGTCAATTATAAACATAACCATAAGTGAGCTTGGATTAGATTGTTCTAATGGATTTGCTAGAACTTATTTTCCTAAAGATGATTCAATTGAATCTCGTAAACCATTACCCATAGATAAAATCAAATTAATTCAAAATCTTTGTAAAGAAAAAGATGATGAAATGCGTTGGATATTAGCTCTTGTAAGTGATACTGGTATGAGGTTAGGGGAAACAGTAGGCTTACTAAAATCTGATATTAAGTTTGATAATAAAATTCCATTTATTGATTTAAAACCTCACCCTTGGAGAACATTAAAAACTAAAATGAGCGAAAGATGTATACCACTTATTGGTGCATCTTTGTGGGCATCTAAAAGGATATTAGAAAATAATAATGATAGTATATATGCGTTTCCTAGGTATACCAACCATATCAAAACAAACACTAATTCTGCAAGTGCAGCTTTAAATAAATGGCTTAAAGAGAAACTGTTACACACTTATGTTGTGCATGGGTTTAGACATAGTTTTAGAGACAGACTAAGAGCTGTTGAATGTCCATCAGAAATTATTGACCAATTAGGTGGATGGAGTTTAAGGAGCATAGGGCAGGGATATGGAAAGGGTTATGAGCTATCTGTACTTAGTAAATGGATGAATCAGATTTGATGTAATCTATTGTTTTACACCATCAATCAAGGTTTAAATTAACGCTTGAAAGACAGTAGGTTAACACGTCATCTTGAAGTGAAATGGTGCGCTCTGAGTGAAGTTATGTTCATCCACAGTGCACCAATTGCAACTGAACTTTAGCAACAGCCTCAGTTTATGTATTACTGAATCTGTGTCAACAGGCACGTTTTCTTTCACAGTTTCTTTCACAGTAAAAAGTCGCTACTGAGTACAGGGGTTCTGCTTCATTTATATGTATATATAATTCAAATATAATAACATTTATATGTATCATTTAAGTGTAATACTATAAGTGTAATCCTACCCCACACGTGTGCCATGCCACCTCCATACGTATATATACATATGCTCTGTGACAGATGTGCTCATATAGATGTTAACCACTTTAATGAGTCATAGAGAGTCATACAGAGTCATTACTGTTATCAGAGTCGTTCATACATCCAATGTGGTTACAGTGGCTATATGAGTCTGTATGAGTCAGGGATGATATGTGATTAATTTAGCTGATAAATGGATGAACGTTCAGACCCTAAATGCGAAATTAAATTCTTTTGACATAATCTTTTCAAAACTTTATACAGTGTTGATTTTGCAATAGGTTTTCCATAATAATCAATAAATTCTATGTCTTTGATATTAATTTTTTTGGAATTAATAGTAGAATATTTTTTTGATATACTTAGCAAAACATCTATTTCGGCATTACTTAGTCTACCCAAATTGAGGTCTTTAGACATTTCATCAAAAATTTCAATTAATTTACCCAATTTATTAATTTTAACTTCCGACATCTTTTCCCCAAATTTTATAAATCTCAAGACACAATATAAATAAAAACATACCAAAAACAAGTCCTAGAACATCTCCTATTAAAAACGTAAATTTTATATTTTTATAATAATCAAAACTTGTATCTAAACTTATGTATAAAGTGCTTAATGTAGAATTGAAAATTGATACTAAAAAGCCAACAATAATTATTTGTTTCCAATCTACAGTTTTATTAATATTGAAAAGATTTTTAGTTTTAACCAATTCATATAACTTAAAACCAAAAAAAATGGATAATGTGCTCAAAGATGACAAATATACTGTGTTCATTAATTCTGCATTATTAAACACAAGATTAGTAAAACATTGTGATAAGAATATCGGAATAAGTACAATAGGTCCTAAGACATAATAAGCTATTATTCTAACTGCGTGTGGTAAATATAGAAGGCTAGCATATTCAATCAATTCTTCAGAAAAAATAAGAATTTCAAAAGGTACAATTAAGTATTTATGAAATAAAAAGGTTAATAAAAATAAAACAAATGGAATAATTATATTCATTATTTAATACCAATGCAATTTTA
>CACNGC010000046.1 GCA_902619805.1 uncultured SAR116 cluster alpha proteobacterium | reverse complement strand
ACTTGCGTTAATTGATACTGCATCAGAGTTTTTACCTTTTAAATCGAATGTTACAGCACCACTAACACCATTATCAAACGGACCAAGTAAAACTTTTGTATTTGCTGTCACATTTACTCCAGTACCCGCTAATTCAGTATTTAATTTATTAGCTAAATAAAAGGCACTAGAACCCACAGGCACATTTGTAGTTTTCTCTATATTATCGTCATTAGTAACTTTAAGAGAATATCCAACTGCTTCTGTTCCAATAGTTACCTTGCCAGCTGAATTACCATTTATACTTATGTTTCTTACCTTGCTGAAAACTTTATTACCAACAACTGTATTTGTGTTGCCACCAGTAATTGTTTCAGTTTGGTATAATCCATCAAGGTCATAACCTGTAACAGTAAATGTTCTAGATGATTCATCTTTCTCACACACAATTGAGATATATGAATTAAGTTCTTTTGAATATATTTTTGTTCCATCAAGCGTTAAAGTACCAGTTGTTACAGTCTTTGCTGTTAATAAACCATCCATATCTGTTTCTTGTTCATTATAACTAAGGTTTGATCCAAAACTACTTACAAAATCTCCACTTGCTGTTTTCCTTGTTATGTTTGTGCCTCTATAATTATTGTTTAAATAATCATTTCTATATTCAGCACTCTCTAAAAATCCATTTTCTTTTTTTATTAATGAAGCTATTTGTATTGCATTAAGTGATGTTCCTGATAAATGCCTACCATCCCTTGTAAAAATCTGTAAATTACTAGCTGCTGATTTATTAGCTGATAAATTCGTAATTGAGGGAGTAAAGGAATTACCTCTAGACAAAATTGAAGAACTTTCAATATCTAAAGAAGATGAAGCAATTGTAAGGTACCCATTTGATCCAGTAGCAAATAAACCTAATTTTTTAAAATCATGTTGACTTTTTCCGTCTAACATTAAACCAGAGTTTAGCAAGTTAGCAAATTCTTCAACTGTTCTGATGCCGTCTCCAGGATCTGTTGCTGCAGAGCTAATAGTAATTTCTTCATTATTACTACCGTCTGTAAGTTTAATACTAAATGATGAAAAACCTTTAATATCTGCATCTGAAATTGTAAATGTAGCTGATGATTGGTTTCCAAGAGAACTTAAATTGATTGATTTGGTGGTTGAAGGAATTGTGGTTACAGGGCCGTCTTTTAAAAAAGTTGTAGCAACTAGAGGGTTTCCACTAGAAGAAAAAACTTCATCAATAGTAGACGGATAATCTATATCAGCTTGTGTTGTTGTACCTATAATGTTTAATTCTACATTACCTACATTGGATGCACTTTTTGAAACTAAATTTTTTGAAGCAGCTGCAAAATCTTCAGGATTTTGAAGATTAAATTTCATAGCTCCCGCTTTTGTTAAAGATGGAGATATTTGAAAACCATCACCATCTTGGGGTTGACCAACAATTTCAACTTGAAATCCGTTAAAATTAATTTTACTTCCGATTGCCTTTGCCAAACCCTTGGAGTCTCTTATTTCCCAATTATTATTTATTTTTGAATAATTAACTAAAATTTTCTCTTGAACAATTTTACTTGGATCTCCTTCGATTACATTAAATTTTAATTGTGATTTATTACTAAAATTAGCCTGTGGTAACATTGAATTTACAGAAAACATAGCTTTTCCAGATTTACCATTTAGATCAATTCCAGAGGTTTGAATTTCGTTTACATCATTTGAAAATTGTTCTGCAAGTTGACTTATTTCGCTACTCACTGAATCAACTAAATTATAAAAATTGGAAATACCATATATAATACCAGAAGAAAAAATACCTGGATTTTTTTTCCCACCACCTTCATTTATTACTAAAGAAACATTTTTATCATCATACGAAGATGAAATAATTGAGCCTTTAGCTCTGTTGACTAAAAAAGCACCATTACCTGAGTCACCCAGTCTTACTATTGCCTCCCCCGTACCTGCATAATCAACAGTAAAATTCAAAAGTTTTGATAAATCTATAAGCAACTTGTCTCTTGCATCTAAGACATCGTTTGATGCTTCACTTGAACCACTCGTGGCAATTAGTTTATTTATTTCTACCAACTGATTTATATATAAGTTAGCTTCTTCAATTTTGATATCGATTTGCTTTATTGAGTTTGATTTAAAATTTTTAAATTGATCATCATAACTATTAAATGCAGAAGCCAATGCTTTACCAGCTTCTAAGGATACTGTTCTTGCAGAAATACTATCAGGATTACTTGCTACATCTTGAAGAGAATCAAAAAATCTACCTATAAAAACACCTAAATCACTTCCTGAGGGTAATAACATATTTTCTAAGTCACTCAACTTAGAAACGAAATCATTTAACATTTCATAATCAGATTGTGAGGTTCTCGTTTTATCTGCAAGATAAGCGTCAAAAGATCTGCGAACATTGTTAACCCTGACACCCAAGCCTGTGCTATCTGAAACGTTTGTTGGTCCACCTGTTACGCCAGCAATTTCACTAATATCTGCACTTCTTTTATTGTATCCATCAGTGTTTATATTAGCAATATTTTGACCTGTTACTGATAAAGCCTGTCTATACGCTTGAACACCTGTTTTTCCAATTTCAAATAAGGAAGCCATTATTTATCCTTCTTTGGATGCACATGAGACTGAAATTGTTTTATTAATGCC
>CACNGC010000045.1 GCA_902619805.1 uncultured SAR116 cluster alpha proteobacterium | reverse complement strand
GAAGGTAAACCAGTAATTTCTGATAAATGGATGGTTGTTACAGCAAATACCCAAGCTTCTGAGGCTGCTGCTAAAATACTTAAAAATGGGGGGACAGCTGCAGATGCAATGATTTCAGCTCAATTGGTTTTAGGTTTAGTGGAACCTGAGTCCTCTGGTCTTGGTGGTGGCGCATTTCTAGTTTATTTTGATAATAAAACTAAAAAAATTACAACTCTTGATGGTCGTGAAACAGCGCCATTACTAATTAATGAAAATGTATTTCAAGATATTAACGGGAGCTCATTAAAGTTTTTTGATGCCGTTGTAGGAGGAAAATCAGTTGGCACACCTGGTACTCCAGCTTTACTTGAAATGGCGTATAAAAAATGGGGTAAAACTAAATGGTCTTTATTATTCAATGATGCGATTAATTTATCAAATAATGGTTTTGTAATTTCAAATAAACTTAGCTCTTCTATAAAAAAAAGTAGGAAATCATTAAGTAAGTTTTTGAAAACTAAATCCTATTTTTTACCCAATGATATGCCACTAGAATCCGGTGACATTCATTTTAATAAAAATTATGCAAATACTCTTAAAGCTTTTGAAAAAAATAGATCGGAAGTTTTTTATAATGGTTATATTGCAAATGATATTGTCTCAACTGTGAATAATGCCAGTCATAATCCTGGAGTTTTATCTATTATGGATATGATTAATTATAAGGTTATAGAAAGAAAGCCCATTTGTTCAAATTATAGAGGATATCAAGTATGTGGAATGGGACCTCCTTCATCAGGAGCTATAACAATTGCTCAAATACTAGGAATAATTGAAAATTTTGATATTTCAAAACTTGGACCTAAAAATCCCGAGACTTGGAGAATAATAGGAGATGCCTCAAGATTAGCTTTTGCGGACAGATCTATCTATATAGCTGATAGTGATTTTATAGATGTCCCAGTTAAAAAGTTATTAGACTACAACTACTTGAAAGAACGCTCAAAATTATTAGACAGAAAAATTAAACTTAAGAAAATTAAAGCTGGTAATTTAACAGGTAATTTATCAATGAAATGGGGTCCAGATAATTCGATAGAACTTCCATCAACATCCCATATTTCAATAGTAGATCAGTATGGAAATGCATTATCAATGACTACTACGATTGAAAACGGATTTGGTTCTAGATTAATGACAGATAGTGGGTTTTTACTTAACAATGAATTAACTGATTTCTCATTTAAATCATTCAAAAATGGAAAAAAAGTAGCTAATAGTATTGAACCTAGTAAAAGGCCGAGATCATCTATGGCCCCTACTATAATCTTAAAAAATAATAAACCTGTTTATATTTTGGGAAGTCCTGGAGGAAGTAATATTATTGGATATGTTGTAAATGCAATAATTTCAATGATCGAATGGAAAAAAAATGTCCAGGAAGCTGCATCGGTAGCTCATGGAATAAATAAATTTGGAACTTATTATTTAGAGAAAAATACCATTATGAGTAAGCTGTTGCCTTCATTAGAGGATATGAAATATAAAGTTAAGTTAAGAAATTTTTCGTCTGGTTTAAATATAATTCATATTAATAATAAATTATACGGAGGATCTGACCATAGAAGAGAGGGAATAGCTATTGGTAATTAAGTAATTAGTCTAAACTTCCTAGCGGTTTTAACTTTTCAATAAATTCATCTAATACTTTTTTATAATTACAAATAAACTTAAACGTTTTCGCGTTAATCCTTTTTCTTTTGCTTTCAAAAAAAATTTTTGGGCATCTTCATCTTTTCCTTTCGTTAAAAGAACATACGAATAAAAGCCTAACATTACTGGATCTATATCTTTTACGTTCAATTGAATCTACGTCATTATTTTGATAATAAGCAGCAAGTAAACTTTTGGTAATAAAAAATCCATTGTCATTAGGAGCCAATTGTAATGCATTTTTGTAAAAAGAAATTGCTGATTTTAAATCAGAACATCTTTTGTATATTGAACCAGCAATTGAAAAAGTATCTACCGAGCCACCTGCATCGATAGCTTTCTTCACAAATGATTTAGTTTTTTCGCAATCTTTCGAACCATAACGAAATTCAACCAAAGCTCTCAATGCATATGCAGATGCATCTTTGTAAGCAGCAACATCAGCTTTAGAATATTCTACTAATTTTTTTATGTCACTTTTTTTATCTTTTGATAAACCAAGCCTTATTCTTTGATAAATTTCCCATGCCATACCGTTATATATGGCTGGTGATTTTGGTCCTAAATTTTTTCTTAATTGTTCTTGATATTCAACATATTTTTTATGACCGTCAATTGTGTATTTTCTCCACTTGGCACGAGAGTTCAAAACTAAAGTTAAATTTTCAATGTTTTTTAATCTTTTAGAATATAAATCACCAGTCGATCCTGTAACTACTTTTATTTGAAGATGTTTTAGTATTTTATTTCCTATGTTATCTTGAACTTTGAAAATATCTTTTAAGTCAAATTCCTCTTTGTCAGACCAAACTACTTTATTCTGCTTTAAATCAACTAATTGAAGATTTATACGAGATTGATTTAAAATAGTCTGCATAGATCCTTTGATTACATAATCAGCGTTATATTCATCTATAAATTGTTTTATTGAATAATTATTATTTTTTGCATGTTGACTAGTAGTTCTAGATAAAACTCTTATGCCAATATATTTAGAAAGGCTTGAGATCATACTTTCTGTTTAAGCAGGACTAATACCTTTGGTATTTTCTGTATTTGACAAATCTTCGAATGGAT
>CACNGC010000044.1 GCA_902619805.1 uncultured SAR116 cluster alpha proteobacterium | reverse complement strand
AAAACAACTACCTTTTGATATTGCTCATCAGATAAAACAAGCAGTAAATACATTAAATAAATTACCTTCTAATATGACTGCCGCTGAAGTGATGATAAATCACCCAGAATTAAGGAATATAATTAAGAGAGTTATCATTAATAAATCAATGCCATACAGCGAGATTCAAAATAATTTAATTGGTAAGGATATGAGGCCGATTGATATTTTGAGGTGTAAATTAAGTTTTTTTGGAGCCTCAAAATTTGATCCTAAATCTAATTTATGGACAAGAATAACTCTATTTCAAGGAGCCCCATTGGCCAATGAATTAAGGGAATCGAACGTAAATGATTGGCTATTTCCAAATTTGTCAAATGTATAATTATGATTAGTGTTTCTTTGAATGAGATATACACAGAAACTTATAAAGCACTGAGAAGTGTTAATATTGAATGGAGTTTAGCTAAAGACTCTGCAAACAAAGCAAAATGGTTAGTACAAAACGGTCAAAATTTTCTTGGATCAATTTTAAAAACAGCAGACCTTTATCAAAAAAAAGAAATAAGTATTTCAATTAATGAAAACACAAATAAAAAACCATTAGCTTCTGCTTTAATAGGATTGCTTTTAGTAGAATATGTTTCTGCAAACAAAATTACTTGGGAAGGCTATATAGATAACTCAAAATTTTTACTTGCGGCTATGGGAATAATTGCAGAAGAACAACAAATTAATTTGACATTAGAAAATGAGCAAAAAGAGATAATTGCATTTACAAAAGAAAAAAAAATATATGTTAATTCAAATCTAGATACTAAAGTTACAAGTTATTCTTCTTTAAAAACACATAATTATATAGAGGAAAAAAATACTAAATTTACTAGTTTCAAAAAAAATAAAGAAGTAACAAATCTTAACGATAGATGTTGGGAAAGATTGAAATCAATGGCTTATGAAACTTATGTTCCAGAAAGTGAAACGTCCAAATCTGGAGCAGGATACTAATTTATTTTACAATGTAGTCTTTTAATACATTTACATCAGGTTCATATCCCAATCCTATACCACCATTAATTTTAAAAAAACCATCTTTCGGAGTAAAAATGTCTTCAGGATATAGGTAAGCCTCAAGGTCAATAAAAAACCTCTCTAAAAGTCCTGAATTAGGCATAGATTGAGCAAGATGCAATGTGGCTAGAAACCCTGGCCCAAAATAAGGAGAATGCGGCATTACCTGTACTCCATAACTTTGAGAAATTGAAACAACTTTATTAAATTCAGTGATACCACCAACTTTTGTTACACTTGGTTGGGCATAATCAACAGCTTCAGCTTCAAACATTTTTTTAAATTCAAATGATGTACAAGCATTTTCTCCTGCTGCTAATGGAATAAGTGACTCAGATCTAATATTTGACAAACTTTCAAAATCTTCTGGTGGATTTATAGGTTCTTCAACCCAATATAAATTAAATTCTTCCCAACTATTTAGTATTTGTCTTGCTTCATCTTTTGTCCATGGACAATTTGTATCAACCATAATTGGGATTTCTTCACCAAGTGCTTCCCTAGCTGCTCTAACTTCGGATGTAAACACTTCATGTAATTTTATATAATTATATCCCAAATTTTTGGCGGATGAACATCTATCTTTAACTGCCTCCTTATTTTCATAGCGCCATAAACTTGCATATGCGGGTATCTTTTTAATACCCGCTGATCCTAAAACATTGCACAATGGTAAATTACTATTTTTGGCTACAATGTCCCACAAAGCTATATCTACCCCACTGATTGCAAACATTGTAATCCCATAACGTCCAAAAAGATGGAGTTTTTTTTGTAATTCAAAATTTATATTCTGAACATCTAGTGGGTTTTTTCCAATTAAGTGTGGTTTAACCATATTTAGTATTACTTCTGAAACAGCTCTTCTACAATTAAACGAAAATGCGTCACCCCAACCAGTAATACCGTTATCTGTTTCAATTTTGATAACACAAAAATCCATTCCATCTTGTTTCAAAAAGTCAGCTGAGGATGATTTTATGCCTATTGAAAATGGTATTTTTAATTCGTAAACCTCTAAATTAGTTATTTTCATATTTAACCTATTATATTTTAATGAGCTTCGTTATCTGCCAACCATTTTATAACTTTAGTAGCAGGGTATAACCACAGGAAACCTGCTAAAATGTATATCAACCAGTCTATTGACCAGTGATAACCTGTTATATAATCAAAAATATACATAAAAAATGCTACATAAATAATTAATGAAGGGATTATTCCAATTACCACAATTAAATGACGCCATCTTTTCAAATTAAAATCCTAACTGTAACTTAAATTAACTTGGAATTAATCCACCATCAACATTATATGATTGACCAGAAATATTTCTAGCACCTTCAGAGGACAAAAAAACTACCATTGATGCAATATCTTCTGGATTATTTGGTCTTTTTAAAGGAATATCTCTTACATAATGTTTCATTATTTCTTCTTCAGTTTTATTTTGTTCTGAAGCTCTCTTCTTTACTATATCTGAAAGTATATTTGTATACGTAATACCTGGGCAAATTGAATTTACAGTTATTTCGTATTTTGCGAGTTCTTGTGCTGCTGTTTTTGTCAAACTAATTACAGCACCTTTGCTGGCGGCATAAATAGCATTAGATACATCTACAAAGCCTTTCCCACCTACAGAGGCCATATTAATAATTCTTCCTCCTTTGTTTTGCTTTATCATTTGGTCAGCCGCTATCTGTAAACAAAAGAATGTTCCTTTCGCATTAACATTATGTATCCAATCCCAGTCTTTTTCAGTTAAATCCATAATATTCGATGTTCTAGTTACTCCTGCATTATTTACAAAAATCAAAACAATTTTATGATA
>CACNGC010000043.1 GCA_902619805.1 uncultured SAR116 cluster alpha proteobacterium | reverse complement strand
TAAAAGTATGTATAGAGAAATTTAAGATACAGAACTCGGTATTTTAAATAAAGTAACATAAAATAGGATTTTTTGCAAATGGAAGTAAGTTTAAATGCATTTGATGAGCTTTGCACAAGGGTTTCTAGCGAGATAGATAATAGAAACTTGAGGACACGTTCACGCACTGAAAGCGAGCAGACACGCTTTGAATATGCAGTTAAATATCTACTTACAGACTTATGGAAAACCTATCATAAACATCCTGAAGCAGAGTGTTCTATTAATAAAAGAAGTGGATATTATTCCGAAAATGATAGATATAGAGACCCCAATCTCACATATAAAATGACCATAAAACAAGCCTTTCAAGGTTTGATTGATTTAGACCTCATTCGTATTACAAAGGATGGTTATTATGACCGTACTAAGATGCAAGGTAATCTTACGAGATATAAATCAACTCATAGATTAATAGAGCAGCTTAATGATATAAAAGGTCACCCTGCTGTATTACTTAAACCTAACTTAGATATTGAAACCATAATTCTTAGAAATAAAATAAATGAAAGAAGATTTCTAGAAAGATACGAAGATAATAAAGATACTGAAATATGGAGAGATAATCTTAGAAAAATCAATTCATGTTTTAGTCGTCACATAATAGACATTTATCTTAATGACGACCAGTTCACCAAACTTCAAGATGAGCTTTTAATAGACAATGACAAAGAGCCAATTGACCTAACCCAAAAGCTACTAGTACGTATTTTTACAAACAAATCATTTGAAAGTGGTGGAAGGTTTTTTAGAGGTTGGTGGCAAAATGTACCTAAACACTATAGACAATTCATAACCATTGATGGAAAGAATACAAGAGAGTTTGATTTCTCACAGCTTAATCCAAACATGATTTATGATAGGTACAATTTTGAACTAGGAAGTGAAGATGCTTACGACAGGGTTCTTGATGGTCAACATCGTGATGTAGTTAAACAAGCCTTCAATGCCATGCTTCAAGCTAAAAAACCACTTAATCAAAAACCAGATGATATTAATCTTGATGAAGTTGGATTATCTTGGAAAGAATTGAAAGAAGCTATATTAGCCAGTCATAAACCAATACAAGATTTATTCTTCAAAGGTATAGGTAATAGATTACAATTTGAGGATAGCTGTATAGCTGAAAATGTAATGTTACAGTTTACAGGTCATAATGCTCCTGCACTTCCTATACATGATAGTTTTATAATGCATCACGGATATAGTGCTTACGATGAACTAGAAGAGGCAATGAGAAGAGCTTATCATGATAGATTTAAATCAGGATTCAAAGATAACAAAGAATTAGTAGAAGAAGTGAAGCATGAAGCAAAGGTTGAAGAAAAACCTAAAATAAATGACCCTAATAATATTGAATGGGATAATATAGAATTTGACCATTTAATGGAAAAAAGACAAGAATATTCTAAGTGGAATGATAGAAATGATGATTGGATGATGAGTAAATAATGAAAATTTTACTTACAAAAATACTTTTACTTATTTCTACTATCTCAATTGCAAATGCTGAGATTAGATATTTCTGTAAAGGAGAGGATAACAAATTTTTTATTAACTTTAACACTAAAAAGAAAACTATCGTTTTAGGTGATAATAAACCTAAAAAATATTGGACTGAATCTAATTATATTTTTTGGCATACTGCCAAAGATTACTTAGTTTATGAATATACTTTTAAACAATCATACAATAAGTTATCTGGTGAACTAAAAGTAAAAAGTCATAATCTAATAACTAGTGTAAATAATTGGTATGATTACCAGTGTTTAATAAATGAATAATACAATATGAAAATATTTTTTTTGATAATTCTACTATTTATTTCTAATTTATGCGGCGCAAGTGAACCTTCAACCATTATTTGTAATGCAAAAGGAGAATGGTTTAAATCAAGAGACTATATAAAAAAAAATAAGTTTGAAGCTGAGCAAATAGTTATCTTTAATAAAAGTCAATTAATATCAATTGAAAACACTTTTCTCGAAGGATATATGAGTAACAATATAGATGGTGAATTTATTATAGATAAAAGTAAATTTGATTTTATAAAATATGAAATGGAAGAAACTTTTGATGATAACAAAATACATTTACGTCTTGATATAAAAGAAAAGGACCGTTTTGTTAAAAAATATGAAAAATGGGAATTAGTAGGAAAAATTTATCTTAAGATTAATAGGAAGTCAGGAAGTTTATTATTCTATGCAGAAGATATTGGATTTGATTGGAAAAAAAGCAAAATATTTCATGGAAATGGTAAATGTAAAAAACTTATAAATAAATTTTAACCAAAATATTTTACCAAATTATAAATTATAATCACAATTGGATTAAAGTGAGGATTAATAATCATTATTAAAGTGAGAAAAAATAATATTATTATAAGATTTAATTGTCCAAGGTATTTATTTTCACCTAATTCGTAATCTTTAACAACCTTGTCGTATCTTTTGGGTGTAATCTCACCTTCAATCTTACCTAACCTTATTAAATTATTACGTATTGACTTTTGACTTCTATTTAAATTTCTACATATTTTATAAATAGAATAGTGTTCTTCAAACATTCTTATAAGTTCGGAAGTTTCATGTATTGTATATCTTCCAACTCTTCTAGGCATATGATAATATTAGTGCAAATGAAAAAAATTTTAAATCATAATTGGAAATTAACATATCAAGATGAAGACCAAACTCACTATGTTGATGTAAATAATATTTCATATGATACAAATAGTGCAAATTTTGCTTATATATGGGTAAGACAAATTTTTAATGTTTCTTTAGACCCAGACGAAACAACACTTGCTAGAGATTTATTCGCACATATAGATTGGGGTAATTCAACTTGTAAAGAATTAAAATCAATTTTTTATTCTGACAAAGAATGCAAAAACATAAACTTTGAAGATGATGAAGAAGATGAGGAATATACCAAAATAACCAAAGAAGAATCAATTTTTTTTCATACAATGGAATTTGTTAGAAAATTTCAGT
>CACNGC010000042.1 GCA_902619805.1 uncultured SAR116 cluster alpha proteobacterium | reverse complement strand
ATCGTAAATAGCTCCTGAAGATACAGATACATCTGTTGTATCAGCTAACGTGCCAGTAATCTGTAAAGTACCTGCAGAAATATTTGTGTCACCCGAGTAACTGCTTGCTCCTGATAGTAGGAATGTTCCTAAACCTGATTTTGTTAGATTTCTAGTACCTGCAATAATACCGTCGTAAGTTAATGTGACTGTATCAGCTGCTTCTACAGTAGAATGACCATTTAAATTTATTCCCCTATTACCATTTAATGCAAATGTAGAATTAGCTAGTAAAGTTCCGCCATTTAAAATTAAGTGACCTGCTGTTGGTGAACCAGGAACAGTTCCAAGTCTATTGTCATTATCTATGCTTAAAGATCCAGAACTAATAGTTGTTGTACCTGAATAATCATTTGATGTTGTTAACAAAAATACACCATTACCAGTTTTAGTTAAATCACCACTTCCTCCAATATTGCCAGCATAAGTAAAAGTGGTTGACGAATTTGTCGAAATAATTCCATTATTTGCGCCTAAGTTAATGCCTCTGTTAGCATCTAGAGAAAAATTTGCTCTAGTTTCAAGCCCGCCCCCATTCAAAATTAAATGCGAAGAGGATACTGTACCGGGAGCGGTACCTAAATTATTGTCTGCGCTAATGCTGATATAACCTTGTTCAATTGTTGTTGATCCAGTTATTGTATTAGCTCCAGACAAAGTTAAAGTGCCAGAGCCATTTTTTACAAAGGCACCGTCGCCAGATAAATTTCCAGAAAATGTTGAACTACTACTAGCATTTGAGGTTAAAGTCATACCAGAAGGTACAGCAATAGTTCCTGCTCCAGATAATGATCCAACCGTGTCATCATTATCAAGTGTATAGGTTGAACCTGATGCTATAGAAACATTTGTATTATCTGACAAAGTTCCCTTTACTATAAGTTCACCTGCAGAAATTGTGGTTGTACCAGTATGAGTGTTATTACTCAATAAAGTAAAAGATCCTGAACCATTTTTTGTAAATCCTCCAGAACCAGAGATAATTCCACTAAAACTTTGATTAGAACTATTATTTAATGTTAAAGTTCCAGACGAAATTGATATACCACCGCTACCCGATAATCCGGCTAATTCTACATTACTATTTACATCATAGGTTCCTCCATTTGATATCAAAGTATGATTTGATGGAACAGAATTTGTGCTACTAACCCTCAAAGTTCCAGCATCTACTTTAGTTGATCCAGTATAAGAGTTAGATCCACTTAAAATAACAGTTCCACTTCCAGTTTTATTTAAATTTCCTGATCCAGATATAGATCCTGAGTAAGTTCCATTTCCAGTGAATTCAACATCACCTGAGCTATTTAAATTAATATTCGGCCTAACAGTCGCGCCAGAAGAGGTTGAAATACTACTCCCTGCGGCTAAATTTATTGTCCCAGATCCATAAACATTATTTGAACCAGGTTCTAAAATCAGGCCTCCACTGCCAGATCTTGTTATGTTTTGATTAATGTGAATATGTCTGTCAGAGTCTAAGGTTAAATCATTAGAACTACTTGAAGTAATTGAAGCATCAACGGTTATATCGCCACTTTGAAATCCTCCACCAGCAGTAGTTACAGTTACATTGCTTGATGAAAGTGCGGTTTCTAGAGTTCCAACGTTTATAACTGCATCATTATCAGAAGCCGAAAAAGACCCAGAGATATTTGTGTCACTTCCCGAGCTAATTGTAATATCATATGGGTCAATTAACCACTGACCATCTACACCATCGGTTGATTTTGTTGAGATTGTTATCTCATCTATATCAAGAGCACGTCCTGAAGTTTCAATTCTGCCTCCATTTCCTTTGATTTTACCGCCTTCAGCTTTCAAGGTCCCTTTTACTGTTGTTTTTGAATTTGCATTATGGATATCAGACCACACAACAATTTCACCACCATCCCCCATATCAAAAGCTGATGCGTCGAGTATTGTACCTTCGGCAATTGTTGTATTTGTTGCTTGGAAAACCTGTTTATTACTGTTCTGCCAACTTCCACCAATCTCAATTAATCCACCAGATTTTTTTCCAACGGTTGAAATTTTTGAGTTCTCATCAATTTGGATATTCTCGGCTGTTACTCTTATAGAACCGCCTTGGTTTTGTTGAGAATTAGCTGCAATAACACCAGAGTTTAATACCCTTCCATTGCTTGCAGAAAGATATATTTTTCCGCCTTTTTTTGTAATACCGTCAGCTCTTAAAGATCCAGAGTTTTTTATTACTGCATTTTTAACTTCTTTAACCCCTTTAGCCGATAAAATTATCGTTCCATCATCGACTTTAAGCGCTTGTTTGTTATCAATTAACGCATTTAATACACCTCTTTCGATTGAGTATTGAATTAAACTATTTCCATTTAAACTTAACTTAACTTTTTCTCCAGATATAAGGGCAACTGTTCCATCTGTAGTCTCAATTTCTCCTTTGTTTTCAACCTGTGGAGCAATAATTGCAATAGTGCCTCCTTCAAGAGCTTTTATGTCTCCTTGATTGTTAATAACCCCAGAAAATCCATTTTTTTCAAAGACATACTTATCATCAATAAAATCCTTATCTTTTAAATTTAAAGTTGACGCGATGATAGATCCCACATCAACTCTAGCCCCATCTTTGAATAAAACTCCATTTGGATTAATAAGAATTATTTTTCCATTAGACTTTAAACTTCCGTTGATATGAGTTGGATCATTAGAATTAACCCTATTTAGTGCTGTCGAAGTGATATTTGGCTGTTTGAATTCAACTTTATTTTCCTTTCCAATGTTAAATGATGACCAATTTGTGATTAATTTATCGCTATTTTGATTAATAGTTAGCTTATTACCGTCTTTGTTAAAATTGGCAGATCCACTAACAACATTAGGATTTTGAGGCAAATTGGTGTTTTTTTCTGCAAATCCTGATACTGGCACACACACTAATCCCCAAAATAAAACACCAGTGATTATTTTAGGAAATTTCCTCATTTTTTAAAATTTATATGAAAGTAACAACCATGCTCTTG
>CACNGC010000041.1 GCA_902619805.1 uncultured SAR116 cluster alpha proteobacterium | reverse complement strand
ATAGATGAACAACATGAAGGCTTAATGATAAAAAGAAAGTCTAGCCCTTACATTTCTGGTCGTCCAAAAGGACATTGGTATAAATGGAAAAAAGACCCTAAAACTGTTGATGCAATTTTAATGTATGCAGTAAGAGGTCACGGCAAAAGAAGCTCTTATTATTCTGACTTTACTTTTGGTTTATGGGATGGAAACCAACTTTCTCCGATTGGAAAAGCATATTTTGGATTCAATGATAATGAATTAAAAATTTTAGATAAATTTGTTCGTAACAACACGATTAAAAAATTTGGTCCTGTAAGAGAAGTAGAAAAAACTTTCGTCATTGAAGTTGCATTTGACTCTGTTAACTCTAGCACAAGACATAAATCTGGAGTTGCGTTGAGATTTCCCAGAATTAAGAGGCTTAGAGAAGATAAGCCAACGAGCGAAGTGATACAACTTTGTGAATTCAAATTAGAGTTTTTGTAAAAATTTTTTACATTAATTGTGTTGAATTACAAAATTTTATTTTCTAACATTTAATAGTAGATTATTTTATAGGAGTAAAACATGGCAGATTTACAAGAACTAATGGTTGGTTCAACAAGAGTAGTTGCTCTTAAGGATGGAGAGTTAACATTACCTAAGGAAATACTTCTTAATATAGATGAAGAAACTACAAAAAAACTCTCTGAAGAAAATAATCAACTCACAAACAGTCAAATTAATGCTTATCTAATATTCAAAAATGAAAAAATTCTATTAGTTGATTCAGGATGTAGAGATTTATTTGGACCAACCTGTGGATTTGTTCATGAAGAAATTGCAAAAGCTAATGTCAAACCTGAAGATATAACCGACATCTTTTTTACTCATTTACATCCTGATCATGTAGGAGGATCAATTAACAAAGATGGTAAGGCAATTTTTCCAAATGCAACCGTTAACATTATAGAAGATGAATTAAACTTTTGGAGTAAGGATGATTTTGAAGATATTGAAGTAAATGGTAAAAACATGGCTGATTTAAACAAATCAGTTATCAAAGCCTATGGTGAAAGAGTAAAAACAATAAAAACTAATCAAGAAATAATTTCTGGGGTATTCCCTGTACCACTTCCAGGACACACACCTGGACATAGTGGCTTTAGAATAGACGATGATAATATTAATTTTGTTCAAATGGGCGATGTTTTACATACACCTAATTTACAGTTATCAGACCCAAATATTTCTGTACTATTTGACATTGATGTTGAGCAAGGACTGAAATCAAGAAAAAAAGCTTTTGATATGGTGTGTAATGATAGAATAATTTGTTCGGGAGGCCATATTCTAGAACCAAAATTTGGATATTTAGATAAATTTGGTAGTGGATATAAATACGTTGAAATTTAAAGTATAATTTAACTAGTATTATACATCATAATATTTTAGTTGAATTTATTATTGATTTTAACACATGATTTTTATCATCAAAAAACTCTAATCGATCTACAAACTCCCTCCAAAATCGTTTTTCAATTTTGTATTGAGCATTTAGTTTTGTTTTGCAAAATTTTTGAGTATCCAACAATCTTTTTGCACCTAAACTTACATACTGTTCACCATTAAAACACCCATCAATTAAAAATATTAATCCTACAAGGAATTCAGCATGCTTAGTAGAAAAGACTGATGTAAATGGCCAGAAGTGTTCTTTTAAAATTTTAAAATCAAGTTCATGCGCTTCAAAATAATTACTAAAAATTAATATTCTCTCTAAATTTCCTATTTCTTTTCCAAACTTGGACATTTCTATACTTTTTTGAGCAAATGCATGTTTATCATGTCTCATGACCAAGTTTTTGGCGTGACAATGACTCAGATATTCGTTTTTATTAATAGATGAAATAACAAAAGCTTGGTCTTCTGCTCTATTAACAAAACTAGGCGTAAATGGAGCCCATTTTTTTAAACTTTCTACTGTTATTCCTGTAGTGCCACCAGTTACATGTATTCTTTGGATATCGTTTGATTTGTACATTAATTCTGCTTCTGTTGACAATGATTGTGGCCATTCAGGACAAAAAATTCTTTTTGAGGATAAATCAGATGCAAAATTATTTATCTTTGGTCTTTGGACGTCTGGTGTAAACAAATCTTTGGAGATATCATTTTTATTTACTAATGCTCCAGCCAATAAGCCTAAATCAACTTTTCTTCCTTCGAAGTCAGTTGCAGTACCTCCCCAAAATTTTTGATTTTTAAAAATTTCAAATATTGAAAAACTAGTATTTTTTAATAACATTTTCTGATCGAAAACTTGATCTAAGTCAATCTTAAAACTATATCTAAAATCTGAGTTAATTACCTTATTATAAATTAATAAGATGTATTTTAAAAAGGTGTAATGACGACCATAATTTCCATTTACGCCTAATAAATTGTTAAATTTGTGATTCTTTTGAAATATTGTTGAGTAAATTTTATTACAAATATCCTCATCAAAGAGATAAACTTCAATAAATTTTAAATTTAAAGATTTCTTAATAATTAATTTAACGTATTCTAGCGCAATTTTTTCCAAACCATTATGTGTGACGGAAACAGATAGAACTAGTTTGATTTTATCTGAAATTTTTAGGTTATTCCTTTGTGCTTCGTAAGCAATTGCTTCATCAAGATTTTTTAATCCATAAATTATTTCATTTTCATTGACTGTTGCATCCAAAGGTATTGGATGATCATACCAATAGTTTTGTTTTACATTCTTAAATTTTTGTAATTCATCTTTAATTTCAATTGGTATGTTTGGTGAAAAATAATCAATTGGTGTTGTGATTAAAACATTGCTTAAAAAAAGTATCTCTTTAGCTGGGTTTGTAAGGTGATTTTTACTCTCTTTGCGATTAGTCAGTTTTCTTTTTCGTAGTATTTTATTCTTTATTTCTTCAGGTTTATTATAAGACTCAAGAGCCTCTGGACAAAAAATATCCCAAATGTGATCTTTGTATTTTTTATTATAATTAAATGCAATATTTTGTGATTGTGAATTAAAAAATTTATCAAAAAGTCTCAAGCAAGTTTCAT
>CACNGC010000040.1 GCA_902619805.1 uncultured SAR116 cluster alpha proteobacterium | reverse complement strand
TTTAAAATAGACATTATATACTCCTTTCCTCTTTTTGTTTTTTGTGTAAATGTTATTTACTAAAAATTGTTAAAAGTATGAAATTCTATAAGGGGGCAATCCTAAAAGGATTGAAAGAATCATGGCTAGTGACGCGTTTCTAAATTCTATTGAAATTAATTTTAAAAAAGCAGCTCAATATATTCAAAAAATTGATGGAAATGAAATGCTTTCAGAAGATTTATCAAATCAAATTATGATGGCAAATGCTACATATGTAGTTCGATTTGGAGTTAGACTTAGAGGCTCAGTATTTACATTTGTTGGTTATCGTTCGGTTCACTCTGATCATTTTGAACCAGTTAAAGGTGGTATAAGATATGATTTAGCCGTAAACCAGGAAGAAGTTGAAGCTTTAGCTGCGTTAATGACATATAAATGTGCTTTAGTCGAGGTTCCCTTTGGTGGATCAAAAGGTGGACTTTTAATTGATATAAAAGAGTGGAAACCAGAAGAATTAGAAAGAATTACAAGACGTTTTACTCAAGAATTAGCTAAAAGAGATTTAATACATCCATCTCAAAATGTTCCAGCTCCAGATGTTGGAACCGGAGAACGTGAAATGGCATGGATGGCTGATGAATATCGTCGACTAAATCCAACAGACTTAAATGCTTGGGCTTGTGTTACTGGAAAACCCGTAAATAAAGGAGGAATTTCTGGAAGAACCGAAGCAACTGGAAGAGGTGTTAAGCTAGCGCTTAAAGCATTTTTCCAAAATGAAAAAGATGTAAAAAAAACTGGTCTTACCCCAGGATTAAAAGGAAAAAGGATAATAGTCCAAGGTCTTGGAAATGTTGGCTATTACGCTGCTTATTTTTTATCCATTGAAGATGGTGCTATAATTACACATGTTATAGAACGTGATGGTTCAGTTGTAGACAAGAATGGTATCGATATATCATTATTAAAAAATCACATAATTGAAACAGGTAGTGTAAAAGGTTTTAAGGGTTTTGTTGAGTCTGGGCCAGAAATTTTGGAAGAAGAAGCTGATATTTTAATTCCTGCAGCAATGGAACTAGTTATAGATGAAAAAAACGCAGATCGAATTAAAGCTAAACTCATTGTTGAAGCAGCCAACGGTCCAGTTTCAGCAAGTGCTGACGAAATACTTAACAAAAAAGGTATTGTAATTATACCAGATCTATATGCAAATGCTGGTGGAGTCACAGTTAGTTATTTTGAATGGATTAAGAATTTAAGCAGAATTAGATTAGGAAGATTACAAAAAAGAGCTCAAGAAAATCAGGTCTCTAGTTTAATAGAAGGTATCGAAAATATGACAGGAAAAATTTTTCCAGCAGATTTTAAGTTAAAGTCTATTGAAGGATCGTCAGAAACAGACTTGGTTCGTTCTGGTTTAGAAGATACTATGCTGGAAACATATAAAGTTATTAGTGACGTTTGGAACAAACATAGTGAGATTCCTGATTTAAGGACAGCTGCTATGATTGTGGCAGTTAAAAGAATAGCTCAAAGTTATAATTATCTTGGAATATAAAAAAAGGGAGCACAAAACTCCCTTTTATAATTTAATTTTTGATTAAGCTTACTTTTTAAAATCTGGATAAGCTTCCATTCCGATCTCGGCTAAGTCAACACCTTCAAGTTCTTCTTCGGCAGTAACTCTAATACCTATTGTAAACTTAATTATATACCAGACTACTGCTGATGCTATAATTGTGAATGCACCTATGGCAAATATTCCATAAAGTTGAGCACCTATCGTGGCGTCTGAATTTGAGAAAATAACTGCTATTGTACCCCAAATTCCAGCAAATAGATGTACAGGTATAGCACCTACGACGTCATCAATTTTAAATTTATCAAGCATTGGTATAGTCAATACGACAATCAATCCACCAACAGCTCCTATGAAGATTGCAAGCATCGGAGATGGAGCAAGTGGTTCAGCTGTAATAGCAACTAGCCCACCAAGTGCACCATTTAAAGCCATTGTCAAATCAGTTTTCTTGTAAAACATCATTGTTAATATAAGTGCAACTACTACACCACCAGCTGCGGCAAGGTTAGTATTAATGTATATATTTGATATTGCTGATACGTCAGCTCCAGATCCCATAGCTAATTGTGAACCACCATTAAAACCAAACCAGCCAAACCACAAGATAAATGTACCTAAAGTTGCTAAGGGTAAGTTTGAACCTGGCATTGGGTTTACACTTCCGTCGTCTGAATATTTACCTTTTCTTGCTCCTAGAATGATAGCACCAGTAAGAGCTGCCCATCCACCAACACCATGAACAATTGATGAACCAGCAAAGTCAAGGAAGCCAGCTTCACTTAAGTAACCACCGCCCCATGACCATGATCCTTGTATTGGGTAAATGAAACCACATAATAATACAACAAAAACAAAAAAGGCCTTTAATTTAATTCTTTCTGCAACCGCACCACTAACAATTGATGCAGCAGTTGCACAGAAAACCATCTGAAACCACCAATCAGAACCAGAAGAATAAGAAGCATCATTTTCTCCACCGAAAGTTTCTCCATCGGATGGACTCCAAATTGAGAATGAACCTATATATCCAGACACATCCATATACATAAGATTATAACCAACTACTGCAAACATGATGCCTGCAATTGAGTATAGACCAATATTTTTAGCACACTGGACGACAGCGTTCTTAGCTCTCACTAAGCCAGTTTCTAACATACAAAAACCTGCAGCCATCAACATAACTAGAAAACCGTGAACTAGGAAAGAGAAGGAATTAAATATATATGCTGTTTCTGCGTCTGGTGCTGCAGAAGCAACTCCAACAAAACCGAATATAATAGCAGGTATTAACAAAAATAACCTAATAAGCTTAGACATCATAACACTCCGTTTAAATTTTTATATTTTAATATCTCTCTAAATAAGAGTTAGTAAAAGATACAGTATTTCAACAACATCTGGATGTTTAAAATTGAATAAAAAATAACCAATAATTATCAATAAAAAATACTATGATTAAAAAATAAGCAATTTTTAAACTAAATTTTTTGTTAAATTTTAATTTTTTATGTCTATAAC
>CACNGC010000039.1 GCA_902619805.1 uncultured SAR116 cluster alpha proteobacterium | reverse complement strand
TCTGCGGAGGAGCAACTAAATTACCTTCTTCATTGATTACAACTGAAACACTTACAAACCCATTCCATAATGAATGTCTTCTAACTGTAAATCTCTCATTATTTATAGAAACAATTTCACCAGCATCATAGACTTGATTAACAAAATCCATTTTTGAAATCACGCCAGGAGATGAACCATTTAACTTTATAACATCTCCATTTTTTGGTTTTATAATTTTTGGCACCTGACATTTTTGAGCTAGTTCCGCGTGTGCATCTATATGTTCTCTAGTTCCATGCACTGGAATAGAAATTTTTGGCTTTATGTAAGAGTACATATCTACCAATTCATCTTTAGAAGGATGACCAGAAACATGAATATTTTTCTCATCATCTGTAATTATTTCAACACCCATCTCTAGAAAACACGTCTGAACTTTTAATATAGCATTTTCATTACCTGGTATTTTCCTGCTGGAAAAAATTACTGAGTCACCTTTTTTTAATTTAATATATTTATCAGCACCTCTAGAAATTCTATTTAAAGCTGAATTTGGCTCGCCCTGAGATCCAGTAGAAATTATTAAAACATTAGATCTAGGAATTAAATTAAGATCATTTACAGATAATAAATCAGGTAAATTATCTAAAATTCCAACCTCTTTTGCAGCATCAATTGCCCTTAATAGAGCTCTACCAATAATTAACACTGATCTATCAGATTTTTTGGCTATATCTAATATTGATTTAATTCTACTAATATTGGAAGAAAAACAAGTAACTAGTACCATTCCTTCTACTTTAGGAATAGTTTCCATCAATCCATTATAAGCAAAATCCTCTGATGGTGTTCTACCTTCTACTAGAGCATTAGTAGAGTCACAAACCATTGCCAAAATTCCATCTTTTCCTATAGATCGAAAATCGTTTATATTAATGTTTTCATTGATATTAGAAGAGTTGTTTAGTTTCCAATCTCCTGAATGAAATATATTACCTGTCTTCGTAGAAATTAAAATTGATACTGGATCAGGAATGGAGTGTGAAGTTCTTATAGCTTTTAATTTAAAGGAACCAATTTCAAATATTTCATCTATATTCAAATTTTTTAATTTAATTTTATCATTTTTATTATTTTCTTTTAATTTCCTTTTTAAGAGAGCAATGGTAAAAGGTGTTCCCCAAATAGGACAATTTATACTATCTGCAAAGTATGGTATTGCACCTATGTGATCTTCATGTCCATGTGTTAAAATTATACCTAAAAATTTGTCTCCTAAAGATTTGATGAATTCATAATCTGGCAACAAAACATCAATACCTAAGTCTGTTTCATCAGGAAATGAAATGCCAAAATCAACTAGAATCCATTTATCATCATAATGATATAAATTTGCATTCATTCCTATTTCTTCAGAGCCACCAACAGGCAAAAATAATAAATCAGATTTATCCCAATACATATTTTTCTTTCAAATAATTAATTAATTTTTATTATTTACGTATAACTTTACTAATCCAATTAAAGTTAAATCATCGACAATGATATCAATACTTTTTACTGATTTTTTAAATAAATTACTTAATCCACCAGTTGCTACAACTTTGTAATCAGAAAATTTATCAACTGATTTTATTTTTTCAATTAAACCTTCAATCATTGATACATATCCCCAAAATATTCCAGACTCCATGGCGCTTATAGTGTTTTTCCCAATTATAGAAGAATTCTTATCTACCAAAGATCTAAGCGACACTTTTGGTAAATTGGCTGTAGCTAAGTAAAGAGCTTCCAGAGATAAGTTCACACCAGGGGCAATTATACCCCCATTATAGCTACCATTTTTTCCAACAATATCAAAAGTTGTGGCAGTACCAAAATCGATTATAATAGCAGGTGAAATTTTTAATTTCTCTGCAGCATACGAGTTAACTAATCTATCAGCTCCTGCTTCATTTGGATTTTCAATATTTACTTTAATTCCCGAATTAAGAATATTTTCATTAACAATCAATGTTTTGACATTTAAATATTTTTTTATTAAGGATTTTATATTTAAAAGTGTTTCAGGTACAACTGATGCCACAGATACTCCAATAACACTTTTTATATCAAATTTTGATACTTCAAACATCTTTAATAACCAAGGATAATACAAATCTGCTGTCCTTTTAGGATCATTATTAATTCTCCAACTTGTTAATTGTTTAATTTGTTTATTTGTGGTGTATAAAGCAAATACAGTATTTGTATTGCCACAATCAATTGCTAATATCATTATAATTCTTCATCTGGAAAAAAAAAACTATCAACGGAATAATATTCTAAATATTCATTGTCAATTTTAATCTTCAAACTTCCATTATCTCCTAAGCCTAAAAAAACTCCATTAATATCATTAGATTGAGAGTTTAATTTGATAACAATTTTATTATTAATGTTAAAAATATTATTATTTATCTTTTTTTTAAAAAAATTAAATCCCTTATCTTCCCAAATAGCATAATTTTTAAATGTTATTTTTAATATTACATAAGCAATATATTTAAGAGAAAAATCTTTATTTATATGATCATACAATTTAGTAGTTTTCCATTTTATTTCATTTTGTGGTTTTTTTAAAATATTTAATCCAATTCCAGCCACGATAAAATCATCAAACGATTCTAGTAAAACACCTGAGATTTTACTTTTCTCAACAAGCACATCATTAGGCCATTTTAATTCAATTATATTTTTATCTACACCCAGTTTAATTAAAGTTTCTAATATTGATAAACCAATTATTAAAGATAGTTGTTGCCATTTAACTTTACTCAATGTGGGTCTAAAGATTATAGATAAAAAGAGATTTCCTTTCATTGATTCCCATTGATTATTATTTCTACCTCTTCCTTTAGTTTGTAGGTAGGACAAATATGATGTGCCTTCTGGCAATCCTTTTTTTGCATTTTTTATAGCTACATCATTAGTGCTTGAACAAGTTTGCAAAATATTAAGATCTAAATTTGTCAAAACATAACCTATAAAGCTGTTATCTATTAAAATCATAAGAAGTAAAAGACTTTAGATAATACCTAAATAATTTATTATTTTTAAGTCTTAAATTATTTCCTAATTTTGGAAAGATAAAATAATTTAAAAAAGCTAAAACAATTCCTAT
>CACNGC010000038.1 GCA_902619805.1 uncultured SAR116 cluster alpha proteobacterium | reverse complement strand
TTAATTCTGAGTAATCAAATATTTCAAATAACGTATCTAAAACATGATTTATTATAGGTTTGTTATTGATCATTTCTGAAAGTTTGTTTTTATCTCCAAAACGATTACTTTCACCTGCAGCTAGAACAATTTTTTTGATTTTATTGGCATTTTTTTCATTCGTCATGATTCATGCGTCTATAATTTATTATTTCTGCTAATATTGATGTAGCTATCTCTGCAGGTGTTTTGGCCTGGATATCCAAACCTATTGGTGCATGAATTTTAGATAATTCGTCATTATTAAAGCCTTTCTCAAGTAATCTTTCACATCTTTTACTATGAGTTTTCTTGCTTCCCAGTGATCCAATATATCCAAAATTCTTTTTTATACAATAAATTAAGGCTAAGTCATCAATTTTAGGATCATGCGTAAGTGTTACTAGATGTGAAGATTTGTCTAAATGAAATTTTGAAAGAGCTTCATCTGGCCATTCATTAATTATTTTACAGTTTGGGAATCTGTTTTTTGTTGCAAAATGATCCCTAGGATCAATTAATATCATTTCATAATCAGCTACTTCAGCTAATGAAACAAGTGCTTGCGCAATATGAACGGCTCCAATAATAAATAGCCTAGGTTTAGGATCAATTATATGAATAAATTCATTTTTTGATTTATCAAAATGACTTATCTGGTTGTCTATTGTATTGTCTATTTTCCTGAAGCCAGTTGAGCAATCAATTTTTAATTTTACAACTTCTCTTTTTTTTATACTGTCTACAATTGAATAAATAATTTCATCTTCCAAATTCAGAGGTTGGATAAGAACCTTTAGCTCACCACCACATGCCAATCCAACTTCCCAGGCCATATCATTTGAGATTCCATAATCTTTTATTCTTGATTTACCGTCATTTATAGAGTTTATTCCCTCAGAAATTACTGAGCCTTCAATACATCCGCCAGAGACGGAGCCTATTATTTCGCCATTTTCGTCAATTGCCATTTGACCGCCTACAGGTCTTGGTGAACTGCCCCATGTTGAAATCACAGTAGCAAGTGCAATTCGTCTTTTTTGTTTTAACCAAAGACTTGTTGGTGTAAGAATGTCATCGACGTCGTTCATTTCATAACCTTATAAAATATAATTTTAAAAAAAATAATTTATGATATTTACATTTTATATTATATTAATTATTTAGATTTAATTTTAAAAGGGTTTTCGTTATGAATAGCATTAAATTATCAAGGATTAGTTGGATAGAAACTCTTGTATTAAAAAATAGTTCTAAAGAACATTTCTCTCAATTCACTAGTTTTATTACTATTGCTATTTGTAGTTTTTTATTAATATTATCTGCAAAAATTAAAGTGGATTTGTATCCAGTGCCAATGACTTTGCAACCTTTAGCTGTTCTTATGATTGCAATGTTATGTGGAAGAAATATTTCTGTTGCCGCTGTAAGTTTATATTTATTTCAAGGAATGGTAGGAATTCCAGTGTTCGCTTTTGGAGGAGGTTTGCCATATTTACTTGGTCCAACGGGAGGGTTCCTTTTTGGATTTTTATTTGCTTCAATAATAATAGGAGAGCTTGCAGACAGAGGATGGGGAAAACAGCATTTTAAATCTGTTTTTGCAATGTTAATAGGATTGATTGTCATTTATACTTGTGGCGTTTTTCAACTTAGTATTTTAAAAGGTTTTGATTTTGCAATAATTAATGGTCTAAAACCTTTTATTGTTGGTGATTTATATAAGCTAATTCTAGCCGCACTTGTTTTACCACAGATTTGGAAGCTAGTTCATAAAGTTAATAAATTAAATTAAAAAATAATTATGCATCATTTGATGCATTATTTTGTGCATCATTTGAAGACATATCTTTATTATTTTCTAAGGCGTCCTCGAAAGCTAGAATTTCAATATTTTCAATAGATTCAATCTCATTTAAGAAAAAATCTTCTGGAGTTGTGTCTGATGGGTGATCGATATTAATTGCGATTATTGCAGCTATAGTTGATGAAACGTTCTTTACTTTTTTATCTTTATAATTTTTAAAAGAAATTACCTTGCACGATGACTTATTAGCACTAGGTTTATGCTTCATAAATTCAGCTCCATAAAATATAAATTATTGACCAACTCTTCTGATTACAATTCTACCAGAAGGTTTATTATTAACATTTTCAATTGTTCTAGTAGCCTGACTATATAAGTTAGTCTCAATACCAAAATTATCAACAACTGCCACTCTAGCTCTGACTTGTGAACCAACTAAAGATTGATTTAATTGAAGAACAGGACCACTGAGGCTATTTAGACCAATCCAATTTCTTCCATCTTTTGATTTTTCCCAGCTTATTGATATTGAAGCAATTCCGTCTTCATCTGATAGAGAATCAGATAAAGCTCTTAGAGTAATACCCTCTTTTGGTTCGCCTGTGATTGTAACTTCTCCTTGTACAGGGTCATCTAAGTTATCAATCGTTTCAGAAGGGCTTGTATAAAGAACTTCTCTTGTGCCATGAGAATCAACATAAGATACAACAGCTCTATATGAATATCCGACTTGACTTTGTGTCAATCTTAGGACTTCATTTTGAGCAGTAGGGTATGCTTCCCATGAAGACTTAGATGAAGATCTTTGCCATGTAATATCAAATCCACCAATACCATCTTCGTCAGCTATACTTGAAGTATCTACAACTAGGGCGCTATCTTCAACAGCTGATCCAATTAAACGAGCTGATCCTGTAGGTTTATCATTTACATTTCTTACAGGTGTAGAAGGGGGGCTTAAGAGAGGTTCTAAATTTCCTTGACCATCAACATAAGATATAGCAACTCTTAGTCTATTGCCAACATGTATCTCTCGTGGTGTAAATGATTGGTTAGTAGCACCACTTATATTTGTCCACTTTTTATTATCTGAAGAAATTTGCCATTGGACACTTACTGAACCCATTCCATCAGAATCAGTAACTGAGGAAAGATCAATAATTAAAGGAACATCTTCTATAGCTGCAAAACCAGCATTTTCTAAGTTTTCATCTTTATTTAAATTATTATCGGTAGTTGCAGAATTATTATTTGATATATTTTTCTTATCGGTAGATGCTAATTTTTTTTGTTTGTCAACATATAGTTTATCGTGATCATGTTGTTTTATATTACTCTTTTGTTTTTTTACTTTGCTATCCTTAATTGAAGGATCACCACCTGCTAAAACAATTTTGGAATCAAGCGTTGCA
>CACNGC010000037.1 GCA_902619805.1 uncultured SAR116 cluster alpha proteobacterium | reverse complement strand
TTGGTATTATTGTTTATACAATGAACAAATCATTTTGGTGATAAATGCCACCATTTACCAATATAACTCCTACCTTCACAAGTAATAAGATTTCTATCAATGTCATTTAGTGAATGAAGCTCTAAAATATTTTCAACACTTTTATCATTATCAATAATAATTGAAACATCAAAATACTTTTTTACTCTTTTAAGCAAATCAATTTCTAAATTATTTTTATTGTAGTGTATTTCTATAATTATGTTGCTGTGTTTAATTTTTTTAAGTATTTCATCAGTAAAGAAATTAAACTCCCCACCTTCAATATCACATAAAATGGTAGCTTTTGAAAAATCAATTTCTGATGGTAATAATGAAAAAAAATTATCTTTAGTTACTGCACCCATTATTGAAAGATTGTTTTTTACATTATTAATTTCAGCAGTTGTATATAAATTTTCTCTACTTTTTTTTGTTTCTTCAAAGGCATAACAAAAATCGCATATTTTAGATTTTAGAGAACCTACAGCAAAAAAACCATCCGCAGCACCAATATCAATTAATATTGGTTTTTTTATATCTTTTAATTTTTCTTGTATCTTATTTTCATAAAAACCATAAACCTTAGAAGCTATATCTCCTTTGCCCCATGAAATTTCATGATTCAATTTCAAATTCTTAAAAATTCCATTTTGAACAACAAAATTATGTTTTTTTGCGTGTTCATAACTTATTATAGACCAGTATTTTTTGACGAATTTATAGTAAAGTTTTTTCATTTTATTATTAATTCATAAAGTTTGTTGAAAATTGTCTAACTGTTCTATTGTAGCATTTGTTAAACAATTTCTTTTATTTTTCAATGTAAAAAAATAATACTTTTGAATTTATTAAATCCAATAATTTTGTAACATAATTTCTTAAATATCTGACTTTATTAATTCTTTTGGATAAGGTTTCATTTCTTCAATTAAAAACATCATTTCCTGTTCATCCACATATCATCTCTATCTCTCCATTGAGAGTAATCATTCTCTGCGTTTATAATTCCATCTAAACTAGTATCAGCAAAGAAATTTTTATCTCCTATAGGATAATCTTTAGCAGGTTTAATTGGAACAACCATATCTCCTTTAACTTTTATATCTGTATGAAATCTATCATGGTAAGCTCTTCTCATAGCTTCTTCTAATTCACCATATGTTCCAAAGCCATGATGCATAATAAAACTATCATGAATAGGTAAAGCAGGTGCATCCATCTTAGCAAAATGAAGCATGATACTTTCAGCTATACAACTATCCTCAAATTGTAATCTATTTCCTAGCCCTTTAAAGAAATAATCTTTAATTGGCTTGTGGGCATCTAATATGGCTTCTTTAAGCTCTTTCCATGACATACCAATTGCATCTAAATCAATATCATTAATATCGTCTGGTTTTGTATTAAGGACTCTAGTATGTTGAAACATGGCATTGAAGGCTTTCTTAACAACTTCACGATGCTCTTCTCCTGCTACTCTACTATACGCATCTTCACTACCTAATTCTTTGTTATAGACAGAGTAAATCATATTAGGGTTTAACTGAGAATAATCATGCTCTGATGTGGCTTTGCTATCTATCGTAATGTATGGTCTATATTCACTTGGAACATTCTGCCACCATCCTCTATAGAACCTTCCACCTTCTTTAAATGAGTTGTTAGAGAAGATACGTACCAATGTCCTTTTAGTTAAGTCTATTGGTTGCTTTTCAGTATCATCAAATAGTCTTTCTTGAAGTGCTAAAACATCTTTATCTAGAATACGTAAATCCACCCAGTGTCTTGTAAAGCATTGATTAATAGTTCTAAGGTTGTTTCTGGCTTTTTCAGTAAAAGCATCTTCTTCATAATCAACTAATACTTTTCTTCCATCTATCTCATCACGTAAAAGAATAGTCTCTGCATCTAGATTAGGTTTTAAGTGAATAGCTGGATGTTCTGGTATTGGATTAAGCATCTCTAATAGCTCTTCTCTTGCACGATATCTTGTTAAACCACCTTGCATTTTAGTACGGTCATAATACCCATCTTTGGTAACCACAATTAGGTTAAGTAATTGCAATCCATCAAATGCTGCCATTGTCATCTTGTAAGTTAGATTTGGGTCACGGTATCTTGGGTTGCTAGAGTAGTAGTTATTATGCTTGTGAATAGAGCATTCTGCTTCAGGGTGTATGTAAGATGCTTTCCAAATATCAGTTAGAATATACTCAATGGCATAAAGAAAACGTTGATACTCTTCAGCTGTTCTAGAACGCTTACGAGTTTCAGCATTAGTTATTCTTTCTGATAATTTCTTGGCAATTTCTGATATGTTTGTCATCAATTGATATTATATCAGTTTATGATAAGCCTCAATAAAGAGATAGAAATGATATGTGAATGAGTAGGAAATGAATAACTTTAAGAAGATTATAATATTTGATATTATATTATTTAGTTCATTATATATTTTGTTTGTAGGTATTTAATTGGGAAGGTTGATATGAAAAAGATATTTTTGATACTTGTAATTTTAATATTCGGTGGATGCCAAACAACAACCTCAGTTAGTTTAATTCCTCAACTTAATCAAAAAACATCCTATAACGATGGTCAGGAAGCAATTAAATCAATACTACCTAATTCAGTAGTAATTTTATCTAGTGCTTTCACAGAGGTTGAAAATGGTAACCGTATAGATGTTATAGTAAATGTTAATAACACCTCTAATTCTACTTTTCTTCTAGATACATCTTCTATTGAAATATCAACGCCTAGTTTAGGTAACTTAAAAGTTTTTAGTTACGATGAATTAGTAGCTGAACAAAAGCAGAAAGCAAAAACAGCAGCTATTTTAACTGCTTTTGCAGGTGCAATGGACACAATGGCTGCTTCTTATAGTGGTTATCAAACAACTACAGGAACATTCAGTGCAAATACATATGGAGCATATAATACAAATACTTATGGAAACTATACTTCAACGACATATAACTCTGCCGCAGCAAACCAAGCAATTAATGAAGCTACAAACAGGACTACTGCCAACTTGCAAAATATAGAAAGAACTTCTTCAGCATCTTTGAAAAGCTTAAAAAATAGTATTCTAAAAAAAACTACGATGGAACCTGGTATGTGGTATGGAGGTGTTGCAAGATTTGATGCTCCTGAATTAAAAAAAGATGAAAATCGCTTCTACACACTTAGAATCAAATTAGGTGACGATGTACATCAATTTGAACT
>CACNGC010000036.1 GCA_902619805.1 uncultured SAR116 cluster alpha proteobacterium | reverse complement strand
AAAGATAATGCTAAATTGATATTATTGAATGCTCAAAAATCACGAAGTGCCAAAGAGGAAGTCACTAAAGATAAAAGACAGTTTATTTTAACATGGGTCCAGCCAGGTCTTGCCGGTCTTATGGATGGATCAGTTTCAACTTTAGCTCCAATTTTTGCTACTGCTTTCGCAACAAAAGATAGTCATACAACATTATTAGTTGGTTTGGCAGCATCTATAGGAGCTGGAATTTCAATGGGTTTTACAGAAGCTGTACATGATGATGGAGTAATATCAGGGAGAGGTTCACCAATAAAGCGAGGGTTTGCCTCTGGCATTATGACCACAATAGGGGGGTTAGGTCATGCACTCCCATATTTGATTTCTGATTTTTATGTTGCAACAGTGATTGCAATGTTTTTTGTACTAGTCGAGCTTTGGGCTATTGCGTGGATACAAGCTAAGTATATGGAAATTAAATTTACAAAAGCCGTGTTTCAAGTCGTTTTTGGTGGATCACTAGTTCTGGCTGCTGGTATATTAATAGGTGGAGGTTAAAAAAAATTAATTTGACATTGATAATAATTATATAATGATAATGATTATCAATAACATAATGGTGTTTTAAATGAAAAGTCTTAAATCTTTAATATTTTGTATTTTCAACTTAATTTTTTGTTTATCTATCTTAATTTTTGGAATTCAACGCGCTAGTGCAAAAGAAATAAATATTTACTCTTATCGAAGCCCTGCTCTTTTGGAACCTTTTACTAAAGAATATGAAAAAGAATTTTCAGTAAAATTTAACGTTTTACACGCTAAAAAAGGCCTCGCGCAAAGGCTCAAATCCGAAGGAAAAAATTCTCCTGCGGATGTGATTCTTACCGTTGATATTTCAAGATTATCTGAGCTTGTGGATATGGATTTAGTTAAAAAAATTAACTCAGACATAATAAAAAGAAATGTACCAAATCATTTAAGAGATATAAACAAAAAATGGGTTAGTTTATCTACTAGAGCCCGAATAATAGGTATTTCTAAAGAAAGGGTTAATAAAAATGAAATTAATGATATTGAAGATTTAGCAAAATCCAAGTTCAGGGGTAAAATCTGTACAAGAATTGGAAGTCACCCATATAATAGAGCATTATTGGCTTCAATAATTGCTCATAAAGGTGAGGCAAAAGCAAAATTATGGGCAGAAGGTTTAGTTTCAAATTTTGCAAGAAAACCAAAAGGTAATGACAGAGCACAAGCAAAAGGAATTTACTCAGGTGAGTGTGATATAGTTTTAATGAACACGTATTATTTTGCATTAATGAAATTTAATGAAAAGAAACCTGAACAAAAAAATTGGGCACGAGCTACTGAAGTAATATTCTATAACCAAGGTAATAGAGGACAACATGTTAACATTTCAGGTGCGGCTATTGCAAAATATTCAAAAAATAGTGAAGAAGCTCTAAGATTTATTGAATGGCTTACTATGCCAAAAGCACAGAAAATTTATGCAAATGTTAATTTTGAATATCCAGTAAATCCCAAAGTTAAACTTGATGGCAAAATAATGGAATGGGGTACATTTAAGTCAGATAGCTTACCAATAAGTGAGATTGCTAAAAATGCAAAAAAAGCACAAATAATAATTGATCAGGTGGGTTGGTAATTAAAAGAAATAACTAATACCAAAATAACCAACTAATAGCCAAGCTATACCTTTAAATAAAAAAAAAAGGAACAAAACAAGTCCTGTTTTTTTTATATTTATCTTTGAAATTTTTATATAATCTAGATATTTAGACATTTTGACCGCCATTAATCTGGATCTCTGTTCCATTAACATATGAGAAAGTTTCTGAGCACATTGAAAGAATGACACCTGCAACTTCATCGGGTGTTCCAAATCTTTTCATAGGTATCTTCTCTGTAAGTAATTTTTTACTACTAGGAGTAACCATAGAGGTTTCAATTTCTCCAGGAGCTATAGCATTTACTCTTATATTATCTTTGGCAAGATCTGATGCCATTTCTCTTGTTAGTGATTTTAGAGCAGCTTTAGATGTTGCGTAAGCAGGTCCTGCAAATTGGTGAACGTTATCACTGGCAATAGATGTTACGTTAATTATCATACCATTGGCTGCTTTTAGATTATTAACAATAGCTTTTGAAATAATAATTGGAGCAAAAAAATTAACATTAAATACTTTACGCCATAATTCTAATGATGTGTCATTAAAACTAATTCTCTCATTTTTTTTATCTTTTGGAGAAATTGCAGCATTATTAATGAGTGCTTTTACTGGCCTCCCATTTAAAAATTTAGATAACTCTTTAAGTTTTTTGTTTAAGGAAATTTCATTTTCGAGATCAACTTGAAAGTGAAATTGTTTATTGTTAGACCAAGGACATTTTGGGGCAACTTCAGATCGTGAAAATGTAATTACTGTCCATCCATCATCCCAAAATTTTTTTGAAGTAGCGTGACCTATGCCCCTGCTACCTCCTGTAAGAATTATAATTTTATCTTTTTCTTGCATTTTTAAATTTTCGAGAAATTGATAATCATTCTTAATAATACATTATGTAACCTTGAAATCAAAGAAATTAAATAAACAAGAATGTTATTTTTTTATTTTTTTTCCAAATAACTCTAATCTATGATCTACTAGTTCATATCCCATATTAAGAGCTACCTGCCTTTTCATTTCTTCTAGTTCTTCGTTTTGAAATTCAATGATTTCACCACTCTCAACATCAATTAAATGCTCATGATGTTCGCCAGCTTCTTCATATCGAGATCTACCGTCACCAATATCTAATCTTTCAATTATTCCAGCTTCTTCAAATAATTTGATTGTTCTATAAACAGTTGCGATTGAGATTGAACGATCTTTTTCAACAGCTCTTCTATACATTTCATCCACATCAGGGTGATCAGCTGAATCCTCGATTACTTCTAGTATAATTTTTCTAGGCAATGTCATTCTCAGACCGTTTTTTATACATTTCTCGTAAAGTTGGGCCATTCTTTTTTACCTAGAAAGATTTATAATCATTCTAAACTAATACAAGTCTACAAAAAATTAAATTATTTTTTTATTTATATTTATTATTTTATTGATAAACAAAATAGGTAAAAGTCCTATAATTACTATTAGAAGAGCTGCACTTGATGCTCTTTCAAGCATTTCATCATTTGCATATTGATATACGTATGTGGCTAAAGTTTCAAAATTGAAAGGTCTTAATAACAATGTTATAGGAAGTTCTTTAATAATATCAACAAAAGCAAGAATAAATGCAGTTAAAATAGATGGTCTTAATAACGGTAATATAATCTTCCTAAAACTATACCAAAAAGGATTTCCAAGTGATCTACTAGCTTCAAGCAAATTAGGGGGTAATCTATTTATTCCGCT
>CACNGC010000035.1 GCA_902619805.1 uncultured SAR116 cluster alpha proteobacterium | reverse complement strand
TCCATCATACGTCTTATTCGATGCGGTTACACCAGACACTGTTAATGACTTAGTAGTAATGTTAGCTGTTGTAGTTTGCCCTGCACTGATTGAATAGTTAGCTGCTAATCCACCATTTGTTCCATCTGCTAAAGTAATTGAGTTAACTGTAACAGTCTTTGCTGTACCAACATTCTTGTTATCAAATGTTGAAGCAACAGCCTGACCCAAGGTCTCTGAGCCAACTAATCCAGTAAAGGTTAAAGTGGTTGAAGCTGTTGTTGCTCCATCATAAGTCTTGTTAGATGCAGATGCAGTGGCAGTTAATACTTTTGCTGTTATATTTGCTGTTGTTGCGGATTGGTCAGTAACTGAATAGTTTCCAGCATCTGCTCCACTGTAACTTGAAGTAATATTGATTGTCTTACCTGTACCAACATTTGCATTGGCAAATACGCCAGTATAACTCCCTATAAATACATCTCCAGTTATCAACCCACTATAAGATACAGAAGAAGAAACTAAAGTGGCACTTGTGGTAGAATCATAAGTTTTATTTGAGGCAGTTAGGCCAGATACCGTTAAAGCTTTAGCTGTTATATTTGCTGTGGTTGTTTGTCCAGGACTTATAGAGTAATTTCCTGCTAAACCACCGTTTGTTCCGTCTGCTAGCGCAATTGAATTGACAGTAACAGTTTTCCCAGTGCCAACATTTTTATTATTAAAAGTTGACCCAACAGTTTGACCTAAAGTTTCAGAGCCAATTAATCCAGAAAAGGTTAAAGTTGTCGTTGCTGTTGTTAATCCATCATAAACTTTGTTCGATGCAGATGCCGTTGCTGTTAAAGTTTTTGCTGTTATATTTGCTGTTGTTGTTTGACCTGTGCTGATCGAATAATTTGATGCTAATCCACCATTTGTTCCATCTGCTAAAGTAATTGAGTTAGCTGTTACAACTTTATTTGATCCAACATTCTTATTATCAAAAGTTGCTGTTATGCTATGACTTACTGTTTCTGACCCAACAAATCCTGACACCGCAGAAGTTATTGTTGGAGTATTATTACCATCATATGCTTTATTAGATGCAGAAAAAGTTGAAAGTAGTAATACTTTTTTATTGATATCAGCAGTTGTTGATGTCTGATCTGTTATATTGTAGTTACTTACATCAGCTCCAGCATAGCTAGAGGTAATAGTAACTGTCTTACCAGATCCTACATTTGCATTGGCAAATACGCCAGAGTAACTAGCTGCAAAATCATCTCCAGATACAAATCCGCTATAAACTGCTGATGAACTATCCATTGTTGCGGTAACACTGCCATCATACGTCTTATCTGAGGCGGCTACTCCAGATACAGTTAGGGACCTTACTGTAATATTCGCTGTGAGATCAGCATGATTAGTTATTGAATAGTTATTTACGTCTGCACCACTATAGCTTGGTGTAATCGTTACTGTCTTTCCTGTGCCAACGTTCTTATCAGAAAATGCTCCAGTGTAAGTTCCATTGAATGTATCGCCACTAACTAATCCACTATAAGCAACAGAAGATGTGTTTAAGGTTGCGACAGAATTACCGTCATATGTCTTATTTGAAGTTGTAATACCAGAAACGGTAAGTGCCTTAGCAGTGATATTTGCTGTCGTGGTTTGGCCTGTGCTTATTGAGTAGTTAGCAGCCAAGCCACCATTACTTCCATCTGCTAATGTTATTGAGTTTACTGTAACTGTCTTTCCTGTGCCTACATTCTTATCATTGAATGTTGATGAGTTTGTACTTGTAACAGTTTCAGATCCTATAAATCCTGATAAAGATAGTGTAACTGTTGCTGCTGACGAAGCATTATACACCTTGTTTGATGCAGAAGCTGTTGCAGTTAATGCTTTGGCTGTTATATTTGCAGTTGTTGTAGACTGATCAGTAACTGAATAGTTGTTAACATCAGCTCCGCTGTAGCTTGAAGTTATATTTACTGTCTTACCAGTACCAACGTTTGCATCAGCAAATACGCCAGAGTAACTACCTGCAAAATCATCCCCAGAGACTATACCTCCATAACTCACAGCTCCAGTACCTAAAGTAGCTGAAGTTGTTGAGTCGTACGTCTTGTTCGAAGCTGTGATGCCAGATACCGTCAAGGATTTAACTGTAATATTCGCTGTCGTGGTTTGACCTGTGCTTATTGTGTAGTTAGCAGCCAAGCCACCATTACTTCCATCTGCTAAAGTTATCGAGTTAACCGTAACAGTCTTTCCTGTTGCTACATTTTTATCTGAAAAGGTTGATGCTACAGTTTGACCTAGAGTTTCAGAACCAACTAAACCAGAAAAGGTTAAAGTTGTTGTAGCTGTTGTTAATCCATCATAAACTTTGTTCGATGCAGAGGCAGTTGCGGTTAATGTCTTTGGACTAATAGTAATTGTATAACTATCAGTTGCAGATGTATATTCATTAGTTTCAGCAAGAGATACACTCATTGTAGTATTACCAACTCTTACTAAAGTTACCGCGCCATTTGATGAATTAATAGTTGCAGAACTTGTATTTGAACTAGAAAATGTTTTTGCCCCATTACTATCTGTTGTGAAACTATTAGATACTGTATCTCCGTATATTACAGCCAATGATGTTCTTGAAAAACTTGTAGAGGGTGAAGGCTTATTAATAATAGATCCATTATTAGTTTTAGTATTGTGAATCAAATTACCATCAACGTCTAATATAGCATTATTTGTAAGAGAGCCTGTGCCGATTGGACCACTTGTTGCACTCCCTATGTTACCAATAGAGGCTGCCGCTAACCTTAATGTCCCAGCGTCATTTATTGTTCGGCCAGAATATGTGCTAAGTTGAGAAGTAAGAACTAATGTGCCAGTACCAACTTTCGTTAGTGAACCGGATCCTGCAATGATACCGCCATAGGTTAAGGTTGTAGAGCCATTTACGTTAATAGTTCCATGACTGGAGCCAAGAGCAATTCCCCTGTTTGCATTAAGTGTAAAATCAGCAGTAGAGTTTAAAGTTCCACCATTTAACGTTAAATGACCTGCCGTAGCTGAGCCTGGAGCCGCTCCTAATCCACTGTCAGCGCTAATACTGATTGTTCCTGCACTAATTGTTGTAGTACCAGAATAAGTGTTTGTTCCTGATAGAGTTAAAGTACCAGAACCTGCTTTTGTAAAATTACCAGCACCACTAATTACGCCAGAAATCGTGTCATTACCAGTATCACCAGTTGTTAACGTAATTCCGCTTGCAAGCTGAATATTACCTGCTCCACTCAAGGATTGAATGGTATCACTTGCATCAACATCATAAATTGCTCCTGAGCTTACAGATACATCTGTTGTATCTGCTAAAGTTCCTGTTGTTTGAAACGTTCCATCACTAATTGTTGTATCTCCAGAGTAAGTGTTTACTCCTGAAAGTAACAACGTACCATCCCCAGACTTAGTTAGATTATTCGATCCTGCAATGATACCGCCATAGGTTAAGGTTCTAGATCCATCTACATTTATCGTTCCATGGCTTGTGCCAAGAGCAATGCCTCTATTTGAATTGAGTGTAAAGTCAGCAGAAGAATGTAATGTACCACCATTTAACGTTAAATGTCCTGCTGTTGCTGAACCCGGAGCTGCTCCTAATCCACTGTCAGCGCCAATACTGATCGTTCCAGCACTAATTGTTGTTGACCCTGAGTATGTATTTACTCCTGAGAGTAACAACGTACCATTCCCAGACTTTGTTAGATTATTCGATCCTGCAATGATACCGCCATAGGTTAAGGTTGTAGAGCCATCTACATTAATAGTTCCATGGCTTGTGCCAAGAGCAATCCCTCGGTTTGAGTTAAGTGTAAAATCAGCAGTGGAATTTAATGTTCCACCATTTAACG
>CACNGC010000034.1 GCA_902619805.1 uncultured SAR116 cluster alpha proteobacterium | reverse complement strand
TTAAATTTAAAGAAACCTTTCGTAGCATGAGGGAAAGCATTTCGATCCCAATCTCTTAAGAAAAATTTATATTGAATATTAAATTGTTTTAATTTCTTTTTGAATTTTTCAACATTAAAAATTTTATTTCCTACAGTTTCATATGGTACGATTAGATTTTTGATTTTTTTATTAGTTAACCAATCAAAAATTTGACTAAAATTTTCAGTAATTTCAAAATTTTTATTATTTTTTGTAATATCTTGTATAATATTCTTGTTGAATTCATTTACCAATTTATTCTCATGTTCAGTCGTATAAACACAACATTGATAAGCTATTTTTTTGTTTTCAAAGATCTGATTCAGAGATAAATCATTTTTATTTAAAATAATTCCTAAATTATCAAAATTTTTGAATTCAAATTTTTCAGGTTCTATGAATTGTAGTACATGACTACTGTTCTGTTCATTATAATTTAAGTCTACCTTTTCGTTAAGTTGACCAATGGGATTAAATCTTCCATTTGTAAAGTAGTTTATGTTATCTGACATTGCCAAGTATGGCTTATTGATTGTTTGAAAACCTGCCACCCACCTCCAACCTAATGTATTTGATGCAGGACAAAAATCTAGTAAATTTCTTTTAAAAAAATCTGCTCCAGATTCCCAGCTATAACCTAAGGTAAAAATCCAAATACTAGCAAACCACATTCGAGAGTGATTGTGCAAATATCCAGTATCAATTAATTCTTCTTTCCAATTATCAAAACATTTTATTCCAGTTTTTTTTGGCAAGTGTTGATATATACTAGTATCTAAATATTCATCATAGACCCACGGATGCGATTCTAACCAACCTCTCCAGTAAGTTCTCCAAAAAATTTCTTCAATAAATTTTTCAATATTTTTTATATTATTTTTACTTAATGCGATTTTTAAAACTTCTTCTTCACTTATAAACCTTGTTCTTAAATAAGGAGAGAGCTTTGAAACATTTTTATGAGGAGGACCGTAGTCAAAATTTCTTTTTTTTGAATAACTTGATAGTTCCTTTTCACTAAAATTTGTAAATTTTTCAACTATCTCAGATTTTTTTGTAGGAAACATTTTCATTTAATTAAACATTAATAACTAAAAAATAGGAAAAAAGTAAGATTAATATAACCATTACAGTTAATAATCGCCTTAAAAATAAATACCAAATCGGAAATTTAAAATATTTTATAACAAATTCATCAACAAATTGAACAATGATATAACATATAGCTAATACAATGATTGTTATGTTGTGGTTATAAATTAATATTAAGCTACTCCACAATGAGGGAATAATTGACCAGCATATGATGTATGTTTTAACTTTGTTTGGTATTAAATTTTTATGACTGTCATTGAGGATAATTCCCCAATAAATCGCACCTAAGAATGTTAAAATAATTGAACCATAATATTTTGGTAAATTGACTACAAAAAATAAATTATTTTTATTTAACAATAGATCAATTAAACCAAAGAAAAATGGTAACAAACCCAAGATACTCAAAAGAACAATTAGTTTTGAGTTTCTATTTTGAAAATAAAAATAATTTAAAAAATTCATTACTGATACACTTATTTTATATTAAAATTATTTTATTATATAACATAATATTTTATTTATAGTTTTCAAAAAGTAGTTTTATGAATACATGTACGGTATGCAAAAGTTCTAATATTGATTTTTTTTTAAAATCAGGAAAATTACTCTATTGGGGATGCAACGTTTGTGGTTCAAAATTTTTAGATCCCAAAAATTATGTATCTCATAGTGACGAAAAAAAACATTATTTAAAACATAATAATTCAATAACTGATCTAAACTACAAAAATTTTCTCTTAAAATTAATTGAACCGGTTAAAGATAAAATTTCAACTAGTGACATAGGTTTAGATTATGGTTGTGGGTTTGCTCCTGCTTTAGCTAATATATTTAAAAGTTATGGATTTAAAGTAGAATTATATGATCCTTTTTTTTTTCCTAATAAAGACGTTTTATTTAAAAAATATAAGTTTATTACTTGCTCTGAGGTAGTTGAACACTTTTTTAACCCCTATGATGAATTTGATAAAATCAATAATCTTCTAGATGATAATTCTTGGTTTGGTGTAATGACTACGTTTTTACCGAAGGATGAACTATTTGAAAATTGGTATTATAGCAGAGATCCAACACATGTTGTTTTTTATAAAAAGAAAACTTTCCAACACATTGGATATCAAAGAAATTTGCAAGTTTTTTTCCCATCAGAAAATATAGTTCTTTTTTATAAAAAATAATTTAAAATTAATTACTATGTGTTATGAGTATTCACTTAAAATATAAGGCTAATTTGATGAAAAAGTTAAGAATAAAAACTATTTGTGGTATTGAAAAATATAACAAATTAAAAAAAAATAAAACGGTTATAGGCAAAATTCGTTTTTATTGGTTTAATTTTTTTGCAATTCTAAGAGACTTAAATAAATAATGAAAAAAAAATCAAAAGATGAAAAAATTCTTTTTGATGGCGATGATAACCTTTTCAAAAAATATTTAAAAACTTGTAACATTTACTTTGAATATGGTGTTGGAGATTCAACTATTTGGGTGTTGGACAATACTTCATCTAGAATTATATCAGTAGATACAGATAAAAAATGGATTAATAAAGTTGATATATCTAAAAATAAAAAAAGAATAGATATTAATTGGATTAATCTTGGTGAAATAGAAAATTGGGGTAGACCTAAAACCTATGAATATAGGAAACATTTTATTGATTATATTAGTTGTGTGTGGAATTTTAAGCTTAAAGCTGATGTAATTTTAATTGATGGTAGATTTCGTGTAGCTTCCTTTTTATTCAGCCTTATTAATGCAAAAGAAGGTAGTATAATAATTTTTGACGACTATATGAACAGACCAAACTATCATGTCGTAGAAGAGCTTATAGAAGTCTATGAAGATTTTGGTCGCCAAGCAGTGTTTAAAGTTCCTAAGGTGTTTAACAAAAAAATAGCAAAAGAATTATTAAAAAAATTTATATATGTTATGGATTAGTTCTTAATACTTTCACCTAACGCTCTTGTAATAGCCTTAGGTTGATATATAAAATCACCAAGATTTCTAAAACTAAATGTCAAATAAATAGAGTCTTCAGGTAATATATCTCTGTCTGCAACCCCACCAGTACTTTTATACTCAAATAAAATAGTTAGGCAGTTCTCAAACATATAACCAGTACCAGTATATTCTAATCCTAGTGTCTCAGATATTAGTTCTTCGTCATTATTTTTCATATCATATGTTCTTGAATAACTTGTTTTCCAATTTGCAAAGTTTTTTGATAAAGCTAACGCTAATTCTTCTCTATCATTGTTATCAGAAACAAATTCTTTATTAACTGATCTGTGATTGGCAGAATACGACCAACCATCAATAGATCCATTGAATAGAAAATCTGAAGTGTCAGATTTGAAATCATGATGATTATAAAGAGAAAACCAAGAGAAATTATACATTTCACTCACATTCCAGCTTATTGTATTAATTATATGTGATTGTCTATCTTTATTAGCAAGGGAGATATTTTTTTGAGTTCCACTTAATTTCTGGCTTTGACCAACAAAAAAATTAAAATCACCAAAAGTTTCATTCATTCCTAGAATAGTAACACCAAAATTTAATCTATCGTTAGATTGTATATTATCTCTTCCTTGATATTGATTGTTTAAAAATAAGTTAGCTTGATCTAAAATAAATTCAGATGAATCTCTATTAGGGACTTCGTCGGTTCTATCAGTGGTAAGGAGGGAACTTAGTTGAATCTTGGGCTCTATGATAAAACTTGAGGTTTCATTGATAAAATCAAATTGGTTACTTGCGGCAACTGAAAAGCCAGATGAAATTCTATCAATATATCTATTATCGTTAGTGTCGTTTGATGGTCTTCCTTGTATAGAATATAAATCCAGTCCTATATTAGCATCAGCGTCTAATAATAGATTTTGAAAATACAATTTTTTATTAAGATTTCCAAATCCAGACCATCTTTTAATATCATAGCTTTCATCATTATATATTGAATGAGCATTAAGCTTAATGTCATAATTATAACCATGCTTTTTATTAGTGTTAAAAATGTGATGGGATACTGATGGGGCTAAAACGGGTTCGTTATTACTACTTGTTTCGTCAAGGTTTTGAATGTTGTAAATTTCAATATTTGATATTGAATTATTATTTATTTTTTTTAATTCAATGTAACTTTTGTAACTTGAATCTCCATCAAAGCCATACCTTCTCATAAATGTTTCTTGATCAGCATATTTCCCTTCGATTGTCATATCCCAATTATTTTTTAAAGAAGTTGATGCTTTTAAATTTACCGCAAATACATTATCGCCATTTGATTTATTAGTATCTAAATTACCATTATATATATTTGTTTCTAAAGATGTATTTTCATATTCTTTCCTAATATTTAATTGATCCGCATGACCTGTTTTACCATTTTGATGAGTGGTAAACGTCATGTCCCATGTTGGGTCATTTTCAGGAGCGTAATAATATGGAACTTTAATATGAAATCTATTTCTATTTGAATAACCATAGGTAGGAGTTAAAAAACCTGACCTTCTTTTAACTGTCCAATCAGGAAAACTTAAATACGGTAAGTAATACACAGGTAAAGAAAATATTTTCATTACTGGGTGCTTGAGGTAAATAGTTCGTGTTTTGGGGTCATGATGAATTTGTTTGGATTCTAATCTCCAAATAGGTGTTTCTTGTTTTTTTAAATCACAATCACAAGCTGTATAAACACCCTCGTTAAAGAAACTTTCACCAATATCATTTTTTTTGAAATTTTCAGAACTTATACTTGATTTATCTTCTAATTTTCCAAAAAGTGGAATTGCAACAACTGACTTAAATTCATTAGTTAAAACTACTTCATTAGATTCATATATAGATCCGTCTTTTTCTGTTAAGATTACTTCACCTGTTGCTATGGCCTTATCAATATTTTGATCGTAAACTACCTTATCAGCAACAATTTTTCTGTTTTC
>CACNGC010000033.1 GCA_902619805.1 uncultured SAR116 cluster alpha proteobacterium | reverse complement strand
GATTTAATATTTTCTATTTTATAGCCAAGATCCTGAAATGCATTTTTGGTATTTTTAATTTGGTCTGAAACGCATAAGGTCATGTCATTTGTTAAATCGTCATTAATAATAATTATGTTCACGTCAGAAAAATCAGTATTTTCCTTGGTAGAAAAATTTACAGACACAGAATCATAAGCATGAGATGCGTCTGTGATTGACCAACCATAAAAACCTGGTGTGTCAAATGTGGGTGCTAATGGAGATATTCCATAAGTTGATAAACTTCCATTTGTTGGTTTAAACGCAGCAATTCCACAATAAATTGCAGGTCTATTTACAGAAGCCATGGTTTGAGTTCCTATTGACAAAGGCACTGTTCCACTGGCAACTGAAGACCCCGATCCACTGCTGGACCCACCTGGTGTATGTTCCCTGTTATAGGGATTTCTAGCAGGTGAAGGATCGTAAAAAGCAAATTCAGTTGTATGAGTTTTACCCAATATAATTGCACCCGCAGATTTTAGTGCTAATACAATTTCAGAGTCATATTTTGATGATTCAACTTCTTTAAAGGCTTTACTATTAAACTCAGTTTTAAAACCTTCAACATGAATTATGTCTTTAATGCCAACAGGTATACCGTGGAGCGGACCAAGAATATTACTATTTACCGCTTGTTTTTCACGAATTTTAGCTAATTTTAGGGCTTGATCGAAATCATAGCTTTTCCATTGCTGGATATGGGACTGAGTGTAATCTATCTGTTCAATATATGCATTTATCAAATCTACTGGAGATAAAACTTTATTTTTAATATCATTGAAAAGCTTTTGTGTTCCTCCTGGATTTTTTACAAATTTAGAAATTATATTTCTCCTTATTAAGTGCTAACACCTAGAAATTTTATTGTTAATTTTTTGTTTTTCGATAACTGCTCTGATTTACCTTCAAAAACGACTTGACCTTGATCTAGAATATAAACTCTATCTGCAACATCTAAAGCCGTCTGAAGATTTTGTTCTACCAATATAATACTCATTCCTTCATTTTTAAGTTTTAAAAGCATATCTTTTACGTCTTCAACAATCATAGGTGCTAAACCTTGTGAAGGTTCATCTAACATTATTACGGAGGGGTTTATTACCAGAGATCTTCCAATAGCCAACATTTGTTGTTCGCCTCCTGATAAAGATTTACCATTACGAAACTTTAGTTTTGCTAATTTAGGAAAAAGATTAAAAACGCTTTCAACATTCCACTTAGAATTTTTCATATGAAATATATTTATATTCTCATAAGCAGTTAAAGTAGAAAATATCCCCCTGCTAGCAGGCACATAAGAAATTCCCTTTTTGGCTATTTCATGTGGTTCTAAGTAACTTATGTCGCTTCCTTTTAAAATTATATTACCTTCAGAAGGGGGTGCTAGACCCATTATGCTTTTAATAGTTGTTGTCTTACCAGCTCCGTTTCGACCTAAAATACTTATTATCTCGCCTTTGTTTACCGATAAGTTAACACCTTTTAACATATGAACTAATCCATAGTAAGTGTGAAGATTTTTAATTTCTAATTGCATTAACCTCTACCTAGATATGCATCTTGCACTTTTTTACTTTCTTTAACTTCTGATGGAGTTCCTTCATCTATCACTTCACCAAAGTTTAAAACTGTTATTACTTTTGAAATCTCCATAACAATATGCATTTTGTGTTCAATTAACAAAATCGTGTATTTTTTAGATAGTTTTTGAATTAATTTTGTCATTTCTAATGTAGCTTCTGGTGCTAATCCTTGAGTAGGCTCGTCTAGCAATAACAACTCGGGTTTAGCTCCAAGTGTAATTGCCATTTCTAACATCCTTTGTTGCCCATGGGATAGTTCTTCAGCTTTATCGTTTATTTTGTGAGAAAGACCTACATCAGATATAATTTTTTCTGTTTCTTCAGCGACATATTTAAAGTTTGATAGGGGTTTTAAAAAATCAAACTTACTCTTTTGGGCGCAAGAAAAAACAGAAGACCAGACATTCTCGCGAACACTCAGTTTAGGAAAAACATTCGTAATTTGAAAACATTTGGCAATGCCCATATGTGGCAGCTTATAACTTTCAAATCCAGTAATATCATTATTTTTGTAATATACCTTTCCGCTAGATGGAGGCAGAACCCCTGAAATCATGTTAAAAAAAGTTGATTTTCCTGCTCCATTTGGTCCTATAACAGAATGTATTGAACCTACTTCAACTTCTAAATTTACATTGTTTACAGCTGATACATTTCCAAAATTTTTAGATAAATTATTAATTTTTAATATATTTTTCATCTTTATTCTTTTTAAAGTAAGATTGAGATTTTTTTACAAGATTTTCTAACAGCTCAGAAACACCGCCTCTGAAATATAATACGATTATTGCAAATATCACCCCCATGATTAATGGCCATCTAGCCCAAATGATTGAAAATGTATCTGATAACCAAATATAACCAACAACTCCAATAAGTGGACCTAAGAAATTTCCAACACCACCAAACAAAGTCATAAAAATAATATCTCCTGATTTAAGCCAATGAATTTGATCAATAGGTACCATACTGTGGATGAGAACATATAGAGACCCAGCTAAACCTGTGAAAGTGCTTGCAATCGAAAAAGAGACTAACTTAAAAAAACGGACGTTATAACCGATAGCCTCTGCCCTGCTTGGATTTTCCCTAATCAACTTGAAAATCAGTCCCAAAGGAGATGTTATAATTTTATACATAAGATATAATGATGTGAGAAATAAAATAGAAATGAATACGTAGAATGAAAATTGTGTATCTATGAATTCAGGTCTTGTAATACCAACTAATCCATCTTCGCCACCCGTAACTTCAGTCCAAACATATGCTATAAAGTAGAACATTTGATTAAATGCAAAAGTAAGACAAATGAAATATAATCCTTCCCTTTTTACACAAAAGTAACCAACGAAGAGTGATATTAAAAATGAACCTAAAGTAGCAATAGGTATAGCTAAAAAAATTGGAAAACCCGCAAGCAAAATGAGACCCGAAATATAAGCTGAAGTCCCAAAAAATAAAGCTTGTCCAAAGGATAACATTCCTGTGTACCCAAGCATGATATTTGTCGATATTGCAACAATACCAAAAATCAACATCTCTGTAATAGTTGCGTTTGGTAAAAGGAATGGACCCAATAAAATAAATATAATTAGACAAATAATGGTGTATTTATTCATAATTACCTAACTCCAAAAAGACCTTGAGGTCTAAATATTATTGTTAAACCCATCATAAGATAAATAACGACGTTAGTTGCTTCTGGGAACCAAATTGTTGCCGCGCCTTGTGACAATCCTATTAAAATTCCAGCAACAATTGCTCCAGGTATACTTCCTAAACCAGCAATTACTACAACAACAAAACAAATTGGTAAAATATCTAATCCCATTGAAGGAGTAAGACCCATTATAGGTGCTGACAACGCCCCAGCCAATCCAGCCAAATAAGCTCCTAGACCAAATGTGTAAAGAAAAACAATGTTTACGTTAATACCAAGAACTTTTACCATATCCCTGTTTTCAATGCCTGCACGAAGTATAGCGCCAAGGTTTGTTTTGGTTAAAAAAAGGTATAGACAAATTATCATAAAAAAAGCGAAGCATATCAGGACAAGTCTATATTTAGGATATATTAAAATACCTAAATCAAGGGCACCACTTAGGCTTGGTGGAGGGAGCAAAGAAAAACCAATTGGTCCCCATATTATTATGATTATTTCTTGAATTATTAAAGCACAGGCAAATAGAAATAAGAGTTGGTAGTCATGATGAGCTTGGTAAAGTCTTCTTACCCCCTGACTTTCAAGCAAAAAGCCAACAAGTACTACTAATAAAGGAGATAGAAAAATAGCAAAATAAAAAGATCCTGTCATTTTGGCTATAGAATATGCAAAGTAAGCACCTAGTGCGTACAAAACTCCATGCGCAAAATTAGGAATATTAAGAACACCTAGGATTAATGTTAATCCAACTCCAACTAGTGCATATAACATACCTAAACCTAGGCCATTCAAAATTTGAGATAATATTAAAAAAGTCAAGATTACGCCTTAAATAAAATTAGGCGACAAAATAATGTCGCCTAATGTAAACAAATTAAAATTTTCCAATATCAGAGCACATATTTATATTTTTTGGTTGTTCTGTAGAACTTACATCTACAACCTCAGCCATATCATATTGATCTTTCATATCTTTTTGCTTCTTAGTCTGAAGCACAAAAAACGGTCTAACAGTCTGATGGTTTCTGCCCCTAATTTCGTACTCACCAACAAAGTTTTTACCTTTGTGTTCTTCAAGAGCTGTTATAACTTTTTGCGGTTCCACACTTTTGGATTTTTGCATTCCAAGCAAAGTCATCTTCATTAAACCATAACCTGCAGCTGGGGCATATCCTGGAGGTACTCCATTATGCCTTTTTTTGTAAGCTTCAACGAATTTATTATTATCTGGATTATCTATTGTATAATAATAATTAGAACCAACAATTAAGTTTTCTCTTGCTGCAGCATCTAACTGTATAAGTTCTTCAAAACCTGAAGACCATGACATTATTACGGGCTTTTTTGGAGTGAAACCAAAATTATTCAACTGTCTAACTGCTGAAATAGCATCAAGACCAAAATTAATCATATATACAGCATCAGGATTTTTTGACATAGCTTTTGTAATAAAAGTCGAATACTCTCTATGACCTAATGGATGTCTGTCAACACCTACTACTTCAAGGCCATATTTAGGAGCTAAACTTTCTACATATTTTTGTAATGTCCATCCAAAAGCATAATCAACTACAAATAAGTATATTTTTTTTGCGTCTGGATTTGCTTTTTTAAATATTTTAAGGTCTGCATCCATTGCTGTCCACGCATTTGCAGCCCACATAAAAGCGTATTTATGACATTTTTTTCCAGAAATATCTTCAGTTCCTCCAGAGAAATAATACATGACTTTATTTTTTTTTGCCACTTCAGTTACAGCTAATGCAACGCCAGAAGACCATGGGCCGACTATAAATTTAACTCCTTCAGTATCAATAGCTTCTTGAGCTCTTCTTGCAGCTGGTCCGGCTTTAGTTTCACTATCTCTCGTAATGTATTTAATTTTCTTCCCATTTACTTCATAACCTACCTCCTCAAGTGCTATTTGGGCACCTTCGTCTAATAATTTCCCAGAATCAGCATATGGACCACTGAATGGAAATAAACCAAGAATATTTACAGTGTCT
>CACNGC010000032.1 GCA_902619805.1 uncultured SAR116 cluster alpha proteobacterium | reverse complement strand
TACTGCTGTAATTTTAATTAAATTCGTGGAGGGATTTATTTATGCTTAGTATTGGAAATTTAACAGCTTCTCAATTTATTCAAAGAAGTATGTCTCAACAAATAAAAGAAATTACTCATAGCACAGAAAGACTATCTTCTGGAAAAAGAGTTAACAGAGCGTCTGATGATCCTGGCTCAATAGGGCCGATTTCTAGGTTAAACGCTCAAGTGTTATCACTGGGCGAAGCGATTTCTAATGGAGCAGAAGGAAAAATTCTTGCTCAGACTGCCGATGGCGGATTAAACACAATTAATAATATATTATCTAGTATAAGAGAGTTAGCTGTTCAAGGAGGTAGTAGTACACTAACAACAGCAGATAGAAATACATTACAGGTAGAAATAGATGCTTACTTGACAGAAATAGATGCTTTAACAAAATTGATAAAATTCAATACAACAAAACTACTAGATGGAAGTACAGATAAAGTTAATTTCCTAGTTGGTGAGAATAAAGATGATAATATTTATATGACTCTTGTTAGATCAGATAGTTCAGCTTTAGGTTTATCTGGGCCTTCTGGTGTAAAAGAATTTACTAGTGGTAGAGTTACAGGTTATAATTATAGCTCAAACTTAGCTGCTAGTGATATTAAGATTAATGGTCAAAATGCGCTTGCTGCGACACTTACTTCTGATTTAACATCTGGAAATAACACTGCTAAAGAATTAGTGACAGTAATCAATGCAAATTCAAACTCCCATGGTGCAACTGCAACTGGTTTTAATAAGCTTACTTCTGCTGCCAAAAATTCTCTAAGCATGAGTAATACGTTTGCCATTAATAGTAATGTCATTTCAGTACAAACTAGTTTAGAAAATTTAGTAACTGAAATTAATCAAGAAGCATCAGGTGTTACAGCCACGTTAAACTCAGATAATACTATAACATTATCAAATACTACAGGTAATGATATAGTTATAGGAGGAAATGCACCAACAGATGCTGGATTTACTGCAGGTACTTATTTAGGTTATATAAAGCTAGAAAATGTTGACGGAACTTTTGTCAAAATAGAGGCTATGACTAAAGCCAATGGATATGCTTCTAATAGTGGCAATATAGATGATCTAGCCAGATTTGGTTTTAATGAAGTAGATTCAAGCACAGTTATAAGATCAGACTTAGTTTCAACTAATGCTTTAACAACTTCACATGATATCAAGATAAATGATGTTGAAATTGGGGTATCAGATAGTTCATCTGCAGCAGCAAAGGCAATTGCCATTAACTCTGTCTCTTCCTCAACTAATGTAACTGCCTCTGGAAGTAACGTTATTACTATTTCCTTAAATTTTAGTGAGGCCGCATCTGCAGCATCAAATATAAAAATAAATGGAACCGCAATAAATTTTGGAAGTGTTACAAACGAAGCAGATACAATTACGGCAATTAATAATGCGTCAATAGGAGATATTATTGCATCAACTAATTCTAGTGGTGAATTTTTATTAACCAGCGCTAGTGGCGCAGATATTGTCATTACCCATGACGGCACAGCTGGAGATTTTTTTGACGGGCATACTGATGCTACTGGCGCAACAATTTCTGTTGGTAGTTCAGTTACATTTAAAGGTCAAATCTTGTTAACACATTCGGAAGGAGATATTATAAAAATATCTGGTAATGATGTAGGTGAACTTGGCTTTCAAGCTCAAGCATCTAGTAGCGCATCAACTCCTGGATCTATAATCTCTGTATCATCAACATCAAATGCTACATCTGCGTTAGCTTTAATTGATACAGCAATTGACACTATTAGTAATACAAGAGCAAAATTTGGAGCTAGCGAAAATGTTATTGATAACAGGTTAAGTTATTTGCTTGATACTAGAACAAATTCAACTTCAAGATTATCTAAAATTGAAGATGCTGATTTTGCTTTTGAAACTGCTAGATTAACTAAGGCTCAAATCATGTCAAAAGCTGCTTCTTCGATGCTAGCCCAAGCAAATGCTAGAAGTGAAGTATTTTTAAAACTAATTAACTGAGTTAAATAGAGTTTTCCTGAAAGTAATTATGGTTAATAATTTGATATTAATTCTTTTGGTATACGAATTGCACTTTTAATTAAACTTAAACTAAAAAAGGTTGTAATTCATGTTAAAGCTCTCAAAAAAAGGTACAGATTTAATTAAATATTACAAAAGAATGGCAAAAGAGGGCTATGACAGAATAGATGGCATAAAAGTTCAAAGTGCTTATAATGATTTTGAACTTCAAAAATTTCGAAATGTTGTTAGACACAATATGCAACAGGAAGAAATAAAGACGGTTTTAGATTATGGTGGTGGTGGATCTGACTGGGATGCCATCAACTTTGATCCAGTTACCGGAAAATCGGCTAAAGAATTTTTTAACTTAGAAGAAGTTAATACATTTGAACCAGCTAGAAGTTTATTAAAAAAGGTTGAATCTGATTGTGTTGTATGTGTAGATGTTTTAGAGCATATTTTTGTTGCAGATATAGCAACTGTAGTTAAGGATTTATTTAAATTATCCAAAAAATTATTAGTTATCAATGTAGCTTGCTATAAGGCTGCAGCTTTATTGCCTAATGGAGAAAACGCCCATGTAACTGTAAGAAACCCGCATTGGTGGAAAGGCGTCGTTGATACTATTGCTTTAGATTATAAGGATGTTGAAGTGATGTTGATTTGTTCAACTACCTTTTCGTCTGGGATAATCTTCAAAACTTTTAAAGTAAGTGAATGGTATTCAGCATCAAAATTTTCAATAGATGTTGAAGGTGCAATGTTTTCACCAACCTGATTTGTTAATTAAAACCTTAAAAAAATAAATTATCGTTTCGAATCCTCTAGGGATTAATATCTAAAACTTTTTATGCTTAACAATAAATAGGAGAGCATCCTCTAAAAAAATGTTTAAACTTTGAAGGTGAATTGTTTATAACCGATCGATCTTAAGTTGAAACTTTAAATTTATAATATCATGGGTAAAAATAAAACCTAATTGTTAACATTTTGTTAGCAATTTTTCGAGGGAATGGGTAGGAACTCTGTAGCCATATTTCCCTAAATACATATCTTCTTTTACAGCCCATGCATAGGTTTTTACGGACTGACACGCTGGAGTTTGCGAGTTCAAGTCTCGTCGCTCTCGCCATTAAATTACCTTAACTTAATGTTTATTATATAGGTTTAAATTCATGATTTATGATATTCTTCGCAATTTTGTTGAATATATAGTTCCAAGATTCTTCTGTGTTTCTTTCATATATATCTGCAGTTGTACTTAATGGATTTAATAAGATATTATTTGATGAACTTTGTTTCCAAGTAGCAACTTTTGTTGGCTTTCCAACTGCAGATGAAATTAATGGAACTGAATTTTGGATAGATACAACCATATCCAGCGCACTGCAAAGTGCAGCCACATCATCTATATTGTTAAAATGATCTAAATCATTAAAGTTATGAACTGTTACTCCAAACTCGTCCTTGATCTTTATCAAATCGTTTGAATAATCGCTATACTGCAAGTTTATAAAAGTCACATTGGGTATATTTAATATGGACGACCATTTTAATATGGAAGTATAGTCATTAAAACGTTCAGGTGAAATGTTGGAGCTTTTCCAACTAATACCAATATATGGACCTTTACCAAGAGATATTAGACGTTCTCTCCAATATTCAACTCTTAACGGATCTGGCATAAGATGAGGAAACATTTTGTCATTTGCCTCAATTTCGTGAATAAAATATCTGTAAAGACTTCCCATTGGTAAGTGGTAATCAAAGTCATCTCTATCTAAGTCTAAATTTCTATTTTCTAGCTTAACCTCAACATTAGGAAATGAACGTCTTAACAAAGGAACTAATTTCTGTTGGCATTCTAAAATACAGTGTTTTGCTTGTGAGGAAATAAAAGGCAAACAAGAGGACCAATTAATTGTATCTCCTATTCCTTGCTCACACCAAACAAGTATCCTTTTACCTTTTAGATTTTTCTTACCATCCCATAATGGTTTAGAAAAATGACGTTCATATGATTTGAATTTGTTAGTTTTAAATCGCCATTCATATTCATCAAGACCTTCTTTTATTTTGCCAGCATTAAGAAGTGCAAAACTTAAATTTAGATGTGCGTCAGCATGATCAGGTTTAATAGAAAGGGCTTTTTTGCAAACTTTTATTGATTCTTTAAATTTGCTCAGAAATCTCAGGGTGTTACTCATATTATTATAGGCATCAGCATAATCAGGTTTTAGTGATATTGCTTTTTCATAGGCTTCTATGGCTTCCTTAAATTTATTTTGATATTTAAAAGCGTTGCCAATGTTATTATAAGCTTCAACATATTTTGGGTTATGTAATAGAGCTTTATTATATTGATCAATAGCTTTATTAAAATCACCTTGTTCTTGAAGAGCGACGCCAAGATTATTATATGCTTCAAAAAAATTAGGTTTAATTGAGAGCGCGTTGTTATAAGCCACAATTGCGTCACTCAAATTACCCTGTTTTTTTAAACAATCTCCCATATTATAATAAGATTCAGCATGATTAGGATCATATAAAATAGCATGTTTGTATGATACTATTGCCTCATCTTGTTTGTCTTGGTCTTGGAGAATAATTCCAATATTGAAATAATTTTCTGAATTATCAGGTTCTATTGAGATAGCTGTACCTAAAGATAATTTTGCTTCTTCTAACTCACCTAGTTTTTGATGAGTGATCCCCTTGTTACAATGTGCTTCTGCATAATCTGGTTTGATACTAAGGGCCTTATTATAAGCCTTTACAGCCTCTTTAAATCTTCCTTTGTCTTTGAGAGCAACACCCATATTATTATAAGCATCAGCATAATCAGGTTTTAGTGATATTGCTTTTTTATAGGCTTCTATGGCCTCTTTAAATTTATTTTGATATTTAAAAGCGTTACCAATGTTATTATAAACCTCAGCATAATCAGGTTTAATTAATAATGCTTTTTTGAATGCTTCTAAAGCTTTATCAATTTTCTCCTGATCTTTAAGACTAATCCCGAGGTTATTAAAACCATCTGCATAATTTGGGTTCAGCTCTGTAACCTTCTTGAATGCTTTTAATGCAAGTTCAATTTGTCCTAAATTTTTATGTGCTGCTCCAAGTATGTTCCAAATAATAAACGCACCAGGATATTGTTTAGTAAGAAATTGTGCATGTTCAACTACTGTCGTAAACTTTCCTTGGTTATAGAGCATGACGAGTTTATTCAACAAAAAAGATGGAGATGTTTGTATAGGATTTACTAGTATATGATTTTGTAAAGCAGCTAATCCTTTTTGTGCTCTAATATTTTTTGGATATAATCGTAAAATTTCTTTATAAAGATATTGTGCTTCCGCAATTTCATTTTTCTTTATATGAGATTTTGCTTTTACAAGGGTCTGATCAATAG
>CACNGC010000031.1 GCA_902619805.1 uncultured SAR116 cluster alpha proteobacterium | reverse complement strand
GGAAGCGTAGATAAATTTAAAGAGGATTTCTGTAGTGCTGGCGCAACTCAATTTGGGTCTGGCTGGTGCTGGCTTGTAAAAGACAAAGATGGAAGCTTAAAAGTAACTAAGACTGAAAATGGTGTAAATCCAGTTTGCTTTGGTCAAACAGCGCTTCTAGGCTGTGATGTATGGGAACACTCATATTATATAGATTTTAGAAATAAGAGGCCAGTTTACTTAAAGAATTTTGTAGATAATCTTGTAAATTGGGAGAATGTTGCTTCAAGACTGTAAAGCAATGAATCTCATTAAAATAAAGAGGTGCTAATTAAGCACCTTTTTTATGCTTTCCATAATAATATCAAAATTTAAAAAAAGCATTTGCTATTATTTTCTTCATCAAATCCCTCTTCAAGTTTTCTTATTAAACTTTTTTTAACGGCAAAAACAGTATCACTATCTAAATATTTATCTCCATCTATAAATGCATGTGTTACAAGATCTTTATAACCATTTGCTTTTACCATAAAATGAACATGAGCTGGTCTATATGGATGTCTGTCTAAACTATTCAAAAGGTCTCCAACAGGACCATCTACAGGTATAGGATAATATTGTGGTTTAACGGTCCTAAACATGTACGATCCGTCATGTTGAGAGATAAAAGTACACCTTAAATCAACTAGATTTCCTTCTTTTTGAACGTCATACAATCCATCTGGACCAGATTGCCATACTTCGATACTTGCACCTGAAATTGCGTTATTGTTAACATCAACAATCTTTCCTTTTACAATACAATTTTCACCCTCGACTTTATTTGCAATATTATCACCATTATTCCTTTTTGAAGATGGAATATGAAACGGACCCAAAACTGTAGTTTCTGTTTCGTTTTTAGACTTTCTATTATTAATGGCATCTAGTAACATTGAAACACCCAAGACGTCAGATAAAAGTATAAATTCTTGCCTTCTATTGTCACTCATGTGGCCTGTCTTTGTTAAGAACATTATTGCTTTCATGCATTCTTCTTCAGTTGGCTCAACTTCTTTAACAACTTCATGTAAATGAGTAATTATAGAACTCATAATTTCTTTAAGTCTATTATCTTTGATTCCAGCAAAACTATTCAAAACAGCTTCTGTTGCATTCTTTTCGTTAAAGTCCAATTTTTCCTCTTTATCAAATTAAATCATTTAAAGTTTTAGTGAATAATTCAGCACCTTTTTCAATATTTAAATTCCAATTTTCAGGTGAGTTTTCATCAGCATTGTCTGTAATGTATTTATAACAGATAAATTTAATTTTATTTATATAACAGAACTTTGCAATTGAATAGCTTTCCATATCAACTACATCTGATTGTATTATTTGTTTTTCAACTGCGAAATTATCTCCTGTTCCACATGAAAAACCTTCATAATCCAATGAGATTGTATTTACCTTATCAAAAGGGGTTTCACCATATTCAAAGCCTAGTGGCCTAACATCCATATCTCTTTGAAAAAATTTATTTACTTTAATCAAACCACTTAATTTTGGATTTAAAGAACCTGCAGTTCCGTAATTAATTATAACATTTGGCTTATATAAATTAAATGCAGCTACAACTGATAAAGCGGCATTTACTTTCCCAACACCAGTATAATAAATATTCCAAGTTGGAATTAGTTGTTTTGGAAGCTCTTTTTCAAGTGCAACTAGTAAAACAGTATTTTTGGGGTCAAGCGGTTCAATCATTATACTTAACCAACGAATATACTTTTGAATTTAAGTTTTTATGACCATTTAATTGTACAAGCTCTATAACAGTTAGTAAAAATAATACATTTCCCTCTTTATTATTTACCAACTCTTCACCACATCTTAAAGTCCCACCAGTGGCTAGTAAATCATCAACTAAAATTATATTTTTGTTTTTTAAGTTAATGTTTTGTCTAATAGACATTTTTGATGTGCCATATTCTAAACTGTATTCTTTTGTTATTACTTTGCCGGGTAATTTCCCTTCTTTTCTAATCATAAAAGATCCAACACCTAAAGCATCAGCTAACAATGTAGAAAACAAAAAACCTCTTGCATCAATACCTCCAATATAATCAACATGATATGATTTTACTATATCTAAAAAAGATGCTTTAACATAACTCATAGCTTGATAATTTGCTATTAAAGGGCTGATATCTTTGAATAAAATTCCCTTAACTGGGAAGTCTGGAATTTCTTCAATATAATCTTTAAGTTTCATAATTTAATTATCTTTTATGTAATTATATGTTAATCATAAAATTATAAATATTCAAATCTTTATAGATAAAACATGAATTATTTAATGCCACACAGTCCAACAAGGAATATCCAAATAACAAACACTGGATTATTAAGTAAATTAAATTTTGTGGTTAAAGATATGTGCAAAATTAAAAACCATAGAACATCTTGCGGGAATCCTGATTTCTACGCAAAATGCCAACCTGCAGATGATTTTTCACCCTTCTTAAAAACATTTTAGAGGCTGGGGCAACTTTAAAAGGAATAACAATATGTGATGAGTTTTTTTACTCATTAATAGGTGAAAATGGTCACTACGGCACACCCACTAACTTAAGTGCTCCTGGATGTGTGCCTGGTGGATCAAGCTCAGGTTCAGCAGCTGCATTAACTACAAACTTATATGATTTTTCAATTGGATCTGATACCGGTGGCTCAGCAAGAGTGCCAGCTTCTTTTTGCGGTCTATTTGGAATAAGACCCACACATAATAGAATTAACACAGAAGGTGTTTATCCAATGGCACCAAGTTTTGATACTTTGGGCTGGTTTTCTAAGGATATTGATGTATTTAAGAAAATCGGTTCTGTCCTTTTAAATTCAAATGAAAAAACTGAATTTTCATTTAAAGAGTTTGTGATAGCAGAAGATATTTTAGAATTAGCAAGTCCCGAGATTATTAAGCTTTTTAATAATTATATTAATGATAAATTTCCAGAAATAAAAAAAATTCGTCTATCAAAGCATAATAAAGAAGAAATTGCAGATAATTTCAGAATTCTTCAAGGTGGAGAAATACAGGAAAATATTATTCCTTGGATTTTAAAAAACAAACCAAAAATATCACCTGAAATAAATAGTAGAATTGAAATGGCAATAAAGATAACAACTGATGACATTAATAAAGCTCAAAAGTATAGGGAAAACCTTAAAGTAGAAATTGATAAATCATTGGCAAAAGGAATAATTGCTGTTTTCCCAACCACACCTTTTTCATCACTAAAGTGCGGCCAAAGTGATGAACAATTAGCTTCATATAGAAAAAAATTAATGGAGTTCACATCAATAGCTGGAATGACATCAAGGCCACAAATTTCAATGCCAAAATTCAAAAATAATACTGGCCCTATTGGTATATCATTACTAGGATGGCAATATAGTGATGAAGTTTTATTAGAAAAATTAACGTATTTATAAAGGGATATTTATGACTCGAATTAAAGATTGGTCAGTAGAAAGTTTAACTGAAGAACAAAAAGAAATCCATGATACTATTGTGAGCGGTCCAAGAGGTCATGTTGTTGGCCCACTTAGAATTTGGCTCAACAACCCCGGCCTAGCAAGAAGTGCTCAAACAGTTGGAGAATACGCAAGATATGGAACTTCATTATCAAAAGGGTTGTCAGAATTAGCTATTATAACTACTGGAAGAGTCTGGTCATCTGCATTTGAATGGGAGCATCATGCTCCATTGGCCATTGAAGGCGGAATAGATCCAGAAAATGTAAATATTATTAGAATGGGACAAAGGCCAAATTTTACAAAGGCAGAAGAAGAAGCTGTTTTTGATTTTGCTGCCGAAGCTAATATTATAAAAAATGTTTCTGATAATACTTATAATAATCTTGTAAACATACTTAACGAAACAGCAGCAATAGACATTGTTGGCATCTGCGGTTATTACAGCTTAATTTCAATGACACTTAATGTTTTTAAAGTTCCAAGTGATACTGATAAATGGCCATTGCCAGAAATTAAAGATTTTTCTAAAATGCTCAAAAGTTAATTATTACTAGGAAATGTGTATTGAGCGCCAGAATGATGGCCGGAAGGCCATCTTCCAGTAACAGTTTTAAGCCTAGTATAAAACCTTACTGCTTCCATTCCATAAACACCATGACCTCCAAATGCAGATCTCTTCCATCCACCAAAAGAGTGATATGCAACTGGAACAGGAATAGGAACATTTACACCTACCATACCAATTTGACACTCATTTGAGAATTTTCTTGCTACACCACCATTTGATGTAAAGATAGCTGTTCCGTTCCCATATTCGTGTTTATTTACAATATCTAAAGCATAATCAAAATCTTTAGCTCTAACCATTGATAAAACGGGACCAAAAATTTCTTCTTTATAAATGGACATATCAGTTGTTACATTATCAAAGAATGACCCACCAATAAAAAAACCATTTTCATAACCTTGAAGTTTCAAATTTCTTCCATCAACGACTAATTCAGCTCCTTCTTCTACACCCTTATCAATATAATTTTGGACTTTCTGAAGATGATCTGAAGTGACTAATGGACCCATTTCTGAGTCAGGATCTAATCCAGGTCCTATTTTTAAATTTTCAATTTTTGGCTTCACTATCTCTTTTATTTTATCCCCAGTTCCCTCACCTACTGGTACCACAACTGAGATAGCCATACACCTTTCTCCAGCAGATCCAAAAACTGAACCCATAATTGCATCACCTACCATCTCCATATCAGCGTCTGGCATCACAACCATGTGGTTCTTAGCACCTCCCATAGCTTGTACTTTTTTACCATATTTAGCTGCTTCACTATAGACGTACTCAGCAATTGGCGTGGATCCTACAAAGCTTACAGCACTTATATCTTTATGTTGTAAAATCGCATCTACAGTCTCTTTTCCGCCATTTACTAAATTTAAAACTCCAGGTGGTATCCCTGCCTCTAAAACAATTTCAGATAACAACCTAGTTGAACTTGGATCTCTTTCAGAAGGTTTTAGAATGAAACAATTACCACATGCAATTGCTACTGGAAACATCCACATTGGTACCATAACTGGAAAATTAAATGGTGTTATGCCTGCGCAAATTCCCATAGGTTGATAATCGGACCAACTATCAATAGATCTTCCAACATTACTAGTGTAATTACCAGCAAGATGATTTGGAATTCCACATGCAAACTCAACAACTTCTAATCCTCTGCCAATTTCACCAAGAGCATCATCAAAAGTCTTACCATGTTCTTGAGAAATTAATTTTGCCAATTCATTTTGTCGGAATTCTATTAATTCTTTTAGCTTGAACATTTTCCTAGCTCTGACTATTGGCGTAGTATTAGACCACTCAGGAAAAATTTCTTTTGCTGACTTAACAGCAGCGTTTATGCAATCGGATGTTCCTGAGACAACTCTTGTTGTTTCCTCACCA
>CACNGC010000030.1 GCA_902619805.1 uncultured SAR116 cluster alpha proteobacterium | reverse complement strand
TCTATTTTACTATCTTTATTGTATATAAAATTACATTATTGTATAATAAAACTTTTTTGTATCGATGCTATATATTAAGTATAATCAATCCAATATAAATTTCTATAGGATAATAAATGAACATTCTTGATTCGATCAAAACGTCTATTTTAACTCCAATACATCCTGCAGGCATCCCATTTATATGTCTTTTTTTTATTTTGACTATCATTATAGGTTGGTTCTGGACACCTCTATATTATGTTGGATTTACTTTAACACTCTGGTGTATATATTTTTTTAGAAACCCTTCTAGAACAACACCAACTTTTTCGGGTTCAAACAAAAATAATCTAATAATATCTCCCGCGGATGGAACAGTAACAGAAATTTCAAAAATTAACCCAACTGAAGATATTGGCTTACCAGAAGGAAAGTGGACAAGAATTTGTGTTTTTATGAATGTTTTTGACGTTCATGTAAATAGATCACCAATGTCAGGGCTAATTACCTATAAAAAATATATTCCAGGGTCTTTTTTTAATGCAAGTTTAGACAAAGCATCTGAAGAAAATGAAAGACTTATATTAAATATGGATACTGAAAATGGAAAAAAGATTGCATTTGTTCAAATTGCAGGTTTGGTAGCCAGAAGAATTATATGTGATGTTGATATTGGTCATTCACTTAAGGCTGGAGAAATTTTTGGTTTAATTAGATTTGGAAGTAGAGTTGATATTTATTTCCCTTCAGAAGTTTCTGTCATGGTTTTAAAAGGACAAAAAATGATTGCAGGTGAAACAATTATTGGAGACTTTAGTAAAAATGCCAAATCTGTAAAGGAAATTACAGATGAAAAATAGAGGCATTAAACTTGCCAAAAAAGCCTTTCAATCTAGACCAAGACGTTTTTCAGTAATTTGGATGCTACCTAATTTTCTAACGATATGTGCTTTAATTTTTGGTTTGCAGGCAATGTATCAAGCAATCTTTAATAATTGGGACAATGTAATTGTAATGATAATAATTGCCTCGGTATTTGATATGTTAGATGGAAGGGTGGCTAGATTATTAAAATCTACGAGTGAATTTGGTATGCACCTTGATTCTCTCTCAGATTTTGTTGTTTTTGGGGCTGTGCCAGCGTTTGCAATTTATTTATGGATGGATAAGCCTCAAGGTAATTTCTTTTGGATTATGATAGTTTTATATGTGATTTGTTCTTCGTTAAGGCTGGCTAGGTTTAATTCAGAGTTATCTGAACGACCTAATTATGCGAAAAATTATTTTACGGGTGTTCCTACCCCTGCGGCAGCTTTTTTAATGTTATTTCCCATCGCCATAGACGAGTTTTTAATATCATACAATTTAAAGTCTTTTGATATAATAGCTTTGTGGATCGGTTTAATTTCAATTGCAATGGTAAGTAATTTACCTACTTTTTCTGGCAAAGTTTTCCAAATACCAAAATCTTTTGTGATACCTTTATTAATAATTTTAGCTATACTTAGTAACGCAATTATAAGTAATCCAATAAAAGGGTTCGTAATATTAGTATGTTTATACTTAATAAGCATTCCATTTGCTTCAATATTTTATTTACGTTTGAAAAAGAAAGCTGAGGCTTTGAACCTAAAAAATTAATAAACAATCACTTTGATTTAAATAAGTTTTTCCATCCAGGTTTGGAATTTCCAACTGCCTCAGCCTCATAGATAGCTCTATTACAAGCTCTTGCAACGCAATCGCTTGCTCTTGAACCTAGAGCTAATATATCAACATTATCTAGTACTTGTTCTTTGATATCTTGTCTTGTTGTTATTGAAAATATTGTGTCTCCATCCATTGGTGTATGAGCAGGACTTAGAGACCTAGCTATACCATCATGTGCCATAATAGCTAATCTTTTGAGGTTTGCACGAGTTAAAGGTGCATCTGTAGCTACCACACCAATAACTGTGTTACTGGAAATATTATCGAAAATTTCAGTTTTACCAATTGATTTTGGTAACCGTTTTGCTCTTAAAATATTGTCATACAGATCATTACAAACTCCATATCCACCGAATTCTTCATCAAATTCTAAGTGAGCAGATAAGAAATGTGGTCCTTCGTTAAGTAAAGGGTTTCCTACAGCATTGTTGATAACAATTGCTCCAACCGTATATTTTTCACCATTGGAAAAAGTTTGCGACCATGATGAAGAACCTTGTCCTCCTTTGAGAATGGCTGTAGTTGCACCACATCCTGCCCCAAAAGAACCTAGAAGAAAATCTGTGTTGGCGGCTTTATACGCTTTGTTTGCAAGTATTCTCCAAGGAGAATATTCTCCAATAGTGTTTACATAAGGTTTATCATTTATATTTAGATCAAAAATTACTGCTCCAGGTACAAGTGGAACAATAGCTTTACCTACTTTATACCCTTTATCATCTTGCCTCAATAAATCTTGAACCTCTGAGCAAGCGTCTAAGCCAAATGCAGAACCGCCAGAAAGTACAATAGCATCAGCACGTCCTATAGAGTTTTCTAAACTTAGCATATCTGTTTCTCTTGTACCTGGTCCACCTCCTCTGACATCTACAGCAGTTAAAAAAGGGTTGTCTCCTGTTAAAACCGTTACACCTGTACCAATCTTATCATCTTCGGCATGACCAACTTGAATTCCAGATATATCTGTAATAAGGTTTTTATTTCCGGGGCCAGGATCCGTTATTGATCTATCTCCATCATTATTTATTTAGAATGATTATTAAATGACGTTAATATTATCTCTTCATAAAAACAACAAGTAGTTGAAACAAGAAAAGAAAAATATTTTAGTTCTTTCGGTTGCACAAGGCTTATCTATAACTACCACAAATATTAATATGATTAATACTGGTTTAGTTGGGTCTATACTAGCAACAGATCCATCTTATGCGACCCTTCCATTGTCACTACAATTTCTGACAATAGCCATAACTCTAATACCTGTCTCATTATTAATGGGTAAAATAGGAAGAAGGCCAATGTTTTTGATTGGAGCGATGACAGCCTTTATCGGATGCTTAATAATAGCCTACTCAATTTTTAATAACCTCTTTTATTTATTTATAGTTGGATCAATTTTGTTAGGTTTTTCTCAAGCTAATCAACAGTTTTATCGTTATGCCGCAGCTGATAATATATCAACAAATCTAAAAAGTAAGGCCATATCCTTGGTTTTAGCTGGAGGGCTAATTGCTGCAATAGTAGGACCAGAGGTTTCTAGATACTCCTTTGATTTTTTCCCAAATTATATATATTTAGCAACTTACATATGTGCTGCTTTAATACAAATATTTAATTTTGGCGTCTTAATTTTTGTTAATATAAAAAAACCAAAACCAACAAAAAATTCAATCAGGCCATTAAGCAAAATTTTAATGCGTAAAACAGTCATAATAGCAATTTTAGCTGCTTCAATTGGATATTCTTTAATGAGTTTTATCATGACGGCAACTCCTTTACAGATTGTAAATGTTTGTAAATTGGGAGATAGTGCAAGCGCAACTGTTATTCAGTGGCATGTAATTGCTATGTTTGCACCCTCATTTTTTACAGGATCAATTATAAATTTTCTAGGTAATCGTAAAGTTATGATGATAGGTGTTTTGATATACGTAATATCAATTTGTGTTGGTGTAATGGATCAAACCATTCAATATTTTTGGATATCATTATTTTTATGCGGTTTAGGATGGAATTTTCTTTATGTAGGTGGAAGCGACATAATAGCCAAATCTGCTTTGCCAGAAGAAAGAGCTAAAGTACAAGGTGTCACAGACTTTATTATTTTTATATTTGTTGCATCAGGATCTTTTTTAGCAGGTAGTTTACACAATTATTTAGGATGGGAAATAATGATGTTTTATACTTCAATACCTATATTTATTTTATTTCTTAGTATAGTGTTTATTAATCCAAGAGAAATAAAGGCAATCTAGGGGTTATCCTCCGGTCAGAGACATATGTCTATTTACTGACACATTTGGTAATTGACGTGAAATTTCAAAATCATGACCTTTTGGTTTTCTTTTTATGGCTTTTTTAATAGCATCTTCAAGCGCACTTAAACCTTTATCTCGTAATACGGTTTTTAAATCAGCATTATCATCTTGACCTAGGCACATGTAAAGAACACCAGTGCAGGTGAGCCTTACTCTGTTACAACTTTCACAAAAGTTATGAGTTAAAGGTGTAATAAAACCAAGTTTGTTTTTTGTCTCCTTTACTGAAACATATCTAGCAGGACCGCTAGTTCTTTCTGGAAGATCAGTAAGAGTAAATTTTTTTTCAAGGTCCTTTCTAACCTGTGATAATGGAAGATATTGTCCATATCGAGTATCCCCACCTATATCACCCATTGGCATTACTTCAATTATTGTCATGTCAAAATTTTCTTCTCCACACCATGCTAATATATCTGGCAAATGATATTGATTGAAATTACTTATCGCTACTGTATTGATTTTAATTTTAAGCCCTACATCGCGAGCTTTTTTAAGACCTCTTTTGACTTTTTCTAGGTCTCCCCATCTTGTTATTTCTTTAAACTTATCAGGATCAAGATGATCTAATGATACGTTGATTCGTCTAACGCCTGCATTAAATAGCTCTTCTGCTTTTGTTTCTAATTGACTACCATTTGTAGTAATTGTTAATTCATCAAGAGAATTTCCAACTTCTTTTCCCAAGTTATTTATAACTTGTATTATACCTTTTCTTACTAAAGGTTCACCACCTGTTAATCTTATTTTTCTTGTTCCAAGTTTCATAAAAACTTTGCACACAGCCTCTATTTCCTCGAGGCTGAAAATATCTTTTTTAGGAAGAAATTGCATATCTTCTGCCATGCAATAAGTGCATCTGAAATCACACCTATCAGTTACAGATACTCTTAAATAATCAACGGTTCTTCCAAAAGGATCGATTAGCTTATTTGTGTTATTTATTAGTTCATTCATTAAAATGTATCTTATATATCTTTCTAAATGAGTGTATTATACTCTAATTTTTTAATTTTAAGTAACAATTTTTTTTATATCTTTTATAGTATATTTGAATACATAAATTTTAGGTAAAGATGGATAATTATAATATATATAGACAAAATCCACCTGCTGGTGGAAATGCAAATAAGTTAGTAGTTTTTCTACATGGATATGGTGCAGATGGAAAAGATTTGATTAATTTAGCCAATCCTTTTGGAATGGCTCTACCAAACGCGAGCTTTATATCCCCTGATGCTCCTCATCCATGTGAAATGTCTCCTCAAGGAAGGCAATGGTTCCCAATAGAAGAAATTCCAAAGGGTGCTATTAAAGCTTCATTAGGTTTGCTTGATTTAATTGAAAATGAGGCAAAAAAATTAAATCTTACTTTCAAAGATGTAATACTAATTGGTTTTTCACAAGGTGCTATGATGAGTATGCAGTGTTTGTTAATTAATCATC
>CACNGC010000029.1 GCA_902619805.1 uncultured SAR116 cluster alpha proteobacterium | reverse complement strand
AGGTAAATATTACTTTTAATGTATAAATTTAATCTCAAGAAAGGTCTGAATATTCCTGTTGCAGGGATACCGAAGCAAGTTATTGTTGACACTAAAATTCCAAAATCGGTAGCGGTTTTAGGACCTGATTACAATGGTCTTAAACCTAAAATGTTTGTTAACGTAGGTGATAAAGTAGAACGAGGTTCACCTCTTTTTTGTCATAAGGACAATCCAGAGGTTCCTTTTGTTTCTCCTTGTAAAGGATTTGTCAAAGAAATAAACAGGGGAGAAAAGAGAGCGTTATTAAGTGTAGTTATTGATATTGAAAATTTAGAAGATAAGGGGGTTTCAATAACAAAACTTCATTCTAAAGAAAAATCAAAAAAAGAGTTCACAAAAAAATGCTTGTTTAGCAGTGGCTTATGGACTTCATTTTTAACAAGACCTTACTCAAAAATTCCTGATAGCCAATCTGAACCATCTTCAATTTTTATAACTGCTATGGACACAGAACCACTTAGCCCAAACGCAGACATTATCATAATGAATGATCAAACCGCATTTGAAGAAGGTGTGAAACGTATTTCACTTTTGACGAATGGTAATGTTTTTATATGTAAAAAAGAAAATAGTGAAATTCGGGTCAATGGTTTTGATACATATGAATTTGCTGGACCACATCCTGCTGGTTTAAGTGGCACTCATATGCATTTTTTAGATCCACCAAATGCAAATAAGACAGTATGGTCAATTAATTATCAAGATGTTATTGCAATTGGTAAATTATTTCTAAATGGCTACATTGATATTAATAGGACAGTTTCAATCTCAGGTCCTTTATCCAGTAATCCCAGATTAGTCAAAACTGTTATGGGTGCTTCCCTTGACGATGTTCTAGAAGGAGAGTACAACAAAGTAGAGGATAGTAGAATAATTTCAGGATCTATTCTTTCAGGATTTCATGCGTCTGGAGACATGGCCTATTTAGGAAAATATTCTAGGCAGATTACAATTATAAAAGAAGATAAAGAAAAACATTTTTTTGGTTGGATTAAACCTCAACCTAATAAATATTCAGTTATGCCTGTACTTTTATCAGCTTTTAGTTTTTTTAAACTATTTAATCTTACCTCAAATTTAAATGGAGGAAGAAGAGCGATGGTTCCAACAGGTGTTTTTGAATCTTTAATGCCACAAGATTTTTTGCCAACACAATTACTTAGATCCCTTTTGGTGATGGACACCGACGTTGCTCAATCATTAGGTGCACTTGAACTTGATGAAGAGGACATAGCATTATGTACTTTTGCTTGCCCTGCAAAATATGAATATGGTACTGCTCTAAGGGACAGTTTAACAAAAATTGAAAAAGAAGGTTAATTAATGTCATTAAGAAATTATTTTCATTCTATAGAACCTCATTTTGAAAAAGGTGGTAAATACGAAAAATACTATCCTATTTTCGAAATGGTAGAGACAATATTTTTTACAAGTAATACAGTTACAAAAGTTGCTCCGCACGCTAGAAGTTTTGTAGATATGAAAAGGGTAATGACCTACGTTGTCATTTCTACTATACCATGTGTCTTATGGGCACTTTACAACACTGGATTGCAGACTAACAGTGCTTTGGCTACTGTGGGTGTTGAAGCGCAATCAGGATGGCGTATATCGTTGCTTCAATTTATTGGCTTAGGAATTAGTCCTGAGAGTTTAGTTTCAAATATTTTTCATGGCTTATTATATTTTTTACCAATTTACTTAACTACCTTAATAGCTGGAGGTATCTGTGAAGTAACATTTGCTACAATTAGAGGTCATGAAGTAAATGAAGGTTTTTTAGTTTCTTCTATGTTGTTTGCATTAACCTTGCCTGCATCTACTCCTTTATGGCAAGTGGCGCTTGGAATTGCCTTTGGTGTTGTAGTTGGGAAAGAGGTTTTTGGCGGTACTGGCAAGAACTTTCTTAATCCGGCACTCACAGGCCGTGCATTTTTATATTTTGCATACCCTGCTTATATGTCAGGTGACTCAATCTGGACACCAGTTGATGGATATTCAGGGGCTACTTCTCTTGGAATAGCTGCTGCAGAAGGATATGAAAGTTTAAGTAATTATGGTATCACGTGGGCAGATGCTTTTTTTGGAACAATTCAAGGCTCACTTGGTGAAACCTCTACACTTGCATGTGCTATAGGTTTAGTTTTTCTTCTTTTGACAAAAATTGCAAACTATAGGATGGTTGTTGGATGTCTTTTCGGAATGATAATTTTTTCTTCATTTCTTAATTGGGTAGGTTCAGATACAAATCCAATGTTTAGTATGCCTTGGTATTGGCATCTAGTTATTGGAAGCTATGCTTTTGGGTTAGTTTTTATGGTTACTGAACCCGTGTCTGGGAGTCATACTAACCTTGGACGATACATATATGGCGCATTGATAGGTTTTATGGTTGTAATGATAAGGGTGTTAAATCCTGCATTTCCTGAAGGTATGATGTTAGCAATCTTATTTGGAAATATATTTGCGCCACTAATTGATCATTTTGTTGTTATGGCAAATATTAAGAGAAGGACAAAATTTAATGTCCAAACTCAATAACATTCTAACTAAATTTAAAAATATGCCAGTTGATGGTATGACTAAAACTTTATTTGTTGCAATAACTCTTTGTTTTGTTTGTTCTATGGTTGTTTCTTTTGCTGCTGTAAATTTAAAAGAAGTTCAGGAAGTGAACAAAGCAATTGATAAACAAAAAAACATTCTTCAAGTCGCTGGACTTTATTATGAAGGGATTGATGTTGAAAAATCATTTTCTTCGTTCGAACCAATAGTTGTTGACTTAAATCAGGGTAAATTTACTAATCGTTTTGATCCACTAACTTTTGATGATAAAAAGGCTGCACAAGATCCGGGTTTAAGTATATCATTAAAGGAAGATCCAGCGTCTATAGGAAGGAGAACAAACTTTGCAACTGTTTATCTGCTTAAAAAAGAGGATGGATCTTTAGACAAAGTTATACTTCCAATACATGGATATGGTTTATGGTCAACTCTATATGGTTTTATAGCTTTAGAAAAAAATGGTAATGATATTTTTGGTCTTCAATTTTACCAACATGCAGAAACACCTGGTTTAGGGGCTGAAGTTGATAATCCAAAATGGAAAGCTCAATGGAAAGGAAAGAAAATAAACAATGATAGTGGTGAACTGATGATTACAGTAGCCAAAACTCAAAAGTATAAAGATCATCACATTGACGCATTAGCTGGAGCTACGCTTACTTCAAATGGTGTTGATAATTTAGTAAAATTTTGGATGGGTGAGGCTGGTTTTAAAAAGTTTCTAACTAATTTACAAAATGGAGCAGCCTAATGTCTCAAACTAGGAAACAATTACTTACTGATCCTTTGGTAGATAATAACCCTATAACACTTCAAGTCTTAGGTATTTGCTCTGCTTTAGCAGTAACATCTTCTTTGAATGTTGCATTTGTTATGTCATTAGCCGTAATAGCTGTTTGTGGATTTTCATCTCTATTTATTTCATTTTTAAGGCATTATATACCAAATTCTATAAGAATTATTGTCCAGATGGTTATAATTGCATCCTTAGTAATTCTAGTTGACCAAATCATAAAAGCATATGCTTATGAGATTTCTAAAACATTATCAGTTTTTGTAGGTTTAATTATCACAAATTGTATTGTTATGGGAAGAGCAGAAGCTTTTGCAATGAAAAATAAACCATTTGAATCATTTATTGATGGTGTTGGTAACGGTCTTGGTTATAGCTTATTATTAATGGGTGTAGGTGTAATACGCGAGCTTTTTGGTTCTGGCTCATTATTTGGTATTATGATTTTTGAACCTGTGAGCAATGGAGGTTGGTATGTTCCCAACGGTTTACTACTTCTTCCTCCCTCAGCTTTTTTTATAATAGGGTTCTTCATTTGGGGTGTGAGAACATGGAAAAAGTCTCAGGTTGAAGCCCGTGAATACAAAATACAAACACTAGAGGAACATTAATGGAAGGCTTAATTTCATTAGCTGTAAAAGCAATTTTCGTTGAAAATTTAGCTCTATCCTTTTTTTTAGGAATGTGTACTTTTATTGCTGTATCAAAAAAAATATCAACTGCTATCGGCTTAGGTGTTTCAGTAATGATAGTTCAATCTATTACTGTTCCTGCAAATAATATTATACTTTCATATTTATTAAAACCAGGTGCATTAGCTTGGGCAGGATTTCCAGATGTTGACCTAACTTTTTTAGGTCTTATCTCTTATATAGGTGTTATAGCCGCATTGGTTCAAATTTTAGAAATGATATTAGACAAATATTTCCCACCATTATATAATGCACTTGGTATATTTCTTCCCTTAATTACCGTGAATTGTGCAATTTTAGGTGGTTCATTATTTATGGTTGAAAGAGACTATAATTTTTCTGAAGCTACAACTTATGGTATAGCATCAGGATTTGGCTGGGCCTTGGCAATTGCTACTATGGCTGGTGTAAGAGAAAAGCTTAAGTATAGTGATATACCTGATGGCTTACAAGGACTAGGAATTACTTTTATAACTGCTGGGCTTATGGCGATGGCTTTTATGTGTTTCTCAGGCGTTAAACTTTAAAGGATTTGGAAATGGATACATTTGTACTTGGTATAACTCTTTTTACAATGATAGTACTTACTTTAGTTTCAATTATCATATTTGCTAGAAGTAAATTAGTTTCTTCAGGTGATGTGAATATTACTATTAACGGTGAAAAAACTGTTTCTGTTCCTGCTGGTGGTAAATTATTGCAAACACTTGCATCGGAAAAACTTTTTGTTCCCTCAGCTTGTGGAGGAGGTGGGACCTGTGCTCAATGCCGAGTAAAAGTTCACTCAGGAGGTGGAGCTATTTTGCCTACTGAAGAAAGTCACATAAATAAGAGAGAAGCATCATGTGGTGACCGTTTGTCTTGTCAAGTCGCAGTTAAGCAAGATATGGAAATTGAAGTGCCAGAAGAGGTTTTTGGTGTTAAAAAGTGGAGATGTAAAGTTAGAAGCAATGATAACGTCGCTACTTTTATAAAGGAATTAATATTAGAGCTTCCAGAAGGAGAGGATGTTAACTTTAGAGCTGGTGGATATATACAAATTGAAGCTCCAAGTTATTCATTATCCTACAAAGATTATGATATTGCTAAAGAATATCATGAAGATTGGGATAGATTTAAAATATGGGATTTTAACGCAGAATGTAATGAGCCAATTGAAAGAGCTTACTCTATGGCAAATTGTCCTGATGAAAAAGGAATTGTTATGCTTAACGTTAGAATAGCCTCGCCGCCACCAGGTTCAACTGGAATACCAGCTGGAAAGATGTCTTCATATATTTTCAACTTAAGACCTGGTGATGAGGTGGTAATTTCAGGACCTTTTGGTGAATTTTTTGCTAGAGAAACAGAAAAAGAAATGGTTTTTATTGGAGGTGGCGCAGGTATGGCGCCTATGAGAAGCCACCTTTTTGATCAATTTAACAGAATTAAGACAAAACGTAAGGTTACCTTTTGGTATGGTGCAAGGTCTAAAAAAGAAATGTTTTATGTAGAAGACTTTAATAAGTTAGCTAAAGAAAATGAAAACTTCAGTTGGCACGTAGCTCTTTCTGATGCAATGCCTGAAGATAATTGGGATGGTCTCACTGGTTTTATACATAACGTTTTATATGAGCAATATCTCAAGGATCATCCTGCACCTGAAGATTGCGAGTATTATATGTGTGGTCCACCCATGATGAATCAATCAGTTATAAATTTGCTACTTGATCTAGGCGTAGATAGGGAAGATATAATGCTTGATGATTTTGGTGGTTAAAACTAATTATCTACTAAGTTATTAAACAAATATTTTAAGTTACTTTCATGACTTTATACTTTAAAATATAATAAAGGCGTGAAACATGGAAACTTTTTTATTTATTTTCCCATTATTGAGCTATTTGTTATTTCAGTTTTTTAGTCAAAAAATTAAAACTGGAAATTTATATGCGTTTAATTATTTACTATGCACTTTAAATTTCAGTTTAAGTA
>CACNGC010000028.1 GCA_902619805.1 uncultured SAR116 cluster alpha proteobacterium | reverse complement strand
CTTAAACTATTAGATTGATTTGTTGCCATAGATCCAGCAAATGAATTTGTTTTTTGAGCACTTCCACCTAATCCGGCAAAATTTCTTAAAATACCTGTTGGTCCAATCTCAGCTCCAATAACGTCAGCTTTAGCGGAAGAATTTGAAACAGCTTTATTAGATGAAAAAGTCTCACTTAAAGTAACTGATAAAATGTCTCCAACTTTTTTTGCTCTTCTATCTGAAGAAAAAAGTCCTGAAGAACTTGTGCTATATATTGAACCATTAGATGGTTCAGCTCTTTCAAATTCTTCAAATGATGGTTTTAATGGTTTGAACTGTTGATTATTTGCTTCTTCAATATAAGTCGCACAACCACCTAGTATTATAAAAGATATAAGAAAAATTATTATTTTCATTTTAGATCCTAAAAATTAAAGATTTTGACTTATAAATCTAAGCATGTCGTCAACTCCTGAAATTGCTTTTGAGTTAACTTCATACGCTCTTTGTGTTTCAATCATGTCAACTAATTCTTGAACAACATTTACATTTGAACTTTCAAGGGCGCCCTGAACCAAACTTCCAAATCCATTCTCAAAAGGGTTGGCTAATATAGCTGGACCACTTGCAGGTGTTTCAACTAACATTGATTGCCCAATTGGTTGTAAACCCCTTGCATTAGCGAAGTCTGCTAACTGAAACTGTCCAACCTCTTCTGCTTCAACTTCTCCAGGGTTTTGAACTGACACAATACCATCAGCTGATATGTTAATGTTTGTTACTCCCTCAGGAATTTCAATTTCTGGCTGAATAACATAACCAGAAGCAGTAGTTAAAAGACCCTCTGCATTTCTTCCAAAAGCACCATTTCTTGTAAATCCAATTCTTCCATCTGGCATTAAAACTTGGAAAAAGCCAGAACCGTCTATTGATAAATCTAATGCATTATCTGTTGATACAATATTGCCCTGTGAAAATAGTTTATCCGCATTTATAATACGAACACCCGTTCCTACAGAAAAAGCAGAATTAGTTCTTGTTTCACCAGATGTCTGGGCACCTGAAGCTTTAATAACTTGATATAAAAGAGTTTCAAAATTTGCTCTATCTCTTTTAAAGCCTGTAGTATTAACGTTCGCAAGGTTATTTGCAATTACCTGCATTCTACTATTTTGAGCATTTAAACCAGTTTTGGCCACGTGCATTGCATTAGACATATTCTACTCCTTCTTTTGAATATAGAATAATAATGCAATTGATATGCCAAAATTTTAAGGAAAAGTTAGCTTGGCATTCTCATCAAAGATGCACTTGCTTCGTCTATTTCTTGGGCAGTACTTATAAATTTAACATTTATTTCATAGGCTCTCGATTGATCGATGCCAATTACTAATTCGTCGACTGACTTAACATTAGAACCCTCTAAAAATCCACTTAATAAAAGAGTTCTATTATCTGGTTCTGGTATTGATCCATCGATTGGCCGTACAAATCCGTCTATAGCTTTGACTAACGGAACTTCTGATCCAAAAGTTGTAGCAATTTGTCCAACCCTGACTGTTTGCCCAAGTGGTGCATTTAGCGGTTCAATCTCGATAATCCCATCACCTGATATTGATATTTTCCTATGTGGTGGAACTGTGATCGGTTCCAAATCAACACTTATTGGCTGTGATCCTGTACCATCTCTTAAAGTTCCATCTGCAGAGACAGTGAAATCACCTCTTCTTGATAGTGCTATCTTTCCATTAGTAGGTTTGACTATGAAATAACCTGTACCATCAACAGCAAGATCAAGCGGCGCTCCTGTTTGTTGTACTGGTCCTGGAGTAGAGTCAAACCCACCGGGCTCCTGCAATGCTAAAACTTTAGGGTCAATCCCTTTATCTCTATCTAAATATACAGAAGCAAAGTTAATTTGGATATCTTTTTGAAAACCTGTAACACTTATATTAGCTAAATTTTGTGCTGTTACAGATTGGTTATCTCTTAAAATATTCATACTATTAAGAGCTGTATAAATACTTCGATCCATATTATTTACCCCTTAAGTTAATTACTCAATTATGTTCTAATTTGAATAATCGCTTGTGTTAGACTTGTGTTAGTTTCAATTGTCTTAGCATTCGCTTGGAAGTTTCTTTGAGCAGTAATCAAGTTAACTAACTCTTCAGTAATATCAACGTTTGATCTTTCTAATGAACCAGATAAAATTGTACCATAACCATCAGCACCAGCCTCTCCAACTGCGGCAACACCAGATACTGAAGTTTCAACGTATGTTGCGTTACCAATTTGTTTCAATCCGTTTTGGTTATTAAAATTAACCATAACTAATCTTCCAAGAGCAATGTTCAAACCATTAGTATAGTTAGCACTAACTAATCCGTTAGCGGCAATATCCAAACCATCTAACTTACCAACTGTTTGTCCATCTTGGGTTACCGTCCTAACATTAAAGTCAGATGCAAATTGAGTTGATCCATCAAAGTCTAGATCTAAATCAATCGACAAAGCGTTAGTACCTGCTGCCGCGTCTGCTGCAAAGTCACCTTTATAATTCACTTTTTGTGTCGGGCTAACTAAGTTACCTTGAGTATCAAAAGTTAATTCTCCTGGTCTCAAAAATACTTTTGCAAAAGTACCATCAGTAGTTGGTGTCCATGCATTATCTGGTGCAAGAGTTGTTGTTGTTCCTGCATCATTCACATACAAAGACTGACCAGTGTCTGATTTAGCAATTGTATTAGCCATATTAACAAATGAAGGTGTAGTACCTGTTTGCAGTTCAAGATCATTTAATCCCATACGAGAACTTGCTGATACAAATATTTTACTATTTAACCCAGTTGTTCCTGTTGTAAATGTAAATGAATTGCTTGTTGTATTATATACTACAGTCACACCGTTAACAGTGTTACCTGAAGAGTCTTCCATCTGATTAATTCTTGATTGCAATGCCGTTGCCAAAGAGGTTCCGTTATATACTCCTTCAGGCACTTTAATAGCAGCAGTTATATCATTTACGTTTACAACAAAAATTGTTTCTTCAGCGGCGTCTGATAAAAAGAAATCTTCAGACAAATCTTCGTTTGAAGTTTTTCCATTTAAAACTGCAGCTTCTGATTGTAAACCTTTACCAGAAGTATCTGCGGTAACAGTGGTAATTTCGTTAGTGGCATTTATTCCTAGTAAAGCACTTGTACCACCAATACCTGCAGCTGAGGCTGTTGCCACGCCATCTACTATTGCTAATCTTCCAATTTCTATATTTGATGAAGCCTGACCTGCATCTCCAACACCTACAGCAGAGTTTGCAGGTATGTTTTCACCGGTAGTCCCACTGGCAATACTAAATTTTCTAGTCAGGTTGTTATAAGATACTTCTACACCAAAAGCTTGCTGAGTATCTGCAGCAATCTGGTCACCAGTAAATAAAACTGATTCAGCTTTTAAAACTGCACCACCACCAATATTTGACGATGCCTTATTACTTAATGTTTTTAAACCAATTGCATTGGCACCACTACCTTCACCTGGCCCATATGCTGAAAATGAAAACATTTTACTTGAAGTAGAAGTACCAATTTTTGAAGGTATGCCCTGTAAAGTAAAGTTTTGTCCAGATATATCATAAGCTATCCTTAATGCTGGGTCATCTTCATCTACCCAGTCATCAGTGTTAGAAATTTCTTGTGTAATAACAGCATCATTTGTGTGACTAGCCGCAGTTGTTCCCGCAACCCCTCTTGATAACCCTGTAAAGCTTGTTGCAGTTTTACCAGTATAAGATATTACTTCATTTCCTATTCTGATAAAACCACTATCCTCAAAATCTGCAGTAGAATCTACAGTAACAGTTGTTGCAGTTGCATTAATAGCAGTATTTACATCTGTTGTTCTTGTAGACAAACCTAGATTAATTACACTATCAAACAAACTTATAGCAGTGTTAACAGCAACTGCTTTACTTTCACTGTTTTCTGCACCTCTTGTAATACCAGTTAGAGTTGTAGCAGTTTTACCAGTGTAAGTTATTATTTCATCACCAAGTTTGAATTTACCAGGAGCAGCTTCTGTTGCATCAGTAAATCCAGCTGTAGATCCAACTGTCAAGCTTTCTGAGTCTGCTGGTAAAAATAAAATTGGTGTGTCAGCGTCTATTTGTGCTGTTGTAGCCGCACTAATAGTAATTGTATTGGTATTTATATTAGTAACTGTTGTACCTGCAGGCACTCCAGCAACTTCAACCACATCACCTACTTGTATGTTTGTATTAGCTGCAACAGTTAATGTTGTAGCTCCTAGGGCTGCATTACCACCATTTTGTTTAGTTGCAACACCTAGACCTTCATTATCAACAAAATTTAATTCATCTCCAAATATACCTGATGGCGCTGATCCTCCACTATCAGATGATGCTAAAATATTTGCGTTAATTGTTACAGATGTACCTGATACAGCAGTAACGTACGCACCTGATGCTATATTTCTTCCATAAACAAGATCACCTTCTGATATATTGGTAGCATCTGTTACTGTAATGACTTTTTGACCTGATGCACCTGTCCCAGATGTGTGCGCACTAGCTAAAAAAGCAATTTTATCACCTGCTGTAGTTGCGGTTGCAGGGGCAAGAGCTAATGTGTTACTATTGTTTGATAAAGTTATTGTTGATGTGTCATGGTCAATACTATTAACTCTTGTTCCAGCTATGATACCTTTAGCTACAACTAAGTCTCCTACTCTAATTCCTTTTGTACCACCCTCAACTTCAAGTGTAGCGTCACTTACACCAAGTGTCCCTGTTTTTTCGTAAATTACATTTGTTCCAGGTATATCTGCAGCTGCAGTATAAGCATTTGCATCTGCAGTTCCGCCAGCTACTGATCTGGTTGATGGCACTGCACTTAAAGTCGTATTTCTAAGTATGTCTTTAAAGCCAGTCATTATACCATCAGTAAAAGTTAATAATCTAATTGAAGCATCATCAGCATGAATTGCAGCAACCGTAGAATTTGCACCTCTAATTATACCAGTGAAACTTGTTGATGTTTTTCCAGTATAAGTAATTTGTTCTGTTCCAATTAATAATGTTCCTGAAGTTGGAAATCCAGCTGTGGTATCGACAACTAATACATCATTTGGGCTTGATTCACCTGAGTTAGGTTGAGTAGCAGTAATACCACCTGATTTATTTAAAAGTGTATTAGGTTGTTTAACATCTTTATTTAAATATGAGTGCTTATTTAGCTCTTTTAACACAATACGGTTGCTACCAAAATGTTCAGTCTGCCCAGAAAAAACATCCGTTCCACCTTCAAACTGAGCTGAGATGTCTTTGGATTCAGAATATAACACTTTAATTTTAGTATCAGTAATATTAATTGCCGCTGTTGAGTCAGATTTCAAGTTTAGAAATTCATTACCATTTGCATCCGTTCCTGCACTTGATACAGAAAACTTTGCACCATTATATTTTAAATTGTTTACTGTTGAAACAGTGGTATCAAATTCTCCAGCAAGAAAAACTTCAGTAGGAAAACTTGTTGAACTGATTGTATTAGTAGTATCATTTATATAAACTTTTAATGTACCACTAGCATCTTGTACCATTGTGTTTCCACCAACAGCAGTAACGTCTACAGCTTTATCAAATACCTTTAAAGTAGGTGAAGAATTATAATAACTATGTAGTAAAAATTTTTCTTCAGTAGTAACATTATTTTCATCCGTTAAATCGGTTGTTGGATGTTTATAATTAAAACTTAAAACTTCAGTTTCTTTAATAGCACCTGTAAGAGCCTTTCCAGTTACTCTATTAAATAATTGTGAGCTTACACCATATGTTGAGGAATTATTTGTATTTCCGTCAGCTGATACAGCTGCCCTATTTAGTGCATCGTTAATTCTCAATTGTGCATGAGATAAGAACTCTTCTCTTGTAAAGTTTGGTGATGCTACGTTTTCAATACCATTTGTACCTGCAAAAAGCTTTTCAGTTACAAAACTATCTTTCATCAAATCAACATTAATTGCTGTTAAAGTCTGAATTTCGTCATTATTATCAAGCTGGTTAAACTGAATTGAAAAACTACCATCTGTTACAGGGTCAATTGCTAATTTAGAATCATCTGATAATCCAGCATTTATAGCTCTTTGAACTTCCGATGCAAGTGTAGTGGCTGTGTATGTTCCTGGTCTTATATCAATACTTTTGAAACTCGCACTACCTGTAGTATCATCTACACGCACTGTTAAAAAATCTTTGCCCCAATAAGTTGACTTATTAAGAGTTGGGTTAGCTTCATAGGTTGTGTAATACTGTAAAGGATCAGTTACAACTGTTATAGAGGGTGCTGTTGCAGTAAAAGCTGCATCCTCTAAAACAGTTGATTCAACTGTTGCAGCTTTTGAAACTGTTTTGTTAGACAAATCATCTAAGAAAAATAGTGGTTGCGTCTGAGCAACAGATATAATTTGTGGTTTTTCATTTATAGGAATAATTTGACCAAAACGATCAACAACTAAAGTTTGACCTGTAGGGGAAATCGCCTCTGTTAAAGATGGTTGTACTTCTCTTCCATCAACAATAAATTTAGTTTGATATTTATGAGTTACCTGGTCTCCAGATGCTGCTTGTGTTTTAATAAAAAAAGCGGTTGCAATAACTGGATTACCTAAGTTATCAAAAATTGTTACAGAAGTTGATGAATTAAATGTTGCAGGATTTTTTGGATCAAAATCTGCCGCTGAGTCAAAAACTGTTGATGAAGCTGGTAAATTAACAGCTAATTCAAGATTATCTGTTTTTTTAGCTTCTCCTGCTTCTAACTCTAACTTTAATGGTTTAGCGTCTACGATTTCACCACCTTGTACAGAACCATCATCTGACACGGGTAGTGCAAGAACGAATTGGCCCGCTGAGTCAACAACGAATCTGTCATTATTTACTGAGAATGAACCGTTTCTTGTATAAACAGTTTGGTTAGTAGTTAATGATGGCTTTAGAGCAAAAAATCCTTGTCCAGAAATAGCCATATCCAATGCATTAAGTGATGAGGAGACGTTTCCTTGAGTAAACTGTTGTTTAATACCTTTCAAAATTGTACCAGAACCAATAGATGATGAAGCATTTTGCAATGGAGATGTCGCAAAAATATCACCAAATTCAGCTTTACTTCTTTTGTAACCTGTTGTTGCAACGTTAGCAATGTTGTTTGAAGTAGCTGAAATATCAGCTTGTGATCCGTTAAGTCCTGTAAGAGCGGTGTAAAATGACATCTCTAATTTCTCCTAGTATTATAATATAAA
>CACNGC010000027.1 GCA_902619805.1 uncultured SAR116 cluster alpha proteobacterium | reverse complement strand
GTTAAGGTTGAGGGTGATACTAAATTTCCAAAAATCATTTTTTCCAATTCTTTGGGATCTGACTTACGATTATGGGATAGTCAGGTAGAAGCTTTAAAAGATAAATATTGTATAATAAGATATGATACTAGGGGTCATGGTCATAGTAGTAGATTTGAAGACCCCTACTCTTTTGATATACTAGAGAATGACGTAATTAGCATTCTAGATAAATTAAACATTGAAAAAGCTCATTTTGTTGGATTATCAATTGGTGGCATGACATCACTTGGATTAGCTTTAAAGCATCAAAATAGGTTTAACAAAATTGTGTGCTGTGCCGCAAGAGCTGACATGCCTACTCCAATGAAAGAAAGTTGGAATGAAAGAATATCTATTGTAAAAAAAATTGGAACTAGTGGGGTTGTTAACAGTTCGCTTGAGAGATGGTATAGTGATGAATTTAGGAACAATCCGAGTAACTTAAGCAAAATTAATCTCGCAACAGAAATGATTAAAAAAACATCCATTGAAGGTTATATAGGTTGTTGTGAAGCAATAAAAAATTTAGATTATTTAAAAGAATTATCTACAATTAATAAAGATATCTTATATATATCTGGTGAAAATGATATTGGGGCTCCTGCAATGGTAATGGAAGAGATGCATCACCTTACTCCTAATAGTAAATATCATTGCATACCAGGTGCCGCACATATATTAAATATTGAGGCACCAGATTTGGTTAATGAAATTATATTAAATTTTTTTAATTAGCATCCAAATCAAATTAATTGATAAAGAATTTATAGTAAATTCTTCCTATGTTCTCCCTGATGAACAATGATACTTTAATTAATGAACTTAAACTTGGTAGAAAATTCATAATAGATATTTTTGTATTGGATGTTTTAAAATCAACTGGAAATGGTATTACTTTAAAACCTTGATTTTCAAATAAATATTTTGATCTATGCATGTGAAAAGCAGAGGTTACAAGAATAATAGATGAATTATTAGGTATCAATTTTGTGATAGCAACACTTTCTTCATAAGTATTTTTAACTATATCTGATATTAGTATTTTCTCCTTTGGAACACCTAAAGAAACAGCTTTGTTTTTAAGAATAAGACCTTCAGGCTCCCAATTATCTGTCCATGATAACTTCCCTGCTGTAAAAATAATTTTATCCGATTTATTTTCCTTAATTAAATCTAAGCCTCCAAAAAATCTATCAGGATCTGAAAACTCATAAGTGTTATACTTGTTATCTCCAACCTGGTGAAGCATTCCACTTAAAACGACTATTGCATCGTGTTTTTTAAGGAATTTATGGAAACCGGTTTATAAGGATACTCTAACTTCTGCATTAAGTAATTTGCAATAATAGGGTTTGAAGACACTATAAAAACCATAAATGCTAGAAATACAAAAAACCTTCTTTTAAAAAAGAATGATGCTATTAAGAATATAAAGATTATTCCTAATGGAGACGAGAAAAAAGGCAATATTTTGTGCAAATAAATCAAATATATCAACTACTTAAATTAATTAATAAATTTAAAGTATGATAAAAATTAATAATTTAAATAATTTTATTTGTGAATAGTCCGTAACCACCATCTCTTACAGTTCTTATAGGATCTAAATTTTCATCTGAAGCCGTCTTTAGTGCCTTTCTTAGTCTACTCATATGAACATCTACTGTTCTTTCTTCAACATAAACACCATGCCCCCAAACTAAATCCAATAATTTGCCTCTAGAAAATATATGCCCTGGCCTTTCCATTAATAATGTAAGCAATTTAAATTCTTTAGGTCCAAGTTTTACAATTTTGTTAAAATAAGTAGCAGTCATTTCATTTAAGGAAATCATTAGATTTTCATGTTCTAAAACATTGTTTATTAAAGCAGGTCTAGAACGTCTTAGAAGAGCATTGACTCTTGATATGAGTTCTTTTGGCGAAAAAGGTTTCGAAATATAATCGTCAGCTCCAGTGTCTAATCCTAAAGATTTGTCTGATTCATCGCTTCTTGCGCTAAGAATAATTATGGGTAGCTGCTTAGTTTCAGATCTAGATCTCAAAGTTCTACATAAATCAATTCCAGTCATATTAGGCATCATCCAATCCAATATAACTAAATCTGGGGAATGATCTTCAATTAACTGTAATGCATTTTTACCATCTCTTGCTTTGATAGTTCCAAATCCTGATGTTTCAAGATTATATGCCATTAATTCTAATTGGTTGGGTTCATCATCTGCAATTAAAATATTAGTTTTCATTTTTTACCTCTTATTCGGGAATTATAAGGCTACTTTCGTCAGCCTTTGGTCTAAGATCTGATAAAACTTTGCCATTTACTAAAAAATAAACTTGTTCTGCAATGTCGGTTACATAATCTGCAACACGTTCAATATTTTTGGCTATAAATAGAAGATGAGCACCTGTTGGAGCTAACTTTTTGTTTCTCTGCATAGATGCAACAATTTCTAAATAATATTGAGTATGCATTTTATCAATTTTAACATCTGAATTTCTTACTTTAACTGCTAATTTATCATCCTCATTTACATATGACTCTATTACATCTTCTATCATTGTAAGTGTTTTCTGACCCATTTTACCTATATTAACACCTGGTAAATCAGAGTATTTAAGATCAATCAAAACTTTTGTTCTATTAGATATGTTTCTTGAATAATCTCCAATTCTCTCAAAAATTGTAGCAATTTTTAAAGCTACGATAATTCTTCTTAAGTCAGCCGCTTGGGGGGCTCTTAAAGCAATAATTTCAAAACCTATTTTTTGAACTTTATCATCTAATTCATCTAAAACTATATCCCCATTAATAACCTTTTCTATTTCATCAAGATCTTGGGTCCCAAAATTAATTATGCAATTATCGAAGTTATTTAAAGCTCCGTTCCCAAGCTTAAGAAGGTTGTCATTTAGTTTTTTTAAATCATCATCAAAAGATGATAAAATATGTTTATTATCCATTTTTACTCCTATCCAATTTTTCCAGAAATATACGCTTCTGTTTGGTTGTGCTTAGGCCTTGTGAAGATTTCTTTTGTTTTACCAACTTCAATTAACTTACCTAGATGAAAATAGGCTGTCCTTTTAGAAACTCTTGCTGCTTGTTGCATTGAATGTGTTACAATAACTATAGAGTATTCATTTCCAAGTTCATGAATTAATTCTTCAATTTTTGCAGTAGCAATTGGGTCAAGAGCAGAACATGGTTCATCCATTAAAATAACCTCTGGACTTACCGCAATTGCTCGTGCAATACAAAGCCTTTGCTGTTGACCCCCTGAAAGACCTGTACCTGGACTTGACAACCTATCACTTACTTCCTGCCATAATCCAGCTCTTTTAAGAGATTCTTCAACAATGTTATCTAAATGTTCTTTATTTTCTGACAAACCGTGTATTCTGGGTCCATAAGCAACATTGTCGTAAATAGATTTTGGAAATGGATTAGGTTTCTGAAATACCATCCCAATGCGAGCTCTTAATGGTACAACATCAATTTTTTTGTCATAAATATTTTCTTCATCAATTGTTATTTCTCCTTGAATAACACATGAATCAATGGTGTCGTTCATTCTATTAAAACAACGAAGAAATGTTGATTTCCCACAACCAGATGGGCCAATAAATGAAATAACTTCTCTGCTACCAATATCTATTGTGACATTGTCAATGGCCTTGTTTTCACCATAAAAAACATTAACGTTTCTAGCTTTTAGCCTGGCATTTTTTGAAAAGACATCGCCTACTGTCAATTCAAGAGATTTTAAATCATTTTTTTTACTATTCATAAATCATCTCCATTACCAACGCCTTTCTAATTTTTTTCTTAAGTATACTGCCAAAGCATTCATGGCAATTAAAAATCCTAATAATACAATTATGGCTGCACTTGTTTTTTGTATAAACATTCTCTCTGCAAAATCAGCCCACATAAATATTTGAACAGGCAAAACTGTTCCAGGATCTACAACGCTGTTTGGTATATCAACAATAAAAGCTACCATTCCTATCATTAATAATGGAGCTGTTTCTCCAAGTGCCTGAGCCATACCAATAATAGTACCTGTTAACATTCCTGGCATAGCTAAAGGGATAACATGATGAAAAATTACTTGAAGTTTAGACGCACCTATTCCATATGCAGCGTCTCTTACTGACGGCGGAACAGCTCTAATAGCTGCCCTTGATGAAATTATTATAGTTGGAAGGGTCATTAATGCTAAAACCATACCACCAACTAGTGGAATAGACCTCGGCATACCAAAAATACTTATGAATATAGCCAATCCCATTATTCCAAAAACGACTGAAGGCACTGCAGCTAAATTATTAATGTTAACTTCAATAATTTCAGTAATTCTATTTTTTTTTGCAATCTCTTCTAGGTAAACGGCTGTTGCAACACCCAAAGGAAAAGCAATTAATAAGCACACCGACAAAGTCAAAATTGATCCGATAAATGCCCCTTTAATACCAGCCATCTCAGGGTTTCCTGATGCACTGCCACTTAATATGTAATCACTAAACTCATAAGAGATTCTTCCTTCTTCATTTAATTTATCAATAAATCCAATAACTTTATCACTAATTCTTCTCTCAGATTCTGGTGTTTCTCTTTTGATATACCCTCTTAAAAAACTATCAATATCATCATCAAGAGCAAATTTTACTTTAGTTACGGTTCCAAATAATCCAGGATCATCCTTTACCATCTTTGCTATTCTGACGTCTTTGCCAGAAGAAACTATTTTTTTTGCCAGTTTTTTTTCTTTTCTTCCTTTAGGTTCAATAATAAAAAAAAGAGATTCATTTACTATTGCACTAGCATCTCCATCAAATAGAGAATTGTCTGATAAATCACCTTTTGGATCAATTCTTTCTCTGTCAAAATTTATATCAAGAGTGACGTAATATTGAAAAAAACCTGGATAACCCTTTGTAAAAATTGAATAAAAAAGAAAAAGTAGAAAACATACTGCCAATCCTATTGCCACTCTTCCGAATAATTTAAGCCTACTATCTTTAGATCTTCTTTTTACAATAGAGTTCTTAACTATATTTGTGGCATCTTCAGGATTTATAATTTTTTTATTCATATTGTTCTCTGTATTTTTTAACAACATGCAAAGCATAGAAGTTCATTCCAAGAGTTATTATTATAAGTGTTAAAGCCAAAGCAAAAGCAGACAACGTCTTTGCAGATTCAAATTCCTGATCACCCACTAATATAGTTACTATCTGTGAAGTAACAGTTGTAACAGCTTCAAGAGGGTTTGCAGTAAGATTAGCAGCTAATCCTGCAGCCATCACAACAATCATAGTTTCACCAACTGCTCGTGAAACAGCTAAAATTATACTTGCAACAACACCTGGCAAAGCTGCTGGTAAGACAATTTTCATTACAGTTTCATTTTTAGTTGAACCTAAACCATAACCCGCATCTCTTAACGATTGAGGAACAGCATTTATTACATCATCAGACAATGATGAAATAAAAGGAATAATCATTATACCCATAACCAATCCTGCCGCTAAAGCAGATTCTGAAGCTATATCTAAACCTAACATTGAACCTGAAGACCTTAAAAAAGGAGCTACGGTTAAAGCAGCAAAAAATCCATAAACAACTGTTGGTATACCTGCTAAAACTTCTAGGAGTGGTTTAAAAAATGCTCTTTCTTTGGATGAAGCATATTCTGATAAATAAATAGCACTAAAAAGACCAATAGGGACAGAAACACACAATGCGATTATTGAGATAAGGAATGTACCGGCAAATAAAGGTATTGCTCCATATTGGGATAAACCCTCTTGTCCTGAACCAGCTCTTTCAGCGCCCTCAAACTGAGGATTCCAAACTGTACCAAATAAAAATTCGTCGTAAGGTATTAGTGCAAAAAACCTAATAGATTCAAAAACAACAGAGAAAATGATTGCAATAGTAGTTAATATTGCAATGACAGAACTTACAGCTAATATGGTCATTACAATTTTTTCAACAGCATTTCTAGAACGAAACTCACTATTAATTTTTTTATAACTTAAAAAACCAGATGTTAAAATTGTTATTGCACAAACAATCACAGTTAATATATTTGATTTGATCACCCAAGATTTCCATATTTCTGCTGCATTTGTAACCCATTGGGGTGGAGTACCAAAAACTAAACCTTCAACAGAATTATTTATTTGTGCCAACACAATTGTAAAATTATAATCTTTAGAATTAATTACTTCATCTGGTATATATTCTTTTATCAGTTCGGCAAAAATAAAATCGTCACAAATTGTAAAAATAAAAAAAACGCCTAAAGTTGGCAAAAGTGCTGAAAGTGAGCAAAAAATACCATAATAATGTGTCAAAGAATGTAGATTTTTTTTATTTGAATTAATTAGGTTCTTAGCTCGATTATAACCTAGTAAAAAGAAAAGCAAGGAGATTATTAATATAACTGTCAGTAAGTAAAAGCTGAACAATATAATCCCCTTTGGTTAAAAGGCTAGCAATAATGCTAGCCTTTTAGTTATTTAAATTACTTTTTTAAGTCTGCAGCAGTCAAAACTGGTAAGTTTGTCATAGCAGCTTTATATTTAGCTCTTTCTGATTTAGGCATTGGTATCATACCTGCGTCTGATAAAACACCATCATTACCCCAATGCTTTGTCCATTCAGCCATATACTCTTTCATACCTGGTACAACACCAATATGTTGATGCTTTACGTAATAATAAAGAGCTCTTGAAACAGAATAATTGTTTCCAGCAATATTTTCGAAAGTAGGAGCTGTTTTACTAATTACTGCACCTTGAAGTGTATCTGAGTTCTGATCTAAATAAGAGAAACCAAAAATTCCGTATGCTGAGGTATCTTCATTTAGCTTTTGAACAATTAAGTTATCTTGTTCACCTGCTTCAATAAAGACTCCATCAGTTCTCATAGCACGACATTTTTTTCCTTTTTTGTCACCTCTTGCAGCAGAGGCTTTTTTGGCAATCTTGTCTTTACCACAATAACCCTTTTGATTAACCATTTCAGCATAACTTGCTCTCGTACCTGAAGTTGTTGGAGGTCCATAAACACGAATATCGATATTTGGTAAACTTGCATCAATATCTGACCACTTCTTAAATGGGTTATCAATCCACTCATTACAATTAAATGTTCTACCCGAACCTTCGTAACAAGCTGGGATCTTTGCAGTTAATGCCATACCTAAATGAGCTTTAGAGATGTTTAATGGAGCACCTTTCTTTGAGTTAGCAACGACAATTCCATCGTAACCCACTTTAATTTCGGTTAATTTAACACCATTTTTTTCGCAATATGCTAATTCTTTAGACTTCATTCTTGA
>CACNGC010000026.1 GCA_902619805.1 uncultured SAR116 cluster alpha proteobacterium | reverse complement strand
ATGTAAATGATTCTCCTAAACCTAAACAAGTCAAAACATATCCTGCCATTAAATTTTTCTTTAATTCATTATATTTTCTACTTAAGTAGCATATTGCTCCAAGTGTTTCGGGCATAATCACAAACCTATATGTATAACGTCTCTTTGGTAAAGCTTTAATTTTTTCGTAAAGAAACATTAAAGTTAATGGACCAGAAAGCTCATTATTTGCCATGGAGGGATGGCATAAGTAAGAAGTAAACATAACTTCTTGGGAGTTATTTCCTTCTAAGATACAGTCAGCAGTTGTCAATTGACCGTCATATAATTCTGTATCTATCACTACTTGATATTTACCATTCGGTAGACTTTTCAATTCTTCATCTGATATGCAGAATCCCCATCTTTTGTCATAAAATGATGTTAAATAAGGAATGCCTTCTGGTAATTCTGGAAATGAGTGAAGATTTTTTTTTAAATCTTTTAACTCTATTTCACCTTCAAAAGGTATTGAGTGGCTTACCAGATGCAAATTATTATCAGAAAAATCACATCTTTTTTTTCCATTAGGATCAATAAAATATGCTTTATTAACTTTCCACTCCTTAGGTATAGTCCAATCATACACTGTTTCACCAGTATTAAATATTTGTCTGTTAAATGGAATTATTTCGCTTAAAATATCCAAAGATTCTCTAAAACCTGGTGACAAAATTGTTCTATTTATTGGCCAAAGTCTATCGAAATAATCTTCTATTTTATTTATCATGTTAATTATTTCATATTCTATCAAGTATTTTGGTAATAATTCAATGTTTCAAGATGCCAACGGTTAAAAAAATTTACAACATCGTTTGGATTATCTTTATTTAGTGGTTTTGTAAATTTTTTATCTTGTTTTTTCCCCATAATGCATAAAATATCTGTATCAATAAACCTATTAGTTTTTGTTACTTGAAAACCACTTGTCTGTAACAAATTTGTTAATGCGTTTGCACTAAAATGATAAGGGTGTAAATCGGTTTTCATCTTACTAAAATAGTAGTGCAAAGGTTTTTTAAATGGTACCAAAATACGACTACCTTCAGCTATACAAATATGGCCACTTGGTTTCAGTAACTTGTAAGCAACATTAATCATATCTCTGCAAGAATAGCTATTACATAATGTCCACATCATAGTAACAAAATCAAATGTACCCTCCAAATCTTTAAATTGATCGCTTTTCATGAAAAGTTCTGCGGTACCATTAAAAGAATTAAAGCCGTTTGATCTAAGCAAATTGCAATTCTTGTCGGATGGTTCTACACCAAATACATTCGCATTATAATTTTTAACGATTTCTAAAAATTGACCTTCACCAGCTCCTATATCACATAAAAACTTATCTTGAAGGTTTGCCTCAACATCAATAAAATCTGCAACATATGTCTGACGAGCTTTCACAGCAGGAACTCTTGCTGTGTAAGTATTGGAATCGAAAGTAGAGGAAAATACCTCCTCAGACCAAGAGTTAGCTATTTCTTTTGAACTTCTTCTTTCTTTTACGTAGACAAAACCACAATTTTTACAAATATGTATCAATTGTCCATTTGTGTATTTTTTACACTCTGGTACTTCAATTGCCTCTGTTTCTCCACAAATATCACATGCGTGTTCCGACATATTTTACTCCTAAATTGAAACAAAAATTTTTCTAATTGTTATTTTTCAAAAAATTAAAGCTGATCGCTTCAACTTAAGTCACTTTGTTTAATAATTTCCCCAAACTTTAAGTCTCTTTTTAGTATCTTACCAATGATTTTACTTTCGTTTCCTGGTGACAAACCATTACCTGGTCTTACCCAAGTCAAATTAGAAAATTTTAATTTTGATCCAGTTTTGAGATCTTGACCAGCAGCAATTGATCGTCGTCCAGCTAAATTCATTTCTTTTTCACATATTTGAGTTTTCTTTTCTTCAATACCCAACATTTCTTCTGCTTTACGAACTTCTTTTACAAGAATTGCCAACTCTTTTGGATCGGCTGAGAGTTGATGATCCCTGAAGTTAGAGTAATTTTTATCTAGAGTAAAATGTTTTTCAATTATTCTTGAACCTGCAATTACAGACATAACTGCAGCCTTAATTCCTAAAGTATGATCAGAATAACCAATAACAACTTCTGGAAAAATTTTATTTAAATAAATAATGGACGCAAGATTTGCTTGGTCGTCTGGAACAGGATAACTTGCTACACAATGTAAAAAAGAAAGACCAGGATTGACATTGTTTTTGTGCCAAATTTTTTTAATAAAAGTTTCAATTTTTTTTATTTCTTCAGGAGAGATAATACCAGTAGATATAATCATAGGTTTATAAAAATTTGCTACAGTTTCAATTAGAGGAAAAAAATTATTGTCACCAGATGCAATTTTAAAAATAGGTTGGATAGTATTTAAAAATTTGGCACTTTCAATGTCAAAAGGGGTTGAGAAAAAGATCAGTCCTTTTCTTTTTGCATATAATGAAAGCTCTGAAAATTGATCATAGCTAAATTGAAACCCACGAAGTCGATCAAGTCTTGTTTTGTCACCACTAGATATATGTTCTGGTATAAATGTTTGAAATTTCACAGCATCAACTCCTGATGCAGCAGCTTCACTTATCATTTTTTTTGCGATTTCAAAATTTCCCTCATGATTATTACCAATTTCTGCAATTATAAAAACTCTTTCATTTGTATCAAAATTCCCTATATTCATGTTATTTAAAAACTCCTTACTCTAAAAAATTACCGTGCTCTAGATTTAAATCTGGAAAATCTTCAATAATATATTCTTGTATAATAATTGCTCTATCTTTACAAATAACATAAGGTCCTTGTCCTTGAATAAAACATACTCGACTAGAATTACCCCTCAAGTCTAATTTTGGAATTTTTGCTTTAAATATTCGCACTTTTTTATTGCCCAATAAAGCCCAGGCACCAGGATAAGGCCTTGTTAAGGCACGGATAAACCTATCAGCTTCTCTTGCTGTTAGACTATTAAAATTTAAGTACCCATCATCATCATTTCTTTGATGCCAATATTTAGCCTTTTCTTCATTTTGATGACGTCCAATATTTTCACCTTTGTCAATTAATTTAATTGCATTTAAAACTAATTTAGGAAAAATTTTGTTTGCTTCTTCATGCAGTTCAGAAATAGTTATAGAAGAATTTATCATTATGGACTGTTCAGATAAAACTGGGCCAGTATCTATTCCTTCATTAATTTTAATTACAGATACTACAGCTTCGTTTTCACCGTTAATAATTTGCCAGTTAAGAGGAGAGCCACCTCTATATTCTGGTAGTCGTCCAGCATGAAGGTTAATTACACCCATCTTTGGAATATCTATAAGATCTTTTTTAAAAATTGTTGAGTAACCAGCTATTATGAACAAGGATGGAGACAATGACTTTAAATGATTAATTGAAACTAAACTATTTACATTATTTGCTATGAAGTAATTTAAACCCAATTTTTTAGCTTCATTTTGAAGGTGGTCATTATTGTTATTTGAAGGAATAACAATTGTAGAAATTTGATACCCCGCCCTTTTAACTGCTTGGACAACTGGTACTCCTCTGTTTCCATTTAAAAATATTATAATATTGTTCATTAGAAAGTTATAATTACTTAGTCTTAAAAAGTGTTGGGTGGTCTTTTGCAAATTTTTTGTACCAATCTATGTATACAGGATACCCCTTTGATAAAGACCAAGAAGGATTATAACCTATCAAATCTCTTGCTTTATCAACATTAAGAGTTCCTCTTTGTGGCATTAACTTATCACGATTTACACTTCTAATCTTAATCTTTGGAAAATGATTTTTTATTATATCAGCCATGTCTGCAACAGAACAAGCGCTACCATAAGTTAGGTTAAATACTTGATTTAAAGCATTTTTGTTAGATATACATCTTGTTATCCCATCTACCAAATCATTTATATAAGTAAAATCTAATGCTTCTCCACCATTATCAGACATTACTATTTCTTCGCCAAAAAGAGCATTTTCTATAAAAATTTGGCCAACTCGACGACTTATACATCTCTCTCCATAAAGAGCAGATGGTCTTATTATTGTATAGGGTAAATCAAATACTTGATTATAACCAATGACAATTTTTTCAGACCCATATTTTAGTGCTCCATAAATACCCAAAGGTTCACAGCGTGTTTCTTCATCAACTTGGTCACTTTTAAAATTTCCATAAACCATACTAGATGAAAAGAATATGAATTGTTCTAAGTTTGAAGATGATCTTGCCCAATCTAGAGTGTTTTCTAGGGTTCGAAAACTGTGGTCAAATGTAGAATAAGGGTCTTTATTTGAGCGATTTGCATGAGACACAGCTGCAAGTTGTACAATAATCTGTGGATTTATTTCACCTAAAAGTCTGCTAATTGCATGGTAATTTCTTGCATCTTGGACTTTCAGTTCAATATTTGCATTTTTAATTAAACGCGTTCGTTCCATTACCAAAGCACTTGAAAGATTTGGGTGAGGAACATTATCTATATTATCGACAAGAGACAAAAGGTTATTGACTTGCATTCCATCTATTATAAAAACTTTTGCGCCTTTTGAATTTAAATATAATGCTAGATTATGACCTATAAATCCCGCCCCTCCAATTAATACAATTGTTTTTCCTTTAATGATTTTATCCAGTGTCATTTTATCTGCTCCAAACAACTCTTTAGCTCTAAAGCTATTGTATCCATGTCACCTAAATTCAGATGAGGTCCTACAGGTAAAGCAATCATACTGTCACTTATAAGTGCAGCATTGATATATTGATTATTATTATAACCATATTTTTGTTCATAATATTTCATTCTCGGTACAGGTTGAGGGTAATAAACACTAGAACCTATTCCTTTTTTATTAAGTAAATTAATAATCTCAGGACGCTTTTTAAATAACTTTTTATTTAACAAAACTGCAAGACAGTAATGACAACTTTTAAATTTTTCATCCCAAGGTTGGGGTAACACACGAACATCTGGTAAATCATTTAATTTATTGGCCAATCTTTCAAAATTATCTTTACGTTTAACTAGAAAATTTGAAAGTTTTTTGATTTGTTCTACACCGATGGCTGCATGTATCTCACTCATTCGGTAATTAAACCCTAAAGTAATGGAATCATAAACTCCCGGGATCTTTCTTTCACCATGTGATCTATCTACACCAAAGGCTTTAATGAGTTTAAGTTTTTGAGCTAAATAATTATCTTTTAAAATAATCATACCACCCTCTCCTGTTGTGAAGTGCTTTACAGGATAGAATGAAAATACTCCTGCGTCACCATGCAGCCCAGTGTGAATATCATTTATAGTAGCACCATGAGCAAGGGCACAATCTTCAAGTACAAAAAGATTATGTTTTTTTGCAATTGTCATTATTTTTGGCATATCAACTGGGACACCAAGGTAATGCACTACAGCAATTGCTTTTGTCCTTGAGGTAATAGAAGTTTCAATTGCATTTATATCAATATTACCTGTATGTTCTTCTGCATCGACAAATACTGGACGTGCACCTGTCAGTTCTACAGCATGAGCAGTTGCAACATGAGTTTGAGCAGGTATGATTATTTCATCACCAGGGCCATAACCTAACGCAAAATAAATAAGATGCATTCCTGCAGTACAAGATGAAACGCTTACTGCATGCGGCGCGTTTGTGAAATCCGCAAATAACTGTTCAAACTTATCTGCAACAGGACCATGAACTAAAATTGATCCATTTAAAACTTCTATAACAGCATCTTTTTCTTCTTTTCCAATCATAGGTTTCCCAAATGGTATTTTTTGCATTTAAACCTCTTTTATTTTTTTTAAATACTTAGCATAAAATGTTATAAATATTCTATAGGTAAAATTTTTCTAGACTGAACTGCTTCTTCAGCTGCTAAACAAATACTCATTACCGAAAAAACATCTTCTTGGGGTACAAGAGGGTCTGTTTTGGGAGATAGTAACGAGTTTACGAAAGACACTAATGCTTGATTTCTATGAGCCTTAGCAGGATACTCTGAATGTTCTGGTCTAGGCATTTGATCAGGGCTACTCGAGTCAATCCATACAGTACCAGTAGATTCATGAAAAAAACTTGATTTTTGACCAAAAACTTTCAAAGTATGAAAATGAGGGTGAACACAGCCACCATGAGCTGAAATTTTAACACTCATCAAATTATCAAACTGAAGTAATAAAACAGCAAAGTCGTTGTGTCTTTGTAATGTACCTAGAGTACTAATTTTATTCCCAATAGCCTGAACTGCACATGGTTTTTTCCCATAAATCCACAAAGCAAGATCTATCATATGGACAGCTGCACCGTGAATAATAGAATAAAATTCAGCTTCTGAACGCCATCCAGAAATAAGTTTGTTCTTCCTACCCCATAGATAATCAGCTTCAATATGATATATCTCACCAATTTTATTAGATTGGATGACATTTCTAACTTTTTTAAAGAGTGGACAAGTTCTTAAAACCATATTTGATGATAAACGAAGTTTAGGATTAGATTTTAATGTTAATCTAATATCTTTGGCTTCACTTTTTGAAATACACATTGGTTTTTCTACATAAACATGTTTACCTTGTTTTAAGGACTTAATGACTTGTCTATGATGTGCCTCATCATAAGAAGCCACACAAATAAGATCAATTTCTGGATCGTTCAAAACATCTTCTTCATTATCAGTTCGTTTTGTTTCAACCAGTTCTGATCCAATTTTCGAAAGTCTAGATTTATTAATATCACAAATCCATTTCAATTGGCAATCTGGATGATTGTATAAAGCCTTGGCTTGATGTGCACCAACACCAAGACCAATTACTGCTGACTTTATTCGTTTTTGAATTTTCAATGAATTTTTCCGATACTAAGAGTTATCAATTTATTAATAATGAATATACTATATTTATAAAAACTATGAAAAATTTACCTATGCAACTTATTTAATTCAAAGGCTAGAAGGTCTAAATAAGCTTTGCCTTGATCTAAATACCATTTCTCAATTCTTTTTATATCATTTAATTTATCAATGGCTAATTTTAAATCTGGAATTTTAGATAACATACATTTAAAGTTGTATATTCGAAAGTTTTTTGAGTAAAGATAAAAATACTTTGTCATATGTTCTCTCTCACTTTCATCAACAATGATTTGCTCAGTTTTAAGAAATGTTTTTGTATTTATTAGCTCTATACTCAAACCTGGTGCAAATGTTTTTGGAAAAATATTAGTTACTAAATCATATTTATTATTTTTGTAAATCAAAAATGCTGTATCAATAAGTTGAGGTGAAAGTAAAGGGCTATCTCCACATACTCTAAAAAAAGCATCACACTTGTTTTTCAACAGTGTTACCCTAAATCTTCCTAAAACATCCTCAAGTGGACCTCTAACTACTTTTACACCTAAAGAGTTTGCATAAGCAGCAAGTGGGTCATCAGAAACATCTTTGCTAGTAGCAATAATAATATTTGGTTTTAAATTTGAACTCTTTATCTGGTTTATTACATGGAATAAAATCGGTTTATTCAAAAAAGGGGCTAACATTTTTCCAGGGAAACGCTTTGATGTCATTCTAGCTTGTATTATGGCAGTGATTTTCATTTCAAGTAATTTTGACCA
>CACNGC010000025.1 GCA_902619805.1 uncultured SAR116 cluster alpha proteobacterium | reverse complement strand
TACAAAGTTATTGCAATTAAGATTTATAAAATCTTTATCTTCTAATGGATTGGCAAGCATCATAGGATTAAATGTATTTTTAAGATCAATCTCTGGGATAGGACCTGTATCACATAACCATTTAAATAAATTTTCATATGGTGGGTCAATTCCGTGCCATATTTTTTCTATATCATCTAATTTTTTTTCTCCAAATTTAGCTAATGCGGTTTTAGCTAGTCTTGATGAAACACCTATTCGCAAACCACCGCTAATTAATTTAATTAAGGCCCATCTTTCAGTCTCATTTGCAATGGAAAGAAAGCTATGAATTTTTCTTTTTAATTCATTTTTATTGATATTTTTTAAAATACCTATCATTTTTGAAATTTGAGGGAGATTACCATTTTCTTTATTAGGCCAGATTAAAGAAATAGTCTCCGCTAGATCTCCAACATAATCGTATGATAACGCAAATAACTCTTCATCGACGGTTTCTCGAACTATCTCTTTTATTTTTGAAATTGGAATATTTTTTATTTCTAGACTGTTAGTAATAATAGCAAGAGTAAAACCTCTATCTGGATCAGGAGTGTTTTTAAAATAATCACATAAAACATCAACTTTTCTATTTCTAGATGAAGTTAACAATAATTTATTAATTAATTCACTAAAACTTCTCAAAAATCTTCCTCATTTTCTCTTCCAGATAAGGATAGTGCTAATCCATTGATCTGATTCATTTTGCACCAATGAACTATTGCTTCTTCTCTGCCGTGAGTGACATAAACATTTTCAGCGCCCGTTAATTTTATATATTGAGTTAACTCATTCCAATCTGCATGATCAGAAATTATAAGAGGAAGTTCAACTAGGCTTTGTTTAGCTCTTTGTTTGATTGACATCCATCCAGATGCTTGACAAATAATTGGATCTTCGAATCTTCTAGACCATACATTTTTTATTGCAGATGGTGGAGCAAGAATAATTTCTCCTTGATATTCTTTTTTATCTTTGAGGTTTGTCTTTAAAAATTTTCCTAAAAAAATTTTTTCTTCTACATAATAATTACATAATTTTTCTAATGCTCCATGTATAAAAATTTCTTTATCATATCTTTGTTGTCTTAATAAGCCTATTATTCTTTGTGCCTTTCCAAGAGCATAAACTCCGACTAGATGAGGTCTTTTTGGAAACAATTCAAGTGATCTTAAGAGTTTTTTTATTTCATTATATTCATTTGGATGTTGAAAAACAGGTAGTCCAAAAGTAGCTTCAGTAACTAAAGTGTGACATCTTACAGGTTCAAAATTCTCACAAGTTTTATCCTTTTTAGTTTTGTAATCACCTGTAAAATTTATTTTTTCACCTTTATACTCTGCTAATACTTGAACACTTCCTAATATATGTCCAGCTGGATAAAAGGTGATTTTAACATCATCAATTTTTAAAGTTTTATTTAATGTTAACTCTTGGAAATTTTGTGCACAATTTTCACCATACCTTATTTTCATAATATTTATTGTCTCTTTTGTTGCTAAGACATTTATATGACCTGGTTTGGCATGATCAGCATGTCCATGGGTTATAATTGCATTTTCCACTGGCTTAGACGGATCAATATATGTATTGATTGGAGATATATATAAATTTTCATTAATCCATTTCATTATAGTAATATATAATAATGTCAGATATTTTAAAGATTGAACCTATTGATAATTGGTTGAAAAAAAATAATTGGTCCTTTTACAATCATCAAGTTGAAACCTTAAAATTATCTGAGAATGGTTTTGATGTTTTACTTGTTGCACCTACTGGAGGTGGTAAAACTCTAGCTGGTTTTTTACCGTCACTAAATGACTTAATTAATAATAAATCAGAAAAAAATAAACTTCATACACTATATATATCTCCCCTCAAAGCACTTACAATCGATGTGCATAGAAATTTAACTAGTCCTATCGAAGATCAGGCGTTGGATATAAGAGTTGAAACAAGAACAGGTGACACCTCAACTTACAAAAAAAATAGGCAAAAGATTTTACCTCCTCATATGCTCATGACCACCCCTGAATCATTAGCTTTGTTATTGTCAAATAAGGAATCAAAAGATTATTTTAAGGATCTAAAATATTTAATTATTGATGAAATACATGTTTTAGTTAATTCAAAACGAGGTGATTTACTATCACTAAATTTATCTAGAATTCATTCAATTAGTCCAGATTGCAAAAGAATAGGTTTGTCTGCAACGGTAAAAAATAAAGGAACTGTATTAAAATTTTTAACTTCAAAAAACAAGGCAAAAATTTTAAACGTTAAAGAAACATCTCTTCCCAAAATAGAAATTTTAGAAACAAAAACCAGGGTTCCATGGTCTGGTCATATGGCAAGTTACGCAATTAAGGATATATATCAAAAAATAAAAAAATCGTCATTAACGATTGTTTTTGTTAACACAAGAGCACAAGCAGAATTAGTTTTTAATAAACTATGGCAAGAGAATGATAATAATTTAAGAATTGCTATCCATCATGGAAGTTTAGAAAAAGAGATTAGAAGGAAAGTAGAGAACTTAATGTCTCTAGGAAAAATCGACTGTGTAGTAGCAACAAGTTCTTTAGATCTTGGAATTGATTGGGGAGATGTTGATTTAGTTATCCAAATTGGTTCACCAAAAGGGATTTCAAGATTTTTACAACGTATAGGAAGGAGCAATCATAAATTTGATGAACCTTCAAACGCAATTTTAGTACCATCAAATAGATTTGAATTTTTAGAATGTTTATCTGCAATAAATTCAATTCAAAATAAGTTATTAGATGAAACTAGAGAGAAAAAAGGAAGTTTAGATGTACTTGCTCAGCATGTTTTAGGTGTTGCGTGCAGTGAACCATTTCAAGTTGATGATTTGTATAATCAAGTCATAAATGCATGGCCATATAGAAATTTAACAAAAACAAAGTTTCTTGAAGTTGTCGAGTTTGTTAAAAATGGTGGGTATTCTCTAAAACATTATGAACAATATTCTAAGATAGGACTTAATAAAGATAAATTCTACGCAATTAACAATAAAAGTGTACGAAATAGATATAAATTAAATGTAGGTACTATTGTTGAATCTTATATGCTCAAAGTTAAATTAGGAAATAAAACTCTTGGTCAAGTAGAAGAATGGTTTATAGAAGGATTGAATGAAGGAGATACTTTTTTATTTGGTGGTAGAGTTTTAGAATATCAAAGTATTTCAAATAATAATGTAATTGTGAAATCTACAAGTCATACACATCCAAAAATTCCTTCTTACGCTGGAGGAAGATTACCTCTAAGTACAGAACTTTCAATTGAAGTAAGAAAATTATTGAGTAAAAAACAATTTTGGAAAAATTTCCCAAATCAAATTAATGAATGGTTAAAATTACAATCTAAATTTTCAAATTTACCATCTTTAAATGGACTTTTAGTTGAAACTTTTCCTCGTTTAATGAGTGGTAAAAAAAGATTTTTTTTTATTTGCTATACTTTCGAGGGAAGGAACGCTAATCAAACACTTGGTCTTTTAATGTCAAAAAAAATGCAACGTATCGGTTATAAACCTATAAGTTTTGTTGCCACAGATTATGCTTTAGCGATATGGTCAATAAATGAGGTAAAAGATGTAAACATTGTTCTAAATGAAGATCTTATGTTAGATGATTTATATGAATGGTTAGAAGAAACACCATTATTGAAGAAAAATTTTAGAGATGCCGCTATTATTTCAGGATTGATAGAGCGATCAATACCCGGACAAAAAAAAACTGGCAAACAGGTATTATTTAACTCTGATTTAATTTTTAATGTACTTAAAAAACATGAGCCAAAACATCTTTTATTAGAAGTTGCAAGAGAAGATTCTTATCGAGGGCTAATAGATTTAGATAGATTAAGTGAATTTTTGAAAAGAATTGAAAAAAATATTACTCATAAAAAACTTGATAGAATTTCACCATTAGCAGTTCCACTTATATTAGAAATAAACAGACAAACTATTGATAAATCTGAAATGGAAGAATATTTCCTTGAAGAACTTGAAAATGAAATGTTAAGTGAAGTTGGTTTGAATTGAAGGTAATAAATTTCAATAATCATAAATTTCAAATTAGTAAAGAGGGCATCTTATTTTGGCTTGATAAACAAATTGCAATAATTGCAGATTTACACCTTGAAAAAGGAAGTAGTTTTGGTCCTTCTGGTCAATTTTTACCACCTTATGATAGCGAAGAAACTCTAAAAAAAATTTTAAATACAATTAAAGACCATAAGATAAAAAAAATTATTCTTCTAGGTGATACTTTTCATGATAAGAATGCAATTAGTAGAATGTCCGAAAAAGTAACTTTTCTTTTAAGGTCACTTATAGAAAAATACGAAGTTATTTTTATTCTTGGCAATCATGAAAGTAAGTTTGAAATTGGCCAAATAAATTTTTTAAATGAATACGTTATTGATAACATACACTTCATTCATGAAGCTTTACAAACAAGTGCATTTCAAATATCAGGGCATTTTCATCCAGTAGCTACTGTAAAATCAAATATTAAAAAAATTACAGCAAAATGTTTGTTACATACAAATAATCACATCATTTTGCCTTCTTTCGGTCAATACACTGGTGGTTTAAATATAACTAATCCGGCCTTGAAACCATTTGTAAATAATGAATCTAAAATTTATATGTTTACAAAAAAGTCTATTTACAAATTTACAAGTAAAGAAATTGAAATTTAGTATTTATGACTTTGGTATCATTTTTGCATCTTGATATTTAATTATTTTTATGGAGATTTGAAATGTATGGTATCAAGATCTGGTCCTCTGAAAAAGATAATGATTGGTATTTACTAAAAGATATGAATGACGGAGTTATTCATGTTTGGGATAAGAAAGAAGAAGTTGAGCAAGCTCAAAAAAATTTAAATTGCAAACGATCAGCTATTACCAAAATTATGTCAAGTGTGATAATTGATAGTGCTTTAAATAAACGAAAAGAAGAAGAAAATTTAAAATATTTTTTAAAATAAGCATTAAATTTTCTGTTTTAACGTATCTTTTATGATAGATATTCTATTATGAATTTTATTAGGCAAAATATAATTGGCGCTATAACTATTTCTAGCTTAGTTGTTATTTCTATTTTTATAAGTCAATTTTTATCGTCTAAAGATATATTAATTTCATCTGCTTTCATGTGTATATTTCTTGGTTTGGTCTTAGGAAATATTTATTCGTTTAAAAAGATTGAACCATTTGCAAATTTTTGTTTAAAAAAACTATTAAGAATTGGGATATCCTTTCTTGGCTTGAGTTTAAGCTTGTCTGAACTTTTTAATTATGGTTTTACAGCTATTTTTTTAATTATTATGAATATTATAATAGCATTTATCATTATAAAATATTTATGTAATCTATTTAAAATTCCTAATGTTTTAGGTTATTTAATCACCATGGGAACTTGCATTTGTGGTGTAACCGCAGTTATTGCAACTTCTACAATAATAAAAACTGACAAAGATCAAACTAGTTACGCAGTAAGTGTTGTTACACTATTTGGAATTATTGCTGTGTTTTTTTATCCATATATAGCAAACTATTATTTTCATTTGTCACCAGATCTTGCGGGCATTTTCCTTGGTACAGCAATTCATGATACCGCTCAAGTAAGTGCTGCAAGTGTAATTTATTCAGATATGTATAATAGTGAAGAAGCTCTCAATTCTGCCATGACAACAAAACTTTTAAGGAATTCATTTTTAATACTTTTAATTCCTTTGATTGCTTATCTTTATAGCAAAGAAAAAAAAGTTGTTATGAAAAGTTCAATAAAAGATTTTTTTCCATTTTTTGTTTTAGGATTTATAATTTTATCTTTTGTAAGAACACTAGGAGATCATTTGTTTCTAGATAATAATATGTTCTTTTACTGGAAACATTCATTAGTTTTTTTCAAAGAAATCTCAATTTATTGTATCCTGTTTTCAATGGTGGCTCTTGGATTACAAACAAATCTAAAAAGCATGTTTGAACTAGGTTTCAAGCCATTGATTATTGGATTTGTAGCATCAGCTACAGTTGGTTTTGTAAGTATTGTGTATCTTTATTAAATTGTTTTACTAAAAAATTTAATATGATAGTAATTTCAATTTTTTGACAATGTATGTTACTAAAATTGGAATAATTAAGGTTAATGCACATACAATAATTAATAAAATGCCAAGCTCTGAATAGTCAGCTGGTGTTTTTATTATTCCCAAGTCATTTTTAACTTCTCTGGTTATTACATATATTTGATTTAAATATTTAGTACCTAAATTACTTGCTGAGAGAGCTAAATTAGTAAAGCTAGCTAAAACAGCAAAAAATGTGGCTTTTAAATGATTAGGAGCTGATTGGGCTATCCAAGCTAGAATGGGTATCATTGATACTTGACCTAATGGACTCTCTAGCGCTGTATTAAAAATAGCGATAAAACGAGCATCTACTAATCCATTTGTAAGTTTTGATGTAAACTCATGAAACCCATAAAACATTGCAATTGATGGTAAAATAAAGAAAGAGCCAGCAATTGAAAGTATAACTATTAATCTAGTCATTGAAGACTTTTCCATTAACGGTCTTAAAACAAATATACCTAAAATAGTAAGGAAAGATGCTATTAATCCAAGTAATGATAAAAACTCTTGATCAAAACCTAAAATATCTATTTCAAACCAACTTCCTCCTTGACCGACACCTGGCATTGCTCTGAACACAAATATAATTATAGCAGTTCCAATTAACATTTTTTTGGCATTGGCATCTAATTCATTTGATAACTTAAATAGTAAAAACAAAATTATCATAAATGAACCAACGAAAACGATTTCTTGTGAAAGAGCCATTTTAGAAGTTCCAACAAGTAGAGTAAATATTACAAAAAATATGGAGCCTATTATTATTAATAAATTGGGCTTAGTTACTTCTGGAATATTAAATATTATATTTGCAGCCTTTACAGGATTAATACCATTACAAATAAGTAATTTATATCTTTTTTGCTGATTAAAATATGATAAAAATATACCTGATACAGATATTATAGGTACTATTAAAGAGTATAAGTAAATATTTCCATATGCGGTGACTTTTTCTAATTCGGTCATATCTGAAGAGTTTGAAAAAACAAATAAATTAATCATTGATACAAGCAAAGTACCAAAAATGATAGATACTCTTCCAAGAAGTTGCATTGAAACGTTCATAGATTTCAATTCATTAAAACTTATTTCATTTCCTTGATCATCAGTTTTAGGTACAGCCTCAACTGTCATTGCATCAGCAACAACGTCTTGAAGAACAAATCCAATAGGAGCTAGTAAAGTTGAAATGACAAACCATGTCTCTGCATTAAAAATAGCTATCATTTCAGATTTATATTGAATAAGAAAAAACATAATTAAGCTACTAGCTGCCATTACTATTGCACCTACTATTACAAGAATAGATTTAAACTTCCAAAGAATATCAACTAAATGTCCCAATGGCATTTTTAACACCCACGGAAGACCAGCCCAAAAACCTAATCCAGCAAGAAAAACTGCAGATAGATCCAAATACTCTTTCACAAAAAATAGACCTACTATATTTGTAATTCCTGACACACCTGCAGCTAGGTAAATCATTAATGGTGGAATGAATGAAAATTTAAAAGAACCAAAAATTTTATAAAAATTTTTCACTTAATTAACCTTAAAGCTTTGTATCATTTTACTAAAAATGTAATTATATTCATATTTTAAGAATCTATTA
>CACNGC010000024.1 GCA_902619805.1 uncultured SAR116 cluster alpha proteobacterium | reverse complement strand
CTTAAACCAAAAGTTTCAATTTTAGACGAAACTGATTCAGGTTTAGATGTTGATGCATTGAGAGTAGTTTCGGATGGAGTAAATGCGCAAAGAAATGATGATAATGCAATTGTTGTAATAACGCATTATCAAAGACTCTTAGATTATATAGTTCCAGATTTTGTTCATATTTTATCTGATGGTAGTATTATAAAATCTGGAGGCCCTGAACTAGCACTGGAAGTTGAAAAAAATGGTTATGCAGGTTTGATAAATGCTGCATAATGTTAGAGATAATTATATCATTTCAGTAAAAGATCACGTTAGCCGATTTGAAGAAAAAAGTTTTAGAAAATTAGCTTCGAATGATTTCAAATGTTGGCCTAGTCCTCGAGAAGAAACTTGGAGATTAAGTAGGTTAGGTGTTTTATCTAGAAAAGAAATAACGCCAATGAAACCTAATTTCAAAAAACAAATTTCTTCTGAATCAAAGTTTAAAGGTTCTAAAATAATAAGATTTGTAGATGGTGCTCTTCGAGAAGATTTATCATCAAAATTACCACCAGGTTCTTCTCTGAATATTTTAGGAGAAGAGGATTCCCTTATTTGCTTTAATAAATTTAAAGATAGTAACTTGAAAAATCATCCTTCTACAAATGTGTCATTTTCATGTACCCCTTCAATAGTAAAATTAACAATAGAAAAAGATGTAAAGATAAGAGATCTTTTTGAAATAATTTATGAAGGTGGTGATAACAATTTATCTGTTCATCCTGCTTTGTATATAGAGTTAAAAGACAACAGTAGCATAACAATAATTGAACGATTTAACCATTTAAGTTCTCTCATTATGCCTTTACAATTAGTTGAACTAAAAAAAAATGCGTCAATGAATTCATTGAAAATTTTTAATGATAATCAACAATCCTACAATTTGTCAGCTAATTGTACTTTTTTATCAGAAAAATCTAATTATAACTCTTTTTCTCTAATTAAAGGTGGCTTGTTTACGCGCTCAGAAACTCATGCTTATCTAAAAGGAGAAAACTGCAAGCTAAATCTTAATGGAGTATACTTATCTTCTAAAAATCAACACCACGACTTAACAACAGCTATATATCATGACGTACCTAACTGTACTTCAAAACAAATTGTCAGAGGTGTATTGGGTGGGAAAGCTACAGGCGTTTTTCAGGGTAAAGTTAGGGTGGCCCCAGATGCACAGAAAACTGATGGCCAACAAATGAGTAGGGCTATTCTATTATCAGAAAATGCAATCGCAAACGCAAAACCTGAGCTTGAAATTTATGCAGATGATGTAATTTGTGCACATGGCGCAACTGTTGGAGAGATTGACGATGAGCAACTGTTTTATCTTAAAAGTAGAGGGATCTCAGAAAAAAATTCAAAGCAAATACTTATAACCGCTTTTCTTAGGGATATTATTAATGAGTCAGTTGAAAAATCTATTCAAAATTTTGTTTTTGAAGAAGCCGAGCTAGCATTGTCAGAAATTATTAGTAAAGAAATATAATTATATGAAAGTATATGATACAAATGTTATTAAAGATCAATTTCCAGCTCTTCAAAGAAAAGTTTGGGATAAAAAACTAGTTTATCTTGACTCTGCTGCTTCTATGCAAAAACCTAAAAGAGTATTAGATGCTATAAGCAAAAGTTATTCCTTCAATTATTCTAATGTCCACAGAGGTCTTCACAAGTTATCTGAAGAGGCAACTGCCAACTACGAAGGTTCAAGAATAAAGGTAGCTAAATTTATAAATTGTTCTGAAAATGAAGTAATTTTTACATCTGGTGCTACTGCAGCATTAAATCTTGTAGCATATAGTTGGGGTATGAGGAATTTATCTGCCGGCGACGAAATAATTATTACCATTGCAGAACATCATGCTAATATAGTTCCATGGCAAATTATTTCAGAACCAAAAAATGTTAAGATAAAAGCTGCACATGTCGATCCAAACTCTGACTTTAACCCAGATATAATTAGAGATTTAGTCACTGATAAAACTAAAATCATTGCTTTTCCACATGTTTCTAATGTTTTAGGAACTACTTTTCCTGTAAAAGAAATATGTAAAATAGCTAAAGAATGTGGAGCAATAAGTGTAGTAGATGGTTGCCAGGGTATTATACATGAAAAGGTTGATGTAATTGATCTAGATTGTGATTTTTACTGTTTTTCAGGACATAAACTATATGGCCCCACTGGTATAGGAATATTATTTGGAAAATATAACTTGTTAAATAAGATGCCACCATTCTTAGGTGGTGGTGACATGATAGATATTGTAAAAATTCAAAAATCTACATACGCTGACCCTCCTTTAAGATTTGAAGCTGGAACACCACCAATTGTTGAAGCAATTGCTTTGGGAGAAGCAATTGATTGGGTTAACAAAATCGGAATTGAAGAAATTGGTCGTCATGAAAAAAATATTATTGACTATGGTACTTCTTTGCTAGATTCAATTGATGGCATAACTGTATTTGGTAAAGCTCCTAATAAAACAGGTGTTGTATCTTTCACAATGGATTGTGCTCATCCACATGATATTGCTACAATTATTGATAGAGAAGGTATTGCAGTAAGAGCAGGGCATCATTGTGCACAACCCTTAATGGATGCTTTTAAATTAGTTTCCACTACGAGAGCATCAGTGGGAGCCTATTCAACAAAAGAAGATTTTGATCAGTTAGCGAATTCACTTAAAAAAGTAAAAAAAATATTTGGTGTTTGATATGAATAGTGATGACAAACTTCCATTATCAGCTTTTATGCCTAATCATTTTTCCTCTGATCCTCATGCACCTTTTATTGCAACAGCAGGTAAAAAAAATGATAGCCCTGTTAGATTAATTGATAAAAACGAAATAGTTGCCAGCCTTAAAACTATTCATGATCCTGAATTACCAGTAAATATTTATGATTTAGGTCTTATATATGACATAAGGTTAATTGATAAAAATGATTTAAAAATTAAAATGTCTCTTACAGCTCCTGGTTGTCCTGTAGCTGGAGAAATGCCTGGACAAGTTGCGAATACACTTGCAAAAATACCAAATGTAGGCTTAATTGAGGTAGAGCTTGTTTGGGAACCCGCGTGGACAAAAGATAGAATGAGTGAAGATGCAAAGTTGGCACTTGATATTTATTAAATCTCATGGAACCTAAAATGAATAATGAAAAAAAACCTTTATTAACTTTAACTGATGCAGCAGCCAATAGAGTTAAAGATTTAATGAGTAAAGCTGACTCAAAAGTTATTGGTCTTAGAATTGGTATTAAGACAGCTGGCTGTTCTGGTATGAAATATAATGTGGAATACGCAAAGGAAATTAAACCATTTGAAGAGAAAATTATATCAAAAGATATTACCATTTGCATTGATCCTGCTGCAATAATGTTCTTGATAGGATCTGAGATGGACTATAAAGAACAAAAATTTAGCTCAGGGTTTGAATTTAATAATCCAAATGAGATTGCACGTTGTGGATGTGGTGAAAGTTTTACTGTAGCATAAAAATTCTGAATATTTTAGGAATAAACCATGAAAAATGCAGAAGCATTTTCTTCAAATGATAAAATTTTAACACCACTCAGAACGCTAAATGAATTATTAAGATTTGTTATTCCAAAAGGCAATAAAGAAATGCCAATTCGAATAACTTTAGCTTTAATGTTTTTGATTTTAGCAACACTCGTCAGTGTATATACACCATTTTTATATGGTAAAGCAGTTGATTTAGTTTCTGATAAAAACTCTATAAATTTAAGTTTACTTTGGTTTGTCATAGGATCATATGCTTTAGCTCGTTTGGGACAAGTTTTTTTTGACGAAGCTAAAGAGTTTGTTTTTGCAAGAGTTGCACAGAGAGCCGTTAGAGGAGCCGCTTTAAAAGCTTTTAAACACATGCATAATTTATCTCTAACTTTCCACTTAAACAGACAAACTGGTGGATTAACCAGAGCAATTGATAGAGGCGCAAAAGGTATTGAATTTTTATTAAGATTTACAGTTTTTGAAATAGTCCCAGTTTTAGTTGAGTTAATTACAGTCGGAATAGTTTTATGGGTAACCTTTGGATTTAGATACTCGGCTATTACAATATTAACAGTTATAATTTATATAGTTTTTACAATTAAAGTAACTGAATGGAGGATCGCCATTAGAAAAAAAATGAACATAGCCGATGAAAACGCGTCTACTAAAGCTGTAGATAGTTTGTTAAATTATGAAACTGTAAAATACTTTAATGCTGAAATTATGGAGGCAGATAGATTTAATAAAGCTATGAAAACTTATGAAGATTCTGCTGTAAAAGCTAGGGCATCTCTATCAATAGTAAACATCGGTCAAGGTGGAATAATAGCCTTAGGCCTTTTTTTAGTTATGGGTATGGCTGGAGAAGATATAGCAAAAGGTAATATGTCTGTTGGAGATTTTGTGGTTGTTAATACTTTTTTGTTACAATTGTATTTACCATTAAACTTTTTAGGTTTTGTTTATAGAGAAATCAGACAGTCATTATTAGATATGGGTAGAATGTTTGCTCTTGTTGATGAAAAACCTGATATAATAGATAAAGAAAATGCTAATGAATTAATAGTTAAAAAAGGCAAAATTGAATTTATTAATGTAAATTTCTCATTTGGCAGACGCAAAATTTTAAAGAACTTAACTTTCACTATAAATTCGGGAGAAAAAGTTGCTATTGTAGGACCAACTGGTGCTGGTAAATCTACTATATCAAAGCTATTATTTAGATTCTATGATCCGTCTTCAGGTAAAATTTATATTGATGGTCAATGTATATCTGAGGTAACTCAAAATTCTTTAAGATCTAATATAGGAGTGGTGCCTCAAGATACAGTCCTCTTTAATGATACAATAAAATATAATATTGCTTATTCAAAACCTAATTCTTCTATGAATGAAATTGTTAATGCAGCTGAATTATCTTCTATAGACAAGTTTATTTCAAATCTTGAAGCGGGATACGAAACTGTAGTAGGGGAGAGAGGATTAAAACTATCAGGAGGTGAAAAACAAAGAGTTGCTATTGCCAGGGCCCTTTTAAAAAATCCTTTGATATTTGTTTTTGATGAAGCAACATCTGCACTAGATACAAAAACTGAGAAATCAATTGAAAAATCTCTTAAAAAATTATCCATTAGAAACACAACACTTATTATTGCCCATAGATTATCAACAATAATTGATGCAGACAAAATTATCGTACTAGATAATGGCAAAATCATTGAATTAGGCAGTCATGAAGATCTTATTAACAAGAACGGGTTATATGCCGAAATGTGGATTAGGCAGCAAGAAAACGTTAATTAAAATCAGCCAATAGAGAATTGCTCTATCAGATATTTATCCTCCATACTGTTTGTCTTGTCATAAAGAATTCGAAGATTTATGTCATTTTTTTGAGAGATAAAGACTTTTGATATATTTTTTACTTCAAAGGCATCGGCACTTGCACTTACAGGTCTCATTTTAGGATTAATAACATTTAACTCTATTATAGAATTATTTTTGATTAATGCCCCTCTCCATCTTCTTGGTCTGAAGGGACTTATTGGTGTAAGTGCTAAAAGTTCTGACCCAATTGGTAATATAGGACCATGAGCAGATAAATTATAAGCAGTCGACCCAACTGGTGTTGCAACCATAACACCGTCACATGTTAATTCATTTAATCTTTCTGTATCATCAATTTTTATTGTGATTATAGCACTTTGGTGGGTTCTTCTAAAAATAGCTACTTCATTGATAGCAAGTTCGGTATGTTTTTGATTTTTTGTGTCTAAAGCTATCATTTCAAGAGGGTGAACTATAATCTCGTTAGCTTCTTTTAATCTGTCAATTAGGTTTGAATTATTATATTCATTCATCAAGAACCCTATGTTTCCCCTATTCAATCCAAAAACTGGAATGTCATATAAGATACTTTCACGCATGGCAGCTAACATAGCTCCGTCTCCACCAACGGCTACAATAACCTCAGCCTTAGAAACTTCTTCTTGTCCATATAACTTAAGTAAATTATCTGAAACTAGTTTGGCTTTTTTATTTTTAGCAATACTAAAGTGAATCTTCAAAATTTTTTGCCCTTTTTGTGGTATTTTAAATAATTTCAAGTTAAAACATAGTCATATTAAATGGTGATTTATATGAAAGCAATAGAAACAGCATTAAGTTTAACTCAAGCCTACAAGCTGGGTATTGAGAGATTTGAAAAAATGCTTGGAAATGAATTTGCGAAAGCTGTAGAATCTATGAACAATTCGTCTACACATATTATTGTTTGTGGGATGGGAAAATCAGGGCTTGTTGGAAGAAAAATATCATCTACACTTGCATCTACAGGAACGCCTAGCATTTTTCTTCATCCAGCTGAAGCAATACATGGAGACTTAGGAAAGGTTCAAAAAAATTCTGTTGTTTTACTTATCTCATATTCAGGAGAAACAGGGGAAATAATTGCTTTAATTCCAGCATTAAAAAGGCTTGATGTTAATATAATAGCTTTAACTGGAGTTAAAAATTCAACTTTAGCTAACATATCTGACATAGTTTTGGATACTTCAGTTGATAGAGAAGCATGTCCATTAAATTTAGCACCTACAACATCAACTATGATTACGATGGTTTTAGGGGACGCCCTAGCTGTTTCATTAATGGAATTAAAAAACTTTAAGCAAGAAGATTTTGCCTTAACTCATCCTGGTGGATCTCTTGGTAAAAGATTATTATCAAGTGTTAAAGATGAGATGAAACAAAATAATTTACCATTTATTGATCAAAATTCGATAGTTCAAAACGTTTTAGTTAAAATGACAGAAGGTCGTCTTGGTCTTGCTCTGGTTGGTACGAAAGAAGAATTACAGGGTGTGATTACAGATGGAGATATCAGAAGAGCTTTAATTGATAATAAAAACTTTGCTAAATTGAAAGCCAAAGACTTAATGAATATAAATCCATTAACAGCACTTGAGAGTGACAATTTTCAAGTTGCAGAAAAAAGAATGAGAGAAGCCAAAGTACAGTGTTTAATAGTTAAAAATCTAATAAATGAAGTTGTAGGTGTTATTCAGATTTTTGAATAAATGCATGGTACCAAAAATGGATATTTCTTTATTTGATTATGAATTAAATTCAAATTTAATTGCACAAAAGCCGTGTGTACCTAGAGATCATTCACGCTTATTGAACTGTACAAAAGAGGTTGCTGAAGATCTTCGATTTAAAGACTTACATTCAATTTTAAATTCTGGCGATGTTTTAGTTATTAATAATACAAAAGTCATACCATCTCGTTTATTTGGGAAAAAAGACCAGGTTAATATCGAAGTGACATTGCATATGAAAACTAATAAAAATACATGGAGAGCATTTCTAAAACCTGGTCGCAAGTGTAAAATCAATGACATTATAATTTTTCAAAATGAGTTAAATGCTAAAGTTATTGAAAAATATATTGAAGGTGATGTACTACTTCGTTTCAATAAAAATGATCAAAATGTCCTAAAGGATGTAAATCATCAGGGTCAAATGCCACTTCCTCCATATATAAAAAGAAATGAAAAAAATGAAAGTGATGATAAAGATTATCAAACAATCTTTGCTGAAGAAGATGGAGCTGTTGCTGCTCCAACTGCTGGTTTGCACTTTACTGATGAGTTAATCAATACATTAAAAACTAAAGGAGTATTATTTGCTCCCATTACTCTTCATGTAGGCGCAGGTACTTTTTTACCAGTCAAAGTTACTAATATATATGATCATAAAATGCATCAAGAATGGGGAATTTTGAGTGAAAATACATCTGATATAATAAATAATGCTATCCAAAATAATAAACGTGTTATTTCTGTCGGAACTACTAGTTTACGAATATTAGAAACAGTAGCAAGATTAAGAAATGGATTAATTGAACCCTGGTCTGGTGTTACGGATCTATTTATAACTCCAGGCTTTCAATTTAAGATCGTAGATTTACTAATAACAAATTTTCACTTGCCAAAATCAACTTTACTAATGCTTGTTTCAGCTTTCCATGGAAAAGAAAAAACATTAGAAAGATATCAATATGCCATTAAACAAAAATACAGATTTTTTTCATATGGAGATAGTTGTATTTTTTCAAAAGAAAATAAATAAATATGAATAATTTTTTTAATTTTGAATTAATATCAAAAGATAAGAACGCTCGTCTGGGTAAACTATCTACTGCACATGGGGAAATTAATACACCTATATTTATGCCTGTTGGGACTGCAGCTACTGTTAAGGCAATGCATTTAAAGGATGTAGAGGCTGCTGGTGCTGAAATTATTCTAGCTAACACTTATCATTTGATGTTAAGACCTGGTCAAGAAAATATTAGAGAAATGGGTGGTGTAAGAAAGTTTATGGGCTGGGATAAACCACTTCTTACGGACTCAGGTGGTTTTCAAATTATGAGCTTAGGAAATTTAAG
>CACNGC010000023.1 GCA_902619805.1 uncultured SAR116 cluster alpha proteobacterium | reverse complement strand
TTTTAATCAAAGCTTCATTTAAGCGAATTTGTTCTCGACCTTTTGTAATTTCAATTCCTCTTGTAATGAGCTGTTTGTCAAACACACTATTTGCAAAAACTCTACTTGTTATAAATGAACAAACTACAATTGGGAAAGTAGCAGCTATTGCATATTCATAAGATCCAGTAAGTTCTAGAACTAAAATTATGGCAGTTAAAGGTGCTCCAATCACAGAACTAGATACTGCAGCCATACCTGAGACTGCGAGTACAGAAAGTAAATCTGGGTTGGTGGATGTTACAGGTATTTGAAATACTATTGCACCTAAAACTCCTCCTAAAAAAAGGGCAGGCGAGAATAATCCCCCAAAAAACCCAAATCCTACACAAATAGAAGTTAGGATTAGTTTTCCTAATAAAAGAGCAAAGAGATATCCAAATAGTAGTTGGCTTGTTATAACAGACATTAAAACATCAGTTCCCAAACCTAAGACTTCACTAAAAATCATTCCACATATTCCACAAGCAAATCCAGCAATTATTGGAGCTTGCCAGTTTTTAATATTAATTTTTGCTGGAATAGTTCCTGTAAATAGCACTAATTTCATAAAAAGAATCGCTACTATTGCAGCTAGTGGACCAATAATCCCCAGGCTTATTATTATATCACCCATATCAAAAGGAATAGCTGTAAGTAAAAGTGGAGGACTTACAATCCCAATTTCTGTTGCAGAAAAATTTGCAGCCATTGACGAAATTGCAAGAGCAGCAACGGCTTTCATTGAAAAATGTCTTAATACTGTCTCATGAGCAAAAATTATACCTGCTAAAGGAGCACCAAATCCTGCAGAAATAGCTGCCGCAACACCACTTCCTATTATAATATCGTGTGGAATTTTTGGTATAAATTGTTGGCGTCTAATATATGATGAAACAGTTGCACCAAAATGGACAAGAGGTCCATAAATTCCTACTGAAGCACCGCCACTTATAGATATAAATGATGCTAATGTTGATCCAAAACCACCTTTTAAATCTAAAGTTCCAGAATGGTGATGAGCTGCGTAAATTGTATCTGCAGGACCAAACCACCTCGGTAGTTTGAGTTTATACATTAACAGTCCAACTAGAAGAGAACTTGGAACACATATCAATAATGGCACCAAGTTAAGTGATAAATTTCCAATATCAACTGATACTATAAAATTTTCATTATTCAATAAGAAATCATAAATATTTTTTGCACTAATGATAAATAGTTGCGCAACAAAAGAAACAATAGTGCCAACTATTGCTGCAATAACTAATAAAGCTAAGCTTTCTCTAATCTCTTTTATGTTTATTTTTTTAAACATTATGAGCTCCAATAGAATTACTGCATAATTTTAATTAATTGTCATTTGAAATAAACAAAATTTAGTAATGTAAGAAAATTTTTTTCTTAGTTAAAGGCATAAAAATTGCATAATAATTGCCGTATTACAAAGTTATAATTATTATTTAGGTTTTTAAATGGCTGTAGATTATTTAAGTGTAATTAATCAAGGTGGTAGTGGTTTAAATGTAACCCAAATTGTTGATAGTCTTGTACAAGCTGAACAGGTACCTCAAGAAAACCAGATTCAATCTAAAATTGATGCAAGAAACACTGCTATTTCTGCAATTGGTGAAATTAAAAGTGCTCTCTCAAAATTGTCTACATCTTTATCAGCTTTATTTGGTAACACTTCATTAAAAGTTAATTCTTCCAGCTCAGCAATAAGTGCAACTATATCTAATCCATCAACTGCTGTTGCCATAAATTCTACAATAAGTGTTTCAACTTTAGCAAAAGGTCAAACTTTAGCTTTTGAAGATTATTCTTCAAGTACATCTCTTGTAGGAGCAGGCAGTTTGGTGCTTGAGAGAGGAGATTGGTCTTCAGGAAGTTTTGTGGCAAGCTCTACTGTTACATCTAAAACTCTTTCAGTTACAGCAACTGATACTTTAGAATCATTAAAGGATAAAATTAATGCTTTAGACTATGGAGTTACAGCAAGTGTTTTAGGTGCTGGTGACGGCACGTATACTCTTGTTTTGAAGTCACAAGATGGAAAAGAAAACTCACTAAGAATTACTGCAAGTGAAAGCCCCTCAGGTTCAGGCTTATCAAGTATTGATAATACTACTACAAATGGTTCAAAACAAAAAGTAGCAGGAACAGATGCGTCTTTTACTGTTGATGGAATTTCATTAACAAGATCTTCAAATGTAATATCAGACTTGTTTACAGGTTATACTGTGAATTTAAATGCTTCTACTACGGTAAATGGAACTGATACACCAGTAAATTTGACAGGAACTGTTGATAACAGTTCTGCTATTACTAACTTACAATCTTTTGTTAATGCAGTTAATGAAGCTAGAACACTTCTTAATGAAAAAACATTTAGAGGATCGGCTTCAAAAGAATCTGGAGAATTATCAGATGATCCTGTTGTTAAAAGTATTCAAAAGCAATTAAATAATCTTACATCAAGTCAACTAACAGGATTTGGAGCAAATGGTGTTTATTTGTCAAATCTTGGTGTTAGAACTGAAAAAGACGGACAGTTAACATTAAACACAACTATTCTTGAGAACGAGCTTAAAAATAATCCATCATCATTGGACGCTATCTTTAACTCTATGTATTCATCATCTTCGTCCCTATTAACTGTTAGTGGTGGGTCGGTTAAATCACCAGTTGCAGGATCATATGCATTTGCAATGACTGCTTATGTATCTGGAGCATTTACGGGTTTGGTTAGTAGTGACACATCTCCTCAAGTAACTGCCTCTAATAACACTATTCAAGTTACGGTTGATAGTATTCAATCAGGATCTGTGAGTGTGCCGGCAGCACATTATACTTCTGAAGCGGCATTAGCAACGGCTATTCAAACAGCAATCAATGCAGATAGTACTTTGACCAGTGCTGGAAAGTCAGTTGTTGTTACTCATGCCAATGGTAGCTACTCGATTACTTCAGGATCTATTGGCACATCATCTTCAATGGTTATAAACGCAATAGGAAGTAATCTTGATGGTTTTGTAAAGTTTGTAGGCACAACAGATGCAGACTCCATTTCAACTTCGCAATCAGGAACAGCATCATCTATTTTAACATTAAACGGTACTTCTATTAGTGGAGGTGAATTTAATGATAGTGCTGGAAAGAGAATATCAATAACAAGTAATAGTGCCGATGAAAGTGGTTATACATTTACAATTGTCGGAAAAGATTTATCTAACAATGATCAAACTGAAGTGATAACGGGTCCAAGCGCAAATGCTACAGTTTTTGGGTCTAAAACTTTTAAAACTATAACTTCTGTTACACCATCAGCTAACTCCACAGGTTCTATAACTGTTGGTACAACAGGTGCAGGAATTACAACGACTGGTGTTACGGGGTCTGCTACTTTAGATGGTGTAGCAATGTCAGCAGATATTACTAATAAGACGTTTACAATTTCTACAGGGGATGCTGCTGGATTGAAAGTTAAGTATTCGGGTCTTGGTGCTGATGCTACGTTATATTATGGACAAAGTTTGATAGAAAAACTTACAACATTCTTAACAAATACTCTAAATACCTCTAGTGGTCAGCTTTCAACTAGAGAAACTACCATAAATGAGGAATTAACTGACCAATCACAACAATTAGCAGATTTAAGTACTCAAATGGAATCCTTAAGGAATAGATATATTAAGCAATTTACAAGCATGGAACAAACTGTTACCAGCTTGAAATCAACAGGCGAATATCTTACAAATCTATTTGAAGCAATGAATAAAGATGATTAAGCTTCAATAAAATTAAATTAACTTAAATTAAAATCTTTTACTATTTTTGTTCTAGACAATCTTTTTTTTTCAAAACTAAACAATTTATTAATAAGTCGTATTTATTCTTAGAAGCCCTTAGGGCAAATTTGTTTAACAAACTCAACGGAGAATAATATGACTAGTGTCAATACAAATCTGGGTGCTCTCACTGCTCAGGCAAATATGCAAAAGCAAACTAAAGAAATGGATACTGCGATGCAAAGACTTTCTTCTGGTTTAAGAATTAATTCAGCAAAAGATGATGCTGCAGGTTCTGCAATCGCTTCAAAAATGGAAGCTCAAGTTAGAAGCTTAGGCGTTGCAATAAGAAATGCAAATGATGCAATTTCCCTAACACAAACAGCTGAAGGCGCTTTAGGAGAAGTTGAAAATATTTTACAAAGAATGCGTGAACTTTCCGTTCAAGCAGGAAATAGTACATTAAATGCATCTGATAGAACTCAAATTCAAAATGAAATCAATCAACTTGCTGCTGAGATAGACTCAATATCCGATAAAACAAATTTTAATAAAGTAAGTTTGTTGAATGGTTCTAATGAGAATGTAACAATGCAGATTGGTATTAATGCTAGTGATTCTTTTGATATTAAACTTCAAAATACAGATGTTTCATCACTTGGTATAGGAAACAGCGGTTCTAGTAATAGCGCTGGTGTTATACTATCAAGTAGAATAACAGAATTAAGTGCTGATATTTCTGCAACAGATATTAAAATTAATGGTCAAAACTGGACAGCAACAGATTTTGATGTGAGTGCTACTTCAATTGATGGTGCTTCACAAGATTTTTCAACGATAGCTGCTCTAGCTGCTAACGAGTTGCAAGCTACTGCAATAGCACAAAAAATTAATGAAAATTCTGGTTCACATGGTGTTACTGCGACAGCTTTTAATGAAATTACTACAACATCTTCAGCCTACTCAGGTGCAGCCGTAACAATCAATGGTACAACTATTACTGCTTCTGGTTCTAAATCAATATTTATTGATAAAGTTAATGATACAGTAGTTGGTGTAACAGCTGAATTACTTGCAGACGGTAAAATTAAGTTTACCAACAATGATGGTGCTGTTATGGGTTTTGGTGCTCAGTCAGCAGCAGTATTAGGTATCGCTCAAGATTTTTATGGTGGATTTGTTAAATTAGAGTCTGCAGATGGTTCAGCGATTACAATTGAATCTGCAAGTGAAGCTAACGGTTATGGACCTTCAGCTGCTGGTACAAGAGTTGACATGGAATCACTCGGTTTCAACGAATCAAGAACTAATGCATCTGGTCAGTATGAGGTAAAAGGTGCTGGTCCAGTTGATGGTAATTTACTACAGGCTTCAAATGGTTTGAAGATTAATGGTGTTACAATCGATAAACTTGACACACATACAACAAGTAATGTTCACGCATCAGATAAAGTAGCTGCAATTAATCAATTCACTGCAGAAACTGGTGTTGTAGCGACAGGTAGTAACGCAGTCAAAATTAGTGTTGATTTGGTTGGTGCTACTATGTCTGAGCATGATGATGTTCAAATTGATGGAATAACCATTAATATGTCAGGTGATATCAGTCTGGAAAATGTTGTTGATGCAATTAATGCTGGTGTTGCAGGTAAGAGTAACACAGTTGCAAGCACAAAAGATGGTTTCTTAATTTTAAGTAACAGCACTGGTTCAACAATTACAATTGATGATACTCAAGGAACAACTGGTGCTGGTGAACTTTTCGCATCTATTACTTATATGGATGGATCTGCAGTTACTACTACCCTTTCTAATGGTGCAGCAACTGCGAGAGGTTTTATAACTCTTACATCAAATAGTGCTGCTCCTATAAAAATAGAAGATGGTTATGCTGACCAAGACTCAACAGCTACTGGAATGACTGGTGGTGCTAGAATTGGTTTTGAATCTCAAAATGAATTAGGTACTGGGTCTTCAGGAGTTAACGTAGGAACTGTTACATCAGCAAATGCGTCTTTGACAGCGTTAGACTCTGCGCTTGAAAAAGTAGCTACATTTAGATCTAGTTTTGGTGCTTATCAAAATAGATTAGATGCAGCAATCAATAACCTAACAACTTTACAGGTTAACACTGATACTGCTAGATCAAGAATAGAGGATGCAGATTTTGCTAATGAAACAAGTAATTTAACTAAATCTCAAATCTTGTCTCAGGCTGCAACTTCAATGCTAGCTCAAGCCAATGCTTCTAAGCAAAACTTATTAGCTCTTCTTCAAGGATAATTTGGAGAGATTAAGAGAAAAAGGCCACCTTATGGTGGCCTTTTTTTTATCTAATGGGGATTATTTAATTTTGTAATAATTGAAGAACGTTTTGTTGAGCTTTTCCTGCCTGCGCAATCATTGCCATTGCAGATTGTTGTAAAATTTGTGCCTTAGTCATCCTTGCAGATTCTTTTGCAAAATCAGCATCTTCTATTCTACCTCTAGAAGTATCAGTGTTAAGGGCTACATTTGATAAATTATCAATAGCTTTTTCCATTCTACTCATTAAAGCACCAAGTTTAGCTCTTTCTTTATGAATTCTATCGAGGGATCTATCTAAAACACGTAAAGCATCAACTGAAGATTGTCTTGATAATAGACTTACACCAGATAATTTATCTAATGATGCAGCTCCAGGTGATGCCTCAAAGAGGCCTTTTCCATCTTCTCCAATTACAGTAAAACTATTGCTAGATACCATTTCTAGTTGTCCTGTAACAATGACGGAGTCAGCTGCTTTTACACCGACAGTTATAGCTCCAGTTGTAGCTGCAGAATTAACAACAGTATGAATAGTCTTAAAAATTCTTCTACCAGTCACAGTTTTATTAGCCTCAGGACCAGTTATAACTTCAATTAGGGCATTGCCAGACATGTCTGTCCCTGTAACAGTAAAAGTTTTACCGCTTTCATCGCTAGCAGAACTTGTTATCGTAACCAATGCTGATTGATTAGCTATTGTATTTAATTTTCCTACTGTAATATCTGCGGCAACACTTGCGCTTACAGCAATTGAAGTAACTGTACCATAAATGTTTGCACTTTGGACAGTTGAGGCACTTCCACCTCCTGCTAGTACTTCGCTTTGTGCATTACCGTAAACATCAGTGCCAGTTATAGTAAAGTTAGATGCAAAAGCAGCATCACCAGTTATTGTTAGGAATGAGTTTATTGTTTGTGTAGCATCCACTAAAGTAAGATTGTTAGCCCCAAAAGAGTCTAGTGCTTGTGTTGTTACAATTGCATTAGCATCAGTAGTACTTCCTGGGCCAGAACCAGTAAAAGCAGTAGGATTTGTCGTGCCAACTCTACCGCCTATAGTTAAAATTCCGCTGGGAGTACCCGTGTAAATTCCATCAGCATCAGTTGTAGTTACATTTGTATCTCCAAGTGATACTGCATCACCAGCTACAACTTCATCGTTGTCCAAACTAGTAACTAATAATGTTCTTCGAGAACCTGTCGTAGTTGAATCACCGGAGAAATTTACGTCGCCTAGTTTAATGTCATATCCTTCATTCTGCACCATAATTATTGATGATTTATCAGTTGATAGTGTGGCTGTTACACCGGTAGTGGTTGTATAATTGTTAATTGAATCTCTTAATTCAGATAATACTGAACTTCCTTCATTGTTATTTAGGGTAACATTTGCAGCAACTGTTATTGCAGTTGTATTTTTCCCTTGAATACTAAATGATAGGCTTGTTTGCCCATTATACTCATCATCCAATGTCTTAGCTTGAAGTTTAAGTTGAGTAGAAGCTACTGCTGAAACTCCCGTAGAGTCAAAAACAGCATTAACAGAAGTAGCAATGTCTCTTATATTAGACCCAGCTGCTGCTGTAACAGACGAACTTCCAAGAATACCATGAATTGTAAATGATTCAGCTTGTACTAAATTTGTTTCAGATGTGTCTGCAACTGCGTAAGCATTTAATGCTAAATTATCATTATCAACAGCACTATTAGCAACATCAGTCGTTTCTGTTCCTTGTGATTTTGCTTTATATGCTCCTAGACTATCTAATCTCATTGAAGAAATTGATAATTGAGCAAACTCACGCTCGTGAGTTCCAATTTGGAAACGTCTATCCGCAAACGATCCATCTAATACAGCTATTTCATTAAAAGTTGTATCTCTAGTTACACGATCTAATTCAGCCAACAATTGGTCAACTTCAGCATCTATATATGAACGTTCTTCAGCATTATAACTGTCTGAAGCTGATTGAATTGCTAATTCTCTTATTCTTTGTATTATTGACGAAGATTCATCTAAAGCTCCTTCAGTGACTTGTGCCATAGAAATTACGTCAGCAGCATTTCTTACTGATTGTTCTAATCCCCTAATTTGTGCAGTCATTCTATCAGCAATTGCAGCGCCAGCCGCATCATCACCAGCATGATTAATACGTTTACCTGAAGATAAACGTTCCATTGCTGATGTCATGTCGCGCTCTGTTGCATTTAATTTATTTAGTGCAAATTGAGCTGCAGAGTTAGAATTTACTGTTGGCATTTTAATCTCCAAATTAATTTCGTAGGAAATCATTGCAATTGTTATGCCAAAATTTAACGAATTTTAACTAAGCTAATTTTTCAAAAGATTTTTTTAATTGTGTAATATTCTTAGGCACAGCGCTTATCATGCTATATCGTGTAACTATTTCATTATGAAAATATGAAGGGGATAAAGAAGCTCTGGATCTTATAAAACTTTCTGTAAGTGAACCATTACTTGCAGTCTGGTTGTTCACATAAACATGTCTAATGAAATTTGGAGGTGCATTATTTAACGCTCTTTTTGAAACTCCAGTTTCAGTCACAATTCTACCTGTTGTTGGCATACTGTTTGCAGTTAGACTAGAGCTTTCATTCCTTAAAGGTTTAGAGGCATAAATCTCATTAATAGGATATGGGTTTTGTGAATTATTAATAAACATAACTTAAATAAACATAAAAACTATGAAAAATCAAATTTTTGACACTTATTTAATAAAATTGAGACTATATCATGACAAATAGTCATTACATTGATGCTTATAAAAAAACACAGCAATCTTCAAATTCGGTTACATCTTCGCACGAAATAGTAAGAACCTTGATGAAAGAATTAGTGAATTCAATGCAGAAAATTGTCTTAGACATTCAAGATGAAAGAAAAAGAAAACAAAATCAATTTTCAATAAACAAAGAGTTTGAAGAAAAAAACGCACGTCACAAGTCAAAAAATCTAAGTAAATCATTATCTATTATTTATGGTCTACAAACCAGCTTAGATTTTGATAAGGCTTTGGAAATAGCCAATAATTTATTTCAATTATATGAATACTGCCGACATGAAATAATAAAAGGGTTTGGTAGTAAAATTGAGGATGGAATTATAAAAGCGATTGATGTCATAAATCAAATAATGGAAGGATGGGAAGAAATACCATCTTTAGAGAAATAATGATGGATAATTTTAAAAGAGATTTAGACGTGTTAGAAAATCTATCAAAAAAAATCTCTGACTTAATATATAATAATGATTTTTCTCAAATTCCTTTTATTGATGCTCAACGAAGAGCATTAATTAACAAAATTAAAGAAAGCGAAAGTCAAAAGAACGACATTAAG
>CACNGC010000022.1 GCA_902619805.1 uncultured SAR116 cluster alpha proteobacterium | reverse complement strand
AGTGAGTGGTGATACATTTAATGGCACCTTCATAGGATCGTTTTCTGATAAAAACGTTGGCACAGAAAAGACAGTAACAATAACACCAAGTTATAGTGGTGCAGATGTAAGCAACTACTCAATAACCAACCATGCCGATGTTACAGCCAATATCACTGCAAGGTCATTAACAGTATCTGGTGTTAAAGCTTCAAACAAGACGTATGATAGTACCGTTACAGCAACGATGGATAGTTCATCAGCGGTTTATAGCGGCTTTGTCAATGGGGATGATTTTGCAGCTAGCTACTCTGGTGTATTTGCCAATGCTAATGCTGGAACTGGTGAGACAGTGACGATTACTTCAAGTTACAGTGGAGCTGATGTAAGCAACTATAATATAACAGACCAAACATCAACAACTGCTAATATATCTGCCAAAGCATTAACTGCAACAGCATCTGCGTCGAATAAGGTTTATGATGGCTCATCAGCAGCAACATCAACTCTAACTCTATCAGGATTTGTTGGGTCAGAAACTGTTACAAGTACAAACTTATCAACATTTAATAATAAAAATACTGGTACAGGAAAGACAGTTACAGTTAACTCAATTACATTAGCAGATGGAACAAATGGAGGTTTAGCAGCTAATTATTCAATCAGTACAGGTCAGACCACAACAGCTAACGTTACTGCAAAAGCTTTAACTGTATCTGGTATCACAGCATCTAATAAAGTTTATGATAGTACAACAAATGCGACAACAGTCTTGTCTTTTTCAGGATTAATTGGATCAGAAACAATAAATAATACCAACTCTTCAACTTTTGATAATAAGAATATTGGTACTGGTAAAACTGTTACAGTTAATTCATTAACTCTAGTTGATGGTAGTAATGGAGGACTTGCATCTAACTATTCAATTAGTTCAGGTCAGACAACAACTGCTAACGTATCAGCGAGACCTTTAACTGTATCTAGTATTTCAGCTTCTAATAAATCTTACGATGGCACTAAAGCAGTAACTTTAGATACATCCAATGTCAGTTATAATGGACTTGTTTCAGGAGATGACTTTTCAGGAAGTTTTTCAGGAGTGTTTGCTAATGAAAATATTGGAACTGGTAGGATTGTAAATATTACATCTAGTTATAGTGGAGATGATATTGGAAATTATAGTATTACAAACCAAAACTCACATTTTGCTAATATTACAATTGGCAATCCAACAATTAGTGGCTTAAGCAATCAAGAAAAAACTTTTACTAGTTCTTCCTATACTCTTCCAGGGATATCAAGTATTTTAGGATTGCCGGTTGTATATTCTTCTAGTGATAACTCAATTGCCACTGTAAATTCTAGTACCGGAGAAGTAACGTTTGTTAATGTTGGAACAGTTACTATCTCTGCAAATATTCTTTCAACATTAAACTATAATTCTGCAACTTCATCGTACACATTAGAAATAAATTTAAACACTACAAATATTAATAATATAACAAGTAATGTGGTAAACTCATCAGCTTCTTCCAGTTCTTCCAGTTCTTCATCAAGCATAAGCCTGTCTTCAACTTTAAAAAATTTCCTTTCAAAGAATTTTAATTTGAGAACTATATCAATCCAGAATGGTGGAAGCATTAATGCAAAAATTGTTGTTATTGAAGATAATTCAGATGCTAATGTTGAAGCTATTTATAATGAAAATACTGTAGGTAATAAAATAACTAAAGATTTCAATGATGAAGAAGAAAAAGAAAAATTTGATGAGCCTGGTGAAGTCATTGATGAAAAAACTTTTATCTTAAAAATATCAGAAACTAATTCATATAATTATAAATTAGAATATAGAGAAAAAGGTCTTGTGATTAAGCCACTGAATTACAGTTCTAAAAATTTCCTTGAAAAATCTAAACAAATAGTTATTGATGCTGCAATATCTAGAGCTTCCCAAATAGTTGGTTTTATAAAAAAAGAAATTAAGACAATTATAATAGATTTTAGTAAAAGTTTTGTAGCACAAACTGATTTATAGACAAATAAGAGAAGTTATTTTTGCATTCATTTTCACGTACTTATCTTTATGCTTAAAGAGAAGTTTTATATCTAACTCTAAGAAACTATAAAGGACTAATCTTCATATACGACTTGATCACTGTTTATGTAATCAAGAGCTTTTTGAGAAATTTTAAGCCCATCTCTTACTTTGTCATCCATGACGTTTTCTAGTTCAATTATCCTATTTAACTTGTCTATAACCTCATTAATTTTATTAAATGGTACTACGGTAACGCCGTCAGCATCAGCAACAATAATATCTCCAGAACTAACAGTTTTGCCACCTATTTCCATTGGATATCCAATTTTAGCTGGGCCACTATTATAAGGTGAATTTGGGTTAAGACCTGTGCAAAAGCAACTTAGGCCTGTTTCAATGATGCCCTGTAAATCTCTCATTGGACCGTCTGTTACAAGGCCTATACCACCATTATTTTTAATCATTCCTGCAATTCTATCACCGACCGCAGCAGTGCCTTGAAAACCACTGACGCCGTTTACAACAATATCTCCTGGTTGAATTTCACTTAATGCTATCGACATTCCAAGTACATCAGCAGCTCCAGAAAAAACTGTTAATGCAGGTCCAACAATATGTTCAACAACTTTTCCAGGAATGAATAAAGGTTTAATTTCTGTATCTAGTGCAGCATAGCCATTCAGCGCATCACATATGAAACCTGTTGGAATCTTTTTAAAACTATCAATCTGTTTTTTTGAGGGTCTATTTCTACTTGTTGATTTCTTAATTTGTATTAAGGGTGGGTTTTCAATCATTTTTTTCTCATTAACTTATTTATTTGATTAATTATTTATTCATAACATGTTAGATTAAAAACACTATTAATTTTATGGAGAAATCTTTGTCTAATTTGGTTGATAAATATCCAAGAGTTTCTGATATGGTTAATATTGCCAAAAGAAGAATACCTCATTTTGCGTCTGAATACTTATTTGCTGGCACTGGTTATGATGAAGCTCTAGAAAATAATAGAAAGGTTTTTAATAAAATTTTTTTAGTTCCTAATTATTTAAAGGGAACTGTAAATCCTGATCTAAAAACTAAATTATTTGATTATGAGTATGATGCTCCATTTGGTATGGCACCAGTTGGAATGACAAGCCTTATGTGGCCTGGTGCAGAAGTGGCTTTATCAAAAATGTCAGTTAAAAATAACATACCTTTTTCCTTATCAACAGTTGCTTGTACTTCTGTAGAGGAGGTTGGAAAACATTTAAATGGCACAGGTTGGTTTCAATTATATCCACCTGCAGATAAAGCTATTCGAGATGATTTATTAAAAAGAGCAAAGAATTCTGGATTTAAAACTCTAATAATTACTGCAGATATACCTGCGTCAAGTAGAAGAGAAAGATTAAGGATGGCAGGGGTTTCTGTTCCGCCAAAAACTAATTTACGCACTTTTTTTCAAGCTGCAATGTGTCCCTCATGGTCTATAAATACACTTATTAATGGAATACCCGCATTTGGAACAATGGATCAATATAGTGATGGCACATGGCATGGTAATGCCAAGTCAAAAGCAGGTTTTGCAGGAAGTCAAATGCAACGATATTTAGATTGGGATTATCTCAAAGAGGTAAGAGATATTTGGAAAGGTCCAATAATTTTAAAAGGTTTGATGCATTTGGATGATGCAATTAAGGCAGCAAAGGTTGTAGATGCAATTTATTTGTCTAATCACGGAGGAAGACAAATTGATATTGCTCCCAGTCCATTACAAATTTTGCCTGAAGTTCGTAAGAAATTAGGACCAAAGTTTCCCATTATTATAGATTCAGGTTTTTATTCAGGACAAGATATCTGCAAAGGTTTAATGCTTGGGGCAGATTTTATTATGACAGGAAGACCATTTATCATTGGACTTGCTGCTTTAGGTGACAAAGGTGCTAATCATGTTCACGACATCTTAAAAGATGAACTCTCAAATGTTATGGAACAAATTTGCGCAAAAAATATTAAAGAATTAAAATCACAAAAAGTTGTACTAGAAGAAAGTTTTAACTTGAAAAATTTTAATTTAAAGTGAGTTAAACCGTTTTCCAGGTAGGACCATTTCAGATCCAGTTTTGATATGTAATAAAGCAGGTAAATTATTTTTAGAAGTCCAGTCTTTAGCATCATTGAATATATTCATAAAATCTTCTGTGTTGTTAACGGTATAACCCTGACCACCCATAGCTACAGCAAGTTTATTAAAATCTGGATTAATTAACCCTGTGTGTTTGTATTTTCCTTTATAGTTTTTATGTTGGTGCATTCTTATAGTGCCATACATTTCATTATCTATCACAAATACAATAACAGCTGCATTGTATTGAACAGCAGTAGCAAATTCGTTTTCTGTCATTTGAAAGCATCCATCTCCAGCAAGAGCTATTACAATTTGGTTTGGGTATCTTAATTTTGCAGCAATAGCGGCTGGCAGACCATAACCCATAGAACCAGAAATTGGAGCAAGTTGTGTTCGAAATTGACTAAATCTAAATAATCTGTGACCCCATACAGCGTAATTGCCAGCACCATTAGTAATTATTGTATTTGGCTCTAAATTTTCTCTTAAACTTCTAAATGCTGAAGTAAGATCAACACCTGAATTTGGAGCCTCTAGTGGCATATTACCCCATTCTAAGTAATCTTCATGAGCTTGGTTTGTATTTATTTGATTTTCAGATGATGGTTTTGTGTTTAATCCTTTAAGCGCATTATTTAAAGTATTTGCAAAAGATATTGGACTACATGGTATTCCTAGATGAGGTTTATAAATTCTTCCAATTTCTTCAGGGCCTGGATGAATATGCACAACTTTCTTATTATGTTCAGGTATTCCAAACAAAGAAAAGCCTTGAGAAGGATTTTCACTTAATCTCCCACCTAATAAAACCAAATAATCAGATTTGTTTATTCGCTCAATAAGTTTTGGATTAACACCTAAACCTAAATCACCACCATAATTTTCATGAAGATTATTATAAAAGCTTTGCCTTCTATGTGAGGTTAATATTGTTAGTCCAAGCATTTCTGATATTGATTCTAAATCTTTTGCAGCATCGTTTGACCAAACAGATCCACCTAAAATAAGGATTGGGTTTTTAGCAGACTTTATTTCTTCAATAAATTGAGCTAAGTTATTTGTAGATGGTGCTGATGACGAACTACTAATATAACCAACAGGTTTGTTATTAGTTGACTCGGTCAACATATTTTCTGGTAATGCAACTATTACTGGACCAGGTCTTCCAGACATTGCTGTATGATAAGCACGCGAAACAATCTCTGGCAACCTGTCAGCCTGCTGCACTTCAAAAACTAGTTTTGCCATTCCACCAAAAAATTGTTGATAATCAACTTCTTGAAATGCATCTCTTCCATACATTTCTTTACCAATTTGTCCTACAAAAAGAATCATAGGAGTACTATCTTGTTGAGCAATATGTATCCCTGCAGCTGCATTAGAAGCTCCAGGCCCTCTTGTAACAAATGCTATACCAGGTCTTCCAGTTAGTTTTCCATCTGCCTCAGCCATTATGGAGGCAGCCCCTTCATGTTTACAAAGTACCGTTTCTATAGAAGTATCTTGAAGGCCGTTCATAACAGATAAATAACTCTCCCCAGGAACACAAAAAACTCTTTCAACTTTTTGATTTTCTAATATTTCAACTAGGAGGGATCCAGCTTCTTTCATCTTTTAATCCTTAAACTTTTTTAAGTATGGTGAATTAATTGGGAGTAGATCTTTACTTATTGGTATAATTAACTCATGAAGGAGATGAGATGACAATGTTTTCCCATGTCTGTCAAGTCTTAATGAACTATTTACTCCTCCACCAAGCGCACTGTGTATAACAAAATTAAGAGCTCTTAAGTTAGGAAGTTTATATCTATCTACTCTAGTTGCTCCCATGTGTTTAAATATCTCTAGGACTTTTTCTTTAGTCGCTAATTTTTCAATAATTGGCCAACCACTATCCAGATAAGCTATTAGAGATATGTTAGATACATCTCCTTTATCTCCAGCTCTAGCATGTGCGATAGAATGTATAGGTAAATTTAATTTAATCATAAATATTACATCTTAAATATTATAAAATCTTGACTTGAACATTTGGACTTACGGTTTCTCTATTAACCAATATAGAAGCAGTTGATGATTGAGGCGTAACATATCCGCGTCCACCACCGCCAGCAGCAGGGCCACAACAATAAAGAGACATTACTTCGTCAACCATTTGCTGAGCCTGATATCTTTTAGGATAAATAGCAGAGGTTCTTACTCGATAATCTCCATCATTTGGAAGTTCATATGATGAGGCTTCATCCATAGAAAAATGAACAGAGCCACCTCCAATCATTTCAACCCTTAATTGTCCTTGAAGTCCAAGAATTTGAATTCTTTCACTTATAACTTCTCCGGCAAGTTTTGCTCGAGCTAGTGCATTTGGTCCGGCATAACTTATTTCCGCTTCTCCCATAAAACCATTATCACAGCAAATAGTAGCTTTTAGTTTTTGAGGTGCTTTTTTACCTTTTCCACCTTTTACAAGGATCCTGTTTTTTCCATTATCCTCAAGTATCAATGCTGACATGTCAGCTGTTACATCAGGAACAAGATAATTTGAAGGGTCATGAGTTTCGTATAATAATTGTTCAGTAATTGTTGCTTTGCTCACTAATCCGCCAGTATCTTTTGGTTTAGTAATTATGAACGATCCATCTTGATAAAACTCTGCTATTGGGAAGCCAACTTTGGCTAGATTAGGAACATCTTTAAACCCAGGATCAGCGAAGTAAGCTCCTGTTACTTGAGCCCCACACTCTAAAAGGTGTCCACAAATAGTACCGGAACCAAGTAAGTCTAAATCTTCATTTTTCCAGTTATACTCGTATATCAATGGTCCTAAAGCAAGAGCACTGTCAACAGTTCTTCCTACAACTACAATATCAGCTTCTTTTGAGAGAGCTTCAGTAATTGGTTTTGCACCAAGGTAGACATTTGCAGCTGTTATCTGATTATTCGAAAAATCTAAACCCTCCATTGTGGGACTTTCTAATATTTCTTTATTCGTCATATATTCTAAAAGATCATCACCAACAACTACGCCAATCTTAGGCTTTCTTGTTTTTTTCTCTTTTGCTATTTCAAGTATTCTTCTAGCTGCACCAAGTGGATTAGCAGCACCTATATTTGAGATAATTTTAATATTATGTTGAAGACAATCATCAATTATAGGAGATATGTATGAATCTAAAAAAGGCGAATATCCCTTATCTGGATTTTTAATTCTATATTGTTGAGCAATAGCTAAAGTTCTTTCAGCAAGAACTTCAAACATTAAATATTTTGGTTCACTTATATTTTTAAACTCGTTTACAATTGGGATTGAAGCATCAAATCTGTCTCCAGAAAAACCTGCTCCACAACCTATAAAGACTTTTTTTTGCATAGTAATTATTTTGTTAAATTATTAATAGTTGTCTTAATTTTATAACATAAGTAGTAATTAATGTACCAAAAATTTCTAAGTTTAAAAAATAAGAGGAAAAAATGTCAAAAATAGTAGTTGTCACTGGAGCAGGAACAGGCGTTGGCAGAAGAGTGGCTGAAGTTTTATCAAAAGAAGGTATGTTAGTGTATCTTATAGGAAGAAGAAAAGATAAATTAATAGAAACTCAAAAACTTTGTTCTAGCGAAACTCAGATATTGCAATGTGATGTTAGTGATCCTCAGGCTGTTAAAAATGCATTTGAAATTGTAGAAAAGAATCATAAGAGAATAGATGTCCTTTTTAATAATGCAGGAATAGGTGTGCCTGCACAGTCTATTGATGAAATGCCGTTTGAAAATTGGAAGAGTGTTGTAGATATCAATTTAAATGGGATGTTTCTTTGTGCAAAATATGCTTTTGCTTTAATGAGAGACCAAACTCCACAAGGTGGAAGAATTATTAATAATGGTAGTGTGTCTTCTGTTACTCCTCGACCTGGATCTATTCCTTACACAGCAACAAAACACGGTGTTACTGGAATGACCAAAACAATTTCATTAGATGGCAGAAAATATGATATTTGTTGTAGTCAAATTAATATTGGAAATGCAGAAACACCAATGACTGAAAGAATGAAAGAAGGTGTACCACAAGCCACAGGCAAAACAGAAGTTGAGCCAGTTATTGATTCCATTCATATTGCTAACGCTGTTTTATATATGGCTAATTTACCTGTAACCGTAAATGTTTTAGACATGACAGTTATGGCAAATAAAATGCCGTTCGTTGGAAGAGGGTAACTTAACCAAAGTGTTTTTTTATGACTGGGAAATATAAATCCTTATCACCATTCATGATTGATTTTTTAAGAAGTTTTTTAGCTGAGTTTGCTCCTGGTAAATTTAAGTTATGTGTTTTTCCTAAATTTATTGCATAAGAAAGATCTTTAAGGGCATATTCTGAAGAAAATGCTGGGGAAGGGAAGTGATTTTGGGCTATACTTTTTAGTCCGTGATTTCTTAGTGCGAAGCTATCTCCAGAACATTTCGTAATATTTTCAAATAAATTTTTAACACTCATATCATATTTTTCTGCAATATTTGCAGCCTCTGAGAGCGCAACAACTGTTTCAAATAGTATCATATTATTTAAAATTTTAGTCATTTGACCTGTTCCTACGTCACCACAATGCATAATATCTTTTCCCATATATTCCAAAATAGGAAGTATCCTTTTATAAACTTCTTTTTTAGAACCTACCATTATTGCTAGTGTGCCATCTTTGGCAGCCTGCCTTGTTCTAGCAATAGGTGCATCAGCAAAGAATGAACCTTTTTTTGTTATTAGTTTGTTTAGCTCAATCATTAAATTTGGTTGAGAAGTAGACATATCGATAATCAATTTATCTGGGTTTATTTCAGATACTATTTTCTTTTTTCCAAGATAGATTTCTTTTACGAAATCACCTCCAGGCAAACAGGTAATGATCACATCTGCTACATTAAATAATTCATTAAGATTGTTTGCAATTGAAGCTCCATTTTTTTCTAATTCTTTTTCTTTAAAATTATCTAAATCATGAACAATAATGTGCCATTGTTTATTTTTAAGTAGATTTTTGCACATAGGGCTTCCCATAACCCCTAAACCAACAAAACCAATATTTTTAATCTCTTTCAAATTCATAATTTCACACTTCATTTGTTAAAAAAATTTATTCTATACTTTTAATTTATATTGTTTAATTTGATTATAAACTTTTTATTATTACTGGATACTTAAATGCACTACGATACTATTAAAAATGAACATAATCTTCCACATGACCCATTTAAAGCAATAGTTGCACCTAGGCCTATAGGTTGGATTGGAAGTCGCTCGAAAGGTGGTATTTATAATTTAGCACCGTATAGCTACTTTAATGCAATTGCAGATCGACCCCATTTCGTTATGTTTTCTTCAGTTGATATAAAAGATTCTGTAAAAAACATTGAAGAGACTGGTGATTTTACAGTTTCATTAGCAACAGAAGATTTATTTGATAACATGAATGGAAGTTCTGTTCCTGCAGGTTCTGAGGTGGACGAATTTGAATTAGCTGGACTTAAGCCACAAATTGGTAAATTTGTATCTGCACCATTTGTTGCTGAAGCCGCAGCTGCGCTTGAATGCAAGCATTGGAAAACAATAGATTTGCCCAATGTAGACAGGAAATTAGGTAAAGGCAACTATGTTATTTTTGGACAAGTTGTTGGAATTTATATCAATGATAAGTTCATTAAAGACGGACTGTTTAATGCCTCCGCAGCGAGGCCCCTAGTAAGACTAGGGTACATGGACTATGGTGTAGTGGGATCAGAAAATACTTTTTCTAAAAACAGACCTAAACTAGGCAAAGATGGAAAATTAGAAGCTGTAAAGGAATGGGATGGAATTTATAGATAATAATGACATTGAAAATTTTACAAAAGATGGCGCGATTTTATGTAAAGGAGTTTTTTCTGATTGGGTAGATAAATTAAGAATAGGTGTTGATAAATTAATTGCTAACCCAAGTGTTAGGGAAAGATCATACATACCAGAAGATGGAACTGCACCCTTTTTTCAAGATTTAGTAAATTGGAACAGAATATCTGAATTTAATGACTTTATATTTAACTCCAAGTTAGGCTATTATGCTTCATTATTAATGCATTCTAAAAGTTCAAGATTTTTCCATGATCATGTACTTGTAAAAGAACCTGGTTCATCGATAAAAACCCCTTGGCATCAAGATAAACCTTATTATTGTGTTGATGGAGAACAATCAGTAAGTTTTTGGATAGCTTTAGATGATATTTCAAAAGAAGGATGTTTAGAATGTATCGCAGGATCGCATTTGTCTAATATTCTGCATAAACCTAAAAGATTTAATGGAAATGATTTATATGAAAATGATGAATCAATTGAAGTTCCAGACATTAACGCAAACAGAAATGACTATAAGATTTTAAGCTGGGAAATAAAAGCTGGTGATGCAATTGCGTTTGATTTTAGAACACTTCATGGGGCTTCTGAAAATGTTAATAAATTAAGCAGAAGAAGAATTTTTTCAGCTAGGATTGTAGGGGATGATGCATTTTTTGTTGATAGAGGAGGAAAGGGATCTCCTCCATTTGAAAATATTAAGCTCAAAACTGGTGACAAACTTGTTGGTGAAGAGTTTCCAATAATCTATCAATAATTTCTCTTACAATGATTATTTTTATTGCTATAAATTATTGCTTCTCTGAGCTGTTCAGCTCCATCCATAATTCTTAAAGATGGTCTGCTAAAATAAGAATTTGAATCAAAAGCGAATACTTGTTCGTTTTTTATAGCATCCAAATTATTTATTCTAGAGTCTTCATAAAGTTTATTTGCGAAAAGTTTATTTTCTTCAAGATTGTAACCACAACAGATTAAACCAATATAGTCAGGATTAAGTTCATTAATTTTTTCAGCAGACAATTCTATTGACTTTTCACCTTTCTTTCCCACGACAGATTGAAAGCCAGCAATCTCAATTTGTTCTGGTATCCAATGACCAGGGCTAAAATAAGGATCAATCCACTCAAGGAGTAAAAGTTTTTTATTAATTTTTTTTTTAATTAGATTATTTTTTTTATTATTAGCTTCCTGAATTAGTCTTTCAGCAACTTCAATTTTGTTAACTTCTTTACCAATCATTTTAATGTCAGAACAAATTTCTTCAAATGTTGTAGCATTTAACGAAATTATTTTAGTTTTGCTTGTTAAAGTACATAAATTATTTTTTAAAGTAGCTTGAACTTGATTTTCTGAGATTGAACATACTTCGCATAATCCTTGTGTGATAATTATTTCTGGATTTATTTCAAGGAGTTTCTTGTTATCAACTTCATAAATTAAAACATTATTTTCTATCGCATTTTTAACTAATTGATCAATCATTCTTTGTTCCATACTATTAGTAATGATACTTTTTGTTACTCTAATTTTTTTATTCAACAAAGGAGGAAAATCACATTCATGACTTACTGCGATAAGGTTGTCTGACAACCCTAAATTACATATTATTTCTGATCCTGCAGGGAAAAGGCTTACTATCTTCATTTCTTATATTTTAACCACAGAATATTTTTGCATGCATTTTTATAGGCTTCTTTTTGGTTCTTATATATTTTATCACTATAATTTCCAACTTTGTACCACCCATCAATATTTTCAGGATCTTTTCTATATTCTTCAAAACCAAAAGTTTTATTTTCTCTAATAAATATATCAACGCATAAGTGTCCTTCATCATTACTAACAGATAATATCACGGTATTTTTCTTCAAAATAAGATGACCCTTCAAACAAAATTTATTAAATTAAATATCAAAAAAGTATAAGAATAAATTATCTTAAAATCATTTGAATTTAACAATGCTTGAATTATCTGTTTATGACAATCTACTTCTTACCTTACTTTCATTTTTCACAGCAATGATGACATCTATTGCTGGAGCAGGTGGTGGCACAGTGCTACTAGCTGCAATGTTACAATTCATGAATCCATCTGAAGCAATTCCAGTTCATGGTGTAATTCAATTTACTTCTAACATTGCAAGGACATGGCTTTTAAGAAAGTTTGTAAAATGGAGCATAATATTAAAATTTTCACTTATGATACCTTTAGGTGTCTATATAGGTCTTGAGATCTTTCAAAGTATCAATGCAGAAGATATTAAAAAACTAATTGGTTCATTCATAATAATTGCACTCATATTGCAAAATATTAAATTTATAAAAAATTTTATTATATCATCGAATTGGTATTATATCGTAGGATTATTTACAGGTATTTTAAATGTCCTTGTAGGTGTTATTGCCCCTCTATTAGCTGTAATTGTTAAGCAAAGTATTAACGAAAAAAAATCGATAGTTGGAACATTAGGTTATTTTGGGTTAGTCGGAAACCTCACAAAAATTATTGGGTTCTCTTTGATTGGGTTCTCTTTTTTAGAATATATAGATACCTTTTTGTTAATGATACCTGCTACACTTTTGGGAAGCAGAATTGGGCAGTATTTACTAGATAAAATTAGCAATAAATTATTTTTTTATATATTTCAGATTATTTTAATATTTTTAGCATTAAGGTTATTAATTATTTAATTTGTTCGCTATAGATAAAATTCTATACATTTCTCTTAACACTGGTTTTTCAATTAATTTGCCATCAATTACAACGAGTCCAGTATTTGCTTCTTCAAATGTTGAAGTGATTTTTTTTGCTCGCTCTATAACCTCAATAGAGGGAGTGAAAACATTATTTAATACAGAAATTTGTTTTGGATGTATTGATCCTTTCCCACTAAAACCAAGCTCTTTTGCTTTAATTGCTTCCTCTTTCATACCATCTAGATCATCTAGATCAAGATAAGGAACATCAATTGCGTCAATACCAGCGGAGGCTGCTGCATGTACTATTCTGGATCTTGCATATAAAAGGGGTTCCCATTTATTTTCACATCTTAACTCTGCAGACATATCTACACCTCCAAAAAAAAGTGCATCTATTCTTTGTGAACAATTTGCGATGTCAAAGGCATTTTCTAATCCTTCATTAGTTTCAATTATAATATGAAGTCTACAGTTATGTCCTTTTTCACTGAGTAAATCATCTAAAAGTTTAACTTCTTGAGATGTTTTTACTTTTGGGATCATAAGAGCTGGTGGAGGATTTTTGGTTGACAAAATAGCCTGGACATCTTCTAATCCAAACTTTTCTCTTAAACAATTAATTCTTAAAATTCTTTCAACTCCGTCATTTTCTTGCTTTCCTTGAAATAATTTTAGAGCTAAGTTTCTTGCTGTTTCTTTATCATGTGGGGCAATACCATCTTCTAATTCAACACATACCATATCTGTGCCGGATTTAAGAGCTTTTGGATACATGTCAGGCTTCAGACCAGGAGTAAATATAAAACTCCTTCTTGGTTGTATATTTGAATTATGGTTCATTCTTACTCTTTATTAAATAAATTGCATGATATTCTTTTTGTGTATTATTGGATTTAATGAATTCTGTTTTAACTCTAAAACCGGCTTTCTCAAAAGCATTAACTATATCTTCCAAATTCTTATTTGGAGCAACTTTGTTATCAAAGTTTTTAATACCCTCAAATTTGCAAACTAAAACACCCAATCCATTTATTTTTAATATTCTGAAGAATTCTCTAGCATAGTTAATTATAGGGTGTAAAAAATAAACCACATTAACTGCTAGTAATTTATCGAAAGAATTATCTTTTACAATATTAGATAAATTTTTTGCATCATTAGATAAGATTGTAACATTTTGATTTTTAAATTCTTGAATTAATTTATTTCGAAATGTATCGCTGACTTCTATAGAAATAATATTTTTGGAAGTGAGGTCTAGTAATTTTTTTATTCCCTGTCCATTACCAGATCCAATTTCTATAACATGATCATTTTTTTTAACATTTAGTTTTTTAATTGAGTCATTATAAACAAATTCGTTAAATACGATCATCAGTTCTTTAGCAATATTTCC
>CACNGC010000021.1 GCA_902619805.1 uncultured SAR116 cluster alpha proteobacterium | reverse complement strand
TTGACCTTAGTTCTCGATCAGACCAACCTTTTCATTATAATGACACAGTTTTAATTTATAATGGAGAGATTTATAATTATCTCGAAGTACGCAAAGATTTAGAAGTTTTGGGACATAAGTTCAAAACAACGAGTGATACTGAGGTTTTAATCCACGCTCTTTATGAATGGGGAGAAAATGCTCTTAATAAACTTGAAGGTATGTGGTCATTTGCTTGGTATAATAAACAAAATAATGTACTTTTATTGTCTAGAGATAGGTTTGGTGAAAAGCCATTATACTTATGGAACACAGATAATGGATTGTTTTTTGCCTCCGAAATTAAAGGTTTAGCTGCATTAGCAGGAAGACGGCCAAATATAAACGATAAACATCTAATAAGATATTTGGTAAATGGTTATAAATGTCTATATAAAACAAAAGAAACTTTTTTTCATAAAATTGAACAAGTCCCGTCTGGAACTTACATAAAAATTAATTCTAGAAAAATTAATCCTCCAACTAAGTATTGGAGTCCTAGTTTTATAGAAGATAAAAATCTTACTTACAAAGATTGTGTACAACAAACAAAAGAAAATATTATTGATGTTGTTCGGTTGAGGATGCGCTCTGATGTTCCTGTTGCCTTTTGCATGAGTGGAGGAATTGATTCTAATACACTAATCTCAGTTGCATCAAAGATTTTGGGGCATGATGTCCATGGTTTTACAATTGTGAATGAAGATAAAAGATATGATGAACAAACACTAGTTGATCAAGCAGTTAAAGAATTAGACATAAAACATACTCCAATTAATTTATCTAAAAAAAATTTTTTAACTAATATGCGTTTACTTGTTAAAGCCCATGATGCTCCTATTTCAACAATATCTTATTATGTGCATTGGCTTCTTATGGAAAATATAAAAAAATGTGGATACAAAATATCAATTTCTGGTACAGGTGCTGATGAACTCTTTTCAGGTTATTATGACCATCATTTATTATACTTAGCGTCCATATCAGACGATAAGTCACTTTTTAATCAATCTGTCTATAATTGGAAAAATTATATTTTTCCTCATGTTAGAAATAAATATTTACAAAATCATAAAAGATTTATTAATAATCCAAATTTCCGTAATCACATTTATTCTGGCAAAAATTTTAGTGACGTTTTGTATGAATTTGATATAGAAACATTTCATGAAAAAATATTTCCTACAAGTTTATTAAGAAAACGAATGCTAAATGAACTTTTTGAGGAAGTTGTTCCAGTTATATTAAACGAAGATGATTTAAACGCAATGTTCTATTCAATAGAAAACCGCTCACCATTTCTTGATAGAAAATTATTTGAAACTAGTTTGAAATTTCAAACCAAATATCTTATTAAAGATGGAAAAACAAAGTCTATTTTAAGAGAAGCTATGAAGAATATTGTACCTGATACAATATTAAAAGCTCGCAAAAAAGTTGGTTTCAATGCACCAATTGAAGACTTGTTAGATATTAATAATAAAGATGTAAGAGAACAAATTTTAGATGATAACCTTATTTTTAAATATGTTAAAAAAGAAGCAATTGAAAAAAAACTTAAATTAAAAACAATTACTAATAGTGAATCAAAATTTTTATTTTCATTTCTAGGTGTTAAACTTTTTCTAGAAGAGTTCAAAGGTTAAAAGATTATGCGCATAGCTATTATAAATTATGGACTTGGAAATTTGTTTTCAGTATTAGGTGCTGTTAGAAAAGTTGGTTATGATGCAATTATTACAAATGATTTATATGAAATTGCTTCTGCGGATAAATTAATTTTACCAGGTGTTGGTGCTTTCGGAGACGGTATTAATAATATGAAAAATCTTGGTTTGATTAAACCATTAGATATACTAGTTAATAAGAAAAAGAAACCTATCCTTGCCATTTGTCTTGGATTTCAACTCTTATCTAAAGAAAGCTATGAATTTGGTTTTCATAAAGGTTTAGGATGGGTAGATGCATCTGTTAAAAAACTAGAAACAAAAAATAAAAAAATGAGAATACCTCATGTTGGTTGGAACGATCTTTTACAAAATAAAGATTCTATTCTTTGGGAAGGCATAGCTGATAATGCTCTTGTCTATTATGTTCATAGTTATCACATGCAGTGCACTAATGAAAATATTATTATAGGTAGATGCAAATACGGGGATGAGTTAGTTGCAGCTATTGAATATGAAAATATATATGGCACACAATTTCATCCAGAAAAAAGCCAATTTTTTGGTCTAAAAATTTTAAAAAATTTTATTGAAAAGTCATAGAAGTGCTAAGACAGAGATTAATATCCGTTCTAATGTTTAACAATGGTATACTCTTTAGAACCAGAAATTTTAATCCAGACTATCGATACACATTAAATTTTGTGGATGCATGGTCTATTGACGAGATAATTATTTTGGATATTACAAGAGACAAAGTGAAAAGCAGTCAACTCTTTTATAATAAAATTGAAAAATTTGCAAAAGATTGTTTTGTACCTCTTGCAGTAGGCGGTGGTGTGGGCTCTGAAAAGGATTTTTCTAATTTGCTAAGTTGTGGTGCTGATAAGGTTATAGTTAATTCAAAAGCAATTGAAGATCCAAATTTAATAAGTGTTGGGGCAAAAAAATTTGGTACCCAGTGTGTGGTCGTATCTATGGATATAAAAAAAAAGAAAAATGATGATTATGAAGTATATAGTCACTTTGGTTCTAAACCAACAGGTCTTGATCCTGTTGAATGGGCTATAGAAGTTCAAAATCGAGGAGCAGGTGAAATTATGCTTACATCAATTGATAAAGATGGAACTTTAGAGGGCTATGATAATCACTTAAACAAATTAGTAGCGGATGCAGTTGATATTCCAGTTTTAGTATCTGGAGGAGCAGGAAAATGGCAACATTTTGTGGATGGAATTATTAATGGAAAGGCATCTGGAGTATGTACATCAAATATATATCACTTTACAGAATCGAGTATAGCAAGTGCAAAAAAATTCATGTATTCAAAAGGTATAAATGTTCGTGTTTGAAATAAGCAAGGAGAAAATCAAATGGATGTAAAAAATATTAATTATTGTCATAAATGTCTAATGCCAGATTCAAGACCACGAGTAGTTTTTAATGAAAAAGGTATATGCAACGCATGCTTAAATATGGAAGAAAAAAATAACATTGACTGGGATCAAAGAAAAAAAGAATTTATTCAACTTATTGAGCCTTTCAGGAGTAGAAATGGCTCTTGGGATTGTATTGTACCATGGAGTGGTGGAAAAGACAGCTCCAGCATTGCTTGGAAATTAAAATATGAATATGGCATGAATCCTTTATTAGTAACATTTTCTCCTATTTTGCCAAATAATGTAGGTAATTACAATAGAGAGGCAATGATACGAGAAGGATTTGACCATCTGTATTTTAGGCCAAACCAAAAAGTACACCAAATTTTAACCAAAAGATTTTTCATTGAAAGGGGAAATCCGAAAGTTGCGTGGGATGCTGGCATAAATGCTATCCCTGTACAAACAGCAGTTAGACACAATATAAAACTGATTTTTTATGCGGAACACGGTGAAAGCGAATATGGTGGGAAAGTCCTTGACGAAAATTCTAAAAAAATTAGAAATTTTACAGAAGTAATTGAACATCAAATTGGAGATAACCCTCAAAATTGGGAAACTGAAGATGTTTCTATAAATGATTTAAATCCATACATTTATCCTGAAATTGAGGAAATTGAAAACGTTGGTGTAAAAAGTTTATATTTTGCCTACTTTCATCGTTGGAGCATGTATGAAAACTATAATTATATTAAAGAAAAAATTGACTTTCATACATCAGAACAAAGAACATGTGGAACTTTCACAGATTTTGATAGTTTAGATGACAAATTTGACGATATTTACTATTATCTTCAATACATTAAGTTTGGTTTTGGAAGATGTGTACGTGATACCTCTCGACTAATTCAAAATAATCATATGACAAGAGAAGAAGGTTTAAATTTATGCAAGAAATATGACGGCGAGTTTCCTTCTTTATGGCTTAATGACATATTAAATTATTTGGAAATGAATGAACGAGAATTTTATGAAATAATTGATAAACATAGAAATGATGAAATCTGGAGAAATAGCAACGATAAAGGGTGGCAATTAAAATTTCCATTAATTTAAATTAATAAAAAAATATTTATGAAATTCATTAATTAAATTTTAGAATAAATGAGTAATTTTTTTAGTTCTAAATTACTAATCATATTCATTTATGTGTTAATACCGGCAATCCGAGTTAATACAATTTTGAATTTATATTTTAAAGACTCAAAATTGAAAGGAGTAAAATGTGTATATATACTTGTTAAGCAAAAGAATTACGGCTTATATACAGGTTTTAATTTCCCATAATCTTGTAAAGCTTGGTCTTCATTTAGATTTGCCAATAATTATTGCATTTGGTTGGCGTGCTGGGATGAGATATTCTAATAAAATAAAATCTAAAAAATTTGGAAAAAAAAAGCTAGTGATTTTACCTAAATCAGCTGGTGTAGACGATATAGTGTCAGCATATTTAGAGAATAAAGCTGAATATCCTGTTCTTTTTCTTCCAAGAAATATGTTAGTTTTATCAGCAAATCATTATAAAATACAAGAACGTGTTACAAATATGAATTATCATTCAAATGATAAAGAATTGGAATTAGACAAAGAAAAATATAAAAAACATTTAATAAGAGTTCTGAAATGGTTTAACAAGATATTCGGCGTTTCTGCATTTGTACAATTCAACATTATCTATTCAGCAGAACGCGCTTTAGCTCTAGCTTGTAAAGAGTGTGAAATTACTTTTGTGGCAACTCACAAAGAATGCAATTGGTCAACTGCAAATATTGATCTATTAATTGACTTTTATAAAAAATCTGTTGCCATATTCCCAGGTCATGCTATTTCAGTTTATAATACAGTTTACAAAAATATTTTTGTAAAAGCAGGAATTCTTAAAAAAAAAAATATTCATGTCGTTGGTTGTTCTCGCCTTGATCAATCTCACGTTGCTAGATTACAAAATATAATACCCCAGAATAAATCAGTATTGTTTTACCTAATTGAGCCCATAGCAGGTCCACTAATGTTTCAATATAAAAATAATTATTATTTTAAAGGAATCCCAATTAGTGACGGTACTGTAGTTACATGGTCACAAATGATAAAAAATGTTTATAAAACAATAATGAATTTGGCCAATAAACACCCTGATATCAATTTCATATGTAAAGGAAAGATGGGTCATGGAAATCAACAAGTTCAAGATCTTATAAATGCGTCAGATATTAATGTGTTTCCTCAGAACGTTAAGTTAATAAAAGCAGGTGTTGGTCATAAACTTCTTGATAAAGCTTCAGTTGTTATTGGCTTTAATACAACTGCAGTCCTAGAAGCTATTGCAGCAGGAGTGCCTACAATTGTACCCAATATTTTCTCTGAACAAGAAAAATTGATAGCAGATCATTCTCATGATGTAAACGATGGTGTTCTTGTAGCTAAGACAAATAAAGAACTAGAAACCATGATTTTAAAAACTGTTAAGAATGGTTTTAGATATCAAAAATTAAATTTAGGACATAAGAAAACTTTAGATAAAATTATGGGAAACAGTGATGGTAAATCAGGTAAACGACTCCGTAATTTTCTTGATCAAGCTGTGGCTGGTTCTTTTCTTAAATAAAGTTATAAAATCTGAAGATATGAAACTAAAAATTTAAAATCTTGAAATATAAATTTATAGTATAGAACGACCTCCATCAATAACAATATTTTGACCTGTCATGTAACGAGATGCATCACTGCATAAAAACTGAATGGCTGATTGATATTCATCTGGCCTAGCCATTCTTCCAAGTGGTATCAAATCAATTAATTTCGTTACAAATTCTTCTGGCTGATCTGTATAAATTCCACCTGGAGATAATGCATTAACTCTTATACTTTTATCAGCCCAATAAGATGCCAAATAACGTGTTAACCCTATCAATGCTGTTTTAATTACAGAATAAGTGACTGGCTTTACTGGTTGTAAATGTTCTGCAAGTCCAATTTTTTTGTACAATCTCTGATCAGGAGCAAATACTGACAAATCTGAAGATATATTCAATATACACCCCCCATTATTTGAGATCATATGAGTACCAAAAATCTTGCTACATATGAAAGCTCCGGTTAAACCTACATTCATTTGATAATTCCATTGGTTAATGGAGAAATTTTCCAATCTAGATGTTTCCATTATACCACCTGATTTGACTTTAGGATCAACTGCAGCATTATTAATTAAGATATCAATTTTTTTGTGTTTAGAAATTATTAGCGAAAGAGCAATTTTGACACTTTCTTCGCTTGTAACATCCATGATCAATGGGAACGATTTTTTTCCAAGAACATAACATGCATCTTTAATTAGTGATTCATTAATATCTGCTACATACACAAAAGCACCAGCGTTTATTAATGCTTTGCTATGCTGTTGTCCGAGAAGGCCGGCACCTCCCGTAACAATTGCTACCCTTCCAGTTAAGTCATAATCTTTATTTATCATGACCTCACCTGCCCACCATCTACGACGTATATCTCTCCAGTTGAAAATGAACTTACGGATGAAGATAAAAAAACTACTAATTTACTTATTTCTTCAGGACGGCCCAGACGGGAGAGGCTAACCTCACGCTCTAGCATTGAGTTAACCGAAACAGTATCATCGTTCAACTTAGTATCCCAAACTGACCCAGGAAATAATAAATTGCCTGGCGCTACAGCATTAATACGAATATTTTTTTTAGCTAAAGGTCTAGAAATGCCACGAACATAATGATTAAGTGCCGCTTTAGCACATGAATAAGTCAAAGGGGCACCTAAAATTTCAGACCCACATATTGAACTTATACAAACTATATTTCCCCCAGTTTTAATCATAAGGTTTTTTGTAGATTCTATTAGGTTCGTAGTACTAAAAAAGTTTAAATTGAATATACGTTCCCACTCATTGGGTTTTTCTTCGCCCGGGGGAACAGAAGAACCATTTCCTAAATTACATATAAGAATGTTAAGTTGTCCGTAGTCTTCTTCAATTTTTTTTGCAATATCAAAGCAATTATTATATTCAGTAATATCACCTGATATAGCATCAGCGCGACCATCAAAAGTTTCTAATGCTTTGTTGAGTGTGTTATTATTTCTACCATTGATAATTACATGACATCCCTCCAAATGAAGCTCCCGAGCAATATCAAGTCCCAACCCTGAAGATGAACCAGAGATGAAAGCCACTTTTGATTTTAATTCTAAATCCATATCTGTTCCTTAAATCATAAACCCTTTGCCGTCCAGCCCCCATCAATAATAAGGTCAGTCCCAGTGATATAACTTGACGCATTGGAAACAAAGAAAATAGCCGCACCAACCAAATCTTCTGGCTTTCCCCAGCGCTTTATAATCATCCGATCTAAACGCCTAGAACGAGTTCTCAAATTATCATAACTAGCTTTAGTCATATCAGTTTTTATGTATCCAGGCATAAGACAATTGACCCTAATCCCTTTTTCTTTAAGATCAATAGCTAGAGCTTTTGTAAGCATTCTCAGGCCTCCTTTGCTTGCAACATAGCCTGGGTTGTTAGGAAATCCCTGAATTCCTCCGATACTACTAATATTTAATATAGATCCACCAAAACTCATAAAACGTGATGTTATATCACAACATTTAAACACTGCATTTAAGTTGACGTTTAAAGTTTTTGAAAATCTTTCATGCTCATTTTCTTGATTAGGTGGCAGGGATATTGCCGCTACATTAATAAGTGAGTCAATAGATCCAAATTTCTTTATTACATCTTTGATTATTTCTTCATAAATTAAACTATCCTCAATATCACATTGGATATATGAGTTAGCCAATTTTGGGGAATTTGGCCGAGGCGATCTTGCAAGACATACTATATTTGCACCTGCAGCTTGGCACCCCAACGAAATTGCTTCACCTATACCTTTTGAAGCACCAGTAACTAGGACAGTTTTATTAATTATCGAAAAAATATCCATAACATAATCATTCATGGTCTATCCAATCTGTAACCTTTCATTATAACCTCACACAATGAGATATCTTCTTTATTATCAATCTGAAACATTTTAAATTTATCCATAATGTAAATCGATATATCTCCACCTAGTCGATTATTGTTTTGATGCAAAATATGTGGTTTAAAAATATAAAAAGATCCATTTTCAAGATATAATTTGTCCAATAATTGGCGGGGTTTTCTTTCTTTATAGTCATAATTGATTGACTCTGGTATCCCAAAACTATTTACTTTCCAACTAAAATAATCTTCCACTTCAGAAACGCTTAACAACGAATCTTTTTCTGAATTAACTAATTGATTTATAGCTTTGGTAAAATCTTTGCTTTCACGTATTGGGGATGTTACTTGTGGGGCTACTATATAATCAATAGTGTTGTTTACAGTTTTATTTATAACTTGAATAGCGTGTTTCCAGGCACTCTCAGAAGTACTGTTGTCAGTTGAAATTTCTAGAGGTCTTTTAATGCATTGTGCGCCATATTCTTCTGCAACATCTAGTATCTTACTTGAATCAGAACTTACCCATATATTTGTTATGTTAGTACATAATCTTGCTTGTTTGATTGTCCAAGATAAAAGAGGTTTACCACAGAAATCAATTAGGTTCTTGTTTGGAATGCCTTTGGATCCTCCTCTAGCTAGTATGATACAACTAACATGCATTTATTTTTTCTCTTTTCACAAGAAACCATTCTAATTGCTTTTTAAATATACTTAAACCTTCATTATCCCTATAAGCCTGCATGATATAAGGTCCACTGTAATTAATCTCACTAAGTTTTTTTATAGAGGTTTCAAAATCTGCACTTCCTTGCCCCAATATAACTGGACCACCACCAAGCATTCGATCTTTAATATGAACATCAGAAATTTTACTTCCATATGCAGAAATTTCTTCTAAAGGATTAAACCCTAAAGCTGCACTATTTCCAATGTCATAATTAACAGCAACTTTTTTTGAATTTATTTTATCTAAAAGATTTAAAAATGGTTTCGGAGCTAAATCTGTTTCTAATGATAAAAAAATATCATTATTTTCAAAATCATCAATTATATTGTCAATTGCACGTAAAAATCGATCAATATCGTCCGTTGACTTTAACGAAGATTCATCAACGCAAGGTAAGACAATACTTGAAACATCTAGTTTAGAACACATCGAAACCAATCTCTTCATAACTTTAATACTATGATTCGCAACAATCTTATTCTTAGAATGCAAAGGGGCAGTCATAAAATAATCAGCACAAACTGTTTCAACACGAACTCCAGTCTTGTTTACCACTGAATTTATAAGTTTAACTCCCTCAATAGATAACAGAGGATTTTCAAAAGATTTATAATAGTCAAGAATAAACTCAATACAGTTTAAACCTAACCTTTGAGCAATATAAAATTCATCTTCCCAATAACCTAAAGGATGTGCTTGATATTGACCACGAAATTTTGGCAGCAAACGACCCTGCATTACACCAATCAAATTTAAGTGTTCATACATTACAGCTTTCCTAAATGTTCCCTAAGCTTAAATGCTACCTTACGTTCTTCATCAAGTATTGTTTTGTTACCATCACCCATCGCATTTACAATCTTACGAACTGAACCAACTAAATTCTTCAATCCAACAGGGGCTAATGAAGCAGCTTGGTCTGAACCATACATAGCCCTATCTAGCGTAATATGCCTTTCAAGTGAACTTATACCAAGCGCTGCAGCAGCACATGAAATAGCCAAACCTGTTTCATGACCACTATATCCTACATCAACTCCGTATCGTTGTTTCAAAACTTGAATCATTTTCAAATTTGCATGCTCATCCTTCATAGGATAAGTGGATACTGTATGCATTAACTCAAAAGGACAATTCATAGACTTGAATATTTCAACAGCATTATCAATATCTTCATATGTACTCATTCCAGTTGAAATAAAGGTATGTTTTTTGTCTTTTGCAACTTCTCTAAGTAAATCTTCGTAAACAAGCATTGCTGATGCGACTTTATTATATTTACAATTAAATTGACGTAAAAATTCTTGACTATTTAAATCCCATGCAGATGCATACCATTCGATGCCTTTAGTCTTACAATAATTATCAATTTCTTTATATTCTTCTAAACCAAATTCAAGACCAAGCTTTTGTTCTCTTTGCGTTTTCCCCCAAGGACTTTCTCTTGGTGAGTCTAACACTTCCTTTGAATATACTAAATCTATATCACGTTTTTGAAACTTAACTGCATCACAGTTAGATTCTACAGCTATATCAATAAGCTTTTTACAAATGTCCATATTACCATTATGGTTAATACCAATTTCTCCACAAATAAAAATACTCAATTTAACTTTCTCCTTGTTCTCCATATAAGACATGATGAATGTCTATTTTAAATATAAATTCTACTAGTTCTCTTACAACTGCGTTACCACCTTTCTTTTTCATAACTAAATTTGCTGTCTTTTTAACCAACGGATGTGAATCAGCAGGACAAAAACTCATTCCACATGCTCTCATAACATTGACGTCATTAATATCATTCCCAACATAACATATACGATCTAGTAATATATCATTTTCACAACAAAAATTTTTTAAGGAATCTAATTTGTTTTTTATATTCTGGATAACAGAGACTCCAAGTTTTCTAGCTCTTGCTTCAACAACGGTATTACTCTCGGTTGACAAAATCAATGTTTTTACACCTAGTATTTTTAAAGCGTCAAATGCTAATCCATCAGAACGAGAACATTTTACGTACTCTTTTCCTTCTGAATTAACATAAACATAATTATCAGTAAGAACACCATCAAAATCAAATATAATAGCATCAATATCGCTTATGCTTCTCACTTTATTCTCCTGCTAATATACTATCCTCAATAGCTTCCATTAATGCATGCCCTGCTGTCATATGAGCTTCTTGAATGGCTGCTGTATTGTTACTTGGCACTAAAAAAGATATGTCACAAAGTCCAAGGCATTCTCCACCGCCTTTACCGAGAAAGCCAAATACTTTTATATTCATCTTACGAGCAACTTTCATAACTCTAACAATATTTTTAGATTTGCCTGAAGTTGTTAAGCATAAGAGACAATCACCTGGTCGCCCTAATGCTAACAAGTTGCGCTCAAACAAACTATCAAATGAATAATCATTTGCGCATGCAGTTATAGTTGATGTATCTTGAGCTAGTGTTATTGCAGAAATTGGTTGGCGATTTACGTTAGGCCTTAACCTAACAAGAAGTTCTGCAACTAAATGCTGAGCATCAGCTGCTGATCCACCATTTCCACAAAGCATCAATTTACCAGATGATAATAGACTTTCAGATATAATTTTAGACATATTTTGCAATTCACCTAACCCCTGTTCAATACAGGCATTTTTTACTGCAATACTTTTTAAAAAAGCGTCTTCAAAAAATGTAGTCATATTGTATTGTCCGATTTTAATATTTTAATTATAAATAATTGGAACCAAATCAATAATCAGTATCATACCTTTAAAGTTTATTAAACCTTCTATTTTAGTTTCCTGTTTTAATAAAAACTAAAAAGAATCTTAAATTTATTTGCTTACATTAAGATATAGTTTTCTTTACAGAAGGATATGAAATCAAATTTAATTTTTTATTATTTAAATTTGACAAATATACAACTATTGAATTATAGACTAAAATAATTTACATAAAACTCTCAAGCTTGCTAACTGTTTTACAACTAAATAACTATACTAAGTAGAATGTTATAAGGATAATTTGACCAATTTAGTTTTTTATAAAAATATATAAAAAATTTCAATAAACTTAGGAAGTAACTTATAACTGTGATTGAGACTTTTAAAAAACTTTTAATTGTTCTAACCTCTGAAGAACGAAAACAAGCTATATTTCTAATTATTATGATGCTTATTGTTGCTCTTTTAGACACTTTGGGGGTGGCATCTATAATGCCTTTCATGGCAGTTCTCACAAACCCAGATGTTATTGAAACAAACTTTTTAATAAAAAAATCCTATATAATCGCACAAGATTTTGGTATTAAAAATTCTCAACAATTCCTTTTTTTTCTTGGTTTACTTGTTTTTCTAATTTTAATTTTTTCTTTAGCAATCAAAGCGCTCAATACTTACTTACTATCTCGTTTCGTCATGATGAGGGAATATAGTATAGGCAAAAGATTGGTAGAAGGATATTTACACCAACCTTATAGTTGGTTTCTTGACAGACATAGTGCAGATTTAGGCAAAACAATTCTTTCTGAAGCTCAAAATGTTTCACGTCAAATTATAAAACCAATAATGGACCTCATTGCTTTTTCTACAGTTGTTATTGCATTATTAACACTATTGATACTTGTTGATCCAAACCTTGCATTAATAAGTGGGCTAACTATAAGTATAGTCTATGTCTTGATCTATTGGATAAGTAGGAATTTTCTTAATAAAATAGGTAAGGAAAGACTTAAAGCAAACCAATCTCGTTTTACTATTATAAGTGAAGCTTTTGGAGCAACCAAAGAAATTAAACTGGGAAACTTAGAAAACACATATGTTCAACGCTTCAAAAACCCTGCATTAATTTTTGCTAAACATCAAGCATCTTCTCAACTAATTATATTGCTACCGCGATATGCTTTAGAGGCAATTGCATTTGGCGGTTTATTATTAATTACATTATACCTGATGGTACAAACTGGTAACTTTTCAAATGTAGTTCCAATAATATCACTATATACGCTTGCCGGTTATCGTATATTGCCAGCTATGCAACAAATTTATGGTAACATGTCTCTTATTCGCTTTGGAGGTCCTACATTAGATGCAATGCATCGTGATTTTATGAATTTAAAATCAAATAATATTAACAATATTAATCACTTATTATCTCATAATAATAATATACATTTAAATAAAGTTTATTATCGCTATCCTAATAGTAAAGAAAATACACTGAAAGGTATTGATATTAAAATTCCATCTCGAAGTACTGTTGGTTTCGTAGGTACAACTGGAAGCGGCAAAACGACAACAGTTGATCTAATTCTTGGGCTACTTGAAGCACAAAAAGGTACATTAGAGGTAGATGGTTTAATTATCAACAATGAAAACCGAAAGACGTGGCAAAGTTCAATTGGGTATGTGCCACAAAGAATTTTTCTTTCTGACGACACTGTGTCTTCAAACATAGCTTTTGGTATTAGCCCAGAAAACATTAATCTAAAATCAGTAAAAAAAGCTGCTCAAATAGCTAATTTGCATGAGTTTGTTATGAAAGAGTTACCATTGAAGTATGATACTGCTATAGGAGAAAATGGCGTAAGACTGTCTGGTGGACAGCGTCAGAGGATAGGTATAGCTAGAGCACTCTATCATAACCCAGATATACTTATTTTAGATGAAGCAACAAGCGCTCTCGACAATCTTACTGAGCAAGCAGTAATGGAAGCTGTAAATAAACTAAGCCACGAAATAACAATTATATTGATTGCTCATCGATTGAGTACTGTTAAAAAATGTGATATTATATTTTTATTGAAAAATGGTAAATTAATGGGACAAGGTAGCTTTGACGAACTTAAAAAAACAAATAAATTTTTTCGTACTATTGCCGATGCAAACTAATTTACACTTTAAAGTTAAATTATATTGTGATTATAATTTAGCATAAAAAAGATAACTCCATAAATTATAATAAAAGGATATGGTTTCCTTACCTTATTCACTTTAGTAGTTTTTAAATTTTTAGATTTTAAAATTATTTATTAATAGTAACTTTATAAAACTTTAATGAAAATAATTTCCAATTCACATCATTATAAATTTGTCGATTCTTTGCCTTGATCTACTATATTTTTAAAACTAAATTACTAAAACAACCTTATTAAATAGGAAAAAATTGAATGGAAAACCAGAAAATATTTATTTTCATATGTCAAGAATAAACTCCAAAACCGTAGTTATATGTTTATTAGACAAAGAATGGCCACCTCAACATTCATTTGTTGATGGTATGCTTGCAGATGAACTAGCAAAGGAAAATAATATTATAGTACGTCTATTTGTCTCATATAACAAAAATAAAGTTATGCCAACTCGATATGGCGCGGCAGTATGCATCCCTTCACTTTATAAAAGACGAGGTATACTAAGATTTTTAAATTTTTGGAAAGTTTGGAAGTTAATTAATTATCAAATACATAAAGAAAATTTAAGAAATAATCATATAGTATTATTTGTCAGAAATGATCCAATTTATCTGTTAGTTGCTTCACAATTACGTAAAAATGTAAAAAGATTAGTCTTTCAAAGTAGTTTCCCTCACGAAATTTATAGTGGCAATAAGTTTAAAAGACAGATGGCAAAATTTCTCTATCGTTTGTCTAGGTTTAGTATAGACTCAATAACTGGAGTTAGTCCAGAAGCTGTAGCTAGAATACGTAAACTTTTTGGTAAAAATTTACCAGGTGTACACATACCACTTTTATCTGATTTGCCTATTTATCCAAAGTTAAGTGAATTATCAGACCCAGTTAGAATTAAGCCAGTTTTTATATATATAGGTAGTCACAGTAAGAAGAGAGAGATTGAAACTATTTTAACAGCAATTGACTTAAGTATAAAAAGAGGAGCTAATGCAAAATTTTTATTTATAGGAGCAAATGATCAAGAACAAAGATCTCTTCGAAATATACCAAATGTCAAAAAATTACTTGAATCTGGATCATTACGAATTGAACACCCAGTTCCTAGGAAAGAAATCCCTTCAATATTAGTCGAATGTCATGTAGGAATTTGTTTGATACCTCCTAAACCAGTTTATTACGAATCATCACCAACAAAATTAGCCGAATATATGGGAGCAGGTTTGGCAATTTTAGCAAATCGTGGTATTCCAATGCAAGAAAAGTTTATTATCGAATCTGATGGTGGGATTTTAGTAGATTGGGATGTGAATGCAATAATGGAAGGCATACTTCAGCTAGTTACTGAAAAAAAACTAATTTCAAGACTTGGTCATAATTCCAAGTACTACGCATCCCATAAGCTACAATATAAAGAATA
>CACNGC010000020.1 GCA_902619805.1 uncultured SAR116 cluster alpha proteobacterium | reverse complement strand
AGTTTCATTGGTATTATTTTCTTCTTTATTTTCATTTTTTGCAATTTGCTTTGTGAATTTACATTCTGGATAATTAGAACAACCTAAAAAAGCACCATATTTTCCAAGTTCTAAACCTAAATTCCCATTGGAACATGTTGGACATTTCCTATTTGGTTGAGCATTAGTATCCTCTTCATTTTTAGGAAAGAATAAATCAGCCAATTCTTTTTCTAGTGCTTCAAGAATTTTTTCTCTCTCAAGTTCTGACATTTTGTTTAGATGTGGTTTAAAACCATTCCAAAACTCTTCTAAAAGCTTTTTATAATTTAATTTTCCATCTGAAACTTTATCTAATTTTTTTTCCAAGTCAGCTGTAAAATCATATTCAATATACTGTCCAAAAAAATTATTTAAAAATGCTGTCAGTATCCTTCCTCTTTCTTGAGGAATATGCTTGCCTCTATCTTTCTCAACATAATTTCTATTAACAAGCACTTGTAAGATTGATGCATATGTTGATGGTCTTCCAATACCAAGTTCCTCCATTTTCTTTATAAGACTTGCGTCAGTAAACCTTGGAGGTGGTTGAGTAAAATGTTGTTCACCATCAGCCTTTTCTAAGTCAACTTTTTCATTTTCAAATAAATTAGGTAAAATTTTATCATCATTTCTATCTCTATAAATAAAAAAACCAGGAAAGCGTACTTGTGATCCGTTTGCTCTAAAAACGATAGTTTTATCCTTATTTGAAATATCGGCAGATGTTTCGTCTAATTCAGCTGATTGCATTTGACTTGATATAGTTCTTTTCCAAATAAGTTCGTAAAGTTTAAGTTGTTCATCATCTAAGTAGGAAGACACACTTTCTGGATGACGAGATATTGCAGTTGGTCTTATAGCTTCATGTGCCTCTTGTGCATTTGCTGCTTTAGATTTGTAAACTCTAGGTGTTTGAGGGATATATTCTTTACCATGAAGGTTTGTAATTTCATTTCTTAATTCATCAATTGCCTGAGCACTTAATTGGACTCCATCAGTTCTCATGTAGGTTATTAGACCTGTTGTTTCGCTACCAATATTTATTCCTTCATATAATTTTTGAGCTATCCGCATAGTTCTTGATGCACCAAAACTTAATTTGTTAGAGGCCTCTTGTTGTAATGTGGAGGTTGTAAAAGGAGGTAATGGATTCCGCTTAACTCTCTTGGTTGAAATTTTAGTTATATTAAATGAGGAATTTCTTATTTTTTCTAATGCTGAATTTGCTTCTTTTTCATTTTTTAAATCCATTTTTGCTAATTTGTTATTATCAAGAACAGACAACTTAGCTGTCAATTGTTGTTTATCATTTTTTGAAAAGATAGATGTTATTGACCAATATTCTTCAATATTGAATTTTTCAATTTCAATTTCTCTTTCGCATATAAGTTTAAGTGCAACAGATTGAACTCTGCCAGCAGATTTTGAACCTGGAAGCTTTCTCCATAAAATTGGAGAAATGGAGAAGCCAATTAGATGATCTAAAGCTCTTCTTGCCAAATATGCTTCAACTAATTCAGAATTAATTTGTCGAGGTGTTTTCATGGCATGCAAAACAGCATTTTTAGTAATTTCGTTAAAAACAACTCTCTCAACTGGTTTATCTTCTATCATTTTTTTTGAATTTAATATTTCTTGTAGATGCCAGCTAATAGCTTCACCTTCTCTATCAGGATCTGTAGCTAATATTAATGACTCAGCTGATTTAAGTTCTCCAATTATTTCTTTAACAACTTTTTCTTTATCTTTATGCATTTCCCAAGACATTTTGAAATTATCATCAGGAAGCACAGCACCATCCTTAGATGGTAAATCTCTTATATGACCTACAGAAGCCATAACTTTGTAATCATCACCGAGATATTTATTAATAGTCTGAGCTTTTGCTGGGGATTCAACTATTACTAACTTCATTTATTTTTAATCCTGGACTAATTTATTGAATTTTAAAAGCATTATTTTAGTGCAGATAACATTACTTTAATGAAATAACAATAATAATGTTTTTATATTTTAGGCTCAGATCTATTAATTAAGCGTTTTACATTTTCTCGGTGCTGAACAAAACATATTAATGAAATTATTAAGGAACTTAAAAAATATATGAATTCAGTTTCATAATAAAACATGAAAATAGGTATTAAAAAAAATGCTATTAGGGCAGACATAGAGCTTATTTTAAATACCTTTGCAATAAGCACCCATATCAATAGCGCAACTATACCAATATTTAGATTAAGTGATAAAATAACACCGAATCCAGTTGCAACTCCCTTGCCACCTTTAAATCTTAGCCAAATTGGAAAACAATGACCTACAACAGCTGATATTGCAACTGTGCATTGATAAAATTCTACCATATTAGAATTATTATCGAAAACTTTAGGTAAAATAATTGTAATTAGATAAATTGCTACTGCACCTTTACCACCGTCAAGAAGAAGAGTGAAAAGGGCTATTTTTTTATTTCCAGTTCTTAAAACATTTGTAGCACCAATATTTCCACTGCCAATTTTTCTAATATCTCCTAATCCAGATATTTTTGTAAGTAATAATCCAAAAGGGATTGATCCAAAAAAATATCCAAAAATAAATATTGAGCCTAAAACTAAATAATTTAAATCATAAGTCATTTTATTATTTTATTTTTGAAAACCTGATTCATGAAGGCGACTTGACCATTTATGTAAGTTGCTAAGATTTTACCATAAATTTTTTCACCATCAAACGGAGTTGGACTAGTCTTTAGATTTTCTTGTTTAATAGTATGAGGCTCATTTTCATCAAAAACTATAAAGTCAGCTACTTTTTCTTCCTCTACGCTTGGGTTATCAATTCCATGAATTTTTGCTGGGTTAATAGTTAAAAAAGAGATTGCTTTGTTAATATCAATGATTTTTTTATGCACTAAACCTAAGGTAAGTGAAAACAAAGTTTCAATTCCAGAAGCGCCAACAGAAGCGGCAGAAAAAGGTTGAGCTTTTGTGTCCTTCGATCTAGCTCTATGATCAGATGCTATAGCATCAATCGTTCCATCTTGAATCCCTTCAACAATTGCCAGTCTATCATCTTCGCTTCTCAGAGGAGGAGATAATTTGAATGCTGTGTTATAAGTTAATAATTTATTTTCGTTTAATAAAAAATAAGGTGGAGCAGTATCACATGTAATGTTTAAGCCTGACTTTTTGGCTTCCCTAATTACGTTTACAGCATCTCTTGTAGATACATGTGCTATGTGATAATGCGCCCCAGTCAACTTAGCTAATCTGATATCTCTTTCAATCATAATAACTTCAGCACAAGCTGGAATTCCAATTAATCCTAAACGAGTAGATATTTCTCCTTCGTTCATTTCACCTCTTATAGAGGTTGTTGAAGCTTGATTTAAACCTGATAAATCTTCATCTTCTGCATGTTGTATTATGGGGCGATTGATCATTGTTGCATAACTCATTAATCGCCTCATAACTAGACTATTTTTAATACTCTTATTTCCATTAGTAAAACCTATTGCCCCCATTTCTGACATCAGCCCAATTTCACTCATTTCTAGACCATTAAGATCTTTTGTTGCAGCTCCATATACCATTACTTTTGGAAGATATATATCTTCTGATTGTCTTTTAATATGATCAATTATAGATGGGTTGTTTAACTTTGGAGTTTGATTAGGTAGAATTGCCATAGAAGTAATTCCGCTTTCGGCGGCAGTAATTTGAGTGAATTTTAGATTCTCAGTCTTTCCAATATTTACCCGCATATCAAATATACCAGGTGACATTGTTAGACCTTCACAGTCATAAATTATAGTTTTATTATCTTTATTAAATTTTTCTAAATTTAAATCTTTGGATATATTAATGATAGTTTCATTATGAATTACTACATTTACTTTTTGGTTAAAATTTGTAGCAGGATTTATAAGTTTGATAGATTTAAAAATTGTATTTGTCATTGAATTCTTTAAGTTTTATTTTTAGAATGATTAAGTGCCTCAATTATTGACATTCTTACAGCAACACCCATTTCAACTTGAGTTTTTATTAAACTTCTATTTGAATCATCTGCTAGGGCAGATGCTATTTCTACCCCTCTATTCATTGGTCCAGGATGCATGATTACTGCATTTGGGCTGGCCATTGAAAGTTTTGTTTCATCAAGTCCAAAAAATTTAAAATATTCTCTTTCTGAAGGATTTTCCGTGCCTGACATTCTTTCATTTTGAAGACGTAATAACATTACTACATCAGCATCTTTAATTCCTTCCTTCATATCATTAAAGCATTTTATACCTAATTTTTCTAAGCTCGAAGGCATTAATGTTGATGGAGCAACGCATCTTACTTCAGCACCCATAGTTGTTAGTAAATGTATATTTGATCTCGCTACTCTACTGTTAGAAATATCTCCACATATGCTAATCTTTAAACCCTCTAGGTATCCAATTCTTCTTTTGATTGTTAGAGCATCTAATAAAGCTTGGGTAGGGTGCTCGTGTCTTCCATCACCAGCATTAATAATACTACAACTTAAATATTCTGCGAATAGGAGTGGTGCACCACTATGGGGATGTCTCACTATCAATAAATCAGGTTTCATTGCGTTTAAAGTACTAGCGGTATCTAATAAGCTTTCCCCTTTCTTTATAGATGAGTTAATTAAAGAAATATTAATTACTTCTGCTCCAAGTCTTCTAGCTGCAAGTTCAAATGAGACCCTTGTACGAGTTGAATTTTCAAAAAAGACATTTAGTACCACATATCCAGACAGATATTTAGTGTCGGCGTGTTTATCTAAATTTGCAAAATAGTCAGCTCTATCAAGTAGTTTCTGAATTTCAGTTTTTTGCATGCCTTCTATTGCTAAAAGGTGATGTGATGATAATTTTACAGGGGAAGATTTATTAACTTTAGAATTATTTTTAGATAATTTGTTCATTAAAAATATCTTACTACATCTTTTTTTTTAATACGTCTAGTGCAGTTTGCAAAATCCAACAAGCAGCCAGTTGATCAGTTCTTAAACTTCTTTGTTTTCTTGTCATATCTGCTGTAATCATTGGCTTTTCAATAGCCATTGTGGACATTCTCTCGTCTTGTAATAAAACTGGAAGATCTCTCTTTTTTAAAATACTATTTGTAAAATCTCTTACTGAGTCGCATCTAGGACCTATACTCCCATCCATATTAAGTGGCCAGCCCATTACTAATCCTGTAATATCGTACTCATCAAAAATTGAAATCAATTTACTCAAATCAGATTTGAGTTTTTCTCTTTTTATAGTTTTAATTGGTGAAGCAACTGTCATATCGGAGTTGCTTATTGCAATGCCTAGTGTTTTAGTGCCATGGTCAATTCCTAACAGTCTTTTTTTAGGCAAAATATTTAACAAAAATTCATCAGGCTTGAAGATAGGCATAATTGATGCTAACAGACTTTGATATAAAATAAAATTCATCAATTTAATATAGGGTTGAACATGCCTAACAAAGATACAATTGTAGATGTTCCTACTGTAAATAAAATAGCTCGGCTTTGTCGTTTAGATATTCCAGAAGTAAATAAAGAAAGTCTTACTAATGATTTAAATAATATTTTAGGCTTTGTTGCACAGCTTGATGAAGTAGATACCTCTAATGTCGAGCCATTAGCTTCTGTAACAGGACATAAGTTGCCACTTAGGAGTGATGATGTAAATGATGGTAATATTGAAGATTTAGTTTTAAAAAATGCCCCTGAAAGCTCTAGTGGTTTTTTTGTTGTTCCAAAGGTTATCGAATAATGTCTGAATTACTTGATTTAAATTTAGTTGAGGCCTCTGAAGCTCTTAAAAATAAAAAGATTTCGTCATTAGAATTAACGAAAGCTTATTTGAAATCCATTAGTGATACATCTTCATTAGGTGCTTATCTTGAAATAGTAGAGGATAAGGCCATAAGTATGGCAAAAGAATCAGACAAAAAATTAATTGATGGTACAGCAAGACCTCTAGAGGGAATTCCCATAGGAATTAAAGACATGTTTTGCACCAAAGACATAAAAACAACTGCGTCTTCAAAAATTTTAGAAAATTTTATACCTACATATGAAAGTACAGTAACTCAGAATCTATGGAATGATGGCGCAGTTATTCTTGGAAAATTATCGTGTGATGAATTTGCAATGGGTTCTAGTAATGAAACTGCAGCTAAAGGTAACGTAATCAACCCATGGTTGAAAAATAAAAAAATGTCTCCAGGTGGTTCTTCAGGTGGATCAGCTGCAGCAGTTGCTGCAAGGTCCGCTTTGGCAGCAACAGGAACAGATACAGGTGGATCAATAAGGCAACCAGCAGCGTTTTGTGGTATAACTGGTTTGAAGCCTACATATGGAAGGTGTTCAAGATGGGGAATTGTAGCATTTTCTTCTTCCTTAGATCAGGCAGGTCCACTAACTAGAACAGTGAGTGATGCTGCTTTAATGTTAAATTCTATGGCTGGTTATGACCAAAAAGACTCCACATCAGCAAATTTAAAAATGCCAGACTTAATGGATTATTTGGATAAAGGGATAAAAGGAAAAAAAATAGGTATACCAAAAGAATACACGCAAGATGGTATCTCTGAAGATATTGTAAAATTTTATGAGAAATCAATTCATTGGTTAAAAGATGAAGGAGCTGAGATAATTCCAGTTTCGTTGCCTCATACTAAATACGCTCTGCCTACTTATTATATTATTGCTCCCGCTGAAGCTTCAAGTAATTTAGCTCGATATGATGGTGTTAGATACGGCGCAAGACATGAAGCTTCTAGTTTAGATGAAATGTATGAATTAACTCGTGGAAATGGCTTTGGCGATGAAGTTAAAAGAAGGATAATGATCGGTACTTATGTGTTATCTTCAGGATATTATGATGCATATTATCTAAAAGCTCAAAAAGTAAGAAGATTGATAAAAGAAGATTTTGAGAACGTTTACAAAAAAGTAGATTATATTTTAACCCCTTCAACACCAACAACTTCTTTCGAATTAGGTGAAAAACAAGATCCACTAACTATGTATCTAAATGATATTTTTACAGTACCAGCAAGCTTGGCTGGATTGCCTGGAATTTCTTTGCCAGTTGGCCTAGATAATTCTGGGTTACCAATTGGTATACAATTGATTGCAAATTCTTTTGATGAACCTGGCTTGATTAGTACAGCTAGGATATTAGAAAAGAGTGCAGGATTTAATTTTATAGCTGATGGAGCTGCAAAATGAATGACACTTCAACTTTGAAGCCAGGTCATATTCAGGGTGAAACTGGTATATGGGAAATGGTAATTGGACTTGAAATACATGCACAAATTTCAAGTAAATCAAAATTGTTTTCAGGAGCGTCCGCTTCCTTTGGTTCTGAAGCTAATAGAAATGTATCCTTAGTCGATGCTGCAATGCCTGGTATGCTACCAGTTATTAATGAGTTCTGTGTGGAACAAGCAGTTAAAACAGGACTGGCACTAAATGCTAAAATAAATAATGTTTCAGTTTTTGATAGAAAAAATTACTTTTACGCAGATTTACCTCAAGGATATCAGATAAGTCAATTTACCAAACCAATTGTAGGTGAAGGTGAGATCATAGTCGATTTAGATGACGGCGAACAAACGACAATTGGTATTGAAAGATTACACTTAGAACAGGATGCAGGAAAATCACTTCATGATCAACATCCAACAAAATCATATATAGATTTAAACAGAACTGGAGTTGCATTAATGGAAATAGTTTCAAAGCCAGATATAAGATCGCCTCAAGAAGCAGGTGCATACGTAAAAAAAATTAGATCTATACTGAGATACATTGGTGCCTGTGATGGAAATATGGAAGAAGGATCACTCAGAGCTGATTGCAATGTATCTATTAGAAAGTCTGGAGAAGAATTTGGAACAAGGTGTGAGATAAAAAATCTAAATTCAATTAGATTTATTATTCAAGCAATACAATCTGAAGCAGAAAGACAAGTTGATATATTGGAGGAGGGTGGAACAATAGATCAAGAAACAAGACTTTTTGATACTTCAACAGGAGAAACTAGATCAATGAGGAGTAAGGAAGATGCTCACGATTATAGATATTTTCCTGATCCAGATTTATTGCCTTTAGAATTTTCAGAAAGTTGGGTTCAAGATATTAAAGAAAAACTTCCAGAACTTCCAGATAGTCTTAAAAAAAGACTAATTAAGGATTTTGGTATTACTTCTTATGATGCCTCTATTCTTGTCGAAGAAAAAGATTACGTTGATTTTTACCAACATGCAGCAAACGGAAGAGACGGAAAGCTTACGGCCAATTGGATGATAACTGAATTATTTGGTGCTTTAAAAAAAGACAATTTGTCTTTCTTAAAATCACCAATTACTTCTGAAAATCTTGGAGAATTAATTTCTTTGATATCCAATGGCACTATTTCAGGTAAAATAGCAAAAGAAGTATTTTCAGAGATGATGAAAAGTAAAAAGTCACCGTCTGAAATTGTAAAAGAAAAAGGACTTGAGCAAGTTTCTGATGATTCAGAAATCTTAAAATTGATAGATCAAGTAATCTTAAAGAACCAAGATAATGTTAATGAATATTTAAGTGGAAAAGATAAACTTTTTGGTTTTTTTGTAGGACAAGTTATGAAATTATCCCAAGGTAAAGCAAATCCAGGCATTGTTAATAAACTACTTAAAGAGAAACTTAAATAAAACTATTTATAATTATTTCTTTATTCTCCAATTAGCTAGTGTAATTGCAATAATTATTGATAAGAAACCTACAATCAATTTTAAAGTTATTTCTTCATTAAGTATAAAAGAGCCAAGTAAAATCGCAGACAAAGGATTGAATCCAAGAGAAATAGCTGCTTGAGTTGGAGAAATTAATTGAAGTGCTTTTCCCCAACAATACATCATTAAAACTCCACCTGGAATGACTAACATTAATAATGCATAGATTGGAACTTCACCGATTTGATATATGTTTTCAAAAGATGAACCAAAAAATAAAGTTATAAGAAAATTAATCAATGTACCAGTACCCATTACATAAATCATGACTGGTATGTTTCCATATTTATTTAGATACTTGCCTGAAAAAAACAGAAAAACATGACGCAGCGATTACTCCAATCATCATTAAAAAATCACCTTTCAATGTTTGACTGAAATTATTGCTTACACTCTCTGATAAACAGAATGATACTCCTAGTACTGCTATAAAAACAGCTACACACTTATTTATTGTAATTTTTTCTATATTAAAAAAAAAAGCTATTAATATAGTACAAAGTGGCATAGTTGCATAAAGTAATCCTGCTCTTGCTGCAGTAGTATGTTCAAGTCCTGTGGCCATAAAGTTAGGGAAAATTGTTATCATGGCTAATCCCAAAATTGCTAAAGGAATTTTGTCTTCTCTTATAAATTTTGTTTTTAAAAATACAGAAATGGAGAGCAAAAACAAAATAAGTCCAGTTAATCCATAACGCACAAAACTAAGAGTAAATGGATCCAAATCATCAACAATTAGTCTTGTGAAAACAAAAGTTGATCCACCAAGTGCCGCTGAAAAGGACGCAAAAAATGATCCTAATATTAGATTTTTAAAAATTATTTTGTCTTTATTCATTATTTTATTTTAAATAAGTTAAAATAAGAAGTATTCACTTACTAATCTAATATGACTAAAAATTGATAAAGATAGTAATATTATGAAAAAATTAAAATTAGGTAGAACAGGACTAGATATATCCCAAGTTATTTTAGGTGGTGGTTGGGTTGGAGGATTATTTATTGATCCTAATTTTGATATAATGGAGAAAGCAATTGAACTTTCAATTAAGGCTGGCATTAATTGGATTGATACAGCTGAAAGTTATAGCGATGGTAAATCTGAAAAAAATATTGGTTATTTAATAAGTTGTCTTCCTGCTTCAGATAAATTACAGATTTCTTCGAAAGCTAGATTAGATCCAACAATTTCAGAAACGTTCGTTTCACAATTAGATAGAAAATTAGACAACACGCTAAATAGATTAAAGGTAGATAAATTAGAATTATATCAATTGCATAATAGAATAACTTTTGAAGAAAATAATGATACTCTTACTTGCTCACAAATATTTAATAATAACATTTGTGAGATTATGACAAAACTAAAAGAAGATGGACGTGTTAAAAATATTGGTCTTACAGCTTTAGGGGATACAGAATCTATCAGAAAAATTATACTAACTGGTCATTTTGATACAGCTCAAATTTATTATAATCTTTTAAATCCAAGTGCTAACTTTAAAGAAAAAAGTAGATGGAATGACCATGACTTTTCTGGTTTAATTTCAGATTGTAAAAAATTTAATATGGGTATAATGGGTATAAGGATTTTTGCAGCTGGGTTGCTTGCAACTGATGTTAGGCATGGTAGAGAAATCCCAGTCACTCATGTTATTAATATAAAAGAAGAAGAAAGACGTGTTGAAAGGTTATTTCAATTAGTAGGTGATACTTATGGCAACAGAGCTCAATTTGCTCTGCGATATGGTTTATCTAATAAGAATTTGAATTGCATTGTATTAGGTTTGGCATCCCTTGATCATTTAAAGGATTCTATGCAAGCAGTTGAGTTGGGACCATTGCCAGATGATTTGTTGGTGAAAATATCTGAATTGCAAAATTCTAACTTTATTTAATTTTATATTTATATCGACTTAAGATTGAAGCAGTCATATAACTTACCTAAACAAATTAAAATGCCAGGATTTGTATGAAAATACTAGTATTAGGAATTGGAGGAATCGGAGGTTTTTTTGGAGGATTTCTTCAAGAAAGTGGTGCTGATGTAACTTTTTTAGTAAGACCAAAAAGAAAGGCGCTATTAATAAAAAATAAATTAAAGATTATTAGTCCAATTGGTAACCTAAATTTAGAACCTAATTTAATTTTATCGAATGAATTAAAACCAATCTACAATATTGTTCTAGTTTCGTGTAAGACCTATGATTTAGACCAAGCCATGATAGATTTAAAAGGTGTTAAAGGAAAAGGTGTCATTATTCCTTTTTTGAACGGTTTTACTCACATGGAAAAATTAGATAAAGAATTTGGTAGTGAAAATGTAATTGGTGGTGTAGCTCACATAAGCTCAACTATAAATAATAATGGTGCAATTGAACATTTTAGTGAATTTAAAAAAATAACTTTTGGTGATAGAAAAAAACACCAAAGTAATGATCTTGTATCATTTTATAACACTTGTAAAAGAACTAAATTTGACGTTGCTATATCAGAAGATATTACCTTAGATTTATGGAAAAAATGGGTTTTTATTGCAACTGTTGCGGGGGCTACAACATTGTTTAATTGTCCACTTGGAGAAATAAGTAATCATGTAGTTGGTAAAAAAACTTTATCTGACCTGTACGATGAATGTAGATCAATAGCAAAATTTAACGGTTATATTATTAATGATTTGGAAACAGAAAATGTTTTGAAAAATATAATGACACCAGGATCACTTATTAAAGCTTCAATGCTTAGAGACATAGAAAAAAAAGGTTTCACTGAGCATGAAGAAATATTTGGAGATTTAATTGCAGAAGCAGAAAAATTTAGCTTTGATTGTCCAATTCTTAAAGTGTGTTATTTAAGAATGAAAATTTATAAAGAAAATCTAAACTAATTTTTAAGATCCAACTTTAAGGGGAGACTTTAGAGCTCTTAAACAAGCAATAACACTTAATCCTGTAATTCTTCCAGTTCCTGGATTTTCTGGTGTTTGAACATTTTGAATTGACATTTCAAATTCTGCGCTATCCGATTTGACCTCAACTTTATGCGTGTTTCTTTCTAGATTTGGATCTGCCCATATTTCAAGCTGGGTTTTATTAGCGCCTATACCCGCTAGCCCAACAGCAGCAGCGACATTGACATTTGCTGGAAAAGCTTTTGCACCCTCAGCAGCTGAGCCTTTGAAAATTAATTTAGCTTCTGATAATTGATCAAGTTCAATTTTATTTTTAATGACATATGGTGCCTTTGAAAGTGCGTTAGGTGGTTTCCGAGTAGTCATTTTAACAGAATGAATTGTGGATTCTGCAGCAGCTCTCAATGCATCTAAACCTAATATTGCGCCTGTTGCTAAAATAATTTGAGAGTTATTTTTTTTTGATGTTTCAATTAAATCAAAATTATCGAGTATGCCAGAACCACTAACAGTTATTAATGTTTTACCTTCACTAATACATTGAGTTGCTATATCCCTGAATGCTTCTTTTGGAGCGCAATCGATAATAATTTGACAATTATTAATCAAAGTTTCTAAGTCAAAAATTTCTATGCTTTTTTTTAATTTTGAAATTCTTTCTTCTGCGTTTGTTTTGCTTCTAGATGTAATTCCATACAAATAAAAATTTTCTACACCTTCTATGAGCCCTTTAGCTACTTCTGTTCCTATCGAGCCAAAACCAACGATACCGACATTCATCCTTTTACCTTTATATATTTATCTTCCAATTGCGTAACCTTGCATAAATCTTGGATTGGCTGCCGCTTTTAAAATTTCTTTATCCTTTGAAGCAGCTGTCATTCTGCCAAGGCTCCAGTCATCATCAATTATCACTTTATGCCCTTTATTCATAAGTTCATCAACAGTCTCCTTAGGAAATCTTCCTTCAATTGCTAGATGACCAATGTCAGTTTCTCTTGGATAAAATGAATTTGGAAAATGAGCAGTGCTGAAACCTGGGGCATCGATCGCTTCTTGAAGATTGAGTCCAAAATGTACATGTCTTAAAAACAAATGAAGAGACCATTGATCTTGTTGATCACCCCCTGGTGTACCAAAAACCATATAAGGCAGTCCATCTTTCAAAGCAAGACTTGGAGATAAAGTAGTTCTAGGTCTTCTTTTTGGACCAATGCAAGCTGGGGAGTTTTCGTCTAACCAAAACATTTGTCCTCTATTAGATAAACAAAATCCAAGATTTGGAATTATTGGAGAGCTTTGCAACCAACCTCCACTGGGAGTGCCAGCAATCATGTTTCCCCATTTATCAATTATATCAAAATGAGTAGTGTCTCCTTTTGTATCCCCAAGACTGGATGGATTAGGTTCGTCAAATCTCGCTACTGTAGGTTCTCCAATATCAAATTTTGAAAATGACTCTGGTGTACCACCTTTTGGTCTTACCAACACTTTCCCTCCAAAACCTGTTATAACTCCTGGTCTTAATTCCATTGAGGCTTCGTTGGATATTAAATTTCTTCGTATAGCATTGTATTCTTCACTCAATAAAATATCCATAGGCACTTCGTTAAAATTTGTATCTCCATAAAAAGCCTCTCTATCAGCAAAAGCTAATTTGGTTGCTTCTACAACTAAGTGGACAAACTCAGGAGAATTTTCATCTAATGAATCTAAATCAAATTCTTTTAGTAATGCTAATTGCTGTAAAAAAGTTGGTCCTTGACCCCAAGGTCCAGTTTTGCAAACGGAATAATTTTTGTAATCATAAGATAAAGGTTTTTCAATAGTTGCAGACCAACCTGCCAAATCATCTCCAGTTAATAGACCTTTATGTCTTTTTTCAGTTGTATCCATAAACTCATTATTTTTACAAAAATCTTCTATTTCCTGCGCAATAAATCCTTGGCTCCATATTAAACGAGCATTTTTTATTTGTTCATCACGATCTTTGGATTTGTTTTCCGCTTCTTCGATAATTCTTAGATATGTATTAGCCATTTTTTTATTAGTAAAAAATTCACCAATGGACGGGACTTTTCCTCGAGGTAGATAAATTTCAGCTGAACTTGTCCACTCTGTTTTAAATAGTTCTTCAACTGATTTTATTGTATTAATAATATTTGGAACTAAAGGATAACCTTTTGTTGCAATGCTTATCGCTGGTTCTAATACAGTTTTCAATGACATAGTACCATAGTTAAGTAAAAGAAGCATCCATGCATCAAATGCGCCTGGAACAACAGCAGGTAATAGGCCACTTCCAGGAACAATATTTAAATTCATATTACTAAAAGTTTTCAAAGTTGCAGAATTTGGTGAGACACCTTGTCCACATATTACAATGGGGTTTTCTCCATTAGGGCATAAGATTAAAGGAACTTCTCCACCAGGGCCATTCAGATGAGGCTCAACTACCTGAAGTGCAAATCCTGTCGCAACAGCAGCATCAAATGCGTTTCCATTTTTCTCTAAAATTGACATACCAACTGCAGATGCAATCCAATGAGTGGAAGTTACAACTCCAAAGTTGCCAACAATTTCAGGTCTTGTAGTAAATTTACTCATTTTATTTCCGATATAATATTTTATTAATTGACTCTTACCAAAGATCTAAGAGAATATGAAAATTGATAATTATGAAAAATAAAATAAACAAATTTGTGGAGATAACAATGCATATTAAAAATTTATTTAAAGCGAGTATGGCTGGGGCAGCTTTATTAGCTTTATCATTTACTGGAGCTTCAGCAGCTCCAAGCATTCCTTGTGGCACTGCAAAACTAATTGTTCCTTGGGGAGCAGGTGGTGGAACAGATGTAATATTTAGACAGATGGTCGAAAAAGTAAATAAAAGTGGAGCAAAGCCACAACTACAAGTTGTGAACGTTGGTGGCCAAGGTGGAAACAAAGGTGCAAAACAAGCTTCTAAAGCTAAACCTGATGGTTGTACTTTATTTGCAATTCACCAAAGTGCTATAACTAGTTATTTTACTGGTAGAATAGACATTACTTGGGATGCATTTGAAACTATTTCTATGGTTACATCAACCCCTTCTATTATAGGCGCAAATGTAAACACACCATATAACAACATATCAGAATTAGTTGCTGCTGCGAAGAAAGCACCAGGAACTATAACAGCAGGTGGAACTTTTGGTTCAACAAGTCAGTTTGTCTTTCTCTTATTAGAGGATGCAACTGGTGTAAAATTTAAACACGTATCATATGATGGTACAAAACAAAGAATGACTGCTTTATTAGCAGATAACATAAAGTTGGGAGAGATCAACTTGGCTGCAGCTATCAAATTTATTAAAGCTGGTAAATTAAAAGCGCTTGGCGTTACTAATGATGCAAGACTTGATCAAATTCCTGATATTAAAACTGCACAAGAGCAGGGTGCTAAGGTTATATTTGCTGTTGAAAGAGGGGTTGTTGCTCCAAAGGGAACATCTCCAGAAATTGTAAATCATTATGCAAAAATGTTTGAAGGCGCAGCTATGGATAAAGATTTTAAAGCTGCTATGCACAAAAAAGGTATTTTAATTAATTATAAAGGTCCTGCAGATTATAAGAAACATTTTCAAGCAACTTATGATTATTGGAAGCCAATAGCAAAACAAGTTGGTGTATATAAAAGAAAAGACTAAAATTGAAAAAGAAGAGATAACTAGTTTATCTCTTCTTTAAATAAATCATTATGAGTATTAACAAAGACACAATCGTAGCTATATTTCTATTATTATTCTGTGGAATAATGATCAATAGTAGTTTTGATATTGAAGACCCTGGTTATCAAGGGATGAAAGCTAGTTTTTGGCCAACTATAGTTTTGTGTCTATTATCGGTTATGTCATTGGTTATGTTAATCAAATCTATGGTTTCTTCAACTGAGAATAACTTAAATTTTGAAAATACAAATTCACAAAATATTTTTTTAAAATTTAAGAATGCCTCAATATGCTTTTTAATGTTCATTCTTTTTTTAGTATTTCTAGATTATTTGGGAATGTTAATTGGAGGTGTTTTGTTTGTATTTGGGTTACTAACTTTATTAGGTGGATTTGAGATAAAAAAAATTATAAACCATTCAATTATTTCAATTACTACAATAGGAATTATGTGGTCAATATTTACCTTTGGTTTAAAAGTTATTTTACCAGAAGGCGAAATTCTAAGAATTTGGTAAATTTATGATAGATGTTATTTTACAGGCCTTTGCAAGCATAGTTTTAGATCCAGTTACACTTGGATTAATGTTTGTGGGCACACTCGCTGGCATTTTAGCAGGTGCTATTCCAGGCTTTACTATAGCAATGGGCGTAATTTTAACGCTACCATTTACTTTTGGTATGACTGCAGTTCAAGGATTAGCAACCATGCTTGGGGTTTTTGTCGGGGGCTTCTCAGGAGGATTAATGTCATGCATGTTAACTGGAATACCAGGAACTCCGTCTTCAGTTGCTACAACCTTTGATGGCTTTCCGTTAGTAAGATCAGGTAGGCCAGGCCTCGCGCTAGGGTTAGGATTATGGTCTTCCTTCTTTGGTGGAATGATTAGTGCCGTAATTTTAGTTGCTTTAGCACCGCAATTAGCTTTCTTAGGATTAGAATTTGGTCCTTGGGATTATTTTTCATTAATTATTTTTGCTTTAACAATCACAGTTAGTTTATCAGGTGGTAATATTACTAAAGGTTTGATTGCTGGATTACTTGGATTATTTGCCGCAACAGTAGGTGAAGACGAAATTAATGGAGTTGCAAGATTTACCTTTGGTTTTGATGATTTCAAACAAGGATTTGCATTTTTACCAGTACTAATTGGATTATTTGCTTTTTCACAATTATTAACAGATGTAGAAGACGACAAAAGGGCAAAGAGCCCTCTTATGTCCCAATCTGGAACCGTTGTGAAAGTTGAGCATAGGCAAGCAATATTAATAATTCTAAAAAGATGGCTTAATTTATTTAGGTCAAGTTTCATAGGTATTTTTACTGGAATTTTACCTGCTGCTGGCGGTTCAATTTCAAATATTTTGGCATATGATCAAGCAAAAAAAGCTTCACCTAACAGATCAAATTTTGGAAAAGGTGAATATGATGGTGTCATTGCACCAGAAGCTGCTAATAATGCAACTGCAGGTGGAGCATTAATTATGATGATGGCGCTTGGTATTCCTGGAGATATTGTAACAGCAGTTATGTTAGGTGCATTAATGATCCACAACATCATTCCTGGTCCAACATTCATTCAAGACGAACCGTTATTAGCTTATGGTGTTTTTATAGCGTTTTTCGTTGCTCATTTCTTCATGGTTGGATTACAGGCATTCTCATTAAGAATATTTCTACTTGTTACAAAAATCCCAATGTATGTATTAGCTTCAGTTATTCTAGCATACTGTGCTATTGGAGTTTTCGCATTACACAATATAGTTTTTGATATATGGGTTATGTTCTTTTTTGGAGTAATTGGATATTTTATGAAAAAATTAGGGTTTCCTCTTGCTCCTATGATACTTGGTGTTGTCTTAGGTAAGTTGGCAGAACTTAACTTAGCTAGAGCTACTGGAATAAGCGATGATATGTTGTTATTTATTTCAAGACCATGGTCATTGTTTTTCTTGTTGATGGCAATAATCTCAGTAATATTCCCTTTTTATCAAGAAGCTAAGAAAGAAACGTTGTTCGCAAAACTTTATGTTCCAATTTCTATGATTGTATTGTCTTTACCATTATTTTTAATGGGCAGTCCTGTGAGAATGATAGTAGCTGCAATATTAGTTTTAACTGGAGCATATTTCTTATATAAAAGAACCAGCTCTTTAAAAACTACCTAATGAATTGATTTACATATTCTTCCCCTAAACCCACTTTGATAAAATGTTTTTTAGCTGCTTCAATTCTGTCAAAAACATCAGTTGTGCCAACCGTGTTTCCATTTTCATCACAATAAATTAAAGCTCCAGAATTGTGAAATAAAGTAATCATTTCTTCACAATCTTCATCAACAACTAATGTGTGAATCTCACCTGGAGGCTCGAATAAATACGAACCTTCTTTAGCAACCCAATCATGCTCAAGGTATCTCCATGAACCTTTAATTACGAAACCATGAACTGGAGCAGGATGTCTGTGTCTTGATAAAAAACCACCACCAATAACCTTTGTTAGATGAACCCAATAACCTTGACTAATATTATAACACAATGGCCTAGACCAACGTCCAGGAGATAGGGGAACCCAAAGTCTATCGTCTTCTTTAGAAAAACTATCCTCAATAAAAATATCCGGGATAATGTTTCCTGGCTTAGGTCCGTTATATGCCGGAGGAAATATATTTTTAGTAAAATCGTTCATCTTAAATCTCCTAAACAATAGACTTATCATAATATTTTTAATTTAGCCATACAAACGAAAAAGGAC
>CACNGC010000019.1 GCA_902619805.1 uncultured SAR116 cluster alpha proteobacterium | reverse complement strand
CGCAACAAAATCTCTAATAGTGTTGCCAGTATAGAGTTGTCTAGGTCTGCCAATCCTTTGAACTGGGTCAGTTATCATTTCATTCCATTGAGCTACCCAACCAACTGTTCTAGCTACTGCAAATAGGACTGTAAACATGTCTGTAGGGAAACCCATTGCTTTTAGAATTATTCCTGAATAAAAATCAACATTAGGGTAAAGCTTTTTTTCAATAAAATAATCATCATTGAGAGCAATTTTCTCCAATTCCATTGCTATTTCTAAAAGTGGATCATTTTTTATTCCTAACAAATCTAAAACTTCATGACATGAAACTCTCATTACAGCTGCTCTTGGATCATAATTTTTATAAACTCTATGCCCAAATCCAAATAATCTGAAGGGATCATTTTTATCTTTGGCTTTATTTACGAATTCATCAATTCTATCTACAGTGCCTATTTCAGATAACATTTTTAATACAGCTTCGTTTGCACCACCGTGAGCAGGTCCCCACAAGGAAGCAATACCAGCTGCAATACACGCAAAGGGATTTGCACCGGAAGATCCAGCAATTCTTACAGTTGAGGTTGAAGCGTTTTGTTCGTGATCGGCATGTAAAATTAATATTTTATCCATGGCTCTAGCGATTATAGGGTCTATTTTATATTTTTCAGCAGGAACTGAAAAGCACATATGTAAGAAGTTTTCTGCATAAGTTAAATCATTTTGAGGATAATTAAATGGTTGGCCAAGTGAATATTTATAGGCCATTGCAGCAATTGTAGGGATTTTAGCTATCATTCTTCTTGAAGAAACAAGTCTTTCATAAGGATCATTTATATTTGTTGAGTCAGGATAAAATGATGAAAGAGCGCCAACTACACCAACCATAATCGCCATTGGATGAGCGTCACGTCTAAAGCCTCTATAAAAATTAATTAATTGCTCATGCACCATAGTGTGATAAGTTATGGCATTTTCAAATTCTTCTTTTTCTGGTTTTTTAGGTAAATCTCCATTAAGCAATAAGTAAGCAACTTCTAAAAAACTACTTTTTTCAGCTAGTTGATCAATTGGATAACCTCTATGTAGTAATATTCCTTTTTCTCCATCTATATAGGTAATTCCTGACTCACATGAACCAGTTGATCCGTATCCTGGATCATAAGTAAAAATGCCAAGATCACTGTACAGTGATCTTACATCTACTACAGATGGCCCAACAGTCCCTGATAAAGTTTTTAATTCTATTTCTTTACCATTAAAGACAATTTTATTTTTATCTGATGACGAATCGTTTGACATGTTCATAACCTATATTAATTACTAAAATTTATTTGGATTTTTTTAAATTACTAATATTTATAATTTAATCGATTTACAGTAATAGTACAACCTAGTTCATAAATAATTAAAACTAAATCAGGAGAATTAGTTTTGCCAGTTAAAGCCATTCTTAAGATTGGTCCAACATCCTTGAACGTTAAGGATTTATCTAGAATGTACTGATTAAGTGTGTTTTTAATGTTTTCTAAGCTCCATTCACACTCTTTTAATAGTGATCCAATTTCTTTGAGTATTAAATTATGTTTTTGTAATTCTAATTGATGTTTTTTATCTTTGCAAAAAAAGTCTTTTTGAAAAAGCCAATCAAATTCAATTTCTAAGTCAGTGTAAACTTGAACTCTTTTTAGGAGTTCAGGTAGTAAAGATTTAAATCTTTTTTGTTCCTCATCATTCAAAGAGAGCTTAAATCTATTAATAACCAAATTATATATATCACTTATTTTCATACTATATAGGTTTTTGGCGTTAATATTATTAAGTTTTTTTAAATCAAATTTTGCTGGAGATTTGCTTATATTTTCAAGAGCAAATAACTTGGTTGCTTTGTCAATACAATAGTCTTCATCATTTTTCGCTGACCATCCTAATTGAAGTAAATATGAAAAAATTGCATTACTAGTATAACCTAAATCGTGATAATCAAAAAGATTTGTGGCTCCGTGTCTTTTAGATAGTTTGGCACCATCTGTTCCGTGAATTAGAGGAATATGCGCGTAATATGGTATATTCCAGTTAAGATATTTAATAATTTGTATTTGCCTAAATGCATTATTAAAATGATCATCACCTCTGATTATATGGGTAATTCCCATTTCATTGTCATCTACAACTGAAGATAACATATAAGTTGGTGTATTATCTGATCTTAAAATGATCATATCATCTAGGATTTCATTTTTAACAGTCACTTTTCCTTGAACTATATCATCAATTGTTGTTGTACCATCAGATGGCATTTTTAAACGTATAACAAATTCTTTTTTTATTAACATCTAGTTCTTTTTTGTTTCTCCATGGTGATTTTATTGGGATACCATTTTCACGGCTTTTTTTTCTTAATTTCTCTAATTCTTCAGAATTTAAGTAACATTTGTAAGCATGCCCTTTTTTTAAAAGTTCATGAGCAACCTTAATATGAGAATTAAAGTTTTGAGATTGGTAAACTACTTTATGTTCAGAATTTACATTCAGCCAATTTAAACCTTTATGTATAGCTTTAATGGCTTCTTCAGAAGATCTTTTTTTATCTGTATCTTCAATTCTAACCAAATATTTACCTGAGTGTTTTTTTGCAAACAAATAGTTGAATATTGCAGTTCTAGCTCCCCCAATATGTAAATATCCTGTAGGTGAGGGTGCAAATCTTGTAACTACGTTCAAATTACTTCCCTTGAATAAATTAAATGAAAATATTTGACATAATTTTATATAAATTTAAAGAATTATTGATATATTTTTAAAAATATTTTCTCATAAGTGTACACATTTTCCCTTGTATCGTAACTCTGTCTGGTCCGTATATTTGGGTTTTATAATTTTTATTAGCAGGTTCAAGGGCGATACTATCACCCTTTTTTCTGAATTTTTTTAATGTTGCTTCTTCTTTGTCTATTAAAGCAACAACAATATCTCCATTATTAACATTTGTTATTTTACTTATTAAAACTATATCTCCATCAAATATACCTTCGTCTATCATTGAGTCTCCTTCTACAGTTAAGGCAAAGCTATCTTCGGAAAGTAAATGATTTTTAGGTACTTCTATATGTTGATCATAATTTGAGATTGCTTCAATTGGCGTTCCGGCTGCAATTTTTCCTAGCATTGGTATTTTTTTTATGTCTTCATTCGTTATTTCTATAATGTCTCGATCTTTTGGATGTAATAACTTATTAATATCAATCACATTGCTAATATACGGTTGCCCATTTGGGTATTTAGTTGGAGCAATTGCTCTAGCTTTATTTTCTAGATGCTCAATATACCCTCTTTCTTCAAGAGCTTTTACAATTCTGTGAATTCCAGATTTAGATTTTAAATTAAGCTCTAAACAAATTTCTTCATATGAAGGTGAAACACCATCTTGTTCTATTCTTAGGATTAAGAAGTTTAATAATTGATTTTGTTTGTTTGTTAACATTATTTACTCATGTTCACTATTTGTTCTAATGTATTTTTAAACAAAACACAAGTTTTAAATATTATTTGGGAATTTTAATACTTTTACATTCCCACCAATGCTAATTGATTTTTCGAATGGGTCTCTTACAATCAAACAGTCAGCTCTTGAAAAATTTGTAATCATTGAGCTGTCTTGTAAATTAAATGGTGTAACGTTTAACACGCCATCATTATAGCTTGATTTTGCTCTTACAAAATCTAGTCTTTTATCATTTTTAGACATATTACCATTTAAAACACCGTTTTCTAAAAGTGGAAAAGAACTAATGTCACCCAACATTTTTCTTATAGCTATATTTACGAAAATTAATGAGCAAACACCTGAAGACACAGGATTTCCTGGTAATCCAATTAATGGAGTATTATTTATTTTTGAAAAAAGTAAAGGTTTTCCAGGCCTCATAGCTATTTTCCAAAATTCAATTTTGTTCTCAAATTTTGATAAAGCTTTTTGAATTAAATCATATTTACCAACTGAAACTCCTCCAGTTGTTATAATTAGATCACTATCAAGTGCATTCTCTAGTATTTCATAAATATCATTTAAATTATCTTTAACAACTGGCAAAATTCTGGCTGTCCCACCAAACTCTTGGACCATAGATGCTAACATAATGCTGTTTCCACTGGGAATTTTATCTTTTGTTATTTGCTCACCTACTTTTAAAATTTCGTTGCCAGTAGACAAAATAGAGACTGTTGGTTTTCTAGATACTGTCAACCAAGTTTGTCCAGTCATAGCAATAGACCCAAGGTGACGTGATTTAAGAATTGTACCTTCTTTAAAAAGTATGTTGTTTCTTTTAAAATCTAATCCTTTCTTACGAACAAACTGATTTTTTTTAGGAGTTTCGTCAATTATAATAAAATTTCCATTGTTTAAAACTTTTATATCCTCTTGAATAATTACCGTATTGCTTCCTATAGGTAATTTAGCACCTGTAAAAATCCTTACTGTTTCTTGAGGATTGATTTTTTTTGAGTAAGGAGTCCCTGCAGAGGACTCTCCAACAATTTTGAACTTTTTAACTCTGCTGTCTTTTGCTGTAGTAAAGTCTTTGTAATTTACAGCATATCCATCCATTGAAGAAACATCATACTTAGGGTTATCTACCTTGCTTATTATGGGTTTTGCAAGGCACCTTCCTAGAGCATCTTTTAGAAAAATGTCTTCATTACTAATTTTCTGAAAGCTTGATTTAATTTTATTGATTGCTTCATCTAAGGACAGCAAATCAGACTGCATTGAATTCTCCAGATTTTCCTCCAGATTTATGAATGAGTTTTATATTTGTTAATATCATTTCCCTGTCAATCGCCTTACACATATCATAAATGGTAAGACCAGCAACTGAAACAGCAACTAAAGCTTCCATCTCAACTCCTGTTTTCCCAATAAGAGAGGCTTCAGCAGTAATATTCACTGAGGATTCTTCAATGTTGGGTTCCAAATCAACACTAACATATGATAAGGGAATAGAGTGACATAAAGGAATAAGTTGGTCTGTTTTTTTTGCAGCCATTATACCTGCTAATTTTGCTACATTAAGAACATCACCTTTTTTAATTTCTAAATCTAATATTTTTTTAAGAGTATTTGCTTTCATTATAATTTTGCCAGTTGCAATAGCTACGCGAACGGTAGAGTCTTTTTGGTTTATATCAACCATTAACAGGTTTCCATTTTTATCAAAATGTGTAAGTTCATTTTTGCTCAATTTTTAAATCCTAATATTGTTTTTGTTGCTAAAGTTAAATTTTCCTCTCTCATGAGGCTTTCTCCAATTAAAAAATTTATTATTCCATTTTCTTTAAACAACTGAAGATCTGTGTGTTTTTTTAATCCACTCTCTGCTACAATAATTTTATCTGGATCAATAAATTTTTTTAATTTTATAGTATTGTTAATATCTACTTTCATTGTTTTTAAATTTCGATTATTAACGCCAACTAATTTTGATTTAAGTTTGTTAGCCATCTTAACTTCTTCGTGAGTATGTGTCTCAACAAGAACATCCATACCTAAATCTAAAGCCTCTTTTTCTAATAAGATTGCTTCTTCTAAATTAAGCGCTGCCATTATTAATAATATGCAATCTGCACCTAATGATCTAGATTCTTTTATCTGCCAAGGATCAATTATAAAATCTTTTCTCAGAATTGGTAAATCGATTTCTTTTTTTATAATATCAATGTATTTATTATTCCCTTGAAAATATTTCTCATCAGTTAAAACAGATAAACAAGAGGCACCTCCATCTTGATAACATTTTGCTAGCTCTAATGGATCAAAATCTTTTCTAATTAATCCTTTGCTTGGCGATGCTTTTTTTATCTCTGCTATAAGGTTAAATTTGTTTGGATTATTAAGGTTTTCTATAAATTTTCTTGGTTTTGATTGTTTATCAATTTTTGATTGGAGATCAAAGTCATTTGTTTGATTTCTTCTAAAAGAAAATTCTTCTCTTTTATAGTTTATGATTTCTTGAAGTTTTGTTATCATTTTAATTAATAATCCTACAAATTAGTCATTTCTATTAACATTTCTAATTTTTCCATAGCTTTACCTTTGTCTAATGATTCTATTGATTTTAACGCACCTTCTTGAAGATTGATTGCATTGCCTGTTGCAACTAAAGCAGAAGCAGAGTTTAAAATAACCACATCTCTAAACTTACTTTTTTTGCCATTAAACAATTTAATAATTTCTTTAGCATTGTCTTTTGGTTCTCCGCCAACGATATCAGATATTTTAGCGGTGGGAAGATCAATATCCGATGGATTTATTGAAAACTCCTTTATTTCTCCATTTTTAAGTTCAGCACAATAAGTCTCTCCGGTTATTGTTACTTCATCTAATCCATCACTGCCATGGACTATCCATGCATGAGTGGATCCAAGAGTTTTTAATGACTTAGCAAATGGTAAAATAAGAGATTTGTCATAAACACCTAATAATTGTTTTTTAACTAAAGCTGGGTTGGATAAAGGTCCTAATAAATTAAAAATAGTTCTTATGCCCATTTCTTGTCTTATTTTACCAACATATTTCATTGCAATATGATGTTTTGGAGCAAGAAGAAAACAAATACCAATTTCGTCCAAACATCTTTCTACGATATCAAGCTCACACTCAATATTGACTGACAGAGATTTTAAAACATTTGCAGCCCCTGATTTAGAGGTAGCAGAATAGTTTCCGTGTTTTGCAACGGGAATATTCGTTCCTGCCAATACAAATGAAACAGCAGTTGATATATTTAATGTACCTAAATTGTCTCCTCCAGTTCCTACAACATCAATAGTATTTTCTTTAGATTTAATTTTTGAACATTTATCCCTGAGAATTTCTGCACCTGCTGCAATAACAGTTGGGTTATGGTCTTGCATTTTGATAGCTGTCAAAAAAGATGAAATTTGAGCATCAGTTGCTTTTCCAGACATAATTATCTCAAATGCTGATTTACTTAATTGATAACTCAGTTCTTTTCCATCAGTAACAATTTTTAAAATGTTTTTAAAATCAAAATCATAATTCATTTATTAGCTCACCTATAATTGCATTAACGTTATACCAAATCATATTAATATTTTTTATTTATTTAATCTATATTTCTTTATTCACTGCTATTATGTGGTATTATAATACTCAATAAATTAAGTAATTGAAATTATTGCAAAATAACAAGAACTTTTTAATTGACTGTCAAAGATAAAAAGGTTAACTAAGCATAAATTTTATTAATAAATTTTCATTAAAGGAAGATGAAATGACCTTAAAAGGTACTTATTCAGCAAAACCAAAAGATATTAATAAAGATTGGTTTGTTGTGGATGCAGAAGGGTTGGTCTTAGGACGCTTGGCAGTTATTATTGCAAATAGATTAAGAGGCAAACACAAGGTAGGATACACTCCGCATATGGCTTGTGGTGATAATATAATTGTTATTAATTGTGAGAAAGTTGTTTTGACTGGAAACAAAAGAACACAAAAAACATATTATTGGCATACAGGTTACCCTGGAGGTATAAAAGAAAGAAAAGCTGATAAAATTTTAGATGGAAGATTTCCAGATAGAGTTATTCGAAAAGCTGTTGAAAGAATGGTTCCTCGTGGTCCACTTGGGCGTCAAGTTATGAGACAATTATATATATATTCTGGCAGCAATCATCCTCATGATGCTCAATCTCCAGTAACACTAGATGTAAAATCTATGAATAGAAAAAATAGTTAAAGGTTTAAACATGGCTGAAGAAAATAAAGAAACAAATAGTCTTGATGATTTATCTAAATTGAAAGTTGATGACAAAGAAGAAGCTATTATTAATGAACCAAAGATTGATACGCTGGGTAGGTCTTATGCTACTGGAAGAAGAAAAGAATCTACTGCTCGTGTCTGGGTAAAACGTGGTACAGGAAAGATTTCTATTAATGGAAAAGAAATGGTAAATTACTTTGCTAGGCCAGTTCTTCAAATGCAATTGAATTTCGTTTTTGACGTAACTGAAAGAAAAGATCAGTTTGACGTTATTGCAACTGTAAAAGGTGGAGGTTTATCTGGGCAGGCAGGAGCTGTTAGACACGGTTTGAGCAGGGCTTTATGTCTTTTTGAGCCGGATCTTAGAAAGCCATTAAAATCTGCTGGAATGTTAACCAGAGATTCTAGAGTTGTTGAGCGCAAAAAGTATGGTAGAGCTAAAGCTAGAAAAAGCTTTCAATTTTCTAAGAGATAAAATCAGCATGCTTATTTAATTTACAAGGTGTGCAATGCACACCTTTTTTTATCTTAAAAATAATTTATAAATATTTTGTTATTTTAATGAGAAGGAAATTTAATGAAACCTATAAAAATAGGAATTGCAGGGCTAGGAAATGTTGGTGAGGAAGTTGCTTATCAGTTAATAAAAGGCTTCAGAGTCCAAAAAAATTTATTCCAAATTGAACTAGTGGCTGTTTCAGCAAGATCAAAAAACAAAAAAAGAAAAATTGATTTAAATCATCTTAAATTTTTTGAAAATCCTATTGATATGGTGTCAGACAATAAAATTGATGTAATTGTCGAATTAATTGGTGGTGATGAGGGTGTTGCAAAAGATTTATGTTTTTCTGCTTTAAAAAACAATAAGGCAGTTATTACTGCTAATAAGGCACTAATTGCAAAATATGGTAAAAAATTAGCCGAAATAGCCGAGAGAAGAAATCTATTCTTTTCTTTTGAAGCTTCTGTAGCAGGGGGTATTCCAATTCTTAAACTCATTAGAGAAGGATTAATAGTAAATGAAATTACTAAACTTACAGGCATTTTAAATGGAACAGCAAATTATATTTTATCCGAGATGGAAAAAGAACAAAAAAGTTTTGATATTGTTCTCAAAGAAGCACAAAAAAAAGGTTTTGCAGAAGCAGACCCATCTTTTGATGTAGATGGAATAGATGCTGCCCATAAAACCATAATATTATCAGCTTTAGCCTATGGAAAAATGCCAAACGTTAATAATCTTACAATTAAGGGAATTAGAGATATTACATTGAATGATATTTCATACTGCAATCAGTTAGGATATAAAATAAAGTTATTAGGTAATTCTTTGTTACATAAAAATAAAAATGGTAAAGATGAGTTAAGTTGTTCTGTTGAGCCATGGCTTATATCAAAAAATCTTGGCCTTTCAAATGTTGCTGGGGTACTAAATGCTGTACAAATTGAATCAAGCTTAGCTGGCCCCGTTATGATCACAGGTGCTGGGGCTGGTGGAGAACCTACAGCATCTGCTGTTTTGGCAGATATAGTGGATTATGCTAATGAAACAAAATTATTTTCATTTGGAAGAAATTCAAATGATATACTAAACAATTATAATACAATACCTTACACAAATAAATTTAGGTATTACTTGAGGCTAAACGTAGTAGATAAATCTGGTGTATTAGCTGATGTTACATCAATTTTTAAAGATAATGGATTATCAATTGAAAGCTTTATTCAAAAATCCAATCAAGAAGATAAAACTGCTGAATTAGTAATTATTACTCATGAGGCTGAAGGTTTTGTGCTAAACGATTCTTTATCAAAAATATCAATATTAGATGGAGTAATTACAAAGCCAGTTTGTTTAAGTATTTATTCATAATAATTATAAGCAGTTAACTTGACAAAAACATTATTATACAATTCAAATCCATCAGTAAATAATGCGAACTGGCATTTAATTGTTTCAAATGACTTTACGAAAAGGTCTGTGGATTATTTGTATCAAAAATATAAATTGCCAAGTTTTATTACACCTTATCTAATTTATAAGGGTGTCAATTTAGATGAATTTGATAACTTTTTTGCTCCTAAGCTTAAAAATTTATTACCAGAGCCTTTTAAATTTAAGGATTTAGAAAAAGGAGTAAAAAGATTAGCTTTAGAAGTAATTGCATCGCGACCTATAGGTATTTTTGGTGATTATGACGTAGATGGAGCTACTTCTGCGGCTATTATATCAAAATATTTAGAACAATGTGGCTGTAAAACATTTATACATATACCAGATAGATTTTTAGAGGGATATGGGCCAAATGAAAAAGCTTTAAAAGGGCTACATGAAAAAGGTTCTAAATTAATAGTTACTGTTGATTGTGGTATTTCTTCTTTTGAACCTCTTCAAGCAATGAACTCTGTTGATATTGATGTAATTGTTATTGATCATCATATACCCGATACTAAATTGCCTCCAGCATATGCTATTATTAATCCAAAAAGAATTGACACTGAAAAAGGATATGAAGATTTATGTGCTGCTGGTGTAACTTTTATTTTCTTAATTGGTTTGAATAGAGAATTAAGAAATCAAGGTTTTTTTAAAAATAGAGCTGAACCTAATTTATTTCAATTTCTTGATTTGGTTGCTTTAGGGACAGTTTGTGATGTAGTTCCTTTAAGTATGCTAAATAGGGCCCTTGTAAAGCAGGGACTTAACATAATGAAAAGAAGAGAGAATATTGGGATTAAAGTCTTATCTGAAATTAGTAAAATAAATAGTGCGCCAAATACCCAATCTCTAGGTTTCTCTTTGGGACCAAGAATTAATGCAGGTGGTAGGATTGGAAATAGTGAACTTGGTGTAAATCTTCTTAAAGAAATTGATGAGAGTAAAGCTGTTGAAAAAGCTATCAAATTAGATGAATTAAACAAAAAAAGAAGATTTTTAACGGCTGAATTAGAGAGTAAAGCCATTGGATTAATAGAAAAAATTAAAAATAATAATGATAACAGAGTCCCTAACGCAATAGTGGTAAATGGTATTGATTTTCATCAAGGTATAATGGGCATCGTAGCTGGTAGAATGAAAGAATTATATAACCGACCCGTATGCCTAATTTCAATTAAAGATGGAATCGGCAAAGGTTCAGGTAGGTCAATTTATGGCATTCCTCTTGGAGAAATAATTTTAGAAGCATTAAATTTGAAAATAATTAAAACTGGTGGAGGTCATGATATGGCTGCTGGATTTATAATTGATCCATCTGAGATAAGTAACTTTAACAACTTTTTAAATGATAAAGTGAGTTCTTTTATGGAAAAGGGAGTTCCAAGATTTTCTCATATTGTAACTTCTGTTATTCCAATTTCTGCCTGTACTTTAGAGATAGCTGAATGGCTTGAAAATTTAGGTCCGTGGGGTTCGGGAATGGAGGAGCCAAAATTTATAGTGCCTAATTCTAAGATATCCTCTTTTAAAAGATTTGGCTCTAATAATGAGCATGCATCATTTTATATAAATGATGGATCTTCAACAAAACTGAGAGTAAAGAAATTTAATTTATTAAATAGTGATTTGGATAAAGTATTTAAAAATTATGAAAATATAAATTTTGATTTTTTAGGTACTTTAACTATTGATACATGGAATAATTCTAAAGCTATTGAGTTTATGCTTGATGATATAATTTATGCAGATGTTACTTGATTTTTAATTAAATTATAGTTAATAACTTAATCAGTGGTCCCTTCGTCTAATGGTTAGGACTCAGCCCTTTCACGGCTGCAATAGGGGTTCGAATCCCCTAGGGATCACCACCTAATATATTAATAAATTTATTATTATGAAAAATATCAAAAAAAAATTTAATATAACTGAATCAGAAGTTATTAAGGCTCAAGAGTTGTGGTCTCAAAATGTTATTGAAATCGGAAATTTATATACTAAAAACGAAGATTATAAATCAAGAGCGAGTGTTTTTGTTAAACAATTTTATGCTTTTGATGAAGGTGAAGTATTATTTAAACCTACATTAGCGTTAGAAAAGCAATTTCGTTTTTCTTATGACGACGCCTTATCTTATTTCATTGGGGGTCATGTTTCAGAAGATAAAGGTTTTGCATTAAAGCCGTGGAAAGGAATAGATTTTCGTGAGAGAAAAATAATTATTTTTAAGGAGATAGCTTTATCAATGGGAAATTACTTTTTTCAAAGTGTTGATGGTAGTGACGAGGTTAAAGTAGAATTTACTTTTGGCTATGTTAAAGATAAAGATAATAATTTGTTAATAAACCTTCACCATTCATCTATTCCATATACAAATTAAAAGTTAAAATTCAGCATTATTTCAAATTTTTAATCCAATTTACCATTGTTTTTTTAGCATGTTCAGTTTGATTTGGAGAAATAATATCACCAGCTAAGACATGTGAATATTTATCATCTTTATTTGAAAGTTTAATAATTTTTGTTGTACTTTTCCCTCCCCAATTAGATATAATTTTTTTAGTTTTTTTAGGGTCTACCACTTTGTCGTCCATTGAATAATAAAAAAGCGCAGGTTTATCCACTTTACTGTAATCTTTATCATTTACTTCATTTACTAGCTTCGCCATTGGAATAAGAGCAATTGTTGGGTATGACATTGTCCAATATTTTTTGTTAAGATCATTTCTTGGATTGTGTTTCATTGTCTTACCAAGAATTAATTTTAACCAATATTCAGAAAAAGGCCATGAAATTAAACTAGCAAATTTGTTATTTATTCCAAAATTAGGTGATATAAATATATATCCTAAAATTTTCTTTGAAAGCTTTTTATCTAGAGCAGAAGTTACGCTTATCGTACCACCAGTTGAAGAGGACATTAAAATAACTTTTTCTCCAATTTTTGAACCAATTTCTAGTGCCTCATGAAGGTCTTTCATCCAACTTGAAATTGAACATAATTCCATTGCTTTTGAATTTCTTCCATGTCCTGTTAACCTTGTGAAGAAAAGATTTGCATTTAAATCGTTAGCAATTTTGTCAGGAAGAGGGCGAACTTCTTCTGATGATGCTGTAAAACCATGAATATAAACTATTGCAGTTGGAGTTTTTTTGTTGGTTTGATTGGCCCAAATTACTTTTTTTTCTACTCCTACTTTAATATCTATAAACTGTTCTTCTGTTTGTTTTAAATATTCATTTATATTGGACCCGATAAAATTTGGATTAAAATCGCTTGAAAATTTTACCTGATTTGTATTCATAGATATTATTAACGTTAATTAAAAATTATTATAAAGGGTATAATATATTTAAAAATTATTTTGCAAACTCCTTAACTTTTAATTTTACTATTAAACCATAATTTTATTAAAAAAAACAGTAAATATTAAAATAATAAATATTAATTTTTAGCTATTTGTGCTTATATAACACCCTTATTATATTGGTTTAATTTATGAATAATTTACCACAGATTTTCTTTAACAATTCAGAATTATATGAAAATAAAACACTATTTGGTTTTAAAACAAATAGTAATTGGGAACACCTTTCATGGAAAGACACAAAAGATTTAGTTCTAAATATAAGTTCTGCTTTACATGAAATAGGTGTTAAAAAAAATGATAAAATATCCATTATTGCTGATAATAGTTACAAGTGGTGTGCTGTAGATTTGGCTACTATATCATTGGGAGCAATAACTGTTCCTGGTTATACAACAAGTAATGAAGAAGAAATTTCTTATCTCTTATCTCATTCAGAAACCTCAATAGTGTTTGTTAATGGAAAACTTTTATCACTAATTTTAAAAATACTACCAAGTTTGAATAAAATTAAACATGTAATTTGTATTGACGATACAAATACATCAAAATTCAAAAAATTTAATATAGGTTTTTACACATTTAAAGAGCTTTTAAACCTTGGTTCAAAAAGTGATGAGAAGTCTAAAATTACAGAACGTTTTGTTTCTAAAATTAATGAAAATGATGTTGTTTCAATTATTTATACATCTGGAACTAGTAATAAGCCTAAAGGTGTAATGTTAACTCATAAATCGATTATATCTAATATAGTTGGAGCAAATGAGTTGGTTTCTGAAATCAAAATTAAAGATCATAAATTTTTATCTATCATTCCACTATCACACGCGTATGAACATACTGCTGGCTTTTTCTTGCCTATATTTATTGGAGCAGAAATTTATTTTAATGAAAATCGTGATCAAATAGTAAATGATTTATTAAGTGTTAAGCCAACATTAATGACTGCTGTGCCAAGACTTTATGAGGTTTTATATAAGAAAATAAATAATCAACTATTAACAAAAAGTAAATTTTCTCAAAAACTGTTTGAAAAAACAATTACATTCGGGACTAAAAAATATAAAAAAATAAAATTAAGTTTTTTAGAAGAAGTCCAAAATATAATTTTAGATAAATTAGTAAGAAAAAACTTTCAGAAAAAGTTTGGTGGAAATTTGCAAGCTTTTATTTCTGGAGGAGCGGCACTAAATGAACAAGTTGGTTTGTTTTTTCAATCACTTGGAATTAATATTTTACAAGGATATGGTCAGACTGAATGTTCACCACTTATATCTTGTAATCCAATCAGTAAAATAAAAATAGACACTGTAGGCGTAGTTATAAAGGGGCTTCAGATTAAAATTTCTAATGAAAATGAAATTCTTGTAAAGGGAAGTTCTTTAATGAAAGGATATTGGAAGGATAAAAAAAATACAGATAAAGTTTTGGTAAATGGTTGGTTGCATACAGGAGATCTGGGGTCAATTGATAATGATGGATACTTAAAAATTTCTGGAAGAGTAAATGAAATGATTGTTAATTCAGGTGGTGAAAATATAGCTCCTGTTCCAATTGAAAATCTTTTACTGTCTTATGATGAAATTGAGCAAGTTATGATTTATGGTCATAACAGACCCTTTTTAATTGCTATAATTATACCAAATGAAACGTTATTAAGTGATAATGATAATTTTTTAAAAGAAAATCTTCAAACTATATTAAACAATATAAATAAAAATTTATCTCAAACAAAAAAAATTAGAAAATTTATTTCTTCAAATGAAGTTTTTAGTACTGATAATGGTCAATTAACTCCAACACTAAAAATAAGAAGGCATATAATTGCAAATCATTATAAAAATGAAATAAATAACTTATACAAGAAATCCTTTTTTTAATTCTGCTTAGGTTTCAACATAGTGAGATTTGATTTTTTTAGTCCACAAGTTAGAGATAATCCCTTTTCTTCTCTAATAATGTTAGTTTTAGGGGTAATAATTTTATCTTTGCAGGATAGCTTAATCAAACTAATGTCTAGTGAAACAAGTTTTTGGCAATTGCAATTTATAAGATCAATTGGAAATATATTTTTACTGTTTTTAATAGCTAAATTTACTAACAGTATTCATCTACTGTTTCCACTTAACTGGAAGCCAGTATATTTCAGAGCTCTGATGATGACAACTTGCATGTTTTGCTTTTTTGCAGCATCTCCAAAATTAAGTTTTGCACAAATGGCGGCTGGTCTTTATACATTTCCAATTTTTGTATCTTTATTAGCCATTGTCTTTCTTAAAGAAAGAATTGGAATTTGGAGGATTTTTGCTTTGATATTAGGGAGTATAGGAGCTTTATTGATATTAGAGCCATGGTCTGAAAATTTTTTGCTATTACAAATATTGCCTGTAATAGCTGGTTTTTTCTTTGCTTGTAATATTATTCTTATTAGAAAATATTGTAGAGAAGAATCTGTAATCTCTCTTACATTGGCAGTAGGTGTGATGTTTTTCGTTTCTGCATCTTTGGGAATATTATTTTTTGAGTATTTTTATATAGAAAATATTTACAGAAGATCAAGTCCATTCGTTTTTATAGGATGGCCATTATTAACTTTTATCGTTTTTTCTTTTTGTTTATCATGTTCAATCTTAAATATTACTGGTAATATGCTTTTAGCAAAAGCTTATCAGACAGCTGAAAGTAGTTGGTTAGCTCCAATGGATTACTCATATTTAGTTTTTGCAACCATTTGGGGAAAACTGCTTTTTGGAGATTGGCCTAGTTATTTAAATATATTAGGAATGTTTTTGATTGCTTTTTCAGGAATTTTGATTGCTTTTCAAGAAAAGATAAAAATAAAAAATCAACCAGAAAAATAATCTTCAATATTTTGATCAAAAACCACATCAGAAACATTTATCGCTCGAGTTAAAAAAAGACCATCTAAAGAAGTAACTCTACTTAATGCTACATAGGTTTGACCGGGAGCAAACGAGCCTTTGTCTAAATCTATTACAGCTTTTTCAAATGTTTGTCCTTGGCTTTTATGTATTGTTACAGCCCAAGCTAGCTTGATAGGGTATTGAGTAAAAGTTGCTACAACTTCATGCATAACTTGACCATTTTTAATTAAATAATCAAATTTTTCCCAAGTATCTTGTGTAATTTTATAGATTTTATTTTTAATTTTTAAATGAATAGAATTTTCTGTTAACTGAGTAACTATACCAATTGATCCATTAACCCATCTTTTAGGAGATTTTAAATCATTTTTAATGAGCATTACTTGAGCTCCAACTTTTAACTCAAGAATTTCGTCAGCTGGCTTTTCTTTGAAGTCACCTGTTTCAGATGACTCATAAGAAAATGTTTCGCTGTTTATATTTTGAAGGTTAACATTATTTATAGTATCCACTCTTTTATTTGTAGGTGATAATATAATTGTCTCTGACGGTATATCTATGCTTTCATTAACTATCCTGTTGTTTAATATAAAAAGATCATTATCATTTATGTTCCCAGATCTAATATTGTTAAGTATATTTATAAAATCTTTATCTTTTTGTCTAAAGACCTTTGTTAATTCATAGGTTTTAATATCACTTTCCTCAAAGCAATTAGCATTAAAAAAATATTGACCAAGTGGATAAAAATTATTAAAAATTTCTCTTTCATTTTCCCTTATGACTGGTGGAAGTTGATGTAAGTCTCCTAAAAGAATAATTTGAATACCACCAAAACTTTTGTCACTATTTCTATTTAATCTAAGTGATTGATCTATAGCATCGAGAACATCACATCTTATCATAGAGCATTCATCAATTAAAATAGTATCAATTTTGCTTATTACTTTGCTTCGTAATCTTTTGATTTTTTCATTTATTAATATTCTTGGTGGAAATAGAAAAAAAGAATGAATAGTTTTTCCTTTAGCTTTAATTGCAGATATTCCCGTTGAGGCTAATATTACAAAATTCTTTTTTGAATTAATTCTAAAATATTCTAATAGGGTAGTTTTTCCTGTGCCAGCTTTTCCAGTGATAAAAATATTTTGCTTAGAATACTCCATTAGATTAAAAATTTCTTTAAATTCATAATCAAATTCGATTTTTTCAGGTAGGTCTTTGTAATTATTAATTTTATTTTCCACAATCAATCTTGTTCCTAATAATGGAAGTTAAATGTAATGTCGCTTCTTCTGGTGTAAGAGTTTCTTCTAATGTTATGCAGACATTTGGTTCTTCCAAAATAGCGAATTGACTATCAACTAAACTGTCAGGCATGAAATGATCTTTTCTATTTTTTATCCTTGTCTTTGCAGTCCTTTTAGTAATTTTTAAATAAATCAAATTATCTTCTTTAATGTTTAATATTGATCTATATTTTTCCTTTAGAGCAGAGCATGCAACAACTAAATTTTGAAAATTTTTTCTATTATCGATTTCTTCTTTTATTTTAATAAGCCAATCATACCTGTTGTTGTCATTAAGTGGAATTCCTGCACTCATCTTATCTATATTTTTTTTGCTATGGTAATCATCTGCTTCAATTAAGAATGCATTTATTTTTTTTGATAACAACTTTGCAATCGTTGTTTTCCCAGAACCAGCTACACCCATTATAAGAATAGTAAAAAATTTTTCGCTCATAATTTAGTCCAATAAGGATTTATCTTATTTTTTCCTTCTTTGTCTTTAATTTGATGAAGGCCAAAAAAACTTCTTTGTAACTGTATTGTTTCACCAATTATATGATTTGAAAACATTTGGTCATAATATGCCAGATTAGAAGATAAAACAGGGCAAGTTATTCCCATTTTTATAGCAATTGAATTGAATTCTCTAATTGATTTTAATTGATCTGAACAATTTCTTTTAATTAAATCATGTAAATATTGTGGATCAATTTTTTTTCGTTTGCTGAATTCTTTTGAAATAATATCTAGGTATCTACCTTGTAAAATACATCCAGCACTCCACGCTTTAAAAATATCTTCGATTTTAAAATTAAAAAAATCCCATTTATTTGATTCATTTATAAGGTTTAGACCTTGGTATATAGAGCATGCAAAATTAAAAAAAATTATTTGTTCAATAGAGATTTCATTATATTTATCACTTGGATTATATTTTTTATTATTAAAATTTTGTTCAAAATTAAATTTAAAATTTTTTGAGTTAGATCTTGTAGATACAGCCTCGTATATTGATGGAATTCCAACCCCTAAGTCTAGTGCAGCTTTTATAGTCCAAACACCTGTTCCATTTTGTCCAATTACAGGGTCAACCTCATCTATAAAATATTGATCATTTTCATTTTTAGCATTTATTATTTCAGAAGTTATTCTTAATAAAAATGACGAAGAGTTAGTTTCAAGTAAATCTTTAAATTTTTTTGCTATTTCATTATTATTTAGATTATAAACTTTATCTAAGATATTAGTTACCTCAGCTATTGCTTCCATAAGTGCATATTCAATTCCATTGTGGACTAATTTAACAAAATGTCCTGAGCCAGCGCTACCAAAAAAACAACAAGCACTTTGATTGTGATTTTTGGCTGCAATATCCTCAAATATTTGTTTAGTTTTATTCCATGCTTCTTTTGAGCCTCCAACCATTATTGCTGGACCATTTTTAGCTCCTCTAGGTCCACCAGAAACTCCAACGCCTAAAAAGTTTATCTTATAACTATTTAATAGAGTATTTCTTTCTATAGACTTCGAATAAAGTGAATTTCCAAGGTCAGCAACAATATCTTCAGGTTCTAAAAAAATAGTTAATTCATTAATTACCTCATCTACTTTATCAGCTGGTAAGCTGAGCATAATTATTCTAGGCGATATAACCTTGTTTAATAGCTCATTTAAAGTTTCTGTTAGAAATAAATCTTTAACTTTATTTTTTTTGAGGTCGTTATTTATTTCTGGATTTTCTTCATATGCATAAACTTTGTATTTTTTTGATATGATATTCTTAGCTAAATTTAATCCCATTGAGCCAAGTCCAATTATTCCAATGTTCATGCGATGATTTACCTTTTTGATGTGAATAACATTTTTATATCAAGTTGAAATATTTTTTCTATAAGTTTGGTTAATTTCTTTTAAATTTAAAAAAATTAGAAATTGGAGAATAAAAGATTTCTAATATTACAAATCCAGTAATTGCAAAAATTGCAATTAACTGATTAAGAGTAATTTCGTCTTCAAGAATAAAAAATGCTAAACCTAAAGCAATTACAGGTTTCAAGAAAAACAAATAATTTCCTCTTGCTACGTCAGGAATTTTAGATAGCCCCCACAACCAAAGTATGAATGCTATGCAAGTATTCCAGACCCCAAGAGTTATTATAGAAATATACTCAATTTGTGTTCTGTCAAAAAGATCAAATGGATTTACCCATATATTCCAAATAATACCTATGGATGGATATAAAGCTATAAAGCCTAGTACAAAAGTGTATGTAGTCATTCTTATAGGTCCATATATTTGAACATAAGGTTTAACCATAACAAGATAAATTGCTCCAACTAAAGCGCACCCAATAGACAAATAAATTCCTAAGATGCTATCACCAGCTACACTGAGTTGTTCTAAGTAGCCGTCGGTAAGTAAAAAAACACATCCTAGAAAGGCGCCAATTCCACTTATTACTTTTGGGGGTGTTATTTTAGTTCCTTCAATTATACGAGCCACAAAAACAACTCCTATTGGCATTATTGTAACCATAGTGGCAACTTGTACAACAGAAGCAAAGTCTAAAGCCCAATGAAATAAAAACTGTTTAAATGCCATTCCAAAAACTCAAAGAATAACAATGGGGTAGGGATTTTTTTTAAGTGGTGTTATTAAGTTTCTAGATGATGGGTTAATTAAGCACAATATTAATAAGGCAAAACCTCCTAAGCCAAATCTCCAAACAGACACTTCCACCCCAGAAATACCTGAAAGTTTAACAAAAAATTCAGAACTAGTATGGCCGCATACACCTAAAAATGCAGATAAATAAGCTAATATTATTAAAGTTTTATTATTTTGATTCATTGATCTGAATAATAAAACTTATATTACTTTTAATTACCTTCGATAATCTTCAACACTTTAGGTGGCGACATTGGAAGGCTATACGAACGTTTACCGATTGCTTGATAAACTGCGTTTGAAATAGCTGCCAAAGGTGGTACTAATGGAACTTCACCTACACCTCTTACCCCTTGCGGATGTTTTGGATTCGGAATTTCGATTAATACAGTGTCTAACATTGGTAAATCTGAACATACAGGCATTCTATAATCTAAAAATCCAGTATTATCCAAATGACCATCTTTATTGTAGATATACTCTTCGCTTAAAGCCCAGCCAATTCCTTGAACACAACCACCATGAAGTTGACCTTCCACATAATCAGGATGAATGGCTTTTCCAACGTCTTGTATAGATGTGTAACGCTTTACCCTTACTATACCAAGATCCATATCTACTTCAACATCACAAATATGAGTCGCAAAGCCACCTTCAGCACCTTCAGTGTTTACCTGGTATCCAGCTCCAATTGGACCACCTGTCGCGGTGGCTTTTTCTGCTAATTCAGCCAATGTAAGTGGAGCAAATTTTCCTGCATTATCACCGGCAGGTCTAGCTTCACCATTTTCCCACTCAATTGCTTCTTCATCAATACCCCAAATTTTAGCTGCTCTTTGTTTTAATTGTTTGATTACTATTTTAGCAGATTCAGTTACAACCATTGCAGAAGCAAATAATACTCTACTACCACCAGTAAGGTTACTGTATCCTATTGTTGCTGTGTCACCAATTAAAACCGACACTTTATCATGATGAATACCTAATAATTCAGCAGTAATATTGGCTATAGATGCTCTGGAGCCTCCAATATCTGGATGTCCTGTAGTAACAACTACATTACCGTCTTCAGTGATGTTTAACTGTGCACTTGATTCTCCACCAGCATTAAACCAAAAACCACTAGCTACGCCTCGTCCTTGATGCTTGCCTAAAGGAGCTTTATAATGAGGATGGTTTATTGCTGCTTCAACTGTTTCCAAATATCCCATTTGAGGATAAGTAGGGCCGTGGACTGCTTGCGTTCCTTCTTTTGCGGCATTAATTTTTCTTAACTCCAAAGGACACATGTTAAGCTTTTCAGCAATTTCATCTAAAACACATTCGACTCCATATGCACCAATAGGAGCCCCAGGAGCTCTGTATGCAGCAACTTTACATCTGTTAGATACGACGTCATAACCAAAAGTATGTGCATTAGGAATATCATATGGTGCAAGGGAGCATCCTACTGCACCTCTAATAGGTGAACCAGGAAAAGCTCCTGCTTGTAAATAATATGTCCCTTGTGCTGCTACTATCTTTCCATCTTTAGTAGCACCAATTTTTATTTTACTTTTAGATCCAGACGTAGGTCCGGAAGCTCTCATTGTATCTTCTCTGTTCATAACTATTTTGACTGGACGACCTGTTTTTTGTGACAAGATAGTAGCTAATGGTTCTAAGTAAACAATAGTTTTACCACCAAATCCTCCACCAATTTCAGCAGGTATTGCTCTGATGTTACTCTGTGGTATACCAGTTAAATATGAGGTCATTGCTCTGACCATAAATTGACCTTGGCTTGAACTCCATATGGTGGCTCTGCCATCTGCCGCGACACTCACTAAACATGAGTGTGTTTCTAGGTAACCTTGATGAACTGCTTCAGTTTTAAATTCCCTTTCTATGATGACATCAGCTTCTGAAAAACCTTTATTAATATCACCTTTTTTATGTTCAAGCGTGCCAGCTATATTAGAGGGCTTTCCTTCAAATTGAATGTGATCATGTAGAATAGGGGCGTCAGGTGTAATTGCGTCGTCAATTTCAATGGCCCATGGTAAAACTTCGTATTCTACCTCTATTAATTCACATGCTTTTTCTGCTATTTCTTCAGTTGTTGCAGCAACTGCCGCAAGTGGATGGCCATGAAAAAGAACTTTGTCTCTAGCCATGACATTTCTGCACATCCAACGCATATCTTGGATACCAAGTATAACTGGAGTATCAATAGGGAAGTCAACTACATCTTTAGATGTGATGACTGCCTTAACACCCTCTAATGCCTCAGCCTTTTTTGTGTTAATAGATAAAATTTTAGCATGTGGATGAGGGCTTCTTAATACATGACCCCAAATCATACCTGGCATTGTTGTGTCTGATGAATATTGAGCACGACCAGTCACTTTATCTGCGCCATCTGGTCTAATAGTGTTTTTACCAATCCATTTGTTACTAATTTCATTCATTATGCATTCTCCTTCATTTCATCAGCGACTTCTAGTACAGCTTTAACAATCTTATCATATCCAGTACATCTACATAAATTACCAGCTAGCCAATATCTTACCTCAGTTTCTGTGGGTGAAGGGTTGTGGTCTAATAATGCTTTAGATGCCATTAAAAAACCAGGTGTACAAATTCCACATTGAAGTGCAGCTTTTTCAAGAAACTTTTGTTGTAAAGCATGCAATTTACCACCTTCTGACATACCTTCAATAGTTTCAATATTACTTCCTTCTGCTTCAGCAGCCAACATCAAACAAGAGCAGATTAATTCACCATCAAGGATTACACTGCAGGAACCACAATCACCTGAACCACAGCTTTCTTTCGATCCAGTCAAATTTAATTGGTTTCTTAAAACATCCAACATCGTATCGTTTGGTTCACACAAATAGTCTATATTTTCGTTATTTATTCTAGTTGAAACTTTAATTTTTGCCATACTATTTATTTCCTCCAATTCTATCAGTTGCTAATTTTGTAGCTCTTTTAAATAAAACGCCTGCAACTTTTGTTCTATAGTCAATAGTTCCTCTTTTATCATTGATAGGATTACAAGCATCCATACACATTTTGGAAACTCTATTTAAAGTATCATCATCTAGCTTTGACCCAACCATAATATCTGAAGCTTCCTTAATTAATAAGGGTGTTGGTGCAACAGCACCTAAAGAAACTCTTGCGTTAGTGCAAATATCGTTTTCCAATGAAATATTCACACCACAACCAACAACAGCAATATCCATCTCAGTTCTAGGTGTCATTCTCAAATAAGCATCCGCAGAATTTGATACACGTTTAGGAAACTTTAAACTCACGAGCATTTCTCCATTTTCTAAAACGGTTTTTCCTGGTCCTAAATGAAAATTTTCAATTGGTACATCTTTTCTACCTTTTGGGCCAGCAATAACTGCTTTACAACCAGCTGCAATTAAAGCTGGAACACTATCACCAGCTGGTGATCCGTTGCATAGATTTCCACCTAAGGACGCTCTTCCTTGTATCTGTTCTGATCCAATTAATCTGAATGCCTCTAATACACCTGGCCAAAGTTTAGCAAATTTAAGATTTCTATTTAAATTAGCGCCTGATACTGAGGCACCAATTTCAAATTCACCATCTGAAATTTCATTAATGGAATTTAACTCAACAATTTTTTTAATGTCTATAACTAAATTTGGCTTTCTAATACCGCTTTTGATTTGAACTAACAAATCTGTTCCACCAGCTAAAAATCGTGCTGTTCCATTGGCCTTTTCATGAGCATTAACTGCCTCATCAATAGTTTTTGCAGCTAAATATTGTGTGTCTGACATTTTGTCTCCCGAAAATTAAGTTTGAATATGATCTAAAAGAATTATACTAAATAAATAACAACTAATTTTTTTTAATTCAATATATTTAAGCATATTAAATCAAAATTTATGAAAATTTTAACTAATCCTCATTTTCTATTAACGCTAACATCAATATTTTGGGCATTTAATACTGTTGCTGGAAGAGCAGCAGTAGATGAAGTTTCACCTTTATTAATTGTCAGTGTGAGATGGTTTTTTGTTTCAATAATTTTATCAATTTTATGCAGAAATCAATTAATTGAAACTTGGAGCACATTAAACAAAAAAATAAAATGGCTAATATTCATGGGTTTATTTGGCTTTACTGGTTTTAATTCTGCGTATTATGTTGCAGCACATGATACAATAGCTATAAATCTTGGTTTGGTTCAAGGAACAATGCCTGCCTTTATAATTATAATTGCATGGATATGGTTGAAAGATAAAATCAATTTTACTCAATTCTTAGGTGTTTTGATAACTTTTATAGCAGTATTAATTGTTGTTTGTTCTGGTAACTTTAATGCCTTAATTGAATTAGAATTAAACAGTGGTGATATTGTGATGATATTTGCTTGTACCTTGTATGCAATTTATGCAGTTGGTTTAAGAAAAAAACCTAAAATTAGTGCTTTGCCTTTATTAACTTTTTTTGCATATATTGCATTTTTAGGCTCTCTTCCAGGTTTGATTTATGAGATTTATTCTAATCAATTAATTTTACCTGGCCAAAAAGGTTTCATAATATTGGGAGTTATAATTATTTTTCCATCATTTTTAGCACAGATTTTTTTTATGAAGGGTGTTGAAAAAATAGGTCCTTCAAGATCTGGTTTATATACTAACTTAGTACCAGTTTTTAGTTCATTATTAGCAGTATTTTTTTTAGGAGAAGAATTCCAATTTTTTCATTTATTATCATTAATGATGATCTTTACTGGAATTTATCTTTTTGAATATAATCAAGTACAAAAGTTGAAATAATTTTATGTTTACAGATTATGATAAATTTGTTGAATTTTTTTCTTATTCTCCTTCCAACTCATTAATTTTATTAATTATATTCATTGTTTTTGGAAGATTGTTTCTAGTTAATTGGAAAAATAAAAAAGAAGGGTGGCAAACAAAAGCTTGGATTAATGGAATTATAACTTTAATTTCATTTTTGATATTAGCATTTTTACCACACAACTAAATATAAGAAATATTAAATTTTTTGAGCTTTTTTACAGTTAAGTTGAGTTACCAAAGGACTATTAGGATCTATATCTTTATTACATACTGAGCACTTATTTGAGCTAGAGATTGCATTCAAGCCGCCACAACTTCCTTTGATATTTTTATTCATTAACATTACGCCTAATGACATAATTAAAATAATAATTAAAAATACTATGAATGTAATAAAAAAAATTTCCATAGTTTTAATTACAACTAATAGTATTAAATCTCAATCAATTTTGTTTAAAATATAAAAATTGATTACTTTTAAATTTTACAAATTTATCATCAATTTCATCAATAAACAGAACTGCAATCTTCTCTTTTTCTGCTATTTTTAATCCATCCACCCTTCCTAAAGCTAAAAGGGCTGTTGCCCATCCATCAGCTTTCATTGAATTATCATGGATTACAGTTACTGATTTCGTTGAATGCATTATTGGCTTTCCTGTCTTTGGATTTATGATGTGTGAATATCTTTTGCCGTCTTTAGTGAAAAAATTTTTATAATCTCCTGATGTTGCTAACCCTTTGTTTGTTAAATTAACTATATCTTTAATTAATTTTTCCTTTAAATTTGGATTTTCAATGCCAATAATCCAGTTTTTATTTTTCTTATTGTGGCCTTTTGTTAGGATGTCTCCTCCAATATTGATTAAA
>CACNGC010000018.1 GCA_902619805.1 uncultured SAR116 cluster alpha proteobacterium | reverse complement strand
AAAAAGAAAAGCTGTTAGCTCTTGGAATATCACAAGACTTAGGTAGTAAGCTTACAAAGTCATCTAAGTCTTTAAATATATTAAATTTAAAAAAAATACCAAAAGATCTTAAAGAAGTTTCTAAATCTACAAATGCCTCTTATTTAGTTGATGGTAACATAATGCAAATTGATAATATGCTGAGAGTTAAGGTCGATTTTATAGATGGTAAGAACATATCAAATATTTGGTCAGAGACATATGATAGAGACTTAACAGGTAAAAATATATTTAAATTACAAGATGAAATTACAAAACAAATTATAAATGAGTTGGTTGGAGCAGGGGCTGTGTTGTCAAAAGATATCAACCGAAAGATAGCATCTTCTTCAACTGAAGATATATCAATTTATGAATGTATAAATTTTGCTAGAGGAGCAGTAACGCCGTCATTAAATCCAAAAGCAATTGAGTGTTTGGAAAAATCAATAAGAAAAGATCCTAATTACGCTGATGCATGGATATGGTTGGCTGATCGAAAACGAGCACAATATTCTTCATTTTCAATGACTGACGAATTCAAATATATGCTTGAAGATGCATCTAAAGAGATTGACCAAGGTTTAATTTTAGATCCTGAGCATGCGTTTGGTTACTCTGCAAAATTACAGATAGAATATTATAATAATAATTGGCAAGAAATGTTTAATGTTGCTGAAAAAGCTTACAAACTAGCTCGAGATAGACCTCATTTACTTGGTAAGATTGGGTATAGTTTGGCTTATGGTGGAATTTGTGAAAAAGAGGATATATTTAAAAGTACAGAAAAATTCAAAACTGTAAAAAATGATAGGTGTCAATTTCAAAGAGGTTGTTGGGAAATTGGAAAAAAAGCTTATGAATTGGATACTGGAAATTATGCTACCTGGGATAATTATCTTTTAGCTCAGTGTTATCAAACAAGTGAAGAAAGAGCAAAAGTCATAAATGTTTTAGAACCTTTACAGCACAAAAAATTTGTTTGGTGGAATCTTCATTTAGGTTTGGCATACGACTCATTAGAAAAATTTGACATAGCAAAAAAACATTTAGATTTTGTAAAAAAGTTTTTAAAGGAAGATCATTTATCAAAAATAAAGTTTGCTTTAACTAAGCAAAATCAACATCTCAATACATATCCATTTATTACAAAAACTCTAAAAAAATACGGTTTCGAATAATTTTATTTAAAAGACATAGATCGTAGAGTGACAGCTAACAAAGTGTCTAATAAAAGAATTTTACCTGTCTAGTAAACTTAAAATATAATCACAGCAGTAAAAAAACATGAAAGACTGTCTAAGGCTGTCTAGTGGTAAAAATAAAACAAGTCTTTTCAATGGCTTACAATCCAAGTTGACAGGTTCGAATCCTATCGTGCTCACCACTTTACCTCAAATGGATTGTGGCATTAAATACAATGACTTGGTCAACAACTTATTGAAAACATTACTTAATTTAAAACACCCTAACCTAATGTGTATATATTTGGTACTTAACTCGTACTTAAAAATTAGGTAAAAATAGGTGTTTTTAGCCCCAAACCAAAATAGTCTGTAAAAGTCTGAAATTTCTTTAGCAATCCCAAAATAAATTTATTGTGACAGGTTAAGTTTGAAAAATAGTCTTTTTTTAATAGATAGGCAGACAAATTAATTTAAGACATTTCTTATCCAGATGTTTGATGGTAGTTTAATAAAGCAACTCTGATTAAGTCACAACTTTTGATATTACAAATAAAATTTTATTAAGTTGCTGTATAATTATATTGTTTTATATTTAATCATTAATTTAGACTATACGTCGAAATTATGAAAATTGTCATATTCTTGTAATATTTATACTTATCGTGTTAACTAATTATCTTTATAAATTAAATAGGTTGATTTTAAGTAATTTAATTGAGTGATTAATATTTATATTGATCAATTTTTTACTTTATAAATAATTATAAAATGAAGAATTATATTTTTGCATAAATTCAATATTTTTGTGTTATTTATAATAATTTAGAAAACGGTATCTATAAATTTCAAATCTTAACAAAAAATCTCTTTCATTTATGTTATTTGATTGGGCTACCTCTCCGATACCAACTATTCATACCACTTTTATTTTTTCTGTGTATTTTGTTAATTCAATTGCAGATAAATCTGGAAGTTTTTTTTGGGGTCTTATTATTGGTATTGCTGGTGTTTTAACAGCTTTCCTTGGTCCTTTATTAGGAAGTTTTTCAGATAAAAAAGGGATTAGAAAAAAAACTCTATTTTATTTGGTTTTTATAGGTTTTTTAGCTACTAGCCTTTTATGGTTTGCAAAACCAAACGAAAAATATTTTTTATACTCAATTGTTTTTTCATTTATATCTATCTTATCGATGGAATTAATTTTTGTCTCATATAATTCACTATTAAAAAAAGTTTCAGATAAAAATAATTATGGAAAAATTTCAGGTTTATCATGGTGTTCAGGGTATATTGGTGGAATCTCAGCTCTAATAATTTGTTTAGTTTTATTCATTTTTCCTACTGAATTACCTTTTAATATCTCAAAAGACCAAGGTGGTGATGTTAGAAGTTGTATGGTATTTATCTCTATATGGTTAATAGTTTTTAGTATTCCTATTTTTTTATATGTAGAAGAGCCAAAAAAAAATGTGACTCAAAAAAATACTATAAATTATTTAATTGAAGGATTTAAGATTATAGTTAAGAACAAAACTCTACTTAGATATTTCATTGCAAGAGTTTTTTATTTTGATGCCTTAGTAACAATTTTTGCCTTTGGAGGTATTTATGCATCTAAGGTATTTAATTTTTCACAAACTGAAATATTATATTTTGCAATTTTAATTAATATCTCTGCAGCGCTTGGAGCATTTTTAGGTGGATATTTAGATGATAAATTAAGTCCTTTTAAAGTAATAAAGATTTCAATTTTAGGAATTATCTTTTCTGGTATTATTCTACTTTTAATAAATGAAAAAAATTTGTTTTGGCTGGTAAGCTTTTCATTAGGATTGTTTATTGGTCCATTACAATCATCAAGTAGGGTCCTATTAACAAAAATAATACCTGAAGAAAGGGGTGGCCAATTTTTTGGATTTGCGATTTTTTCAGGTAAAGTAACTAGTTTTTTAGGTCCTTTAATTTACGGAATTATCGCAACATCATTAAATAGTCAAAAATTTGCGATGTCATTCGTCATTTTACTCTTAATCATTTCAATAATTTTAATTGGAAATAAAGAACCAAAAAAATTATAGCAAAAAAATGTGTAAAATTAATATTTTATCTCTTTCTTATTAGAAATATGGTATGAATGTATGAATAGGCTTACTAATACCTTTTGCTTTAATTTGATCATATTTTTGGCAATTTATATCATCTCTTATAAGTTTTTCTGTTACATCTGAAATTAAAACTTTACCTGCAGGAGAATTACTTTCTAATCTCGAGGCGAGATTTACTGCACCTCCAATTACAGTGTAATCAAGTCTTTTTTCACTCCCAAAATTACCAACTGTACATTCTCCTGAATTAATACCAATCCTCATATTAAGAGGGTAAGGAAGGTTAAAATCTTTCATAAAAATCTTCGATAATATTTTCATTGTATTCTGCATTTCTATTGCCATTTGCACACAATTAATTGCATCCTTATTTCTACCTTTAGTTTCAGGATCACCAAAAAAAATCATTATAGAGTCTCCAATATATTTATCGATAGTTCCACCAAAACCAAGAGCTATTTCAGACATTTTTGTAAGATACAAATTTAGCATTTGTGTCAAAGGTGCAGAATCCATTTTATCAGAAATTTCGGTAAATGAAATTATGTCTGAAAAAAAAACAGTTAAAAACTTTTTTTCACTTTCAATTGAAACTTTTTTTTCACCACTAAAGATTGAGTCATATAATTGTGGTGAAAGATATTTAGATAATTGGCTTGCAATTTTTTCAATTTCTTTACTTTTTTCATTTGCTAACTCTTCAGCATTTTTTGCGATTTGCTTTTGTTTATCTAGTTCGGATGCTAAATTACGACGCAATTTTGATTCTAATTGCAATTTTGCAATTTGCATTTTAAGAGATCTTATTTCATTATTTAAATTTTCAGACATTAAATGTTTTATTTGAGATTAATTTTAAATTTCAAATTTTAAAAGGATTAATAAGTTTTTCATCAGAAATTTGATCAGACGTTATATATCTTTGCATTTCACTTGGCATGGTGACAATCAAATCGTTTAAACCAGCTTTTTCAAGAACATCAATAATTGACTCTTCATCCTCAGCATACCAATGACAGAAAAAAAAGTCATCTTTACCCATCCAATGTTGAAGAGTTTCAGCTTTTTCGCTTTTTAATCCCTCAAAAAACTCTCGAACAGTCATTTCACTTTGTTGTGCTAGTACATCTTTTATTATTTCAGTATTGGACCATGTATGCGTACAAATATAATGTTTTTTTGACATTTCAAATCCTTTTTAAATAAAATCAACTTATTATCTTGTATTTAAGTATGATTTAGAAATTTATTTTTTAATTACAGAACCTTCTTGTATAGAGACTTTTGCCATAGCTTGTTCACTAAGACCTTGTAATGCTTTCATTGTTTCAATTTTTTTTCCAGCAATGGAAATATTTTCAAAAACCTCTACGATAAATCCGCTATTATCTCCTGTTTTAAATAACATTCGCTTGTATTTTTCTTCTTCAACATTAGATGCAATTGCTTCAACAACAGCCCACAAGGATGGCGCTAACAATGTAAAGTTAATATTTCTTCCGTACATTAGTTTTCCTGTGATACTTGTTTTGCAGACACATAGGTAGCCATTCTATTGGAAGCTATTTCAAAAATTTCTTTCCATTCTGATGACTCAAAAGCCCTAAACCAATTTATTGAAGAAAAACTTCCACTAGCATAAATTAAATTACATGCAGCTGCTATGTCTTTGTCTTCTTTTCCAGTAATGACACACATGAAATCAAAATCTGGAGAATTCAAATATAAAAATTCAACAAATTCTGCACCAAAACTTTTTACTAGTGGCTCCACTATTTCTCTTCTATTTTGAGGTTTGTTAAGCATTGATGCAGCAGTTTCTTGGGAATTTTTTCCTGTGATTATGTATTTGTTCATTTTTAATAATCCTATTTAATTATATTTGTATGTAAAAATTATAAAAACTCTTATATCAATAAAAATTTTTATAACAAAATTATAAATTGATTATCATCTAATTTAAGGTTGTCTTTAACCCTACGATATTTTCAAGTTCAACTGCAAATTGTGGAGGGTTTTGATCAAGTTCTTTAACTTCTTTATCTTCATAAACTCTTGATCTAGTCAAAAATCTTTTTCCTGTGGGTCCTTCTAATGAAAACATCCCACCTCTACCGTCAACTACGTCAATTATTAACTGTGTATGTTTCCAATATTCAAACTGATCCTGTGAAATAAAAAAAGGTTGATTATAAATGCTTCCTAAATAAATATCTCTCGACCCAACTTTAAATTCTGATCTTGGAAAGCACATAGGAGAAGATCCGTCACAGCATCCTCCTGATTGATGAAATACCAAAAGACCATGAATATCAGACAATTCTTTTATTAGTTCATTAGCTAATTCAGTAGATAAAACTCTTTTAATCATTTAAGTCTCCGAAAAAAATCCTCCCTATTGAAGATAGAGAGGATTTTATTGAAAATTAGAAGAAACCGTCAGGTACTTCAGCGTATGAAACTAAAACATTCTTCGTTTGTTGATAATGATTAAGCATCATTTTATGAGTTTCTCTTCCAATTCCAGAATTTTTATATCCACCAAATGCTGCATGAGCAGGATATGAGTGATAACAATTAACCCACACTCTTCCAGCTTCAATGGATCTACCCATTCTATAACAAATATTCGCGTCTTTAGACCATACACCAGCACCTAACCCGTACAATGTATCATTTGCTATAGATACAGCCTCTGCTTCGTCTTTGAAGGTGGTAACTGAAACGACAGGACCAAAAATTTCTTCTTGGAATATTCGCATTGAATTATTTCCTTTGAATGCCGTTGGTTCTACATAATAACCACTAGAGTATGTTCCATTCATCTGGCGTTTTTCACCACCGAAAATAACACTTGCACCTTCTTGTTTCCCCACATCTAAATATGACATTATTTTATCAAACTGTTCAGAGGAAGCCTGTGCTCCGACTTGAGTGTTCAAATCAAAAGGATCTCCACAATTAAGAGCTGACACTCTTGTTTTTACCATTTCCATAAATGGTTCATAAATATCCTCATGTATGACCGCTCTTGAGGGACAAGTGCAAACTTCACCTTGATTAAAATAAGCGTGTAAAAAACCTTCTACGCATCTAGAAATGTATTCGTCACCACCATTCATAATGTCTTTGAAAAAGATATTTGGACTCTTACCTCCTAATTCTAACGTAACTGGAATAAGATTTTCTGAGGCATATTGTAAAATTAATCTACCAGTTGTAGTTTCTCCAGTAAAACCAATTTTTTTTACACGATTGCTTGATGCAAGTGGCTTACCCGCTTCAACTCCATATCCCTGAACTACATTAACTACACCTGCAGGAAGTAAATCGGCAATTAATTCCATCAGCACACAAATTGAAAATGGAGTTTGTTCTGCAGGTTTTAAAACTACAGCATTTCCAGCAGCTAATGCAGGCGCAAGTTTCCATGCAGCCATTAAAATAGGAAAATTCCATGGAATTATTTGACCAACAACACCTAATGGCTCTGGATAATGATATGCCATCATTCCTTGTGCAGAATTTCCACCACCTGATTGCATTCCATCTATGTTTCCAATTGTTCCTTCTTGTGCTCTAATAGCTCCAGCAAAGTATCTAAAATGGTCAACTGTTAAGGGTATATCTGCTGCCATTGGTTCTCTTATTGGTTTGCCGTTATCTAGTGTTTCAGCAAGTGACAATTTTTCAGCATTTTGCTCAATTCTATCTGCAATTTTAAGCAATATATCTGCTCTTAGAGCTGGTCCAGTTTTACTCCAAGATTCTGCAGCTTTATGAGCAGCGTCTAATGCTGAATTTACATCTTCTGCATTTGATCTTGGTACTTCGCAAATAATCTTACCACTTGTTGGTGAAATATTTTCAAAATAATTACCTGATTTTGGCTTTGACCAATCTCCACCTATAAAATTTTCATATCTTGTTCCTGGCATTAATTTTGACCCGTTATCGCCAGGATAAATGAATGGTTTCATATCATCCATAATTTCCTCCCTATTGTTAATATGAATTATCAAAAAATAAATAGCTAATGTCAAATTTAATTCATCAAAATAATTTATAAGATTGTAGGTTTGATTATAAATAATTGATTAAATAAAAATCAAATTTTAGATAGTTTAAAACTAATAAACAAATGTTCTGTCTGCCTCTAATGACAAATTTAATAAAGTTTTTGGAAGAACTTTCCTTGAATTAGTGTCTTTTAAATCTTGATCTGTTACACCTCGAATTTCGCAAGAAATTGCTGAAACATATATTGGAACTCTACTTTGTTTTAGTATATCAAAATGTTCTTTCAACTTTCCTGTTCCTAAACCCACTAAATTTTCAAGTACCGGAGTTCTCATTAAACTTACAGCATCAGCGTTTAAGAAAACTGTAACCTCATGACCTTCCTCTACTGCAGTTCTAGCTAACATAAATCCTAATGATGCTTTTGTTGGGTTACCCGTTCCATTTGTAATGTTGAACAAAATTTTTGCCATTTATCCTCACACAATTATTAATTGAGCAATCATCATATAATGTTGAATGAAATAAAAGACTTAATAATTTCAAGAACAAAAGTGATTAATTTTTAATCAAAAAAAATCAAGTTTATAAATCAGCAATTTCAGTCTTATTGGCTCATTACAAATCCACCATTAGGTGAAATTGTTTGGCCTGTAAGAAATTTTGACTCATGTGAGGCAAGATAAACAGCAGCCCAAGCTATATCATCGGCAGCACCGAATTTTTTCATTGGAGTAATTGATTTTAACAGTTTTTTCATATTACCAAAACTACTAGTCATGTCTGTTTCAATATAACCAGGGGCAATTGCGTTTACCCTTATATTCCTCGATGCTAATTCTCTTGCTGTTGCTCTTGTAAAACCAAGAATCGCTGACTTCGCAGCAGAATAATGAGGAGATGAAGGGCCACCTGTTGTCCCCAAAACAGATCCCATGTTAATAATAGAGGCCTGAAATTGATTATTCATTATTTTAAGAGCTTCTCTAGTGCAAAAAAAAGTTCCATCTAAATGAATTGAAATCATTTTATGCCATTCTTCGTCAGACATATTTACTGTTACATCATAATGACTTTTAATTTTTCCTGTTTCTGCAAATTCTGTGTTTTGTGAAATATTAACTTTAATTCGATCAGTAAGTAAATCTTCCCTATCCTCAAATCCGTTTATGCCGGCATTGTTTACAAGAATATCTAATTGTTTATGCTCTGAGTGTACTTTTTTAAATACTTCTATTACGTTCGATGAGTCTGAAACATCCATGTAATATGCTTTTCCATTAAGCTCCTTAGCCTTTTTTGTTGCATCATTAATATTAATATCACACAAAATGACTTCTGCTCCTTCATTAAAAAAATGATTTGCAATTGAGGCACCTAAACCTCGTGCACCACCTGTGATTAGTGCTACTTTGTTTTTTAATCTATTCATAATTAATTTAATCCTTTATATAAAAAACTCGACCATAAAAATTATATAAAATAAAGAATTATTTTGAAATCTTGCTATTTAAAAATTTGATATATATTTTGTTATTATGTCAATAATATACAAATCAACAATCAGTAAATATTTTGAAGATTTTTCTGTAGGTGACATGTATGTCATACCATCAAGAACTCAAACGAGTGCTATTTTTTCAATGTTTCAAGGTGCTTCAGGTGATAATGATCCGATACATTATGATAAAGAGTTTTGTAAAGAAAGAGGGCACCCAGAAATGTTAGCGCACGGCTTGCAGGTTTTAATTCAAACTGCTGCAGGTGCAGGTTCTTTTCCATCAGAAGTTAGGGATAGTTTATTAGGATTAATAGAAGTTTCTGGAAAAATGTTAAAACCTGTTTATAGAGAAGATACATTATATCCTGAATTAGTTATATCAAATCTTATTTCACAAAACACAACTGGGATAATAGAAATGAAAGCTCTGGTAAATAATCAAAATAATGTTCTGGTTTTTGAAGGATTTCACAAATATTTAGTGAAGAAAAAAATTAATGATAATTAAAAATATTAATAATTTAGTATACTGTATTGTTTTCATTGCGTTATTTATTTCTAAAATTGCATTATCAGACCTTAAGAATTGTAAATATAATGAAAATATTTGTAATAAATTAAATCAAGTTGTTGGCATTAAAACTCCTATGATGGTAGCAAGTGGCACTATAATAGATGATGATTTTATAGTTACTAATAGGCATGTAGTAGAAGATCATAAACAATTAATAATTAGATATTATAATGGAGAAATTAAAAAAGCATTTCCATTAACACATAATTTTCCTGCTGATTTGGCAATTTTAACCTTAAACAAACAAAAAAAAATTCCTACCAAACTCTTAAAATTAAACAAAATTAATGGAATGATAAGAATTATAGGTTTTGATCAAGGAAGAAAATCAAATAGAATATATGATAAAGGCAAAGTTATTGCTTATTCAGATACCAACAAATATCCTCAGTCCAGAATACATACTGACGCAAAGAGCCTTCCTGGTAATAGTGGTGGCGCAGTTGTTGATGATATTGGCAATCTCGTTGGCATTCTTGCCTCAGGAGATGGAAATATTAATGAAATTATTCCAATATCCCTAGTAAATGAAGTGATCAAAAGAACTGATCTAATACATGAAGATAATTTTTTTAAAATTGGAAAAAAAATAAGACTATGTGCTGATAATCTCGAAGAAGTTCAATATATTCAAAAAAATCTTGATGATAAAATAAAAAAAAATATTGATACTTATTGTTGGAATTCTCAAAACAAGCAACTCATTGATCAAGCAGGTCAAACTTTTGGAAGGTTAGGGGATCTCAATAAGGCGAGAAAGTTTCTAGAGAAGAGTATAAAACTTGATCCTTCTAGCCCAAACTCTCTTATTTCTTTAGCTATTGTATATCACATACAAAGAGATTTAGAAAAAGAAAAGCCCTTAATATTAAGGTTGCTTAAGCTTACTCCTGAAAATCCCCAAGTCTTGAGATTAGGTGTCCAAGTTGCTGGTATTTTAAAAGACAAGGAAATGTCTGAAAATGTTTTAGAACTTATGACTAAGTATAATAGAGAAGCGTTACCGCTTGCAAAAAAATTTATTGAAAATGCATTTAAATCTAATCAATAAGATAATTATCTGAAGGGTCTGGGATCCAGCCATATCTAGTTATTTTTTCTCCTTTTTTTATAGCTCTTTTTTTTAAAAAACTTAATATATCATCTTTGGATGAATTTGGATTTTTGTTCATGTATCTTGAAACTAAAGCGACTAATCTTGGAACAGCATAACTTGTGCCGCCAGTTGAGGCCCTCACCCCTCTATGATCGATTACTTCTACACGTTCTGCTGGCAAGATAAAATCAACCGAATATCTTCCATAGTTTGATCCTCTCCCAAGTCTTCCTGTTTGATCTGAAGATGTTACTGTAATAATGTTGTCTAAGTCTAACGAAGCAGGATATATAGGTTTATTATCAATATTAAAACCATTATTTCCTGCAGAAACAATAAAAAGAATATCTTTATGCTTTTCCAAAGACTCTTTAAAGCAAACCCAATCTAAAATATTGTCTGAACCCATTGATAAACTTACAAGCTTAATGGAATTTTCAGCAATATGGTCTATCAAATCTTTAAATTTGCACATATCATTCGCTGGAAACCTATATGGCGCTATCTTAGATGCAGGAGCCTCTTTTGATAATACACTAAATACTGTTGTGCCGTGGTGTCTAGGATAAAAGGGATTTTGTCTTGGGTCACTATCAAATGGTTTATTATCATTATCCCAAAAATCATATCCAATTATTTTTTTATTTTTAGTTGCTATATTTTTTTCAAATTTTTCTATTGTATAATTTATACCAGTATCAATTAAACCAATTATATTTTTATCACTTTCATTATTTATAATGGGTAAATCTGGATTTAGAAATTTTGTTTCTATTATATTATAATTAGACATATCCACTGAATTTATTTTAATTGGGATATCTTTTTTGTCATAAATCAATACTCTAGCACTATTAATTTTACAATTCTTTTTAGAGCGTAATTCTATGATGGGCTTATTTAAAAGACTATAAAAAGTAAAAATAAGTTTTTGGATTTCCTTTTTTCTAACAAATGATTGTAATTTTAATTTTATTTTTTTATTATTATTTATAAGTAATTGATAATTATTGCTTTTTTCTGTTGTAATCCATTCGTCTTCAATATTTTTATTTTTAATATTAGAGACTAATTTAGAACAAAATTGATCATGATAATTTTTAACTTTATGAAGCTCATAATCATTTGTGTTACCAAAGCTTATCTTGGGTAAAAGTATTATAAAAATACTTAAAATCAAAAATTTATTAATTAACATCATTTTTTATTTTCTTAAAGAAGGAAGTCCAACCCCAGTAGCTTCAAAACCTCCATCTACAGCTAAAATTTGACCAGTAATGTATGATGCTTTTTCAGATGCTAAAAAGTAAATAGCATTAGCTATTTCATATTCGGTTCCATATCTATTTAATGGAATTGCATCATGGTATGCATCTATTATGTCTTGAGTATGAACTGCCATAGCAAGTTTTGTTTTTACTGGTCCGGGTGCAACACAATTAACTCGGATTCCATATTCACCTAATTCAGCAGCCTGTTGCTTCGTGAGTTGTATTATGGCAGCTTTTGATGTTCCATATGCAACTCTTAATGTCGACGCTCTAAGTCCAGATATAGATGCTATATTGATAATGCTTCCTTTAGTGGTTTTAAGATAATTGATTGCTTTTTGTGAGCACATAAAAGCACCATCTAAATTTGTTTTCATTACTTCATTCCATCGTTTAAATTCTGTCATCTCTATCGAACCAAAATCTGCAACACCAGCATTGTTTACTAAAACATCTACTCTGTCATGCCATTCAAGAATTTTCTGATACATCATTTCTACGTTGTTAAAATCTGAAATATCATAACAAAATGATTTTATTGAATTATTTGCTAAAGATAAATTTGAAAGCTCGTTTTTATCTCTATCAACTATTGCTACTTTATAATCATTTTGACTAAATAATTTTGCAGTTGCTAGACCAATTCCCCTTGCAGCACCTGTTACTATAGCTAATTTTTTCTTAGTTGATTCCATAATCTACTAACTTAAGAAATTAATCGTTATCTAACAAAGGGTTTGATGATCTTTTTTCTAAGTCTGATTTCCACCGATAAACATTTTTATACTTTTGTCCTAAATCAATTTTTAACATATTAGATAGATTGAACATAAAATGGCTAGTTATATCAGCTATGGTAAATTTATCGCCTAATAGAAACTTATTTTTAGATAACTGTGGTTCGATCCTATTTAATAAAATATCAAACATCTCAATTCCACGTTCAACTATTTCTGGAGACTGAGTGATGCTGGTTCGAGTTCCTGGAACAACCTTTCCCTTAAAAAATGATGTTTTATTTCGTACAGAATGTAATAGTGGTAAAAACCCATCTAACTCAATTCTTCTATTCCACATATCAATAATTGCTCGTTCTTCTGTATCATTTCCAAATAATTTTGAGCTGTTAGATTGTTCATCCAAATAACGACAAATTGAAATTGTTTCTGTAATTATCGTTCCGTTTTCTAACTCTAAAAAAGGAATACAATTAAAAGGATTCATTGAATTATATGGTTCCTTGAACAATTCATCTTCTCTAACATTTACTGAAATTGTTTCTAATTTTAATTCTTTTTCTCTTAAAAACATTTCAACTCTAAGAGCATTTGCAGCTGGTGCAAAAGTGTACAATTTCATTAAAAAATCCTTTCATTTGAATATTAATAAAAATTATAGATTAATTTTTAATTTTATATCCTGTTTTAAATATGTACCAAATTATGCTGATACAAATACTTGTAAAAATTAACATAAATATAATGCTAGTAAAAATAGGAACATCTCCCACACCAAAAAAAGACCATCTAAATCCTGAGATTAAATAAACTATTGGGTTTAGTAGAGCAAAATTTTGCCAAAATGGGGGAAGCATATCTATTGTGTAAAAACTACCTCCTAAAAAAACTAAAGGTGTAATAATAAGCATTGGGACAATATTCAGCTGCTCAAAATTGTCTGATACTATACCAATTATAAATCCTAAAAGGCTAAACGTCATACAAGTGATTAATAAAAAACAAAACATAAAAAAAGGATATTTAATATCTAAGTCTACAAATAGATAAGATGTGCACAATATTATTAAACCAATAGAGAATGCTTTTGTAGTTGCAGCTCCTACATATCCAATAACTATTTCTACAAAAGATAATGGGGCTGATAATAGTTCATAAGTTGTTCCAATAAATTTTGGAAAGTATATACCAAATGAGGCGTTGTTTATGCTTTGCATTTGTACAGTTAACATTATAAGTCCAGGTACAATAAATGCTCCATAAGAAATATTGTTAATATTATCCATTCGTGATCCAATTGCAGCGCCAAATACAATAAAGTAAAGAATTGTTGATAAAACTGGTGATACAAGACTTTGTATAAGAGTTCTAAATGACCTATTCATCTCATATCTGTAAATTGCATGTATGCCAAGAATATTCATAAATTATTCCTTAATTATTTTTACAAAAATTTCTTCTAATGATGTTTCTTCTGTTTGGATGTCGAAAAGATTTATCCCAATTTTGTTCATATCTGATAGCAATGATGTAATTCCAGTTCTTTCTTTGCCAGTGTTATAATAATAAAGAAATGATTTACCTTCATCTATTAATTTCAAATTATATTTTTTTAATTTTATAGGAATAATATCTAGAGTTTTCTTTAACTTAACTTTGAGTGTTTTTACACTCATTCTTTTTATTAATTCGTTTTTTTCTTCTATTAATAATAGTTCACCGTGATTGATTATGCCAATTCTGTCAGCAATCATTTCGGCTTCTTCAATATAGTGGGTAGTTAAAATTATCGTTACACCTTCGTTTTTTAACTCTTTTATAATACTCCACATATCCTTTCGCAATTCAACATCAACTCCTGCTGTTGGTTCATCTAAGAATAGTATTTGTGGATTATGGCTCAAGGCTTTTGCAATCATAACTCTTCTTTTCATGCCACCAGACAATGATTTTATAATATTATTTTTTTTGTCATAAAGTTGTAACTTAGTCAGAAGTTTTTCAATATATTCATTATCATCTTTTTTCCCAAACAATCTTCTAGAAAATTTAACGGAATTTATTACTTTTTCAAATGGCTCAAGTGCTAGCTCTTGAGGCACTAAACCTATAAGTTCTCGCGTTTTTCTATAATCTTTAATTACGTCTAATCCATTTACTTTAATTAGACCTGAAGTAATTGAAGAGAGGCCACAAATAGTTGATATAAGCGTAGTTTTTCCCGCCCCGTTTGGGCCAAGTAAGGCTATTATTTCACCTTGTCTAATTTTTAGGTTTAAGTTTTTTACTGCTGTAAAATTATTGTCATATTTTTTTACAAGATTTTGAACATTTATTATTTCTGACAATTTGTTTTCCAGTAATTTGTTGTATGTAAAATTTTAAAGAGTTGTATTTAGTTAAATAATACTAAATAATTGAATATCAACAAAATGGTAAATTTCAAAATTTTATATATTTATATTAAACATATAGTAATAACTTTTAAACAACAATGAAGGATTCTCATGTTAGTAAAAATGGAAATTGATCTGGCGAAAGGTTTTGCGCCTTGGAAAGAGATGTTTATACAAAATGAACATAGATTAAATGCTCATGGAGGTAAATTAGTGTTTGCAGGCACACCAAGTGATAATGAAAACAAATTGACTGTAATTATGGATTTTGAATCTATGGAATCACTAAAGAATTTTAGTAGTGATGAAGAATTGACCAAAACCAGGGTTGAAGCAGGTGCTATGGTTGAGACTGGAGTTATGACAATTATGAATGAAGCATCTTTTATAAGCACCAAGTCATAAATAAAAATTAAAATATATATATTTTAAATTGGACAATCTTTGAATTTTGATCCAACTGTCTCAATAATTTTAGGCTGTTTTTCAACTTCATCACATATTTTTAATATGTTAGGGTAGTTTAAAAATGGCTTACCTTGACAAGCTTCTCTTAAAATTTCAAAACCACCTGTGTGTTCTACAGTCCTTATACAAGTATAAATAAATATATCAGCATATGAGCATGAATTACCAGTGACAAAAGGAGCTAAATTTTTGTCTTTTATGTGATTTTCTAAATATTGTAATCTTTTATGATGTAATTTTGTAAGATTAGAAATTCCTAATTCCTTGCCACCTTCAGCTAATGTGTCTGTTAATCTTAAATTTCTCCAAAAAGGTTCATTATGGCCAGTAATAATGTCATGAAATGGTGATAATACAAATGAGTAATAATCTTGTGCCCAAGACCAATACATAGCAGATAATGCTGCATTTTCAGTTGAAGTAGGCGTGAGAGGGCCTGGATATTTATTAATTAAATACTGAACTATGGCCAATGAATCATTTAATTCTATTCCATTAGAATTGTCTTTTAACCATGGTATCGTTCCAAAAGGAGCCTGCGTATTTTTATCAAAGTCTTCACCCATAGGTTTACTCATAAGCAAATTAACTTTTATGTTATGCATTGCACAAATAATATTTATTTGAAGGCCCCTTCCTACAATCGGAAGATAAACAAGATTAATGTCAGTCATATTTTAAACTCCAATATTTTTTATGATAAGATTTTTACAGATTTAGAAAAAAAAGCAATAAATTGATTAGTTAGTTGAATCAAATACAGAATTAATGATAAGGCTTAATGATGATAGATGAACTCTATATTACTGGGGCTGGTGTAAGTGCAAGTAGTGGTATACCAACATTTAGAGGAAATGATGGTTTTTGGACTATAGGAAGCGTTAATTACACACCTCAAAAAATGGCTACTAGGTCCATGTATGAAAATTATACAGCTGACTTTTTATTATGGTATTTCAAAAGATTTGCTTCTTACAGGAATGTTAAACCAAATTTAGCGCATTATTGGCTAGCTGACAAAAAGTTAATAACTCAAAATATTGATGGTTTAGACGGTAAGGCTGGAAATAAAGACTACATATCTATTCATGGAAGATTAGATAAAGTCGTTTGTTATAAAAATGAATTGGAAGAACAAGTGCCATTTGATGCAAATTGGAATGAAATAGATTTATCTTCAAATCCAAGTGATCATGTTTTAAAAAAGGAATTGTTGAAAAAGTTTAAAATCAAATTTTATAATGGTCGTTTTATTCCCCAAAACGGTGTTTCTTTAAAACCATATGTATTGTTATTTGACGAAATTTATACAGATTTATATAGAATTTCAGAAGCTGAAGATTGGATGAACAAAGCACAAAAAATAATTTTTATAGGTACGTCATTTAGCGTTAACATTACTTCTATTGCATTAAGAATTGCAATATCCAGAGGGATTGAAATAGATATAGTAGATCCCAACCCAATTAAAATTAGTTATGATAAAGTAAATTACCACCAAATGAATGCTGAAGAATATAGTAATTTTAGAAATTTAAATTAAATATTATTTATTAATAGGAATCCATGTTGCACTTGCATAAGCAGCTAATCTTTGATCTTCTCTATATAAGTGAGATTGTAAAAAAACAATCGTTTTACCTTTTTTGATAAAACTTCCTTCGCATCTGACTTGCCCTCCGTTTATTGGAAGAAGGTATTTTACATTCATTTCTAATGTTGCTCCAGCACCCATTTTATGATGTAATAAATGGCCCATGGATACATCTAAAGCGGTAGCTATGACACCGCCATGAAGAGTTCCTTGAGGATTGAACATAGGACTTTTGGCTTCAAATAAGACTATACACAAATCATCTTTATAAGTAGTTTGAAAACCGAGAAACCTTGAAAGATAAAAGGAGCCAAAATCTTGTTCATCAGAACTATCTGCATCTGAGAGCATCTTGGCACCTAATTGTTTTATTTTTGCAGAATTATCCATAAAATTTTCCTTTAATAATAATTATTGAAAGAACAATTTATAATTTTTTAGTTGATACTAAATTTTGTTAACTTATCAAAATCAAAAATTATACCATGTCCAGGCATTTCAGGAGCTTGAGTGAGACCATCTTTAACTTTAAGAGGAGATTCAATGAATTCGTCAATTCTCCATGCATGGAATTCCAAATAAGAGGCATTAGGGCATGATGCGAGTAGATGTACATGTAATTCATGAACTCCATGAGAACATATTGGCAAATTATTTATTTCTGCTAATTTTGCTACTTTCATGAAAGGTGTAATGCCTCCACATGTTGTTAAGTCAGGTTCAAGAAAATCAACACCACCAACATTAATAAGTTGATTAAATTCAGAAAGAGTATGAAGATTTTCACCGGCAGCAATTGGGATTTTCCCTAAAGATCTTAAGTGAGCATAACTTACAAAATCATCTGGTTTTATTGGCTCTTCAAGCCAAACTAAATTAAATTTTTCTATCTCTTTAAAAGCTATTACAGCTTGATCAATTCTCCATGCCTCATTAGCATCTGCCATTAACATGATTTCATCTGGTAAATGAGTTCTCATGGCATCTAATCTTTTAATATCTTCAGATAAACATTCTCTACCTAGCCTCATTTTGATTGATCTGAAGCCGTCATCAAGAGATTTAGAAGCTCCATTAAGCAATTTTTCTATTGTAAAGTTTAAATCAATATTTCCTGCATAAGCTAATACTTCTTTTTTACAGCCACCGAGCAATCTCCATAATGGTTCACTCAAGCATTTACCTTTAATATCCCAAAGTGCAACATCAACAGCAGCAATAGCAAAACTTACAGGCGCACCCCTACCGGCATAATGGGTGGCTTTCCACATTTCTTTCCATAGTAACTCAATTAATCTAGGATCCTTGTTCAAAATAATAGGTATAAAACTATTTTTTATAATTGAAGCAATTGCTAAACCTTGATTTTCGTGAACAGTGATATACCCGATCCCATAAGCCCCGTCATCATTTATAATTTTACAGATAACTAAATCAAATGCTTTCATGACACCTGCGGCAAAAGCTTCAACAGGTTCAGGCAAAGGTATTTTGTATGTATTTACTTCAATTTTTGATATTTCCATTTTTTTTCCTATCAAATATAAGAATTATAAAAACTCGAACCCTTCATAATTGTTTTTGATTTTTTCATCACAAATATTTTTATAATTTGCAACTCCACCGACATAGGGCATAAAATTTCTCGATTTTCCTACTATATTATCACCATTATACCAAGAATGAGCTAATGGGTATAAAGTTGAGTTTGCAACTTCATTATTATGATTAACCCATTCATTCTGACTATTTAAATTTGCTGAAACAGTATTATAGTTATTTTTTTGCTTATGAACGATCAAATTATTAACAAAATCAACATGTTGCTCTATTGATAATATCATCTGACTTTTTACTCCCGGGCTTTGTGGCCCTGTAATTATGAAAAGATTAGGGAAGTGTGATACCATTATACCTAAATATGTTTTTGGACCTTTGTCCCATATTGATTTTAAGCTTATATCATTTTCATTTCTGATATCTATTGCGTTTACTGCACCAGTCATTGCATCAAAGCCTGTTGCGAAAACTAAATCGTCAAATAAGTATTCAGTATTATTTGTAATTAATCCATTATAAGTAATTTTTTCAATTGGATTATTTGAAACATCAATTAACGATACATTTTCTTTGTTATAAGTTTCAAAATAGTTACTATCTAAACATAGTCTTTTTGTTCCAATCGGATGATTAGTGGGACAAAGTAATTCAGCAGTTCTTTTGTCTTTGACAATTCTTCTAATTTTATTGCGCACAAACTCTGCAGCTGTTTCATTTGCTTTCTCATTAGTTAATAGATCAGTAAAGGCAAATAACATGGCTTGACCACCTTCTTGCCAAGCTTTTTCATAAATGTCATTTCTTTCATTTTCACTTACATCAAAAGCAGATTGAGTTGGTGGTTGATATTTAGCTATCCCAAAAGAAGAATTTTTGGCAAGATTTCTATATTTTTTATAGTTTTTCTTATATTCATCTCTTCGATCTTCCTGCAGATCTCTATGTCTTGCTGGTAAACTAAAGTTTGGAGTGCGTTGGAAAACTAATAACTGTTGTGCAGTTTCTGAAATTATTGGAATTGATTGAACACCTGATGAACCAGTACCAATGATACCAACTCTTTTTCCTTTAAAGTTTGGCATATCTTTTGGCCATGCACCGGTGTGATATATGTTTCCATTAAATTCATTTATTCCAGGAAAATGAGGTGTGCTTGGGGTAGATAAATTTCCAGTTGCTAAAATTAAATTTTTAGAGTTGATTACTTCATCTTTATCAGTTTTTATAAACCAATTTTGTTTCTTTTCATTAAAATTCGCTTTCGTTATTTTTGTGTTAAAATTTATTTTATCCCTTAAGTTAAATTTTTTACAGACATATTGAGCATATTTTAAAAGTTCTGGTTGAGTCCCATATTTTTCTTTCCAATTCCACTCTTGTTGTAATTCTTCTGAAAATGAATATGAATAATCCATACTTTCAATATCGCATCTAGCTCCAGGATATCTATTCCAATACCAGGTTCCTCCAACATCATCTGCTTGTTCATAAATTTCTGCTTTAAATCCATCAGATAGCTGTTTATGTAAACTATACATTCCTGCAAAGCCAGCCCCAACGATTAATGTATCTAAAGATTTAGTAATATCCAAATAAGCCTCCATAATAATTCTAAATACTAGGTCTTGAAAAAAAGATTTTCAACATTAAATAAATATAGCGATGCCATAATGGGTCGCAATTTAACAAATAACATCGCCATTATTGGGATGTTGAAATAACTCGCTTTATAAGGAGATAATTATGACTATACTACCAACACTCGCTTTAAGATCATTTGTAGGTTTTGACAACCTTTTTAATGAATTAGAAAGCATTTCTAACCAAAAACAAAGCTCTTTTCCTGCTCATGATATTATAAGAATTTCGGACGATGAGTATGAAATTACATTAGCTGTTTCAGGCTTCAATAAAAAAGACATAAGTATTGATGTTCATGACGGTGTTCTTACAATTACAGGTAATGGTGGATCTGAAGTTCAAGACGATAGCTTGCAATACATATATAAGGGTATTGCAAAAAGATCTTTTGAACAAAAATTCAGATTAGAACAATATGTAGATGTCAAAGAAGCCAAATTGTCTAATGGTTTGTTAACTGTGTCACTTCTAAGAGAAGTGCCTGAAGAAAGAAAGCCAAGACAAATAACTTTAAAAACTGCTTAATTAACTTTTGGTTAGGGCACAAGCCCTAACCATTATATCAAGGCATAAGTATTAATGGAATTTTTATTGATATGGGTACTAGGAAATGATGTCATTGATAGTGGTCTTAGATATAAGAATGCTGCAAAATGTTTTTCAGAATCCCAAAATGCTGCTGCTGAAATGAGGGAAGTTGGTCTCTCAGCACCAAAATTCACATGTTTACCAGTTTCGAAAGGTAAAGAATTAAAAATTTATAGAAAAAATGATCAAAATTCTAGGTTTCCATTCTAGATTTATTCGTTAAATTTTTTTTCTATAATTTTTCTTATTTTTTCTATTTCTTTTGTCTGTTTATCAATACCTAAATTTTTTCTAATAAATCCATAAATCCATATAATTATTATTACAAAAATTAAACCAAATAAAATCTCAATCATTAGAAATAAAAAATTTATTTTTGCCTGAAAAATTTCTAACGTTGAATTAAGAGGTTTTAACAAGTCTTTCATTTATATATCTAATATTTAATTAATTACTTTCAAATTATAACTTAATAATATAGTTTTTTCATTTCGTTTTATAATATTTTAGTTTGTAAAATTTATTGAACATTCATCTAACTCATCTATTTTAGCTTTTATTATGCAAGGTTTGTTTATCCACAACAGGGGAGTAATGCTTCCAAGGCTAATTATTTCACCTTTATTAATAGTCCTTTTCAATGCTAATTTTTTTTGAATATACCATTTTAGAGCATTTAAAGGGTCACCTAAAATACTATTAGAAGAACATGAATAAATTTTTTTATTATTTAAAAATAATCTTCCAATAAATTTTGAGTAATTACTAAATTCATGTTTAATTTTTTTACCCAAGATAATAGAGTTGCCAAGACTTCCATCAATAATTATATGCTCTATTGTATTTTTTTTTATTTCAACAAATCTATCTTCAACAATTTCGAGTGACAGACCACAGTAATTAATTAAGTTTTGAATTTTTTCTTTGGAAAACTGATCTTGATCTATAATGTCTTTGGAAATGCTAACATAAATTTCACATTCAACTCCGACTTTAATAAAATTTTTGATGGAAAGATCAGAATTATTTTTGATAACTTTATTTTTAAATAATGCACCATAAATTGGTTCAACAACGTTTAGTTCTTTTTGGATAGCTTTATTTGTACAACCAATTTTATAACCAATAATTTTGCCCAATCCATTATTGGAAAGTATGTTATTAATTTCTTCTTGAATTTTATATGCATCTTTGGAATCTACCTGATAATCAGATAATTTATCTAATATCTTATGTTTAAATCTACTATCAATTATTTGTTTTTTTAAATGATTGATCATTATTAATAAACTTTTTGATAAGCCTTGCCAAAGCCTTCAATATAAAGAGCTCTTTTCGGTATAAGGCTATAGAAGTTAAAATCAGTAAACATGCCCCACATTTTACTTCCGCTTTCTATTTTTTTATATGTGTTTAAAAGATCAACAAATTTTTTATTTTCCTTTTTTAAAACGTACTTTTTAATAATTCCATTTATTGTTAATCTTGGGTTATTAGATTTTGTTTTATTTAACTCTTTTAATGAAAAATAGATACTAACATTTTGATTTAAAGTAATATTTTGAGTGTGTTCACTTAGATCACTTAAAAGAAGATATAACTTATTATTTTTGTACATTGGAATGATTTTGGATAGAAAAGGAAAGTTATCCTTTCCATTGGTGCCTAAAACTGATATTTCATAGTTGCCTTCTAATATATTCTGAATTTTCTTTTCGATTTCTGGATTGATCTTTTGATACATGAATAAAGTTTAATTGTTAATAATTGAAATTTAAATTTAACAATTTTTTTAAATACTTGGAAGTAAATTTTATATTAGGTTCAATTAGTTATAATGAGAAATATCTTTTTTTATATACTAGCTTCCTTTTCTTCTTTATTGGTTCTTTTTTATTGTTTAACCCTCACTTCTATTAGTAGAGGCGCTGGTGAGAGTTTTGCGGTTTTTTTATTGCCATTAAGTACACATTTTTCTTGGGACAGAGCTTCAGTCGCATCAATTTATTCTATTTACATGGTTTGTCTTGGTTTAGGTTCATTATTATCTGGTTTATCATTTGATAAATATGGCCCAAGGTTCAATTATATGGTTGGCTTAGGACTGTTATCCATAGCTTATGGTTTATTAGGTAACTTTTCATCAATTTGGCAATTTTATGCTTTTTTAGGTGTTTTAGGTGGTTTAGGCGCTTCAATGGTTGGTGTAATTCCAGCCCAGAGTTTGGTTTCTAGATGGTTTGATAAAAATTTGGGTGCCGCTTTGTCAATAGCATACGCTGGTCAAGGCCTAGGTGTTCTCATTATGGCCCCCTTATCCCAAATTTCTATTGATCATTTTGGATGGCAACTTTCTTATAAGTATATTTCATATGTATTTATTACACTGCTAATTTTTGTTTCTTTTCTTCCATGGAAAAAAATTTCTAGTGGATCAAAAAACAATCCAAGAAAAACAAAAGATGGAAGAGCTGTGGGTGGTGTTTCATTAAAAGAAGCAATACAAACAAAAACATTTTGGGGTTTTTTCTTTATTTTTTGTTTTACAGCAATAGGTATTTTTGGCATTTCTCTTCACGTTGTTGCGTATTTAGTTTTTGTAGGTTTAAGCGAAGTAGAGGCAGCTTTTTCATTTGGAATAGCAGGGATATTAAATTTTTTAGGAATGGTTTTGACTGGCTTGGCAGCTGATAAGTATCCAAAACATCTTGTTGCTACTGTAAGTTATGGTTTGAGTTTTATGGCAATATTTAGTTTGGCTTTCATGCAAGTTAATTCTTCAAATATATTTTTAGTTTTGTTCATTATAGGGTTTGGGTTATCTGCAGGTGCGCGAGGTCCTATCATAACAACATTAATGGCAGAAATTTTTGCAGGAAAAGGACTAGCGTCTATATATGGAGCAACAAATCTAGGTCAGGGTGTTGGCGCAGCAACTGGTGCAATTTTGGCAGGTTTTCTTTTTGATTTGACTGGTGGTTATAATTTTGGTTTCATTTTATGCAGTATATTTACTTTTTGTGGAGCCTTATTGTTTTGGGTTATTCCTCAAATCAGATATGCAAAAGTCTAAACTATAAAGAAAAGAATATATGATTAAAAAAGAATATAATATATTAGCTGAAAATCTAAAATTTCCTGAAGGTCCAATTTTTATGAATGACGGGTCAATAATTTTAGTTGAAATTGCCAGAGGTACATTAAATAAAGTCACATCAGATGGTAATGTTGAAGTTATCGCTAATTTAGGAGGTGGCCCAAACGGAGCGGCTATTGGACCAGATGGTAAATGTTATGTATGTAATAATGGTGGTTTTGAATGGGAAATAAACTCAAACCCAGCAGGTATGAGACCTATATTGCAGTCTAAATCATATTCAGGAGGGAAGATACAAAAGGTAAATCTTGATACTGGACAGTTTGAAACACTTTATGAAGAATGTAACGGTATTCCACTAAAAGGACCAAATGATATTGTTTTTGATAAAGAAGGTAATTTTTGGTTTACAGATTTAGGCAAACAAAGAGAAAGAGACATGGATAGGGGCTCAATTTATTGGGCAAAATCTGATGGATCGCTTATCAAAGAAGTAATCCATCCTATAATGACACCAAATGGAATTGGTCTTTCACCTGATGAAAAAATTCTTTACGTTGCAGAAACGGAAGGTGGTAAGTTATATGGATTTGATATAATTGGAGAAGGTGAAATTAATAAAATTCATTTTCCACACTCAGTTAATGGTGGCAAATTATTAAATAATGAGGGCGGCATTAAAAGATTTGACTCTCTTGCTGTAGAAAAAAATGGAAATATTTGTGTTGGAACTCTGTTCAACGGTGGTATATCTGTTATTTCTCCAAGTGGAAACTTAGTTGAGTTTATAAAATTTGAAGATCCATATATTACAAATATATGTTTTGGGTCGAAAGATTTAAAAACAGCCTATATAACTGCATCCTATAAAGGTCATCTCCTTGAAGTTAAATGGGATAGAGAAGGTTTGCCGTTAAACTTTCTTAATAAATAATTTGTAAATATTGTAAAACCATTATAGTGATCATTTATAAAAAATTATCTACAAATATTAAATTAAAATGTATAGACGAGATTTCATTAAAAATTTTACATATTTATCTTCATCACTTTGTTTAAATCATTTATTCAATAAAAGTGTCTTTGCAAACGAAGCCATTAAAATTTTAACAATAAATATTGCTAAGGTAACAAAAACGTGGGACGAGATGTCAGTAGAAGCTGATGTTCCAATTTCTTTTTATGAAAAAAGTGGATCAGCTGACGAATTAATTAAAATATTTTCAAAAGGTGATGGAATTGAACTTTACGATGCTGTATCTGACAATGGTGGTAATCAAGAGGACGTCTTATTCAAAAACAAAATTATAGAAACTTTAGATATATCTAATATTAAAAATTGGCAAAAAATAATTCCTGAGTATAAAAAAAATGGAGAGTATTCAGACAGCATAAGAAATGAGGAAGGTGATATTGTCGGTGTGCCATATTTATCAAATACTGACTCATTAGCTTATAATAAAACAAAAATAGGAGAAGATATTAATACTTGGGAAGCATTATTTGATAGTCAATTCAAAGGCTATTCATCAATGCAAAATAGTTTAGGACCTACTTTTACTATAACTGCAATTTATTTAAAACAATCTAATAAGCAAGACATAAAAAATCCATCGAACATGACAAAAGATGAAATCAAAGGAGTTTGTGAATTTTTAATTAAAATGAAAAAGAGAGGGCAGTTTAATAAAATATGGAAGAGTTTTAACGAGGGTGTGGAGTTGCTTGCCAATGGAGAAGTATTGGTATCTTCTTGTTGGGAGCCTATGGCTATTTCTGCTCAAAAAAAGGGAACGGAAATAAAATATGGTATAATGAAAGAAGGTCATTTATCATGGAATAATATTTGGATGTTCACTAAAGGTGGTCAAAAAAGAGGACAGCAGAAAAATTTTTATAAATTAATGGATTTATACCTTTCACCATGGTTTGGTATAAGATTACTTGATAAATATGGTTTTACACCTCAGATGACAGGCATGAAAAAATATATAAATGATATAGAAAATCTTGATGTTATAAAAAAACAGACTCTAACTGAAAGGTTGATTGATAAACAAAAACGAATTTCTATAAAAGGCAATTCCTGGCAAAATTTATATCCAAAAGAAATTCTCACCTATAAAGATTGGTGGCAAAAGTTTTTAGCTGCTTAAATATTTTATTTTTAAACTTTTTAGGATTAAGTTATGGCGTATGGAGAAATTTTTTATAATTTAAGAGAAAAAAATTTATCAAATTGGTTGCTATATACTCAACATAAATTTTTAAAAAAATTATCAGAAGGCGCTCTAAAAAGGGATTGTTTTTTAAATTATTTAAAACAAGACTACCTTTTTCTTATTCAATTCTCTAAAGCTTGGTCTTTAGCAGTTTTAAAATCTGATAACTTGGATGAGATGAAAATTTCTGCAAGTACAGTTAATGATCTTATTAATTTTGAAATGCAACTTCACATTGATTTGTGTAATGAATATGGAATTTCAAAAACTGATTTAGAGAGCACGGATGAGAAGAATGAAAATATAGCTTACACTAGGTATGTACTTGAGTTAGGTTATTCGGGTGATTTTTTAGATTTATTATCTGCATTAGCTCCATGTGTCCTTGGATATGGTGAAATTGGTTTAAATTTAAAGGATTTTAAACCAGATAATTTGATGTATCAAAAATGGATCGAAACTTACGCTAGTAATGAATACCAAGATGTTTGTAAAAATGTATCTCAATTAATAGACAATTCATTTCTAATTAGGCTAGGTAACAATTATAAAGATACATATAAATGGGTTCAGGCAAACAAAATTTTTAACAAAGCAACTTTGCTTGAAGTTGATTTTTGGAATATGGCATTAAAGTAATTCAAAAGGGTATTATTTTTCAAATACCCTTTAGAAAAACAACTATGAAAAACTATTTTGTGCCACTGTCATAGCAACTAGCATCGGGATAGACAAAATTGTATTTTTTCTGGAAAATAGCATTGCTTTTCTCGCTGCGTTTGCCTTTGTTTCTGCATCAACTTCTACAATTCCAAGTGCTTTCTTTTGATTAGGCCAAATGACTAACCATACATTTAGAAACATTATTATAGCAAGCCACATTCCAACTCCTATAGGCCAATGTCCATTTGAAAAAGTCATAGCATTATGGAGGTAACCATTTAGATGAGCTAAAATAAAACCTGTTACAACTGTCGCTACTGCTCCCCATCTAAACCACCATAATGCAGCTGGTGCAATTACCTTACTTATTGCAGGCTTTTGATCATCTGGAATGTTAGACATGTTTGGGATTTGTACAAAATTGAAATAATATAAAATTCCAACCCACATTATTCCAGATAAAACATGCATCCATCTAAGAAGCCACATATTAAAAGCAGTCTGGTCAAAAGATCCTTGAGCTAAAAAGAAAATTAGGATTACTGCAAAAACAAAACCTGTTATTACAGCACTTCTTAAATTTGTTAATATTGAAGACATATGTTTTCTCTCCAGATTATTGATTCACACAATACTATAGAAAGAAATTTAATTAAAACATAGCATTATTGTATTTATAGAAGTTTTAAATAATTTGTATTATCATTAACTATATAAATTTTAGGATGAATAAGATGAATATATTTGACGTTCATATTAAAAATGGTGAAGTAATTGATGGCACAGGTGCACCAAAATTTAAGTCTGATATTGTTATTAATAAAGGAAAAATTATAGGAATTTTTCCTGCTGAAAATGGTGATGTGCGAGATCCATCAGAAAATCATTTTTTATCTAACTTTAGAGCAAAACATACGATAAATGCAGAAAACAAGATTATTTCACCCGGTTTTATTGATGTACATACACACGATGATGATAATGTTTTTCTAGACCCATCTATGTCTTCGAAAATAAGTCAAGGAGTTACTACTTGTGTTGCAGGTAATTGTGGTATTAGTTTAGCGCCATTTAGTTATAAAGGTGAAGTTCCAGCTCCAATTGCACTTCTAGGAAAATCAGAAGTATTTAGGTTTCCTCGTGTAAGTAATTATAAGGAAGAGTTTAATAATAAACCAAGTTCTGTAAATTTGGCTCTATTAACTGGACATTCTATGCTTAGGTTAGAGGCTATGAATGGTGAATTTGCTCGACCAGCAACAACAAAAGAAATCTCTAAAATGATTGTTAAGCTAAAATTAGCTCTTGCGGATGGTTCTATTGGTTTGTCAACTGGTTTGGCTTACCCGGCAGCAAATGATGCTCCTACATCAGAAATTATTGAGTTAGCAAAAATATTACCTGAATTTGATGGAATTTTTACGACACATATGCGTAATGAAGCAGTTGATGTTATAAAATCTGTAAATGAAACTATCAATATATCTTCTACAGCTAAAGTTAGAACTGTAATTTCGCATCATAAATGTGCAGGAAGAGAAAATTGGGGAAAAAGCAAAAAAACATTAGAATTAATCGGAGAGGCTAAAAAGAATAATTTTCTTGATCTTGACTGTTATCCATATACTGCTAGCTCAACTATGTTATTAAAAAGCTTTGTTAAGCGTGCAGATAAAGTTTTAGTTACATGGTCTGATAACTATCCTGATATTTCTGGACAAGATTTAAATGATTTAGCTCAACAATTTGGTATTAGTATCGATGAAACAATTGATAAATTATATCCAGCAGGGGCTATTTATTTTCAAATGGATGATCAGGACTTAAACAGAATTTTACAATTCCCAGGCTCTATGATTGGATCTGACGGTATACCTGGAGATCGGCATCCTCATCCACGTTTGTGGGGAACCTTTCCTAGAGTTTTAGGTAAATATTCTAGGGAGATGCAACTTTTTCCACTTGAAGAGGCGGTTTATAAAATGACTGGCAAAAGTGCTTCGGTTTTTGGTCTTGAAAAAAGAGGGATAATTGATGTTGGAAATTATGCAGATTTAGTTATCTTTAATCCTGAAACAGTAATTGATAAAGCATCATATCAATCACCTAAACTTCATGCTGATGGCATTGAAAATGTTCTTGTAAACGGAGAGGTTGTTTGGCAAGAAGATAGCGCCACCCAAAATAGACCAGGAATGTTTTTAGAGGGTAAAAAATTTCACTAAACTACACTGTTTTTTCTAAATCTTTGTATTTTACGGGTGTAAAGCTATATTTTTGGTATAGGTAAATTGCACTTTTATGATCAAGAGAACAGGTGTTTACAGTTAATTTTTTTATTTTTCCGCTGTCCCATGCAGTTAATATAGCAGTTTGTAGTAAATATTTTCCCAAGCCTATACCAATCACTTCGTCAACTAAACCAAAGAAACTAAGATCACAAATATCTTTTTTTCTATAATCCAACATATAAAAACCAACTGGCCATCCATCTTTGATTAATGTATAAAGTAGTACTTTTTTATCATTTATGAATTCATCGATTTCATCTTCACTTTTCCTTAACCAATCTGTCCAATAGTAATTTTTTCCAACTTGTTTGTAGAAGAAAAAAAAATACCAAGCAGGAAAATCTTCGGCTAATAATATACTAAGTTTATGTTTTAAATTTTTGGGCCAATCAAAATTTGGCTTTCTATTCATTTCTAAATAGGTCACT
>CACNGC010000017.1 GCA_902619805.1 uncultured SAR116 cluster alpha proteobacterium | reverse complement strand
GCTTCCTTCTGTGCAGATAATTTAGGTAAAAAAATTAGTAAATATAAATTCCAATCTTTAAATGTAATGATTGGAAAAGAAGGAAATTTATCAATATTTATTAAATTTGATACAATTGACAGATTAAAAAAATATGAAGCAGAATCTGATGCATTTGTAAAAGAATTAAAGCAAACTTTTGTTTTCAAAGAAAATCAATTTGCTGGCGTTTTTGTATACAATTATGAAGCTGAAGCAACATCTTCAGAAATAAAAATTACAAATCCAGCAGCTTAGTTTTCTAAAATCATTTTTATATTAAAAATTACTCCTAACAACTTTGTAGTTAAATATTTAGTTTGATTATTATTTTAGATAGATTAATTAATAAGAAATTTATTCTAATAAAATTTGTTTATACGTAGAAATTTATAATTTAAAGTATTTTAAATTATAAAGGTTAATATTTTGGAAAAATGGATTGCTGTTGACTGGGGAACAAGTACTTTTCGTGCTTATTTAGTCCAAAATAATAAAGTTTCTGACACTATAGAAACTAAGGATGGGATGAAATTTGTTAAAAGTCATCTTTTTGAACAAACTTTACTAAGTTTGATTGATCGATGGTTAGATGATGATGAAATCACAGAAATTTTAGCTAGTGGTATGGTAGGGTCGAAACAAGGTTGGGAAGAAGCTCCATATCAACAAATCCCATGTAATCTCAAAAAATTAAACCATATAACACCAACCTTAAAAGATAATAGAATCTCACTTAAAATTTTTTCAGGTATATCTCAAACCCATCAGCCAGATATTATGCGTGGTGAAGAAACTCAAATTGCTGGATTTTTGAATGAAACCCCAAATTTCAATGGTTCTATTTGTTTACCAGGAACACATAGTAAATGGGTGGAAATAAGAAATAACAATATTATAAAATTTAAAACTTTTATGACAGGTGAATTGTTTGAAATAATTTCTAAAAATTCTGTATTAATACACAGTGTTGAAGCAGAAAAAATTGATAAGATGGAACTGCTCAAGTCAGTTGATAAAATTCTTCAAAAACCAGAATTATTTAGTAATGCTTTATTTCAGCTAAGAGCGGATGACCTAATTAACTCCAAAGGCCCTACAATTTATAAATCCAGATTATCTGGATATTTGTTAGCTATTGAATTGCTAGGTAGTTTAGAGTTTTGGAAAAACAAAGACATAGTTTTGATAGGTAATCCAGATTTGACAGAAATGTATCAATTCGTATTAAATAAAAAGGTAAAATCTATCAAAAAATTCTTATCAAGTGATATGGTATTAAAGGGGCTGAAAAATTTTAAAAAAAATTTCAATAAGTTTAAAAAATGAATAAAAACAACATATTTGAATCTAGAAGACCTTTGATTGCTATATTAAGAGGTATAACACCTTTGGAAGCTGAAAGTGTTTCAGATGTTCTAATTGAGGCAGGTATTAGTATAATAGAGGTGCCCCTTAATTCACCTCAGCCTTTTGAAACAATAGAAAGAATGGTAAAATTTCACGGTAACAAAGGTATTTTTGGGGCTGGAACCGTTTTAAGAGAGTATGATGTTTATAGAGTGCAAGAAGTTGGAGGAAAAATAATAGTTTCACCAAATTTGAATACACTTGTTATTAAAAAAACAAAAGAATTAAATATGTATAGTATACCAGGAGTTTTTACTGCAACAGAGTGCTTTGATGCTTTGGACAGTGGAGCTGATGCGCTTAAATTTTTTCCAGCTTCTTTATTAAGGGAAGAAAATTTCAAAGCATTAAATGCAGTTTTGCCAGAAAATACTATTTCAATTGCCGTGGGTGGCATTAGTGAAAATACATTTCCAAGTTGGTTGAAAGTAAATATCAATGGTTTTGGCTTAGGATCAAACCTATATAAACCTGGTATGTTGGTTGAAGAAATAAAATTAAAAGCAGAAAATATCGTAAAATGTTATGATAACTGTATCCAAAGTTAAATAAAGTTTTGTAATGTCAGAAGATAAATTCAATAATGATTTTAAAAGTGATACTCTAGCGGAAGATCAAATTTTACTTGAAAAAATTTTATCACCATTAGAATTAAGACGTGATTTATTAATTGAACATTTACATAAAATCCAAGACTATTATGGTTTTTTATCAGAAAAAAATTTAGCTCTTTTAGCTAAAATTTTAAAATTAAGCAAAGTTGAGGTATATGAAGTAGCATCTTTTTATTCCCATTTTGACATAGTTAAAGAAAGAGATGTTCCTCCTCCTAAAATAACCATAAGAGTATGTAACTCTTTATCTTGTCAAATAAATGGTTCTACAACATTAAAAAACAAAATAATTAAAAGATTTCAAGATCAAGATATTAGAGTTCTAGATGCTCCTTGCATGGGACGTTGTGCCTTTGCTCCAGCATTAGAGATAGGTCATTTTCATGTTGAAAATGCAAACTTGGAAAAAGTTATTGAAGCAATTGAAAAGAAATGGACAAGTCCAATAATACCAAATTATCAATCTTTTTATGATTATATTAATAAAGGTGGATATCAGAAACTTAAAGAAGTCAAAGATAGGAAAGATATTTGGTATGATAATATTATTAAGGCTGATTTAAGAGGCCTTGGAGGTGCAGGTTTTAGAACAGCAAAAAAATGGAAACTAGTTTCTAATGAAAAGGGACCTAGATATTTAGCAGTTAATGGTGATGAAGGAGAACCTGGAACATTTAAAGATAAATATTATCTTGAAAAAGAACCTCACATGTTTTTAGAAGGAATGTTGATGGCAGCAACTTCTATTAATGCTGAAAAATGTTTTATTTATATAAGAGATGAATATCCTGCAGTCTTAAAAATTTTAAAAGATGAAATTATAAAACTAGAAAATGAAAAGATTATTCCTTTAAATTATATTGATCTTAGAAGAGGTGCTGGAGCATACATATGTGGCGAGGAAAGTGCTATGATTGAGAGTATTGAGGGTAAAAGGGGTTTGCCTAGACACAGGCCACCATACGTTGGTCAATCTGGTATTTTTGGGAAACCAACATTAGTTCATAACGTTGAAACTCTTTACTGGGTAACAAAAATAATGAGAGAGGGCCCCGAAATTTTTACAGACTTTAATAAAAATAATTGCATGGGGCTCAGAAGTTACTCAGTTTCAGGGAGAGTAAAAAATCCAGGTTTATATTTACTTCCTTCAGGTTCTACTATTTTAGATATAATTGAAGCTTCTGGAGGTATGATTCAAGGTCATCAATTTAAAGCGTACCAACCTGGAGGGGCATCCTCTGGTCTTTTACCTGCAAATATAAATGATGTCCCACTAGATTTTGATACTCTTGATAAATATAATACATTCATTGGTTCTGCGGCTGTTGTTGTTCTATCTGATAAAGATAAAATAAAAGATGTAGCACTAAATATGATTGAATTTTTTAAATCTGAAAGCTGTGGTCAATGTACTCCTTGCAGGGTAGGATGTGAAAAAGCCGTTAATATAATGAAACAAAAAGATTGGGATATCTCTCTTCTTGAGGATTTGTGCGAAGTAATGGAGAGTTCATCAATTTGTGGGTTAGGTCAGGCAGCAACGAATCCTATAAAATCAAGTATTTCTTTCTTTAGTGAAGAGTTAAAAAATGAATAATAAAATTTCATTTTTCCTTAATACTAGAAAAGTTGAAGCTAATAATAATGAAACAATTTGGGATATTTCTAGAAGAGAAGGAATAGAAATTCCTCATCTTTGTCATAGTGATAAAAATGGTTATAAACCCGACGGCAATTGCAGAGCTTGTGTTGTAGAAATACAAGGAGAAAAGTCATTAACAGCTTCATGTATAAGACAACCAACACAGGGAATGAAAGTCTTTACTAACACTCCTAAAGTTGAAAATTCTCAAAACTTAATCTTAGAATTGCTTCTATCAGATCAACCAAAAAATAAACATAAAAATTTTCAGGAAAATCATTTTTGGAATACACTCAACAAGAAAAAGATTAATAAATCCAGATTTTTACAAAAAAATAAAGACTATGTTCCAATCATAGATCAAAGTCACCCTGCAATGACTGTGTCGTTTGATGCATGCATACAATGTGGGTTATGCATTAGAGCGTGTAGAGATGTGCAGGTAAATGATGTGCTAGGAATGTCTGGAAGGGGAGCTGACAGCTATCCTGTTTTCGACATGAATAATCCAATGGGTGAGAGTAGTTGTGTTGGTTGTGGTGAATGCGTCCAAGCTTGTCCAACTGGCGCTCTTATTGAAACTTCTCTATTAGACAAAAATAACGATCAGACAATTTTTCCTGAAAAAAAAATAGAAAGTTTATGTCCTTTTTGTGGTGTTGGTTGTCAGACATTAGTAAGTGTGAAGGATAATAAAATAATAGCGGTTGATGGCCAAAATGGTCCTGCTAACGAAAACAGATTATGTGTAAAAGGACGTTTTGGTTTTGATTACATAAATAGTCCACTTAGATTAACCGACCCTTTAATTAGAATTAGCAAAAAATCGAAATCTTGGGATATATCAATTGATGATAAAGATATTTATAAATACTTTAGAAAAGCTTCTTGGGAAGAAGCATTAGATCGTGCATCTAAAAAATTTACTGAAATTTTAAAAAGCAATAAAAAAAACTCTTTAGCAGGTTTTGGATCAGCAAAAGGTTCAAATGAAGAAGCATATATTTTCCAAAAATTGATAAGGACTGGCTTCAAGACCAACAATGTAGATCATTGTACAAGACTATGTCATGCATCATCGGTAGCTGCATTATTACAATCAGTTGGGTCAGCAGCTGTGTCAGCACCATTTACAGCTGTGAAAGATAGCGAGTGTATAATTTTAATAGGAGCAAGACCTGAACAAAATCATCCTGTTGCAGCTTCATATTTTAAACAAGCAGTCAAAAATGGGACCAAATTAATTATTTTAGATCCAAGAAAGCAAAGCCTATCAAGATACGCAACACATCATTTGCAATTTAATCCAGGACAGGATTTAGCTTTGTTAAATGCTATGATTTTTACAATAATAAATGAGAATTTAACAAACAAAGAATATATAGAAAATTACACTGAAGGTTTCGAACAATTAGAAAAAGAGATAAAAAAATTTAATCCTTTTTTAATGGAAAAATTATCTGGAATACCAAAAGAAATAATTAGAGAAGTTGCAAGAATATATGCAAAGGCAAAAACATCAATAATCTTTTGGGGAATGGGTATTTCACAACATGTGCATGGAACTCAAAATGCTTTTTCATTAATAAATTTAGCGTTGATCACAGGACATTTAGGAAGACCAGGCACAGGTTTGCACCCTTTAAGAGGACAAAATAATGTACAAGGAGCTTCTGATGCAGGGCTAATACCTATGTCATATCCAGATTATAATTCTGTTAAAATAAAAACAAATAATGAAAAAATGCAGAAATTTTGGAATTCAAATTTAGATCTCATCGAAGGTAAAACAGTTGTAGAAATTATTAAGGGTATAAATGCAGGTGAAATCAAAGGATTGTATGTTCAAGGTGAAAATCCTGCTATGTCAGATCCAGATTTAATACATACTAGAAAAGGTTTAGCAAAGTTAGATCATTTAGTTGTTCAAGATATCTTTATGACTGAAACAGCTTGGTTCGCAGATGTGGTTTTACCAGCATCTGCTCATGCTGAAAAATTAGGTACTTACACTAATACAAACAGACAAGTACAAATAGGACGGAATGTGGTGGATCCTCCAAAAGGTGTTAAACAAGATTGGTGGATCATTCAGGAAATTGCAAAAAGAATTGGACTAGATTGGAATTATAACTCACCAAAAGAAATTTTCAATGAAATGAAATTAATAATGCCTTCTCTAAATAATATTTCTTGGGAAAGGTTAGAAAAAGAAAATTATGTGACTTACCCTGTAAGAAGTAAAAATGTTCCTGGTGAAGATATCATATTTTATAATGGTTTTCCTACATCAAACAATTTGGCTAAAATTGTACCCGTTGATCTGATTAATCCAAATGATGAAATAAATAGTGATTTTCCATTGATACTCTCCACGGGTAGATTGTTAGAACACTGGCATACCGGTACTATGACAAGAAAAGCTATAATTTTGAATGATCTTGAGCCAGACCCAATAGTTTTTATAAATGAAAAAGACAGCAAATTTTATAATATAGATTTAACTAGAGAAGTTACAATTGAAACAAGACGAGGAAAAATACAAATAAAAATTAGATATGATAACGATCTTCTTCCTGGAATGTTGTTTTTACCTTTTTGTTTTAAAGAAGCTGCAGCCAATGTGTTAACTAATTCAGAACTGGATCCAATTGGGAAAATTCCTGAGTTAAAATACAATGCGGCCAGGATTTACCAAGATTAAATTAATATACTTATTTTATGATTTAATATTAAATAAAAAAATGAGCTGGCAAGATAGACTTTATAAAATATTAAAAAATAATGGAATTAAACTATTTAGTTATGTCCCTGATGCAGGACATAAGATATTAATAGATAATGCAACAAAAGATAGTTCAGTTACAGCTATTCCTTTAACTTCAGAAGAAGAGGGTGTAGGCATCGCTGCTGGTTCGTACCTAGGAGGATCTAGAGCTGTTTTGTTAATGCAGAGTAGTGGTGTTGGAAATTGTATTAATCAATTATCATTAATTAAACATGGTCAATTTCCTTTTTTTACTATTATAACAATGAGAGGTGAATTTGGTGAAGGAAATCCTTGGCAATTTGCAATGGGTGAAGCAGTAATACCAACATTAAATTCAATGGGAGTAAATTGTATTAAAATTGAAAAAAAAGAAGATGTTGAAAATACAATCAAAGCAGCTTTGACAATGGTATTTAAGTCAGAGAGATCTGTGGCTGTTTTGCTTTCTCAAAAATTAATTGGAGCTAAAGTTTTTTAGTATTAATTAAAAAGATGGATTTATTAGATAGAAAAAAAGCAATTCCAACTTTGATTGGCGATAGCAATAGATTTCTTATAATATCGGGTTTAGCAGGGCCAGCAAAGGATATTGGTTTTTTAACTAAAGAAAGTCCAAATACTTTTTTATTTGGAGGTGCTATGGGAGGTGCATTGCCAACCTCTCTTGGTCTTGCTTTATCAAGACCTAATGATAGAGTTTTATGTGTTTCAGGTGATGGTGATATTTTAATGTCTGTGGGTTGTCTAGCTACAATAGCAACTATTAAACCCAAGAACCTTATTATTATTTGTGTAGATAATGGATTATATTTGGAAACAGGTGGGCAAACATCTCATACAGGTTTAGGTGTTAATTTAGATATGATTGCAAAGGGGTGTGGCTTTCCTATTACTAAAACTGTAGTAACAGAGCAAGAATTATTAGAAGGAAAAAAAATTCTTGATAATTTTAGTGGTCCAGCTTTCATACTATTAAAAGTTAGTAAATCAAATCCTCCTAAATATTCTAGAAATTGGAATGCTTCTGAAAAAAAATCAAAATTTAGAAAAAATTTAATTAATTGATAATTTATCTTTTACTAAATTATTAAATATGTTAACTAAATAGTTTACTAGGAAACTATTTAGTAAAGGTTTTTATTTGAAGGAAACATTTGAAGATAATATTGGTTTATTAATTCATGATGTAGCACGACTACTTCGTGTTTTATATGATCGTCAAATGGCCTCTATAGGTCTAACTAGATCTCAATGGTGGCTCTTAACTTATCTCTATTTTAAAGATGGTATAAATCAGTCAGAACTTGCAACTCTGATGGATATGGAAAAAGCTCCATTAAGTAGACTTTTGGATAGGATGGAATTGAAGGGATGGGTTGAAAGAAAAATTGAAAGTAAAGATCGTAGGATAAAAAATATATATTTATCGCAGAAAATAAAACCTCTTATATCTTCTATGAGAGACAAAGCCGCTGCTTATAGAAAAGACTCATTGTCAATATTAGAAAGTGACGATCTTAATAAGTTAAGAGACTTACTTCAGATACTTAAAAAAGACTTAACTTCTAAAATATAATAAGGAAATTTTAAATGCCTGAAGAATTTAATTACCAGAAAATCTTAGAAAATAATAAATTGACAAGATTTATCTTGTTGATTTTATTACCAACTTTTATTGTTTTAATTACTCTTGGTTATTTTTATTCTTTAGGACGTTATATAACTACAGAAAATGCTTATATAAAAGCTCCAATTATATCAGTTCAATCTCAGGTCTCTGGTAGGGTTGAAAAAGTTTTTGTCAAAGACAACCAAAGAGTATCTAAAGGAGAAAGACTTTTTAAAATTGATACAAAAAAACTTGAATTAAACTTAATTGAACAAAAACAAAACCTGATTAATATAATTAAAGAAATTGAAAACAGGAAATCAAAATACAACGAAGCGAAAGAAGAAGTAAAATTAGCTAGAGAAGAAATTAGATTTTATTCTTCTGAAATAAAAAGAGTTAAGAGCATCGTAGATATTGAAATAAAATTAGCAAAAGAAAAGGTTGAATATCAAAAATTAGAACTCAACAGGATTAAAAATCTAGTTGAAAAAGGAGTTGGCCTTAAAAGTAAACTAGATGAAGCAAAGTATTTATTTAACTCTGCTCTTAACAATTTAAAATATGTTGATTTAAATAATGAACTAGAAAAAATCAAACATTCATATCTATCTTCAAAACAAAAATTAAAAATTAGCCAAGATAAACTTAAAACTATCTTAACAACATTAAATGGTAATCAAAATGTTAAACCTTCTGAGCATCCTCTGTATCTAAAGCATATGAGCAAATTAAATCAAATTAAATTTGATATCGAACAAGCAAATGTTTTTGCTAAACAAGATGGAATTATTGCTAAGTTAAACTTAGAAGTAGGAGAATATATAGATATTGGGAAAATACTTTTTGCTATTGTAGACGAAAAAAACTCTTGGTTAGAAGCTAATTTAAAAGAAACTGATTTAACTAACATAAAAGAGGGTCAATCAGCTTTTTTTGTTCCAGATGCCTTTCCAGATAGTACTTGGAATGCCAGTGTGCAGAGTATTAGTCCTGCTACTGGTGCGGAGTTTTCTATTTTACCACCCCAAAACTCTTCAGGAAATTGGGTAAAAGTTGTTCAAAGAATTCCTGTGAAATTATCAATAGGTAATTTGATTGATAATTACGATGAGAAAGAAAATAAAAAAGATCTTCGTGTTGGTATGTCTGTTTCAGTAACAATTGATACTACTTATGAAAATGATGTTCCAATAATAATAAAACCTTTTGCTAATATTTTTAAATTATTTTGAGACTAAATTGTCACCCTTAATTTCTGAGACCAATCAATCATTTAAATGGTTTATTCTAGCAACAGCAACCTTTGTAACAATGCTTTATGCTATGAATGTTACAATAGCTTCAATAGCTTTATCAGATATGAGAGGAGCTATGGGTGCAACACAAGATCAAATTTCTTGGGTTGTAACTGGAAACATTGTTGCTACTGCAATTTTTACTCCTTTTGCAGGGTGGTTGTCTTCAAGAGTACAAATTCGGACTATACTTTTATTTAGTGTGTTAGGTTTCATTGTATCCTCAATATTTTGTGGAATGTCCGATTCGCTAGAAGAAATAGTAATAGCGAGAGTGGCACAAGGAGTTTTTGGAGCCCCACTTCCACCACTTTCGCAAACGCTTGTTTTAGCTGTGTTTCCCAAAAAACAAATTTCTGTAGCTATGGCTATTTGGGGAATGGGCACAATATTAGGCCCCGTTATTGCACCTACGATTGGAGGATACCTCGGAGAATTACTTAATTGGAGATGGATTTTTTATACCTTAGTCCCTTTTGGTTTGTGTGCTTTGTTAGCTGTCATGGCTACTGTTCCCAAAAGACCTATAGATGGTGGGCTGAAACTAGATTGGATTGGCTTCCTTGCTTTGGCGTCTAGTGTTGCTGCACTGCAGATAATGTTTGATAGGGGAGAAAGAAATAGTTGGTTTGAAAGTACAGAAACAATTATTGAATGTGGAATTGCAATCATTGGTTTTTATATATTTATAGCTCACAGCCTAACTACTAATAAACCATTCATAAATCTGAGTATTTTTAAAGATAGAAATTATACAGTAGGACTCATTCTAATATTTTTTTTTGGAATGCTAAATTTTGTACCTATGGTTATTTTCCCACCTCTTTTGCAGGAACTCAGAGGATATCCTCAATCAGTAATTGGTCTAATACTAGGAGTAAGGGGTATAGGAACATTTATTGGTTTTGCAATTATTGCTTTTACGGGGCGTGTTGATCCTAGAATTATAATATTTTTTGGTTTTGGTATTCAAGCAGTCTCAGGGTTTTATATGTCTACTTTTGATATAAATATGACCTTTTCAAACATAGTTTGGGCTAGTTTAGTTCAGGGTCTTGGAGTTGGTTTAACATGGCCACCAGTAAGCGTCATTTGCTTTGCAACTTTGTCAAATAAATTTCATGGAGAAGCTACTGCAATGTTTCATTTAATAAGAAATATTGGGTCAAGTTTTTTTATTTCAGTAAGTGTTGCAGTTGTTCTTCATATGGGACAAGTAAACTTTGAGGAAATTGGTTCTACAGTATCTATATGGAACCAAGGAATTAACTTTTCAGGTGTCATTAATTCATTAAATGATTTAAATATTTCTAAATTAACAAATGAATTAAATAGACAAAGTTTAATGATTGGTTATATAGATGCATTTAAATTATATTCATGGATAGGTTTTTTATCTATTCCGTTGATATTTTTGATAAAAATAACAAAGACACAAAATAATTAATTCTAATTTATAAGGAAATATATGAGTAATAACATAATTCTAATTGATGGCGGTATGGGTCAAGAATTAGTACATAGATCAAAAGTTAATCCTGATGGTCTCTGGTCAGCAAGAGTAATGATGGATAATTTTGACTTAGTTGTTGATTTGCACAAAGATTTTATAAAAGCTGGTGCCGAGGCAATAACGTTAAATTCTTATAGTGTCACACCACAAAAGTTAAAAAGATATAATCTGGAAGAATTATTCATACCTCTTCAAAAAAGTGCAATTAAAGCGGCTATTGAGGCCAAAAAGTCATCGTCAGTTGAAACTGACATAAAAATTATTGGCTGTTTACCTCCACTAGTTATGAGTTATAAAACAACTATAGGCGTGGATAAGGTTGAAGCAGAAGAAACTTATAAGAAAATAATAGAAATTCAAGAACCACATGTAGAAATATTTTGTTGTGAGACAGTTTGTTCAATTGAAGAAGCTTATATAGCAACTGAAACTGCTTTAACTACTGATAAAAAAGTTTGGTTGAGTTTCTGTGTTAAGGAAGAAGACGGAACCTTATTACGATCTGGAGAGCGTTTAGAAGATGCTTTAAGAGAATTTAATCATTCAAAAATCGATTCCTTTTTAATAAATTGTGCTCCACCTGAAGCTATTCATTCTTCAATTAATATTATGAAAAATTTTTCCAAGCCATATGGTGCTTTACCTAATGCTTTTGTAACAGTAAATGACCTAGACATTCACAATGATGTATCAATTCTTAAAAAAAGATCTGATTTAAACATTAATAAATTTACAGGTGAAATATTGAGTTACATTAAAAATAATGCTTCTATAATTGGAGGATGTTGTGAGGTAGGTCCCAAATATATAGAAGCACTAAAAAACGAAATTTTTAATAAATAGATCAAGTTATTGGAGTTAATAAAGAATGAAATTTAATGGAACTCAGAATTATATTTCAACTGAAGGTTTGAACGTTGCAGTAAATGCAGCAATTTCACTTGAAAAACCATTATTAATTAAAGGAGAGCCAGGCACTGGAAAAACAGAATTGGCTAGACAAGTATCGGACAGCCTAAGATTAAGTATTATTGAATGGAATATAAAATCAACAACAAAAGCTCAGCAAGGATTATATGAATATGATGCTGTTAGTCGTCTCAGAGATAGCCAATTAGGGGATAAGAAGATAGAAAATATTAGAAATTACATAAAGAAAGGAAAGATTTGGAATGCTTTTGAGTCCAAAGAAAGATCAGTACTATTAATTGATGAGATTGATAAAGCAGACATAGAATTTCCAAATGACCTACTTCAAGAGTTAGATAAAATGGAATTTTTTGTTTATGAAACTAATGAAATTGTTAAAGCAAAAAAAAGACCCATAGTCATAATAACATCTAATAATGAAAAAGAACTTCCAGAGGCATTCCTAAGACGATGTTTTTTTCATTACATTCAATTTCCTGAAATTGATACCTTAAAAAAGATTGTTCAAGTACACTTTCCTGAAATTAAAAAATCATTACTAGAAGCAGCACTAAATAGATTTTTTGAAGTTAGAGAAATTCCTGGATTAAAGAAAAAACCATCAACTTCAGAGGCCTTAGATTGGATTAAACTTTTATTACTTGAAGATATTAATCCAATAGATTTAAAAAGTGATGGAAAGGATTTGTTGCCCAAGTTACATGGCGCTCTCATTAAAAATGAACAAGATATTCATTTGTTTGAGAGGTTAGCTTTTATGGCAAGAGGAAACAGATAAGAGAATGTTTCTAAATTTCTTTTTCAAATTAAAAGATGCCAGAATTCCAGTTACATTAAATGAATTTTTTACTTTTTTACAATCAATTAAATTAGACTTTATTCAATTTAACACTGAAAATTTTTATTATATGGCTAGAGCAAGTCTAGTCAAAGACGAAAGATTAATAGATCGATTTGATGTTGTATTTGGTGAATATTTTAAGGGCATTGAAACCTTAAAATTAGAAGATGTACTTGAACATTTAAAGGTCCCAAAAGAATGGCTTCAAAAAATGTTGGACAAGCATTTTACTAAAGAAGAAATTGAGGAGATAAAATCTTTAGGTGGTTTTGATGAACTAATGAAAATACTTGAACAAAGACTAAAAGAACAAAAAAAACGTCATCAAGGTGGTAATAAATGGATAGGTACAGCAGGTAAATCACCCTTTGGAGCTTATGGATACAATCCAGAAGGAATTAGAATTGGACAACATGCAAGAGGGCAGGGAAAAGCTGTAAAAGTATGGGACAAAAGAGTATTTAGAGATTTTGATGATACAAGAGAATTAGATACACGAGGAATGCAAGTTGCATTAAAAAGATTAAGGCAATGGGCGAGAACTGGTATTGATGAAGAGTTAGATATAGATAATACAATATCACATACTGCAAAAAATGGTTATTTAGACATAAAAACCAGAAAAGAAAGAGAAAATGCAATTAAAATATTACTTTTTCTTGATGTAGGTGGTTCTATGGATGACTACATCAAACAAGTAGAAAATTTATTTTCAGCTGCAAAAAATGTTTTCAAAAATCTTAACTTTTTTTACTTTCATAACTGTTTGTATGAAGGTGTTTGGAAAAGTAACGTAAGACGATGGAAAGAACAATTTTCTACAACAGAAATTTTCAGGACATATGGAAAAGAATACAAATGTATCTTCGTTGGTGATGCTTCAATGAGTCCATATGAAATTTTAGTAGAGGGTGGTGGTAATGAACATTTTAATCAAGAAACAGGACAAGTTTGGTTGGAAAGAGCCATTGCCCAGTGGCCGTCAAATGTTTGGATTAATCCAACAAAACAGGAGCATTGGAATTATTCTCAGTCTACTCATATTATAAAAGAAATATTTTCAAATAGAATGGTACCCCTAAGCATAAAAGGAATAGAAGAAGCAACTATAATTTTATCCAAAACTAATTAAAATAAATAGGTCATTTAATAAATGAAAGAAAACAAAATTGGCGGACAATATTCAACTCCAATAATTCTTCCTGAACAAGAAGTTTTAAAAGAATGGTTGGATTACAATGGTCACATGAATGTCGCATATTATACATTTGCATTTGATAAATCATTAGATATCTTTTTAGAAGATTTACTAGGAATTGGAGAATCTCATGCGTATGAGAATAATCAGGGTCCTTTTGTTGTTCAAGCTCATTATCATTATTTGAATGAAATGAGATTAAATGAAAAATTTAACGTCAGATTATTTGTGATTGATTGTGATAAAAATAAGATGCATTTATGTCTGGAAATATATTCACTTTTGCAAAAAAAAGTAATATCGGTTGTTGAACAAGTTTTAATTAATGTAAATTTAAAATTACGTAAATCTGAACCATATCCACTATGGGCTTTTGAAAGACTTCTCGAATTAAAAAATGCTCATAAAAATGCTTCATTACCTTCTGTTTTTGGAAAATCCATTGGATTAAAGAAGTAGAAAAAATGATCATAAAATTAATCTTAACATGTTTTTGTTGGATTGCTGTTTTACCCATAATTTACGGACTAAATTTTGGTGAAACTTATATATTTTTTCTAATATTCATATATTTTTTATTATTATTTTGGATGTTTGTTTTCTCAAAAAACACTACTAAGATAATTATTTCTCTTTTGTTTCTATTTACTTTTTTAATTTTAGATAATTTTCCGTCAAAAGAAATTATTCTAAAAGCTGGAAACTTTTTCATTATTTTTTCTGCTTTTCTTCCAAGTTTATGGCTTTTAAGGGCTACAGTTATCACAATGCCATCAGTTCAAAGCACTCAATCACTTCTATCAAAATTAAATGCAAAAAAAATACTTTCAGGGCTTCAAGTTACATCGCATTTTCTTGGAAGTGTAATTAATATTGGTTCTTTTCCGTTGTTATCGTCTGTACTACCTAAAAATTCAAAAATTAGTTTAAGACAGTCTGCTGGTGAAGCATCAATTCGTGGAATGAATACTGCGGTTTTATGGTCACCTTTTTTTGTTAGTTTTGCTGTTGGACAAATTTATCTTCCTGAAATGTCAGTATGGATGGGGATTGGATTTGGAATTATTATAGCAACACTTTTTAATCTTATAACAATAAAATTAATTATTGGAAAATTAACAATAAATTATCTTTTGGATTCTTTGTCATGTATTAAACCAATATTTTCAAGATTACTTATTTTAGCAATATTTGTATTATTTGTTGGTCAAACTTTTAACAAAACTGCTTTGAATGCAATAATAATTGTAGTTCCAATTTTAGTGTTTATTCAAATGTGGAGACGACCAGGAACATCAAATTTCATTTTCAAAAATTTAAAAAATTTGATACAAAACTCTGGAGATGAAATGTTACTAATTTCAGTATCTATGTTTTTAGGATCAATATTAACTAATTCCGTTGAGATTCAAAATTTTATAAACAGTAATATAGGTGATTATTTCCCATTTTGGATGATGATTATTTTTTTACCGTTTATAGTTTGGTGTTTTAGTTTAATTGGTGTACATCCAATAATTACGTCAGCTCCAATTTTATCTATATTTGGTCCTTTATTATCTGTTTGGGAAGCAGCCTTTTTAATGCAAGCACATCTTATTGGTTGGTGTGCCGGTACAGCAATAAGTTTTACATCTCTATCTGTTTTAACAAGTGCTGAAAATTTTAAAATCTCAATCTCAAAATTAGTATTTGGACCCAACTTTTTTGCTACCATTGGACTTGTTTTTTTTTGGAGCATTTATCTTAATTATATCAAATTACTTTTTGTAAATTTTCATTTGAATTAATTTTATCTAATTTGTGTTCTTTGAAAGAAACATAGCAGACACACATCATTATTATTGTGCCTCCTAAAATTACAAAAGGATCAAATTTTTCATCAAAGATAAATAAACCTACCATAGATGCCCATACAAGTTGTAAAAATAATATAGGCTGAGTAACTACCATCGGCGCTACTTTTATGGCTTTTGTCATAGTTATATGTCCAATAGTCGCTATTATAGCAGTGACAGTAAGTATTAATAAAGCTTCAATTGAAAGAGGTTCCCAACTATAAATTGCGGACGGAATTAAAAATATTGTTGTAAAAATAGAAAGCATTGCAACAATTTCAGAAGAGGTTCTTTCTTTCGATACTATTTTAGCAATTAGATAAGACATAGTGAAAACTACAGTTGCTAATAACATGCTTATTTGACCACTTTCAATTACCTTAAAACCTGGTCTTAAAATTATAAGAGCGCCAATAAAAGATATTATTATTGCTAATAGCCTGTGTTTATGTAGGGTTTCCTTTAAAATAAAACATGCTCCAAACGATACAAAAATATATGTTAAAAAACCAATTGCTGTCACCTCTGCGACGGGCATAACAGACATAGCATAGAACCATAAAGTAACACCAATAGAGTGAACAAATCCTCTTAAAATAAATTTTTTCATCAAAGGTTTATGAGGTCTGAATTTCATGAGTGAGATCAATGAAGGAATTAATAGGATTGTCCCTATTGCATATCTTAAAAAAGCAGCCTGCGGTGCAGGTACCTCTCCTTCTAAATATCTTACTGTAGCTGTAACACCTACAAAAAAAATTGTAGTAATTATCATCCACAAAATACCGAGTAAAGATTGATTCAAATCAAAATCCCTTATTTTATTTATCATGTTAATTAAATAATTAAGTTAAGTCTAACTAATTGTTTTAAAATTACATTCCTTGGTAATTGGGACCACCTCCACCTTGAGGTGTTACCCAATTAATATTTTGAGTTGGGTCTTTGATATCACATGTTTTACAGTGAACACAATTTTGTGCGTTGATTTGTAGTTTTGGTTTATTATCATTTAAAACTATTTCATATACGCCAGCTGGGCAATATCTTGTCTCTGGATTGTCATATAATTCAAAATTAGTATTTATTGGTACTTTCTCGTCTTTTAACTGCAAATGACAAGGTTGATTTTCTTCATGATTTGTCCCTGAAAAAGAAACATTTGTAAGTCTGTCAAAGCTTATTACATTATCAGGTTTTGGATAGTTTATTTCTTTGTAATCATGTTTGTTACCAAGACTTTCGTGATCAGTTCCATGGTGATCGATTGTCCAAGGTGCATTTCCACGAAAAATATAAGTATCAATAGCACTATAAAATATTGCTTTCCAGAAACCCCATTTAAAAGAAGGTCTAATATTTCTTACTTTGTATAATTCTTTCCATAACCAACTTTTCTTAATAGAGCTTTCGTACTCTAATATTTCATCATTTTTATCTATGTTTTCAAAAATTGATTCTGCTGCAATAATGCCTGATTTCATTGCAAGATGGGTTCCTTTAATTTTTGGTACGTTAAGAAAACCAGCTTCACAGCCTGATAAAATTCCACCAGGAAAAGTCAATTTTGGTAAAGATTGAACCCCACCTTCATTTAATGCTCTTGCACCGTAATTAATCCTTCTTCCACCCTCAAGTAGTTTCTTTATTGCTGGATGATGTTTGAAGCGTTGAAATTCAAGATACGGAGATAAATAAGGATTTTTATAATCTAAACCTATTACGAAACCTATTGATACTTTATTATTATCCAAATGATATAAAAAAGATCCACCGTATGTATCATTATCTAGAGGCCATCCTGTGGTGTGCATTATACTCCCTGGTTTACTGTTTTCAGGTGTCACTTCCCATAATTCTTTTATTCCAATACCGTAAGTTTGTGGAGAGTTGTCTGAATTAAGATTAAATTTTTCCATTAAAATTTTTCCTAGATGACCTCTGCAACCCTCAGAAAATATTGTTTGTTTAGCTCGTAATTCTATACCTTTTTCAAAGTTAGGCCCTTCAGAACCATCTTTTAATCTTCCCATGTCGCAAGTTGCTACACCTAAAACTTTATTATTTTCATCAAAAAGCACTTCTGATGCAGCAAAACCTGGATAAATTTCTACTTCAAGTTCTTCAGCCTGTTGAGCTAACCATTTAGTAAAATCGCTTAAACTAATTATGTAGTTACCTTTATTATGCATTTGCGGAGGGGTAGGTAGTTGATATGATTTAGTCTCAGTAAGATATAAAAATTTATCATTTTTTGCTTCAGTTTTTAATGGGCTATTTTTTGTTTTCCAGTCTGGTATAAGTTCGTCTAACGCTTTAGTTTCAATAACTGCACCAGATACAATGTGTGCTCCAACCTCTGATCCTTTTTCAATCACACAAACTGATAGCTCCTTATTAGATTCTTTAGTTAGTTGTTTTAATTTAATAGCAGCACTTAGTCCAGAAGGCCCCGCTCCTACTACAACAACGTCATATTCCATTATCTCTCTATTAGTCATTTATTTGCCTTAAATATTGTTTGAAAAATTATATTGTTACTGGTAATTTTTACAATTTATTTTATATTACGTATTTAATGATTATTATATAAATTAAAAGGTTTAAAAATGAATCCTGATATTGGCATTATATTATTAATTCTTTATCCTATCGTACTCGTTGGTGCGATTATTTGGTTTGGGAAAAATTCTGTATCTCCTGATTGATAGTTTGATTATATTTTATATCAACAGACCTACAGGTTGCTTCAAAGGGCATTGTTATACACTTGTGTCTATTTTTAATTTCTCTAATAGGTTCAAAAACCTCCATTTCAATTGGCAATTGATTTGAGAAACTTTTTTCAGTATTTTCAAGCCAACTCAAAAACTCATCTAAAAATTTTTTATCTGGAACATCTTTATTTTTAAATAATTCAACAACTAATCCAGCAGAAGCCTCACATAGTGCACATCCTCTTACAACTGCTGAAATATCAATTATTTTAGTTTCAACTAATTTTAGTCGAACTTTTACTTCATCTCCACACATAGGATTACGCATTTCAAAAGATCTGTTAAAGTCTTTTAAAGCAATAACTTTTTTATTTTCCGCAGCAAGGCTTAATATTTTTTCTTGATAAATTGATAGATTATTCAATTATTGATTAACCATTAATAAAACTACACTTGCTACGGCTATTGCATAAAATACATACAATAAAATATGAGTTTTCTCGTACACATTCTCTTCAGGAACTCCATCGGGTAAATCTTTTTTATTTTTCTTCATTTTTTCCTCAATATTCTAAAGAAGACTTTTTTAATATAACTACTTTACAATTTATAAATAAATTTTCCATACAAAGATGAAAATTAATAAAATTATAAAAAGTTGTACAACTATTAAAGTATCTTGACCAACTTCTCTATCAAAAACTTTGTTTTTTATCATTGTATTAGCAAAAAACTTTCTAATATGCATAAACATAAATCCAATTAATTGTTCAATTTTTTTATTGATATTATGAATAAGAATTAAAAGAGGTAATAAAACCCCTGGTATCATTTTTCTATAAATCCAGTCGCTATTTAAAACAGTTGAGTTTAGCTCTGGAGGATAGATTTTGAAATGCCATAAACATATAAATGCAAATGCAGCAAATGTTAAAAGTTGCAACTGTCCAACAACGTGGCTAAAGTCATATGGCTGATATTGAATTTGATAGGGTAAAATTTCATAGAAATAAGAAGGAAAAACTCCAATTAATATACAAAGAGTAGATGCTATAATCATTGCAATTATCATATTTAATGGAGCTTCTTTTGTTTTAATACCACTTTCATGAGCAAAAAAAGCAAAAAATGGAATTTTAATTCCAGAATGATGAAGTACACCAGCAGATGCAAATAAAAGCATAAAGTAGACAAAAACTAGTCCTTCTTTGCCTAGTGCTGACATTATGAGTGATTTTGCAACAAATCCACTAAATAAAGGAAAAGCTGATATGGATATAGCACCAATTATAGTGCATATCGCAGTAATTGGCATAAATTTAAATAGCCCTCCTAATTCAGATGCTTTACATGTTCCTATTCTATACAGAACTGCTCCCATTCCCATGAATAGTAAACCTTTATAAAGAATATGAGCAAAGGCATGAGCTACAGCTCCATTAATAGCTAATTCAGTACCAATTCCAATTGCAACTATCATAAAGCCAAGTTGGTTATTAAGGCTGTATGTTAAAACTCTTCGTAGATCATTTTCAATAACTGCAAAGAAGATAGGATAAAAGGTCATAATTGCACCAATTATGATAAGTATTTCAGTACCCGCAAAAGATTTGGCAAAACAAAAAATAGCTAATTTAGTTGTAAATGTTGAAAGAGCAACTGTACCTATCTCTGAGGCTTCTGGATAAGAATCCTGTAACCAGCCATTTAACAATGGAAAAGCTGCTTTTATTCCAAAAGCTATGAAAATTAATTGTCCATAAAGGGAATTAATATCAAAATTTTTAAATTCAGCACTACCAGTTTCAGACATTAATAAAATTGCTCCTGCTAATAAAAACATGCCAGAACCAACTTGAATTAAAATGTATCTAAATGCTGATTTATAAGATCTTTGGGTTTTACTTGCTAAAATCAGAAAAACTGAAGTAAATGCTGTAGCTTCCCACCAAATAAATAATGTGAATAAGTCTCCAGCATGAACTGCTGCAATCGCAGCTCCACTGTAACTCATAATTGCTACATGCTGATTCCAGTATTTTTCATGAGCGCCATAAATGACATTTAATATTGCTGCGATGTGAAATATTATTGCAAAGGGTAAGGTTAAGGAATCTGATTGAAATATTATGAATTCAAAATCCATTACATCAATTTTAGAGTGTATACCAAAACCTAATGTTAATGCGTAAGCTGATAGTAGGATTAAAGCCATCATATATATTTGTCTAATAATATGAGGTAAGAAGGGGATTAACAATGCCCCAATCATCATTATTAAACCTGGAGGAAAGCTACTTATCATAATAATCTTCGTCTTTCATAAGGAATGATCGTAAACTAACACCAATTTTAAAAATAACTATGCATGACACATATCCAAAAAAAGCTGGAAAAAATAAAATATCTTCTATTGATGTTTCTCCATGCCTATGTCCAATTAATTCTAAAATTAGAAAAATTATACAGAGAAAAAGCACTGAGGTATTTATTTTACCAAATTTTTCAATTAAGTACTTCATATCCTACTCACAATGATAGAAGTTAGATTTTGAAATGGTTCTATAAAAAAGAATAATAAAATAGTTAAAAAAGAAGTTATTAGAGTTGGGATTAAAATAAGTTTTGGTATTTTTATATTGATTTCTCTTTCTTTTTTAAAAAAGAATGCTCTAGCAGGGATTTCCATCAAATAAAATGCATTAAGTATAGTAGATATGCAAAAAACACCCATAACAACTACATAACCACTGTCTGCTGCACCTAACATTAAGAAGAATTTACTCCAAGAACCTACCATTGGAGGAACACCAATTATTGAGAGTGAACCAACAAAAAAAGCAAGAAAAATTAGTGGCGCACTTATGCCATGACCATTCAAATCTGAAATTTTTGTAATTTTTGCTCCAACATACAAAGCTCCTGCTACAAAAAATAAAGTAATTTTACCAGCAGCGTGTGTAATTATGTGTAAAGCCGCGCCTTGTGTTGCCATTGAAGTAGCCAATGCTCCTCCTAATGTAATATAAGAAAGTTGACTAATAGTTGAATATGCCAGCCTTGCTTTTAAATCATCTTTATAAATGGCTATTATACTTGTTGCTAGAAGAGTAAAAGATGCTAACCAGATTAGCCATTCTGATGCACCTGTTTTGGCTAAAAAATCTATTCCAAAAACATTTGTCAGCACTATTAACATTGTAAATACACCCGCTTTTACAACTGCTACAGCATGTAAAAGGGCGGATACAGGTGTTGGAGCAACCATAGCAGCAGGCAACCACTTATGAATTGGCATTAGTGCTGCCTTTCCAATTCCAAAAACAAACATTGCTAATAATAGTGGTGCATAGGCTACATCTAATTTTCCGTCTAAAACACCATTTTGGGACATTTCTAAAGAACCTGTAGCAACCCAAACCCAAATAATTGCTGGGAGAAGTAATATAACAGAAGATCCAACTAATATGGACATATATAATCGACCAGCTTTTTGAGCCATTTCATTTTGATTATGAGTAACTAGAGGATATGTTGAAAATGTAAGAACTTCATAAAAGATAAATAATGTTAATAAATCACTAGCATAAGCAATACATAAAGCGGCATGAACAGCCATTGCATAAAATGCATAAAATCTTGTTTGATTTTTTTCTTTATTTCCCCTCATGTAGCCTATTGAATAGATAGCTGCAAAAATCCACAAAAATGATGCAACCAGTCCAAAAATAGCACCTAAGGGTGTGATTTCAAAACCAATTGATATTCCTTCAGCTATTTTAACAATTTCTAAAGTGGTATTTTGATTGTTGAGTACTGAGCTCATAATATTTAATGCGCCCCAACAACTAATAATACCGCCAATTGGTCCCAAGAAATCTCTCAAAATTGTATTTTTTGAAGTGAATGGAGTTAAAACACAAACGATTAGAGGTGATAAAATTGTAATTAATATAAAATTTTCAATTGTTATCATTATAGATCCCCAATTAATTTATCAGCGGCTTCAAAACTTCCGTTTACAACTAATGAGGCATCTAGACCAAAATAAATATTTAGAAAAGTTATAATAATAAGTGATATATAAATTGTTGGGTTTTCTTTTTTTACAATTTTTTTTCCCTCACGCATCCACATGACTTCTATTATTTTCCACAAATAAACAACTGATAATGCTGAACTAATTAAAATGAGTATTGCTAACCATATACCATCTGAGCTGATAGATGCTTTGATTAAATATAATTTTGAAATAAATCCAGCTGTAAGTGGTAGGCCTGCTAGGCTTAATGAACAAAGGACAAAACAAAAAAAAGTGATAGGCATTTCTCTACCAAGGCCAGATAAATTATTAATAGTAACTCTTCTTTTAATGTAGAAACTAATTGTAGTTATAGCTATGAACAAACCACCTTTAATAATCGCATGATTAAACATATGTATAAAACCAGCTGCTATACTCGCTTTTGTTCCAATAGCAAAAGCTAGAGTTATATATCCTATTTGAGCAACTGAAGAATGAGCTAGTAACCTTTTAATATCCTTCTCATAAATGGCCATAATTGTGCCAGCAAACATAGCTAATAGTGAAAGTGGAAGTATAACAAACAATAAAGTGTTATTTATTAAATTTTCTGAATTTTCAAAAATAGAAAATAATATGCGAGCTAGTATATACAAAGAAGCTTTTGTTGCTGTTGCAGCGAGTAATACAGATACTGCAGATGGAGCATAAGCATATGCTCGTGGTAACCAAATATGTAATGGGAAAACAGCTGCTTTAACCATAATCCCAACTATCATAAAACCAAAACCTGCGATTAATGCTCTGTTGCTTTTGAGATCAGTAATTCTATTTGTTAGGTCTTCCATATTTAAAGTGCCAGTTACGCCGTATAATAATCCCACACCTATTACATATAATGTTGCCCCTACTGCGCCTATGATAAGGTAATTATAAGCGGCAACCAAAGCCTGTTTATCTTTATGAGCGCCCATTGCTACAAGAGCAACAGAGGCTAGAGATGAAATTTCTAAAAAAACAAAGAGGTTGAATGCATCGCCTGTAGTTACAAGACCCAGTAAGCCTGCTATAGCTAAAAGCCATAAACTATAAACTTTAGAAATTGATTTCTTTTCTATTTCCTCAGGCATTATCTTATAAGCAAATATGGTTGCTAAAAAACTTATACCTGAGATTATTATAATTGGAATTATTGCTACCTTATCAATAATATATTCTATTCCTATTGGTGGCATCCATTTGCCTAAAGCATAAGAAATATGAGAATGAATTTGAATTTCTTGATATAATAAAATCGAAAATAAAAATGTTAAAAAAGTACTTAAAGTTGTTAAAGCCCATGAAAAAAATATATTAGGAATAAGCACAACTAATAAAGACATCATTAATGGACATAAAACGACAATAATTGGAAGATTTTTCATTAAAATGTCTATCATTTCTTAAACTTCAAACCCAAATTTTTGCCAGTTTCAATGTCATCGTGATAATCTAAAAGATCTTGTGAAGATACATCATCTTCTTCAATACTGCCGTATTCTGAGTTAATTCTTAACACTAAAGATAATCCCAAAGCTGTTGTTGCTACACCAACAACAATAGCTGTTAGTATCAATACATGAGGAAGAGGATTTGAATAAATAGTGTCAATAGATTCATTTAAAATCGGAGGTGTGCCTCCTTTGATTTTTCCAAAAGTTATATAGAGTAGAAATACAGATGTTTGAAAGATAGCTAGTCCAACAATTTTTTTTAAAAAATTTTTTCTCCCTATTACCAGAAATAAACCAATCATCATTAGACAAAAAACTATCCAGTAATTCCAAATGCCAATTGTTGAAGAAATCATTTTATTTCTCTTTTACTTTGTCATAACTAGCGAAAGCGTTAAAAAGTGCAATCATTACGTTTGAAACTGTTAAGCCAACACCAAATTCAACTAACAGTATACCAATGTGCTGACCGGATTGTGGAGAAGAACCAAGTATATTGTACGCTAAAAACTCATCTCCTAATATCATTGAAACAATGCCAACACCACCATAGACGATTCCGCCTAAAGCCAGTAATATCAAATTAACGTTTGGTGGAAACAGTTTTTTGCCTGCCTCAATACCAAATACAAGAGAATATAGGATAAATGCACTAGCAACAATTACTCCAGCTTGAAAGCCTCCTCCAGGACCAAAATCTCCATGAAATTGTACATAAAGTCCAAAAAGTATGATAGGTGCAAAAAGTATTTTAGTAGAAATTCTCAAAATCGGATTATTATGCATTTTTTCTAATCTCTTGTTTGGGTTGAGATTTATTCTTTTTAGTAGTATTTTTCTTCTCTAGAAGGGCAAGTACAGCTACTCCTGCAGTAAAAACAACTATTGTTTCACCAAAAGTATCGTAACCTCTGTAACTTGCCAATACTGAAGTAACTATGTTTGGAATACCAATATCTTCCTTAGATCCTCTAATATATTCAGGTGCAATATGTTGGTGAATTGGAGCTGTTAACTGACCAATTTCTGGTAAATCAAAACTACACCAGATTAATATTCCTCCAAGAATTATACAAGAAAGTGCCGGAATAACTTCACTACTAATGCTCTCTTCCTCTTTTTTGGGCAAATAAGCCATAGCTGCTAAAAATAGGATAGTAGAGATTCCTGCGCCAACTGATGCTTCTGTAAATGCAACATCTACTGCATCTAATGTTATAAACATTAATGCCGCTACTAGAGAATAAGCACTTGTCAAAATTACGGTAAATATAACAGTTCTAGTTTTAATTAAAGCTATTGCGATACTGAGCATAATTGTCACTAAAAAAGCATTTATTAATAGTTCAGAAATCATAAAATTTTTCCAATCTTTTTCCCTAGTGGAAGTATATTTTTTTGCCTTGCTAAATTTGCTGTTACATGACTTGTTACAGGACTAGTAAAAAAAATGAACACACCAATTAATATCAACTTAACGGTTATCAATGACCAACCAGTTTGAAATATCATCCCTAAAATAAAAAACGCTGTACCGCCAGTATCAATCATACCAGCGGCATGAATTCTTGAAAATACATCTGGTAGCTTAATAAGTCCACAAGCACCAATTATAATAGACAGAGAACCAATAAAAAAACAAATGCCTGTGAAAATATCTAATATCAATTCCACTTTTACTTATCTCCTCCCAAGGAGCCAGTGCTAAAAAGTTTTAAAACAGCAACTGTTCCTATGAAATTAATCAATGCATAAACAATTGCAATATCTAAAAATTCTGGTCTACTTGAATAGAAACCATGAAGAGAAATCCCTATAACTATAACAGTGCCAAGACTATTAACTGCTAAAATTCTATCAAATGTAGTTTTGCCTAAAATAATTCTCACTAAAATGAGAATTCCTGTAGTTGCACAGGCAATTAAACCAGCTAAAAACATTATTTCTTACCCTCTAACCAAGTTACTTTGTTGTCCATTTCATTTGTTCGAACATCATTTCCAAAATCAGAATTTAATGCATGTACCTCAAAAACATCCTTCTCCATTTTTGTTGTAACTGTTCCTGGTGTGAGTGTTATCGAGTTGGCATATGTAACTTTTGCAACATCGGTGACTTGAGAAGCTTTGACGGTAAAAGTTTCGGGCTCAACTTTTCCGTTTATAATTACTTTTGCAGTGCTTAAATTTGATTTCAATATCTCCTTTAATAACCATATTATATAATTCAAAAGTCTTGGTATGAAAAATATTGGCAGACCTTCATCATCAATGAGCTTGCCACGTTTAGCAACATAAACACAAAATGCACATGAAAATATACCTAGGCTTATTATGAGTCTACTATAGTGTCCTGACATCAATAACCATAAAGTTAGTAGTATGAAAAAAAGGATTAATGATTTCATTAATTTAAACCTTCACTAAACTATTATTAATTTTTAACTAATGTTAGGTTTTATTTCAATAACAGTTTTGATGGTTTTATGGTTTTGCAAAAGTTTCTACTTTTGTAATCTTTTTTATTATTCCTTTTCTTTTAAGAAAATTACTAAAATTTGAATAAGTTTTTAAATCATATGCTTGTGGTCTTAAAGCAAACCTAGATATAGTGTCTTTGTAAGCTCTTTTATTTAATTCATCATTTAAACCTTTTCTGAAAGAAGAAAAGTCTTTCCATGTAGAAACTGGGTCATTTATAATTGTTAAAGTGGCTTTCTGGATTGCGCTAAAAAATTTATCGAAAAGTGGGTTGTTCTTATTTTTTTTATTTGCAATGTATATTAGTTCTTCATAAGTAGGTACGCCATGCTCTTCAGGATAGAAGGCTCTACCTGGATGATTAACAATGTCCATTTGATTGAGCTCAAAATTCCTAAAAGCTCCAATTACTGCATCAACTTTCTTTGCAATTAATGAGGGTGATAATGAAAAGTTAATGTTCACTAAATTTACATCAGACATATTAAGGTTATTTTTTTGAAGCATTCCAGATAGTAGAGCCTCTTCAAATCCACCAACTGAAAAGCCAACTTTTTTTCCTTTCAGATCTGAAATTGTTTTAATAGGCCCATCTTTTAATACAACTAGGGAATTTAAAGGAACACTTACTAATGTTCCTACTCTTACAACTGGCAATCCTTGATCAACTTGAATGTGTAGTTGTGGTTGATATGAGATTGCAAGGTCTAATTTACCAGCTGCAACTAATTTTGGAGGATCATTTGGGTCAGCAGGTTCAATCATCTCAACTTCAAGGTTAAGGTCTTTAAAAAAATTTCTTTTTTTAGCTATTATTATGGGAGCATGATCAGGATTTATAAACCAATCAAGTCCTATGGTTAATTTTCCAGATGAAGCATTAACATTACTTGTGAAAGTTAATGCCAAGATACTTAAAAGTATTTTTAAAATTATTTTCATTTGCGTCTCCCTCCGCTGGTTTTAACCAGATCAGGTTATAAGGGTTAATTTCTCAGCAAGACAAATGTCACGCACCCCTGGCAGTTTACTTCTATTACAAATAATATAGAAAAAATCAATAATAATTTATTTCCACCATACGTATCTACTTAGAACGTAATCTGTAATTTTATAAATGGTAATGGTCATAAAAATAAGAATTAATAGAGCAGCAAACATATTATCAGTTTGCAATCTTGCATTACTGTATATCATAAAAGACCCAAGCCCTGTGCTCCCCCCAATCCATTCTCCAACAACTGCTCCAATTGGAGCAAAGCAAGCAGCAACTCTAAGCCCAGAACATAATCCAGGTAAAGAAGAGGGAATTTTGATCTTCCAAAACAATTGAATTTTGGAGAGGTTTAATGTTTTCCCGGCGTCAATTAGTTCTTGAGGAACTTTATTTAAGGCATCTGTAAAATTAGATGTGATTGGGAAAAAAACTATCAAAACACCTATTACTATTTTACTAATCATTCCGTATCCAAGCCACAAAATTAACAATGGAGCTAAAGCAAAAACTGGAATTGATTGGCTGGCAAGTAATATTGGCATTATCCATCTTTTTAATGTGACCGAAGAAGAAATTATCAAAGCTGTTGATATTCCAATTAGAGAGCCAATTGCTATAGATGCCAAAATTTCAATAAGTGTGTAGGATGCGTGAATTATGAGTTCATCCCAATTAACGTAAATTGATACAAATATTTTTGATGGAGGAGGGAGCATAAAAACAGGTAGCTGAAAAAATAAACAGCTTATTTCCCATATCACAAAAATAGTTGATGCTATTAATATTCCTCTTATCATTATAACCTTAGTAAATAATTTTTATGTCAATTATATATATTAAATAGAAAAGAATGCAGAATTTTTTATTTACAAGTGATATTTTTAGAGGCTCTAGATATGAAAAAGGTCATCCTCTCGACATGGATAGAGTTTGGCCAAGTGTAGAGCTTATAAAACTTATGGGATGGGTAAAAGAAGATCAAATTATCAAAAATTCACCTGCTGATATTAGTGAGTTAATTAAATTTCATGATTTAGATTATGTAAAAGCATTAAAAAAGGCTGAAGAAGATCAAAATCTTCCAGATAATCTTAAGAAGAAATTTAATATTGGTATTGGAAGTAATCCAATATTTAGAGAGGTTTTTTCAAGACCGGCAACTGCTGCTAGAGCCTCTATAAAAGCTGTTGAAATGATAGTGAATAAAAAGGCAAAAAAAATATTAAATATATCTGGCGGAACTCATCACGGAAGAAAGTCACAAGCTTTCGGCTTTTGTTTTCTAAATGACTGTGTTTTAGCAATTCTAAAAGCCTTAGAATTTAATTTAAAAAATATCGTTTATGTAGATTTTGATGCCCACCATTGTGACGGAGTACAAGATGTTTTTTCTGAAAATGAGAATGTGTCAATTATATCGATCCATGAAAAAAACAGATGGCCCAAAACTGGTAAATTTGAGGATAACAAACTTTTCAATGTAATAAACTTTCCTGTTAATGAGGATTTTAATGATAATGAAATGGACTATATAGTATCTAACGTTATTACTCCTTTTTTAAAAATCAAGAAAGCTGATCTTTTAATAATTCAAGCTGGGGCTGATATGCTAGATGGTGACCCTCAATCAAGAATTAGTTTGAGCAACAATGCGTATTGGAAGGCAGTCAGAGATGTTCAGTCTCTTAATGAAAATGTTATAATCTTGGGTGGTGGTGGCTATAATCCATATTTAACTGCAAAGGCTTGGGCTGGTAACTGGGTTTTAATAAACGATAAAGAAGAGTATTTAGACCAAGAGATGAAGCCGCAATGTTATGATTTTCTTAAATCTCTTACTTGGCATAATAGACGAGTTAAAAACGGGATCCCCAATAAATGGATTAGTGTTTGGAGAGATGAATATAAAAATGCTGCAGTAGGGGATGAAATTTTATTTCTTGTAGATAAAATGTTAAAAATTAAAAAAATATGCTAAACCAAATCAAAATTACCATGTTAGGAATCTTCCTAATATCTTTTCCAAGTTCTTTATTTTCTGAAATTAATAGTCCAATATTTAAAAAAATTGTTTGTAGTGTTAATGTTGGTAATAAAAATGCTCAAGAGTTATCATTAGAAATTGCTGACAATGAACAAAAAAGATCTTATGGATTAATGAATAGAAAAGACATGAAATCTGATTCAGGAATGTTGTTTATTTGGAAAAATAGACAAATTCGAAATTTCTGGATGAAAAATACATATTTTAATTTAGATTTATTTTTTTTGAATAACCAAGGTGAAATAATTGAGATTTATAAAAATGCTAAAGCATTTGATGAAACTTACATTAAAAGTCAAAATAAAGTAAAATTCGTGGTCGAATTAAAATCTGGAGATTATCCATTCCTAATAGGAGATAAATTTAACTGTCCATTTAAAGAATTATTGAAATAAATTGAATTTCTTTAAAGTAAAGCTTGATTTTGACGATTTCTAAAGTATAAATCGAATTGTTCGGGGCGTAGCGCAGCCTGGTAGCGCATCTGGTTTGGGACCAGAGGGTCGGGAGTTCGAATCTCTCCGCCCCGACCAACATAATTTTTTGATATTAAATGTAACTTTAATTTTTTTTCTCTACTTTATTTCAAATGTAATCACTTGATCCAAAGAGTTGCATAAAGGCGTTTATAATAATAAGAGATTATAGATGATTTGTTAGGGTATAAGCGCAGTCATCCATCACAATCTAAAATATTATCAGTTAAACAAGACTCCCTGAGATGGGCCGTTATGAAGTTGAAAGAATTAGATCCAGGTCTTTTTGGTTTTGATGATAAGTCTGTAACCTTGGAAGATTACTTAAACGTTACTTATAGGAGTTATTCTTCTAAAAAAGAGCCATTATCAAGAGACATGGATGATTAAGACCCTACTTAGGTGGGCTATATCAGTTGTTAGCTTAAGTAATTTAACTTCAACAATCATATCGAGTTATAAAAAAGTTAGGCTAGTTGATGGTACAAGAACCATCATATATGACTTTACGTTTATAAGGCACTGTATTGAGTTAGCACGAATAGAGTGGGGGTATTACCCGCCTACCAATCCTGTTGATCTGTTATCCAAGCCAAGGCTTAATAAACCTCGAGATACAAGCCAGGAAAGGACGAACTCAATGTCATTTTGCATGGATTTACAGAGACAAAAGTAAACTCAGGCTATTGATATTCATTGCCATTGAAACAGGATTGCATCAAGGAGAGATGGTTAAGTTTATGTGCAAATATGTCGACTTTGATATTCGTCTGCTTAAGGTTAAAGATACTAAGAACGGCGAGGATAGTGTGCTAAAGATACCGTTCTAGATATTCTTGCCAATCACTTTTTCTTTCTACATGTACTGCCGCAAGATATATTGGTATTAACTTAATTTTCAATATCCGTGCAATAGCAAGTCGGTGCTGCCCAGCACCACCGAACACCAACTTGCCTGAACGAGTCATCAAACCGCATATTGCCTCGTCAACACGATAATCAAGAGGCTTAACCTCAAAGGGGAATTTGAGCCGACCTTCTCTTTTCACAGAATCATATAAATTATCCAATTGTCGGTGTCTTTCAACGATTGACTTAGTGTCGCTTTGCCAGCCATCAAAAGACCCATTTCTTTCTATAAATTGCTTCATATGCTCAAATGATCCGGTATCGCTCCAATCTATCCCATCTACATATCGACTATACGTATATTGAAAATTTTTTATATCCGTCAAATCTTTGCATAATATATCCCACTCTCCTGCGTAAAAATTTCCACTGTAGTAAATTATATGTTGGCAACTCACACCAACTATCAATGAGAAGCGGATCAACCATATAAATTCTTCCATAATTTTTGTGTACCCATCCAGAGCATAATGTGTTAAGCAACACAGCTAATACTCTTTCAATAAAACTTAAGGTTATTCTGGACACTTTTAGCTTACCTCCGTAGTGCTTAAGCAGCACTAAATATACTTATAATCCTTACACTTGCAAAGGATCTTTAGTTGAACTATTTAAAAAAGAAGTATAAATCTCTAAGTCACTAAACCTATTACCAAATTTGATATGATCTTTATTAGAGAGATTTTGATTAGTAAATACAGTAACTTAATTATCTAGCCATAAGTTTTTAATTTCTTGAAAAGAATCATTAACTAAATTTGAGACATCAATGACACCAATTGAAAAATTTACATTTTTATGTATTTTTTAACGATTAAATAAGACATCTTTACGATATTTCAAAATTTTCTTATCTTAATTTAATTAGTAGATCTGCAGTACGTCTCTGGTTTGCTACAACACGTTCGCGATCAGCTTGTATGCGTTCACGTCGTTTAGCAATATCATCACCGAGTTCTAAGATGCCTTTTGTATCATCCTCAACACGATTTACCAAATTAGAAGCTTCATTTTCTGCAGTATTTGTTCTTTCTAATAGTTTTTCTAATCGTTCGGTATTAGATTTTACAAATTGCGCATTTGCATTTGAAGTTGCCTTTCTCATTTGTTTAGCAATCGAACCATCAGCCCAATCAGCATTCTCAGAAATCATGGTGTCACCTTGTTCAACTACTGACTCATTAGCTTCAGTGATCAAACTGTTAACTGATTGCAACATTTGATTCACTTCAATCATTTTTGTAGCGATGTCACGTAAAGTATCGTTGAGATCAGTACGGTTTTCAAGTTGTTCAATCCTTACTTGATTTAACATCCGTACCTTGAAATTAGTTTGAACATCAGATGATGGCTCCAGTGCTTCAAGCATTGCCATTCGACAACCATACAGATCATTGACATTGTCAATAGCTATTGATCGGTTGCCCATAAAGGCAGAGGTAAAATTTCTTTGTAGTAACGAACGATTTTCTTCAATATCAGCTAGTAATAGCATGAGTTCAGCGTATGTCGTGGACACTTCTGCATCCAGCTCAAAAATCCTACGTCTGTTCTTACGAATATTTGTTTTATTTTCAGATATTAAATCAGTTTTTTTTGCCATGGTTTCACCTGTTATACTGTAATTTCCTCTAACTCTGTGTGATCATCATCCTGAAGTTCATGTTTAGTGGATTTCTTCAGTTTGTTCATATAGATTATTCCTTTATTTGGCTCTGATAAGTCGCAAAAGCGATAAATAAAATCGAATATATTCTCAGCTTGGTCAGCTGTTACTACAACATGAAATTGTTCTACATCAAAAGAACCTGAAACACCTGCAACAGTTTTCTGTCCGATCATCGTTCCAGCCACGTTGTAAAAGTAAACTTCATTGATATTACGTTTCATTATTTCAGGAATTAACTTGTCTGTACCACCTTCATACAATATACCTGAAATTAACCAAGTGTAATCAAGATAGTGTACCCTAGGGTCTGTTTTTATTTCAGGAAAAATCATGTCATGAACCTACATATTTAGATAAAATGGAAGGTGGAACGTAGGTGGCAGCCTGCATTAGAGGAGTGGCGTACATGAAACCCATACCAGGCGTATCCAACTTTCCAGCTAAAAACATTCGTTCAAAAACTCTATCTACTTCATCACTTGAAACCATCACATTGACAACATCTCTTTCGGCATCTACAGCAACACCCAAAGCTCCTAATCTTTCACGTATTCCTACACCCATTGCCCCATGCACGGTTGATCCTTGAATTCCTACCTCTAGTAAAGCGTCAGTAATGATCTCCCCATAACCATGTTGAACAACTGCAGTAATTAGTGTTGCTTCAGTTAATGTGGTAAATGAACGTTTCATTTTTTTTCTCCTTCAAGAGCAAGCTCACGAGCAACGCGGCGCTCCTCACGTTTTACTTTAAATTGTACATAAATACCAAGTGTCAAAACTGCGACAATAGGGCAAATTGATGCTGCAGCCAAAATTCCAAATCCGTCTGTTGAGCCAAGCGCATTTCCAAATCCTAGACCCATCGCAAGCACTAATGGAACAGTTACAGGCCCAGTAGTCACACCTGCAGAGTCCCAACCAACATTAACGAATTCTTCAGTCGATAAAAGGGTTAATATCAATCCAAGGGTGTATCCAGGTATTAAAATGTACATTATATGAAATCCATATATAAGCTTCAAAACACCTAGCATAATGCCAGTACCCACACCAAATGCTACAGCTATCATTAACATGGATTTTTTAAATGCACCGTTTGTTAAATTCTGGACTGTCATCCCAAGGGCATTTAGAGCGGGTTCTGCAAGAGTAGCTGAAAGACCAAGAACCCAAGCAAACAAACCTGCAATCCCAACACCGACACTCATGCTATAAAGCGGACTTGCTGTGATTGCATCAATTGATGTAAAAGCACCTGCGATCAATCCACCCGATTGATCTCCGAGTTTTGCTAAACCGTAGGTTAAACCGATGTTAAAAATACACATTCCAACGACTGCTAGTATAATTCCATAGTAGGTGATGAAGGCATTTTTCAATTTTTCTCTTAAAATCACTAAAAGCACCACTGCTAAGAAAATCACCAATGGTACAATGGCTCGCACACCTAAAATTACTTCAGTCCAAGGGGTGACTTCATACCATTGTGGTTGAGAGGTTGCAGTCTGAGCGGCCAATTTTATTTCAGCTGCCTTTTCGATAATGACTTCTGCAGGGACTGTATAAGCAGTGTAAAAGCTTAGTATCAATACGCCCAGAATTGGGAACACTGATGCCAACGTCACAATACCAAATCCAGATAATGAAGAATCCGCACCTTTACCGGCTGCTGCAGCGACACCAATACCAAGTGCAAGGACTAATGGCACTGTTACTGGACCAGTTGTAACTGCCCCACAATCCCAGGCTAAACCAACAATTTTAGTTAGTTCAGGGTCCATGAAAGCAATTATACTCAAAATCAAAGTAGGGGTAACACTCATAAAAATCATTGGCTTTAAACTCCAGCCACGTAAGAACCTTACTGTACCCAAAACGGCTGCCAAACCAACGCCAAGTCCAACTAGTAAAACAGTCGCACCAGATCGATCATTGAGTAGTGTAAATAAATAAGGTGCTTGATCTGGATTAACAATTGATCCAGCTACCTGTAATGCACCAATTGCTGGCTCGGCAAATGTCACACCTATCCCTAATAAGAATGCGATAAATAGTACTCCAGCCAATGGTAGTTTACGAGGCAAAGTATTACCAATTATCTCACCAAAAGGCATAAGACCAAGCTTCAAGCCTTCCATAAACATCATTAAACCGATCATAACAGCAAATAATCCGCCTGCAATGATACTTGCGTCCATCACAGGTGTTTGAAGAACTAAATATTGGAATAGTCCCAAATAAATTGCAAGTGGAACAACTGCACGTGCCTGATCAATAAATCGTGTGGACAAATATGGTTGCAGAATTTTAAATATATCACCACCGCCCAATTTCATTTTTGGAACAGGTTGTGGATGTTCATTACCATGACGATCAAACAATGGTTCTGGCATTAATTCTTGATATGGAACTTTTTGACTGTCGATCGACATTGCTTGTATGTAATCACCAAATCTTATGGTTTTGCGTCGTGCCATAATTGATCCTTACAATAAATTAATATGTATAAATAACTGTAATAAACTACTAAATCAATAAATATTATTTATGAATATACAAATGTAAACTTTTAGTCCTATAAATTTTAAATAAATGATTTTAAATTTTATCACTATAAATCAATTAGTAACTAAAAATTAGTATAGATGTTTTGTTTTCCATTTGGGTTCTCTTTTTTCCAAAAAGGCTTTCAAACCTTCCTGAGCATCTGGGGTTGTTGCAGCATTACAAAAATCTTCAACTGCATTAGCAACACCTCTTCTATAATCGAGATCATTAGTTCTTAAAAAGGCTGCTCTTCCTAAATTCATTGATGTAGGTGATTTTTTTGATAAGTTTATTGCTATTTCATTAGCTTTTTCTCTAATTTCACTTGATAAAACTTTTCGACTAATTAACCCTAGCATAAGTGCCTCATCAGAGTAAAATGTTCTACCGCTAAAAAGTAAGTCAAATGCTTTATATCTTCCGATAATTCTTGGAAGATGTGTAAAATGGATTGCAGGTAACAATCCTAAGTTTATTTCTGGATATCCAAATGAAGCTTTTTCTGAAGCAATAATCATATCACATGATATAGCTAATGTCATGCCTCCACCTCTTGCAGCTCCATTGATTGATGCTATTGTAGGCTTTCCCATGTTATACTGAATATCCCAAAGATCTATATAGAGGCGTTTTAAAAACTCTCTAATTTCTAATCCTGACTTATTTATTAAAAGATTTAAATCTAGACCTGCAGAAAATATTCCGTTAACGACACTTTCTAAAATAATAGCTCTTACTTCTTTATCTTTAGAGGCAATTTTAAGATTGTCTAAAATATCATCTAAAAAATCAATGCTAAA
>CACNGC010000016.1 GCA_902619805.1 uncultured SAR116 cluster alpha proteobacterium | reverse complement strand
CGGCGTTAAGTGGATGGTTTAATAAAAAAATCTCAACTGCAATTTCCCAATCTGTTGAGGTTGCTAATCAATATTTAAATGAACATCAAAGTGCAATTAGAGGAGAAATTTTAGAACTTGTTAATTTAATAAATACAAATTCTAATTTTTTATCATCAGACAAAAATAAATTTAATAATTTTTTGAATAAATATACTAGACAGCATAATTTATCTGAGGCCGTTATTATTGATTCTATAGGTAACGTTCTAGCATTTTCTGAATTTGTTTTTGAATATACTTATACAGAAATACCACAAAAATATTATTCGGTAGCAAATGATGACAAAATTTTTATTGTCAAAGAAGTTGATTCTAACAAAATTCGTGCATTTATTAAGCTATCTCAATTTATAGATGCTTATTTGCTGATTACAAGGTTTGTTGATCAAAAAGTTTTAAATGCAATAGAAAGCACATCAATTGCAGCCTCAGATTATCAATCAATTGAGTTAAAACAATTTGATATAAAAATTTCTTTTATAGTAATTTTTATTTTGATTACAGTTATCTTATTATTTACTTCATTGATAATTGGACTTAATATTGCAAATAGATTGCTCGAGCCCATTAGTTCTCTTATTAAAGGAGCTGAAGAAGTAGGTGGTGGTAATTTAGATTATAAAATTTCTTATAATGTACTTTCTAAAATAAATATAAATGAAATTAAGAGGTTAGTTCAAGCGTTCAACTTAATGATTTCAGATTTAAAATCAAATAGAGTTGATTTGGAGCATGCAAATGATCAACTTGACAAAAGAAGAAAGTTTTCTGAGTCTGTTCTTTCAGGTGTGTATTCTGGCGTAATCGGACTAGATAAAGATTTAAAGATAAATCTTCCAAATGTTACAGCAACTGAGTTATTAAATATATCGATTAATAAAGATTATGGTAAATCAATTTTAGAGGTTGTTCCTGAATTTAAAAACTTAATTGAAAATTTTTTAAAATCAGACATGAATGTTGTAGAAGATAGAATACAAATAGTTAGAAATGATAAAATTCTAAATTTAATAACAAGATTGGTTATACAAAAATCTGATAGTATGATTTTAGGTTATGTTTTAACTTTTGACGATGTTACTAGTTTGATTGCTGCTCAAAAAATGGCTGCATGGTCTGATATAGCAAGAAGAATAGCACATGAAATAAAAAATCCACTTACACCAATAAGGTTAAGTGCAGAACGTTTAAAAAACAAGCTAAACAGTGGCAAAAAGATTGATGTAAAAGTTTTTGAACAATCATTAAATATGATCACACGTCAAGTTGATGATATACATCACTTAGTAAATGAATTTTCATCTTTCGCAAGAATGCCTTCTCCAAAATTAAAAGTAGTTAATATTAATAAGGTTGTTACAGATTATATTAAACCACTAATTTCATCATTTAATGATGTAACCATTGAGATTGATAAAATTATTGATAAAGCTTTTATAATGGCTGATGAAAAACAAATAAGACAAGCATTTAGTAATTTAATTAAAAATTCATATGAAAATATTACATTAAATAAAATACCAGAAGGAAATATCTCAATTTGTTTTGGAATTGAAAATGATTTTGCTTCTATTACAATAAATGATAATGGTACTGGTATTGACAAGTCAATTATATCAAAAATACTTGAACCTTATTATACCACAAAAGTTGGCAATTCAGGCTTGGGATTGGCAATAACTAAAAAAATTATAGATGACCATAATGGAATAATATTAATCAAACCATTAAAAAGTCCTAAAGGATTGTCTGTAAAATTAAAATTTCCTCTTATATCAAAGCTTAAAAAAGAAAAAAATAGATGATAAAAAACAAAATTTCAATTCTTATTGTTGACGACGAATTAGATATTTGTGAAATGGTCGCTGAAACTCTTAAAGATGAGAATTATAATTCCATTATAGCAACTAATTATGACATGGCTGTTAATATTCTGAAAAATGAAAACATAAATCTTTTAATAACTGACATATGGATGAATAATGACGCAAACGCTGGACTAAACCTTCTAACTTTTAGTCAAAATTATAATCCTTTAATCCCAGTAATAATGATGTCTGGTCATGGTAATATTGAAACAGCAATGAAAGCTGCAAAAAATGGAGCATTCGATTTTATTGAAAAGCCATTTAAAGCTGAACGTTTGATATTATTAATAGAAAAAGCGTTAATAGATAGAAATTTAAAATTAAAAGTACTTGATTTTGAATTAAAAGAAAGTGAACGCACGGCTTTAATTGGAAATTCAGCTACTTTTAAAAATATTAAACAAAATTTAAATAAAATTGCTCCAACTAATAGTAGGGTATTAATTACTGGCCCCTCTGGATCAGGAAAAGAATTGATTGCAAGATGGATTCATAAGAATTCTAATAGGAAGTCATTTCCTTTTATTATTGCTTCATGTGCTACTTTGTCTCCAGAAAGAGTAGAGCAAGTTTTATTTGGGTGGAATGACTCAACAACTGATGAAGATAACAATCAATCAAATTTAGGTCTTTTTGAGCAAGCTAATAATGGTACACTTTTTTTTGATGAGATTTGTGATTTGCCTCTTCAAACTCAAGGAAAATTAGTTCAAGCAATTCAAGATCAAAGTTTTTATAAAATTGGCTCTAATAAAAAAATTAACGTAGATGTTAGAATCATCTCAGCCAGTAATAATAATTTAACTGAATATATTAAAAACGGTATACTAAGAGAGGATTTGTTTTATAGACTTTCAGTTGCTCCAATTAAAGTGCCTCCACTAAATAAAAGGGGTGAAGACATTGAGGATCTTATTTTTCATTTCTTAAAGTTGTTGGCAAAAGATTTTGGAAATAATACACTCAAACTTGCTTCTGAAACATTACTTATATTAAAAATTTATGATTGGCCCGGTAATGTAAGGCAACTAAAAAATATTTTAGAATGGTTAAATATAATGTATGGTAAGCAAAAGGATTTTATCATTTCTCCTTCACATTTGCCTCCTGAAATATTAGGTTATAATAATAAAAAAGAAGATGTTCAAATTTCAAATCAATTAAGTTTATCTCTTAAAGAAGCTAGAAAAATTTTTGAAAAAAACTATTTAAAAGAACATTTAAAAAGATTTAAGGGAAATATCGCAAAAACATCTACATTTATTGGAATGGATAGATCAGCTTTACATAGAAAATTAAAAGAATTAGGTATAGATATAAATAATTTTAATTGAATTAATTTAATTTGGAAATTTTATGAAACAAAAAGTTATAATTTGTGGTGCTGGAAGAGTGGGTACTTCTATTACAGAGCATTTATCTAATGAAGGGTTTGATATTACTGTAATTGATTCAAACTCTGAAGCCATTCAGCGTATAACAGAATTATATGATGTTCAAGGAGTATTAGGTTTAGCATCTTATCCAAATGTACTAGAAGATGCGGGCATTATTGATACAGACCTAATTATAGCTGTAACTCAATCTGACGAGATTAACATTGCAGCTTGTCATGTAGCAAAATCAATTTTTGGCACTCCTACAATGATAATACGAATAAGATCAAAAGAATATCTTGATCCTAAATATTCAAATTACTTATTAAAAGATGTAGGTGTTAACAGAATAATATCGCCAGAAGATGAGGTTGCAAATGCTATTGTTAATCAATGGAGAACCCCTGGAGCTTTTGATGTAGCTGAATTTGCAAGATCACTTGTTACTATGTTAGGTGTATCTTGTAAGGTAGATTGTCCGATACTTGATACACCATTAAGAAATTTAATTGACTTATTTCCAGATCTAAGTGTTACAGTAATGGCAATAATTAGAGGACCAAAATTAATTGTTCCAAGAGGTGGAGATGATACAATTTTGGCTGGAGACAGAGTTTACTTGGCTTGTCCTACTAATCAAATTAATAGAACCTTGAGTGCATTTGGTCATATTGAAACAACTGCAGAGAAAGTTACTATTTCAGGAGCTGGTGCTATTGGAATTAGGGTGGCAGAAGAAATACATAAATTATCTCCTGAAACAAATCTTACAATTCTAGAAATTAACAAAGATAAGGCAAGACATGCTGCAGAAATGTTAGAATATGCAACAATAATTTCTGGAGATTCTTTAGATCCGGAAATAATATTGGAAGCAAGATTAGGTCAGGGTGAAACTTACATTGCAGCAACTAACAATGACGAAGTTAATATTCTTTCTTCATTATTATCTAAAAGATCTGGAGCATCGCATACTGTGGCCCTGATAAATTTACCTGTATTTATACCTCTTTTTAATTCATTGGATCTAGAAGGAGTAGTAAGCCCGCCAAATTTAACTGCATCTTCAATTTTACAAGAAGTTAGAAGTGGTCAAATAGAACATGTTCATTCTATAATTGAAGAATTTGGTGAAGTTATTTCTTTTGAGGCTCTAAAATCATCATCTATAATTGGAAAGCCTCTTAAAGATATCAAATTACCGAATGATGTATCTTTAGGAGCAATTGTAAAAGATGATGAAAGTATAGTGTCACCTAGAGGTGATACAATTATTAATGCAGGAGACATAGTGGTTATGTTCGTTCCTGTAAAATCAATGAAAAAAGTAGAAGAACTACTTTCAGTTAATTTGGATTTTTTTTAATGGCAAATATATCTTATGTAAATGGCTTATATTGCAATCTTCAAGATGCTAAAATCAGTATAAATGATAGGGGGTATCATTTTGGTGATGCTGTTTATGAAGTAATATTATATAATAACGGTGTATTTTATGATTATGAAGAGCATATAAAAAGGTTATTTAACTCACTAAAATTGATAAATATTAAATTTCATTTATCAGAACAACAGCTTAAAATAATTATTAAAAACCTATTTAAATTAAATAGAGTTAATTTTGGTAGTATCTATATTCAGGTTTCAAGGGGTGTGGCTGATAGAAATCATAGTTATTTTGGTCTTTATTCCAAACCTGTTTTAACAATGATTATTTCAAAGAAGAAAAATAATATTTCTGACGATATAAAAGGTGTAAAAGCAATTACTATGGTAGATAATAGATGGTCTAGGCCAGATATTAAGACAACTCAATTATTACCAAATGTTTTAGCTAAAACCTTTGCTAATGAAAATAATGCTTATGAGGGAATTTTTATTGATCATGAAGGTTATATAACTGAAGGATCTAGTTCTAATATTTGGATTATAAATAATAATAATGAAATCTTAACTCGTGAAATTGATGGGAAAATTTTATCTGGAATTACTAGAAAAACTATTGCTAATTTTGCAAAAAAAAATAATTTTAAACTATTAGAACAAAAATTTACAAAAGACGAATTATTGGAATCCAAAGAAGTTTTTTTAACTAGTGCCTCTTCATTTGTAACTCCAATTATTCAGATAGATAACATCAAAATCAATGATGGTATTGTTGGCAAAACTTCAATTGAATTAAGAAATTTATATTTCAAAAATTTTTTTAATTAGTAATATTTTATGGTTAAATACAATACATTTTTAATTCTTCCTATTTTTAAAAATAACAAATTTTCTCAAAATGATATTTTTAACCAAAAGAATTTTATTTCTCGTTCTTGTGAAACAAGAAGTCTTGTACAAGCATTAGATGCATCAATTGTGTTTGAAAAAATTATTAATATCAGTATTCCAAAACAGTCACTATTAATAAGTAATACAGTTGCTAATGAAATTAAAAATAATTTTGATCTAAGCTTCGTTGATTTGATAATTTTTGATTGTTCTTTATCTCCAATACAACAAAGAAATTTAGAAAGAATTCTTCAAAAAAAAATTATTGATAGGACGCAACTTATTATTGAAATTTTTGGTTTGAGAGCAAAAACCAAAGAAGGTAAATTACAAGTCGAATTAGCTAATTTAAGTTTTGAAAAAACTAGATTAGTAAGATCTTGGACTCACCTTGAAAGACAAAGAGGTGGGTTAAGTAAAGTAGGTGGACCTGGTGAAAGTCAGATTGAATTAGATAAAAGAATGATTAATTCAAAAATTAAACAATTGAAAAAATCACTTCTAAAAGTAAAATTAACAAGAGACGTTCAAAGAAAACTTAGAAAAAATATTTCTTCTTTGATTTTTTCTTTAGTTGGTTATACCAACAGCGGTAAGTCAACAATTTTTAATAATCTTACATCTTCTAATATCTTAGTTAAAGATATGGTATTTGCGACATTAGATACAAAAATGGGTTCCATAAAAATGTCTGGCAATAAAAAGGTTATAATTTCAGATACTGTAGGTTTTATATCAGCATTACCTACCGAGTTAATTGATTCATTTAAATCTTCTTTAGAAGAACTCTTTTCTTCTGATTATTTGTTGTTAGTTCATGATATATCAAATGCTAATATAGAAAATCAGGCAAAATTAGTATTTGATACATTAATTTCTATTGGTTTTACTGAAGAAGAATTAGAAAAGAAAATAATTAATGTTTTTAATAAATGTGATTTAAATTCTGATTTGAGTAATTTAAAAATCAAGTTCAAGAAAAATTCAATTAAAACTTCAGCTTTAACATCCGAGGGCATACAAGATTTAAAAAATTATATTGAAAATTTAGCTGAAAAAAAATTTACTAAGGTACTTTTTCATATACCTATTGAATCGTCCGGAATTCATTCATGGTTGTACAAAAATTCACATGTATACAATGAAACTTATTGTGATATAGATTTTGTAGGTAATAAGGTTAAAGCTAAAATATCTCATGATAAATTAAATTTATTTAAATCAAATTTTCCTGAAATTGAATTATATACTGTATGATTAATATGAATAATATTTTAATTCAAAACAATAAATCACGAACACAATTTGTTAATTATTTAATGAATTTATTAATTAATGTTAATAAGAATATTATTTTACATTATTATAAAAATTTGAAATCTAAAGACATTAGCACAAAATCTTCCAATGACGATTTTGTGACTATTGCAGATAAAAAAAGTGAAAAATTTATTTCTGATCAATTAATTGGTTTTTTAGGCGTTAATGACATATTAGGAGAGGAAACTGCTTTTTTAGTTAAAAATTATGATAAATATTTAAATAATTCACTATTGTGGGTCGTTGATCCAATAGATGGAACAAAGAATTACATAAATGGAAAAGAAGAATTTTGCTCTATGATTTCACTGGTTAGCTCTATGCTTCCTATAGCTACATTTATTTATTATCCTTTAAAAAATATATTTGTTTATGCGTTTAAAAACTTTGGTGCTTATATAGTTGATACTAATACCAATATATCATCTAAACTTTTAATAAATCCTTCTAAGTCATTGAAATTAATAGGTTCTGGAGGGACCAAAGGAATACCTGAAAATTATAGACAATCTATTCTTAATAATTTGAAAATTAATACAGAAAGATTATTTATTGGTAGTGCTGGTATTGAGACTATTATGCTGGCAAAAAATGAAATTCAATTTATTTTTCACGGAAGAGTTACACCCTGGGATCATTCCCCTATGAACTTGATAACAAAAGAAGCTGGAGGTTGTGTTTATATGGCAATCAATAAAAATGAATTTGATATAAAATCTAAAGGATCAATTCTGGCAGCTAGTAATCTTCAAACTTGGAATAATATTAGAAATTTAATTATTCCATCCGATGACCCATACAGGAAATATAAAAATTAACTATTTTTTACAATATTAAAAGGGCTAAAAGCTTGGTCTCCAGCCATAATTTCAATTTTATTAATATTTATATTTTTAGGTCTTGTAGCCACCCAATAAATTGTTTCTGCAATATCTTCGGCTTTTATTGATCTTGTGTTTTGATAAACCTGAGACGCCTTTTCTTTGTCTCCCTTAAACCTGACAATGGAAAATTCTGTTTCTGCCAAACCCGGCTCTACTGATGTTACATTAATGCCTTTACCAACTAAATCGGCTCTTAAATTTAAAGAAAATTGACTTACGAAAGCTTTTGTCCCTCCATAAACATTTCCTCCAGGATAAGGATAAGAACCAGCTACTGAACCTAAATTAATTATATGACCTTCTCCGTTTTCAACCATCAATGGCAAAATAGTTCTAGTAGCATATACTAAGCCTTTTATATTAGTATCAATCATTTGATCCCAGTCATCTAGGTTTGCATTATCAGCGCCTTCTAAACCAAGAGCTAAGCCTGCATTATTACATAAAACAGATATATTATTAAAATTTGGTGATATATTTTGTATGGCTGATTTAACTGCACGCCTGTCACTTATATCAAAAGGAAGTGGTAATGATTTCTCACCTAATTCCTTGGCAAGCTCTTCTAAACGATCTGCTCTTCGACCTGTAATTATTGTTTTCCACCCTTTTTCATTAAATAGTTTTGCTGTTGCTTTACCAAATCCTGAAGTGGCACCAGTAATAAGTATAGTTTTAGGTATGTTATTATTCATTAATTCCTCTATGCTTGTTTTTTACTTTATTCCAAAGATTTTTAAAATCATGTTTTGTTAAATTATGCCATTTTAGTTTATTGTCTTCAATAAAGTTTTCCATCTCGTTAAATCTGGTAGTAAATTTATTATTAGCTTTTCTTAAGCTTTGCTCTGGATCTAAATTTAAACGTCGTGATAAATTAATAATAGTAAAAAAAACATCACCTAATTCTTCTTCAATCATTTTTTTGTCATTCAACTTGAATGCATCTTTTAATTCATGAATTTCTTCATCAATTTTATTTAAAATTTGAGTTTCATTTTCCCAATCAAAATTCAATGAAGCAGCTTTTTTTTGAATTTTAAGAGATCTTAGTAATGTTGGAATATTTTTTTCAACTTGGTCCAATATATTTTTTGCATTTTTACCTTTATTTTTTTCTAATTTTTTGATTTTTTCCCATGATTCCTGAGGAAGATCATTTTCTTTGTAATTTTTATCAAATATTTGTGGGTGTCTTCTAATTATTTTTTTAGATATCTCATTAGCAACATCATCAAAATTAAAATCTCCATTATCTTCAGCTACTTGTGAAATTAAAATAACTTGTAATAATAAATCTCCTAACTCTTTTTTTATCTCTTCGATATCATTGCTTTCTATGGCATCTACAAGTTCGTAAACTTCTTCAATAGAATAGGGAGCCAATGAATTGTAATCTTGTTTTAAGTCCCATGGACAACCATCAATTGGATCTCTTAATATTTGAATCACTTTTCTTATTTTTGAAATAGATACTAACTTATTTAACTCTTTTAATTTTTCATCAGATAATTTTTTCATTTTTAAATCTTTTCATATTGGTTTTGAGTATTTATTTGTATAATCTATAACATTTATACCATCAGGAGTTTAAATTGTCTGAAGTAAAAATAGGGTTTTTTGCAAGATTTAGAAGATATTTTCTTGCAGGTATTTTAGTAACTTCTCCAATTTTAATAACAATCTACGTTACCTGGATCATAATTACTTTTATAGATTCTCAAGTTGCTGGTTTATTACCTGATAGTTTAGATTTCACTAAACAGTTACCACACCAGATACCTGGAATAGGATTAATTATAAGCATTGTGGTTATTACTTTTATTGGGGCAATAACTCCTGGATTTATTGGCAGAACTTTGCTTAAGGCCGGGGAAAGAGTTCTTGATAAAATGCCTGTTGTTAGAAGCATATACGGTGCAATTAAACAAATTATGGAAACTGTCATGTCTACTAACTCTGATAGTTTTAGAGAGGTTGTTTTGGTTGAATATCCTAGAAAAAAAATTTGGGTTATCGGCTTTGTTACAGGAGAGACAAAAGGAGAGGTTCAAACCTTAAACGATGAAATTTTAATAAATGTTTTTATACCTACTACTCCTAACCCTACAAGTGGATTTCTTTTATTTGTCCCCAAGAAGGATTTAATATATATGAAAATGAAAGTTGAAGATGCTGTAAAAATGGTAATTTCTGGAGGCATAGTTACTCCAAAAATGAAAATTAATGAAATAAAATAATGATCAACCACCTTTTAATAATCTGATAGCGTCATTATTTTCGAAAATAGACAAAAGAACATTAATTTTTTCTTTATCGTCTTCATTTTCCAGCATTTTCCTCGCTTCTTCTCTTGCAACGGGAATCATATGGTTGTGAATATGTAAATCTACAAACTTAAATTCAAGATTGCCAGATTGTTTGCTTCCAAGAATTTCTCCTGGTCCACGTAATTCTAAATCATGTTCAGAAATTTTAAATCCATCATCATTTTCCTTTAGAATTTTTAACCTTGAATGAGCAATTGAGCTTAAATTAGAATTATATAACAATATGCATGAGGATTCTTTATTACTCCTTCCGACTCTTCCTCTTAATTGATGTATTTGAGCTATCCCAAATCTTTCTGCGCATTCAATTACCATTATAGTAGCTTCAGGAACATCTACTCCAACTTCAATTACCGTAGTTGCAACTAGAATTTTACTTTCACCAGATTTAAACTCATTCATTGATTTTTCTCTCTCAATCTGATTTTGTTTTCCATGAATTAATGAAATATTAATGTTTTTAAAATTATTTTTTAAAAAATTATATCTTTCGTTAACAGCAATCAGATCTGAATTCTCAGAATCTTCAATTAGAGGACAAACCCAATATACTAATGCTCCAGCTTTAATTGCTCTCTCAATAGAAGATAATACTTCTGCTATTTTAGTTTGTGACAAAACATATGTATTAATTAATTTTCTACCAATCGGTTTTTCACTCAAAACAGAAATATCCATATCACCATAAGCAGTCAGTGCGAGAGTTCTAGGTATAGGCGTTGCTGTCATAACTAGTACATTAACGTTATTACCTTTTTCTGTTATTTCAACTCTTTGTTTAACTCCAAACCTATGCTGCTCGTCAATAACAGCTAAAGATAGGTTATTATAAATTACTTTTTTTGAAATTAATGCATGAGTTCCAATTATAATTTTAATTTCGCCAACTTCTATTTGTTTAATTATATTTGATCTAGTTTTGTTATCATAAACAGATCTACTTTCTCCTAATAGAAGAGTTGGTTCAATTTTTAGCGGCATAAGTAAGTCTTTAATTGTATTAAAATGTTGAATTGCAAGAATTTCCGTTGGAACCATCAATACTGCTTGAGATCCATCTAATATTGCGTTGAGCATAGAAATTACAGCAACAATTGTTTTGCCGGACCCAACATCACCCTGAAGCATTCTAACCATAGTTTTATTGCTATGAATGTCTTCTTTTATCTCATTTATAACTTTTTTTTGATTACCAGTTAACTCAAATGGTAAATTCGAATAAAAATTTTCAATTAATTCTGAGTTGCTATAACATTTTTTAATTTTTTTAATTTTAGAAATTTTATTTTTTATTAGTAACATAGAAATCTGATTTGCTATTAATTCATCTAGAGCAAGTCGTTTTCTAAAAATACTATTGAAGTTTAAGTCATCATTGTTTTCTGGATTATGTATTCTAGATATACAAGTATACCAATTTGGGAATTTGTATTTTATCAGTATATCTTTATTTAACCATTCTGGTATTATTGGTATTTTCTTTATACTTTGATTGATGATTTTTGATATGAATTTTTGGTTTATTCCAAAAAATAAAGGATAAATAGGTTGAAAGAATGGTATTAATTTTTTCTCGGTTGCTTTTACAACATAGTCAGGATGGGCAATCTGTCCAAGACCATTAAAGTTCTCAAATTTTCCACTTACAAAAATTCTATTTCCAACTTTGTAAATATTTTTTAAATATTGTGTATTTTGCCCAAAGTAAATAATGTCTAATCTAACATTTTTTTCGTTATTGAGACCAAAGGTTATTATCCTAGACATATTATTTTTTTTTCTAAAATTAAAGGGAGGTATATTTATTTCAACAACCTCTACTTCACAAGTTAATATGTCACCATGATTTACTTCTTTTAAAGATATATTTTGGAATCTATTAATAGACTTGTGAGGCAAATAAAATAAAAGATTTATTAAATATGGACCAATTTTTTTTTCTAAAAGGTTTAATTTTTTTTCACCAACACCACTTAAATTTCCAAGTGATGAGAATAATTCAAAAATCTCTTTTGGTCTTTTAATAATTACATTAGACAAGAAATCAAAAACCTTTATTTATAATAAACAATAACAAAAAATATCAATAAAACGAGAAAAAATTGAATAATAGAAATGTTTTTATAAAAAAATTAATTTATAGATCTAAATATACTGGCACTCGTGAAACTGATATTTTGTTAGGTAATTTTGCAGAAAATCATTTAAAATATCTCGATGATGAAAATTTATTAGCATATCAAGCTCTTCTTAATTCAGGAGATCCTAGAATTTGGCGTTTATCTATAGATATTGAAAAATCAAAATCTTCTAAAGAAAACTTTCTAATTGACCTTATAAAAGAATTTAAAGGTCATTAAATTGTTTAATTTTAATAAAGATTTAAATAAAATAAGAGAAATAAATGGAATTAGAGATAGCATAATACCTTTCTTAATTTCTTCTCTATCTCAAAATCAAAATATATTTTACGTAGCAAAAAATGATTTAGAACTCTCGAATATTTATAATTTTTTAAATTCGAATTTCAAAGAAATAAACATATACAAAATCCCAGCATGGGATTGTTTGCCTTATGATATCTCATCACCAAATCTCAATTTAATTGGAGAGCGTGTAAAATCATATACGGATCTTTGTTTTTTTAAAAAAAATAAAAATGAGAATAAAAACAAAAACGTTATTTTAACTACTATTAATGGTTTATTTAACAAAACAGCACCTAAAGATTTTTTTTTAAAACATTTTATAAATTTAAATTTATCTTCAGACTATAAATTTCAATTAATTATCGAGTTCTTAAATAACTCAGGATATAAAAGGGTACAAACAGTAAGAGAGTTTGGTGAATTTAGTATACGAGGAAGTATATTAGACGTTTTTCCTGTTGGTAACCAAAGTGCATTTAGAATTGACTTTATAGGTGATAATATTGAAACAATCAAAACAATGGATCCTCTTACACAAAGATCTAAGGATAAAATAAATGATTTTAATATTTATACATCAAATGAATTTATATTGAATGAAAAAAACATAGAGAACTTCAGAAAAAGATTTAGGAGTATAAACGGGGCTGCTAGTATAAATAGTTTATTTTATGAAAACATATCTGCTGGCATGAAGTTTAACGGTATAGAACATTTTTTACCTTTATTTCATGAAAAACAATTAAATTCAATTTTTGATTATTTACCACATGAGCAAGGAATTATATGTTTGCTTACAAAAAATTTTGAAAATCTAATTCAAGAACGAGAATTAGAAATAAATAATTTTGGTAACGAAAGAAAAGATGAAAATACTGATTATAATGCTTTCGAGATTGAAGAATTATATATTACAAAAAATAATATTTTAGAAAATATTAAAAAATTCAATATTATTCAATTAAATGAATATGACAAACCTGGCTGCACTAATCAAAATGAAATAAATATTTCTTCTAAACCTTTAATAATTCCTAATTTTGTAAACTCAGAAAAAATAAATAAAATCAATTACTTTGTACAATTTTGTATAAATGAATTTAATAATAATAAAATAATTACAATTATTACAGAAGATGAAACTAAGATAAATAATTTAGTAAGTTTTTTTGAAGAAGATTTAAATAAAAATAAAATTATATTTGAATTAATTGAGATTAAAAAGCTTGTTAATAGTGAAAATTTGTCAAATTTTAATTTTTCATATTCTCCATATCTGGAGAGTTTTGAATTAAATAATCATATTATTATATTCACAAGAGATATTTTTGGATTTCCAAAAAATAAAAGAAAATCATGGAGAAGGAAAACTGAAAATTTTCTTAAAGATGTAAACTCAATAAATGTTGGTGACTTGGTAGCTCATATTGATCATGGGATTGGTTTGTATGATGGATTATTGAAAATATCAACAAATGGTATAGATCATGATTGTTTGAAATTATTATACCAAGATGGTGATAAGTTATTACTTCCTGTAGAAAATATGAATTTATTAAGCCGTGTTGGTGATTCAGGTATTATTAGAAACTTAGACAAGTTGGGTGCATCCAATTGGCAGAATAGAAAAGCAAATGTCAAAAAAAGAATTAAAGATATGGCTGAAAAATTAATAAGAGTTGCTGCACAAAGAGAAATCATTAATACAGAAAAATTATCAATTACAGACGATTACGATAAATTTTCTAATGATTTTCCTTTTCAACTTACTGATGACCAAGATTCAGCAATCAAAGATGTAATATCTGATCTTGAAGCAGGAAAACTTATGGATAGACTTATTTGTGGTGATGTTGGTTTTGGAAAAACTGAAGTAGCATTAAGAGCTTCTTTTATTGTAGCAAACGCTGGTTATCAGGTTGCATTAGTAGCCCCAACTACAATTCTAGTTAAACAACATTATAAAAGTTTTTATGAAAGATTTAAAAATTCATCACTAAAAGTTTCATCATTATCCAGAATGACTATTGCAAGTAAAAGAAAGATTATAAAAAATAATCTTAAATCTGGTGAAATAAATATTGTAGTTGGAACACATGCTTTGCTTTCTAATGATATTGATTTCAACAATTTAGGCCTATTAATAGTTGATGAAGAGCAACATTTTGGAGTTGCTCAAAAAGAAAAAATAAAAGAATTACAAGGCAATATTCATGTGTTAACTCTGACTGCAACACCAATTCCAAGAACGCTTCAATTATCTCTGTCTGGACTAAAACAATTGAGTTTGATTAGCACCCCACCTATTGACAGGTTATCAATTCGTACTTTTGTTTTTGAATGGGATAAAGTTGTTTTATTAGACGCTTTAAACCGTGAAAAAAATAGAGGAGGACAATCTTTTATTGTTTGCCCAAGGATAAAAGATATAGATGGTTTGTATGAAAAAGTTAAAAAAATGGCACCTAACCTATCTATAAAAGTTGCTCATGGTCAAATGAAGATAGATGAATTAGATAGTTCAATTAATTCATTTGCAGATGGTAAATCAGATGTATTAATATCTACTAATATTATTGAATCAGGAATAGATATTCCTAACGCAAATACAATGATAATTTATAAATCTGATATGTTTGGACTTTCTCAACTTTACCAATTACGAGGACGTATTGGACGAGGGAAAAAAAGAGCATATGCTTATTTCACAGTCGAGACAGGTAAAGTTTTAAATAAAAACTCTCAACAAAGACTAGATGTAATTAAAACCCTTGATAATCTAGGAGCTGGTTTTTCACTTGCTAGCTATGACATGGATATAAGAGGAGCTGGAAATTTGCTCGGTGATGAACAATCAGGCCAAATTAAAGAAGTAGGAGTTGAGTTATATCAAGATATGCTTAAGGATGCTGTATACTCTTATAAAAATAAAGAAGCACCATTAGAAGAAGTTTGGTCTCCTTCAATTTCATTAGGCTTGGCAGTGCTCATTCCAGATACTTATGTATATGATCTATCAACTAGAATGGCACTGTACAGAAAAGCAGGGGACTTAAGAAGCAGTGATGAGATAAATGAGTTTAATGAAGAATTATTTGATAGGTTTGGGCCTCCCCCTGTAGAAGTTAATAATCTGCTTCATACATTAATAATTAAAAATAAGTGTTTAAAAAATAATATTAGTTTTATAGATGCAGGACCTAAAGGTATTTTATTAGGATTTAAAAATAATTTTTTCAAAAATACAGACAAGCTATTAGATTGGATTAACAAATCATCTGAACAAATAAAAGTTAGACCAGATCAAAAACTTTTTATGGAAAAACAATTAAAAAGCACAGAAGAAAAAATTGAATATGTCTTAACGTTTATAGATGAGTTAGAGGATTTAAAATTTTAATTAAGGTCTACAATCAAACGTACCTAATACCGTATCATCTTCAAAAGTTTTTATTTTAATTAAAACAAACCTATTATATTTTTTGCAAACATTTTTAACTTTTTTATGAACTTCTATAGGAATATTTGTAATTGATTTTTTTTCAATTTTCCATTTAATCTCAAATGGTTTTTCTTGGTAAGTAAAACTTCTACTATTATTTAAATTATGCTGATTGACATTTGAATGCTGATTACAATTAGATAAAAATAACAAAACACCAAATAAAATTATATTTTTATACATAATAAAACTCACATATATGCTTTTTTTCAAAATCAATTTTGAAAATAATAAGTATTAAACTTAACAATTATAGAAACTACCACGAACCAATATTTTTCATGCTTGACCAAGGCTCTTTTACTTCAAGGTTATCACCTTGCTGAAGTAATTCTATTGAAATATTATCTGGCGATTTTATAAATGCCATTCTTCCTTCTCTAGGAGGTCTATTGATAGTTACTCCAGTATCCATTAATGTCTGGCATGTTTCATAGATATTTTTAACAGAAAGAGCAAGATGACCAAAATTTCTACCACTTCCATACTCTTCTGGATCCCAATTATAGGTTAACTCTATTTCAGGTGATCTGGTTTTTATTGCATTATCTTCGTCTTCTGGTGCAGCTAGAAAGATAAGCGTAAATCTTCCTTCTGGAACTTCTTTCCTTCTAATCTCAACAAGACCAAGCTTATTGCAATAGAAGTCTATAGATTCTTCAATATTTGTAATTCTAATCATGGTGTGTAAAAATTTCATTTTAAATCCAAACTTTTTTAAATAATAATATTATATACATAAAATTAATAATTCAACTATACTGATGTTATAAATATTTAATATAGGGTTTTTATGAATTTAGAGTCATTTGAGGTAGGGTTTAATATTCCTGCTAAAGTAGGAATGGATGTTGATGAAATTCAAACTCCTTCACTGATTATTGATTATAAAATTTTTGAGAACAATATATTAAAAATGAAAGAATTTGCTCTCAACAATAATGTAAAGTTGAGACCACATGCTAAAATGCATAAATCAATCGATATCGCTAAATACCAAATTGATAACGGTGGAGCTCATGGAATTTGTTGCCAAAAACTCAGTGAAGCAGAGATATTTGTTAGAGCTGGTATAAAAGATATTTTAATAACTAATCAAATAACTGATGCATTTAAATTAGAAAGACTAGCTAATATAGTTTCTAAAGAATTGAAGATAGCTTGTTGTGTGGATAATGAAGAAAATATCATTAACATCCAAAAAGCAGTAGAAAGAAATAATTCAATAATTGATATTTATATTGAATACGATTGTGGTGCTAATAGATGTGGTGTAAAATCATTTAAAGAAATAAATGAACTGATTAAAATGATTAAAAAGATGGCCAACTTAAATTTTATTGGCTTTCAAGCTTATAATGGTTCTATTCAGCATATTGAAGATCATAAAACAAGACAAACACAAGTCAAAAATACATGCAATAAAATTAGAGAATTAAAAGATACTTTCATAAAACATTCACCATTTATTACAGGTGTGGGAACCGGTTGTTTTGATTTAGAAGTAAATGAAGAAGTATATGATGAAATACAAGTTGGCTCATATGCTTTTATGGATGCTCATTATTCATCTTTAAAACATGATAGAAAATTAAACAACTCTAATAATTTTGAAAATTCTTTATTCATTCTTACTGGGGTAATGTCAAAAGCATTACAAAAACATGCTGTAGTAGATGCAGGGTTAAAATCAATAGCAGTTGATAGTGGCTTGCCAAAAACAATAAATTCTGAGTTAGAATATTTAAAATGTTCTGATGAGCATGGAATAATAGCTGACCCTTACAATGTTCTTAAGATTAATGATAAAATTCGTTTAATTCCTGGGCATTGCGATCCAACTTGTAATTTACATGATTGGTATGTGGTTGTTAAAGATACAAAAGTGATCGATTTATGGCCTGTTTCTGCAAGAGGGTTTAGTTTTTAATTTACGAATTAAATAATAAATTATTATGAGGCAATTCCAAAATGGATAACAAAAAAATACTCAAAAATATTATAGATGCAAAAAGAAAAAACCCATACACAGAAAATAAAACTGTCAAACAACTTCGAAAAGAAACAGAAACTGCTGGAACTTTGATCCCACTTCCTAAAAATATAAAGTTCAAAAATGTAGTTGCTGGAAATGTTAATGCAGAATGGATCACATGTGGAGAGGTAAATGAAAATAAGATATTCATGTTCATGCATGGTGGTGGTTATTATAGGGGATCAATAGCTGCTTCAAGAGCAACAGTAGCAAGAATTTCTGCAGAAGCAAAAGTTAAATGTTTATCAATCAACTACAGATTAGCTCCAGAGCATCCTTTCCCAGCAGCTATAGATGATACATATTCTGCTTATGAATGGCTTATTAATGAAGGAATAAGCCCTGAACACATAATTGTTAGCGGACAATCTGCAGGTGGTGGGTTATGTTTAGCATTATTATTAAAAATTAAAGAAAATAATTTTTCTCAACCATTAGGAGCTGTAGCTCTAAGCCCATGGACTGATCTTACTCAGTCAGGAAAAACAATGGTAACAAATGAAAACATTGACCCTATAATAAACAAAAAATATCTTGATAGATTTGCAAAGCTATATTTTCCTGACTCGAATAATATGTCTCATTTAGCATCTCCCATTATTGGTGAATTGTCTGGATTGCCAGATATGTTAATTCAAGTTGGTTCTGCTGAGACGATGTTGGATGACAGTAAGCGTTTTTATGAGAAAGCAAAAAAAGCAAATGTAAATGCAAAACTTGAGATTTGGGAAGATATGTTTCATGGATGGCATAGTAATGCACACATATTAAAAGAAGCAGAAGATGCAATAATAAGTATTGGTAAATTTTGTAAAAATTTATTTAATCAATAAAAAAAATTATGCTTAATAAGAAATGAATATAGGTCTTGTAAAATTTAATAATTGAAAAAGCAGAATTAAAAAACCTTAAAGATTTAATATATCTTCTATTTGAAGATGATCTCAGAAAAGAAAAGAAGAACTTAAGAAACATATCCATAAACAAGTATAAAAAAGCATTTACAAAAATTATCAAAGATTCAAACAATGAAATTTTCATAATGATTTTAAATGATCAAATCAGCGGCATGATGCAACTAACTTTTGTCCAAGGTCTATCAATGCAGGGCATAACAAGGTGCCAAATTGAAACAGTCAGAATTAAAAAAGAATATAGAGATAAAGGTTATGGATCAAAATTGATTAATAAAGGTATTGAGATTGCAAAAATAAAAAAATGTGGATTAATTCAATTAACAAGTAATAAGTAAAAAAAAGCAATAAATTTTTATAAAAAACTTAGCTTTTTAAGTACACATAAAAGTTTAAAATTAGATTTATAAAGATTACAATTTTTAATTTCTAATTATACAAGACTTAGGTATATGGCGGATGGGGTGGGATTCGAACCCACGGAAGGCTTTCACCTTCGCCGGTTTTCAAGACCGGTACTTTCAACCGCTCAGTCACCCATCCATGAATTGGTTTTTTAAACTAGGTTATTAATGAAGGCAAGTTATTATTTTCTTAAAATAAGCTATTATGATTAATAGTCAGTTTTTCAATTATTAGTTTTTAACTTTTTAAAATATGAGTTATTAATTATTATATTTTGTTAAAGGATATAATTATGAATATTTTAAATCTTTTTAAATTTTTATTATTCATAATCATCATTTTCTCACTTCCTATTTCAAGTTTTGCAAAGGCTAATTTTAATGAAATTGTTCAACAAGTATCGAAAGAGGCGAAACAAAAAGGAATTTCTAGCAAAGTAATAAACGAATTTAAAAATAAAACTAAATTTATCAAGAGAGTTGTCGAACTTGATAAATCACAACCAGAATTTAAATTAACTCTTGATCAGTATCTTAAGAGAGTAGTAACGCCAACTAGAATTAAAAAAGCAAATCAAAAATACAATGAAAATAAAAAATTACTTGCTCAAATATCCAAACATTACGGTGTTCAACCCCGATTTATAGTAGCTTTGTGGGGTATTGAAACTGATTTTGGAAGGTTAACTGGAGGCTTTTCTGTTATTTCTGCTTTAACTACTTTAGTTTATGATGGAAGAAGATATGATTACTTCAAAAAAGAATTAATAAATGCATTGAAAATTGTAAATGGAGGTCATATTACTATTAATAAAATGACAGGTTCCTGGGCTGGAGCTATGGGCCAGTGTCAATTTATGCCATCTAGCTTTATCAATTATGCTACCGATTGGGATAAAGATGGATCTAAAAACATATGGACATCTAAACCAGATGTTTTTGCATCAGCAGCAAATTATTTAAAAAGAGTAGGGTGGTCTAATCAAATAACATGGGGTAGAAAAGTTTTCATTGGTAATTACAATGGCAAAACAGATGAAAAAAAATATAATTTGTTAAGTTATTGGGCATCAAAAGGGATATTAAAAGCAAATAAAGATAACTTACCTAATGTTAATGTAAAAGCCAGGCTTATTATACCTGATGGATATAAAAAATATGGTTATTTGGCTTATAAAAATTTTGACTCCCTTTTAAATTGGAACCGATCTAATTATTTTGCTTTAGCAGTCGGAACGTTAGCGGATTCTATAAAAGAAAATAATTAAATGTGTTCAACAACAAATAAATTATTTTATTTTTTTAAAAATTCTAGAAATATATTTTTTATTACTTTTCTAATTCTTATCCAAGGTTGCACCTCAAGTGTAGAAGTTGCTGCTAATTTAGGAAAAAAATATTTAATTCCAAAAGAAGAAAAAAAAAGAATACAAAAACCAATTTATAAAATTGGGAAAAAATATAGTGTAGGTGGCAAATATTATTATCCAAAAAAAGATCTCTATTACAATAAAACAGGCATAGCATCATGGTATGGACCGAAGTTTCATGGGAAATTAACTGCTAATGGTGAAATATATAATCAATATGCCCTTACAGCTGCTCATAAAACTTTACCTCTTCCTAGCGCAGTAAAAGTAACTAATTTGAAAAATAATAAATCAATAATACTTAGAATAAATGACCGAGGTCCTTTTGTTAATGATAGAATTATAGACTTATCATCAAAAGCAGCTGACATATTAGATTTAAAAAGAAAAGGTACAGGTCTTGTAAGGGTGCAAATTTTAAGGGAGAAGAGCCTTTATTTAGAAAAACTTGCTAAACAAGGGTCTTTTCCTGAAATAAATGATTTAAAAGAAACAGAATTACCTAATATTACAATCCCAAATAAAGCAGCAGTAAAAATTAAGGACACTAAAAATCAAAAAATTGTAACAAAGAAAATAAACTATAATTTTAAAAATTTAAATAAAGAATATAAAATTTACATAAAATTAGCGTCCTTTAGTTCAAAAAAAAATGCAGAAATAATGAAAAAAAAAGTATCTTACATTGATAAAGTAAAAATATATAAAATTTATAAATTGAATAAAACACTGTACCAAGTCAAGGCTGGTCCGTTTTTAAGTGTAGAAAAAGTTGATCAATTACATTCTTTGTTGTTACAAAAAGGAATGCAGGGTGCAAAAATAATTATAGAATAAGTCTCTTGAGGTTTTAAATGTTAAATATTTATAAACTACCAACCATTTTAATTTCTACTTTTATAATTTTATGTTTTGTAAATATCAAAGAAAGTTCTTCAAAAATTTTAGATATTCAAACTCCTGCAAAACAAGTGATTATTTATGATCATGAAGTTGACGAAGTGTTGTTTGAAAAAAATGCAGATCAGCTTATGAAACCTGCATCAATGGCAAAAGTCATGACTTCTTATATAGTATTTGATCGAATTAAAGATAAATCTTTAAATATGTCAGACACTTTTTTAGTATCAGATAAAGCTTGGAGAATGGGTGGATCTAGATCTTTTTTAGAATTAAATAGTAACGTTACAATAAAAGACTTGTTACTAGGTTTGATTGTTCAATCAGGAAATGATGCGGCTGTTGTCTTAGCAGAAGGTGTCTCTGGTGATGAAGAAGCTTTTGCAAGAGAAATGAATAGATATGCTAAAACAATAGGTATGAAAGATACATATTTTACCAATTCCACAGGATGGCCTCATCCTGATTTGCAAACAACTTCTAGAGATCTAGTTATGCTTACAAAAAGAATAATTGATGATTTTCCTGAGTTATACAATTTATATAAAGAAAAAATCTTTACATATAACAAAATTAAACAATCAAATAGAAACCCATTACTATATACTATGAACGGAGCGGATGGTCTTAAAACTGGGCATACAAATGAGTCTGGATATGGGTTAATAGGTTCAGTAAAAAGAAATGATAGAAGGGTTACAATTGTTATAAATGGATTAAATAGTAAGAAAAAAAGAAGATTTGAAAGCAAAAGACTCTTTAACATAGTATTTAGAGAGACAACTTTATTATCTTTATTTAGTAATCAAAAAAGTCTTGTTGAGGCTGATGTATGGTTGGGGAAAAAAAACAAAGTAAATTTAATTGCTAGCAAACCCTTCAAAAAAATTATTTCACCTTTTGAATTAAATAAAACAAAAATTAAGCTAGAATGGATGAACCCCATTTCTGCCCCAATTACAAAAGGTTCTGTTCTTGGAAAAATTTACATATATATACCTGGACAACAAACTTTTCAAGAAGAGTTAATTTCTTCTGAAGATGTAGCTAAAATGTCACCTTTGATTAGAGTAAAATCTATTTTAAAGTTTTTACTTTATGGAGACATTATTGCAAATTAATAAGACTTTAAATTCAAGAAAAGGTATTTTCATTTCATTTGAGGGTGGTGAGGGTGTTGGAAAAAGTACACAAATAGATTTATTAAGAAAAGATCTTATAAATAGTAGATTTAATGTTGTGTCCACAAGAGAACCTGGTGGAACCAAAGAAGCAGAAGAATTAAGAAAATTTCTAGTAACTGGGGATAAAAATGCATGGGATCCTTTTTCAGAATCATTGATTTTTAATGCTATAAGACGCGAACATATAAATAAAATTATATTACCAGCAATTAAAAATAGCTCTGTGGTTTTGTGTGATAGATTTATAGATTCTACAATTGTATATCAAGGACTAGTAGGAGAAGTAAGTGAAAAAGATTTGTTAGAGTTACACAAAAAATATTGTTACAATTTATATCCAGACATAACTTTTTTCTTGTATTTGTCCCCACAAAAAGGTCTAAAAAGAACTCTAAAAAGACAAAACATTATTGAAAACAGATTTGAGAATTTAGGATTAAATTATCATCAAAAAATTTTAAATGGGTTTGATACTTTACAAAAAAGAGATCCAAATCGTATCATTAAAATTAATGCAGATAATACCAAAGAGTTTATTTCAAATGAAATTAGCTCTTATGTAAAAAAATTATTAACTATAAATGATTAACTCTCAAATAAATCAAAAATATTTTTTAAGTCAAAAGTTACAAAAAGAAATTTTTGCAATTATATGCACTAAAAAAATAAATACTATTATAATTGGAGGTCCAAAAGGGTTAGGCAAAAGAAATTTTGTACTCAAATTAGCAAAATTTGTTTTGTGCAACTTAGAAATTAAAAAAGAAATAAATTCAGATTTTTTTGAAGATAATAAATTGGATTTTGATCAACTAAAAACAACAAAATCTTTTTATTTATTTGACAATAATTCTCATCCAGACTTTTTTTACCTAAATGACGAAGAAAAAAAAATTGGTAAAACTATACCAATTGAGAATGTTAGAAAATTTAAAAATTTTTTTAACAAAACAGATTCAATTTCAAGAATAAAGATTGGAATTATTGACACTATTGAAGATTTGAGTCTAAATTCTCAGAATTTACTTTTGAAAACAATAGAAGAATTACCAGAAAGCTCATATTTATTTATAATTTCAAATAATCCAGGCAATTTACTAGAGACAATAAAATCAAGATGTGCTTTTTTCTATGTAAATTCATTATGTAAATCTGACTTTAATAAATTTATATGTGATGAATATAAAGACAAATCAGAAGAGGAATTACAATTTATAAATAATATCTCTTTTGGATCTCCTGGAATGGCTGAAAATATTATAAAAAATAATATTTTTGTCTTTTATAAAAATTTATTGGATGATCTTATCAACTCTAATGGACATTTAAACCTTAGAGAAAATATTGTCGAAGCATTAAATGCAAAAGATAATATTTTTTTAATTAATGTCATGGATTTGGTAATTAATGATTTAATTCAAAAAACTATTTTTTATATTGAACATCAAAATTACATTGACTATACCCTTGATAAGGAAAAAGAATTAATACAAAAAATTTCAAATAATAATAACACTAAACAGATTGTAGATTTACATTCTCAAATTAATAAAAATATGCACCTAGCTCATGTAGTAAACTTAAACAAATCAGATGTTTTAATTGCCTCATTAAAAGAATTATCTGGTATATAGTCATTATTCAGAAGGTATTAAATGAAATCAACATATTATATTACTACACCAATTTATTATGTTAATGATGTCCCTCATATTGGCCATGCATATACAACGCTAGCATGTGATGTAATTGCTAGATTTAAGCGTCTTGATGAATATGAAGTTTTTTTCTTAACTGGAACAGATGAACATGGACAAAAAGTTGAGACAGCAGCAAAAAATAATGGTGTTAATCCTAGAGAATTTGTGGATAAGGTTTCTGAAAATTTTAAAAATTTACTTAATTGCATGAATTTTTCAAATGATTCATTTATAAGAACAACTGAAGAAAAACACATCAAATCATGTCAAAAAATTTGGGAAAAACTTCTCAGCAATGGAAATATTTACTTAGATAAATATTCTGGTTGGTACGCGGTTCGAGATGAAGCTTTTTTTTTTAGAGTCTGAAATTGTGGATGGGAAAGCTCCGTCTGGCGCACCTGTTGAATGGGTTGAAGAGCCATCTTATTTTTTTAATCTTTCAAAATGGGAAAATAAACTTCTTGAATTTTATGAAAGTAATAAAGATTTCATATCTCCCAAATCAAGAAGAAATGAAATTATAAGCTTTGTGAAAAGTGGTTTAAAAGATTTGTCAATTAGTAGGACTAGTTTTTCTTGGGGAGTAAAAGTTCCAAACGATAAAAATCATATTATGTATGTTTGGTTGGATGCTCTTACAAACTATTTATCTGCTTGTGAGTATTCAAATGAAAAAAATGATGAAGTTTTTAAAAAATTTTGGCCTGCTGATATACATATGGTTGGGAAAGATATTATTAGATTTCATGCAGTTTACTGGCCTGCATTTCTCATGGCTGCAGATTTACCTTTACCAAAAAAAGTCTTTGCTCATGGTTGGTGGACCAATGAAGGAAATAAAATATCTAAATCTTTAGGTAATGTAATTGATCCTTTTCAATTAGTTGATAAATATGGCATTGATCAAATTAGATATTTTTTGTTAAGGGAAGTTCCATTTGGAAATGATGGTGATTTTTCAAATTCTCAACTTATAAATAGAATAAACAGTGACCTAGCTAATAGTTATGGAAATTTATTTCAAAGAGTTGTTTCCATGATTTTTAAAAATTGTAGTGAAAATATACCTTTAAAACCAAATAAGTTTAATAAAGAAGATTCAACATTAATTAATTCAATTAAAAATAACTTGGATGATTATAGAAGATTAATCGACGAACAAAAATTTGATCAGTATTTAAAAAACATTTGGATAGTTATTTCTAATGCTAATAAATATGTTGATGAACAAGCACCATGGGCACTAAAGAAAAATAACTTTGAACGTATGGAAGTGGTATTATTTACTTTAGTTGAAACCATAAGACAAATATCTATTTTACTTCAGCCATTTATTCCAGATACTGCTGAAAAAATACTAGATCATATAAAAATACCACATGATCAACGTAAATTAGAATCTGTAGGTTTTATTTTAAATGGTAATATTAATATCTCACTTCCGAATCCATTATTTCCAAGAGTTTAAAGTTGCTTTCTTAAAATGAAAACTTATTTAATCGATACACATGCACATTTAGATTTTCCAGAATTATATAATAGACTAGATGAAGTTTTAAAAAATGCCTTGGAAAATGGTGTTAAAAGAATTGTCACCATATCAACAAACCTTAATAAAATTGATAAAATAATTGAAATATCCAAAAATTATGAAGAAGTTTATCATACTGTTGGTGTGCATCCAAATGAGGTTTTAAAAGATAAAAATAATTCAAATTACGAAATGATACTTAATTTATCAAAAAATAAAAAATGTGTAGGGATAGGGGAGTGTGGACTAGATTATCATTATGGAAATGATAGTAAAGCAGAACAAAAGGCGTCTTTTATTACTCAAATAAACGTTTCTAGAGCAACTAATCTACCATTAATTATTCATGCTAGAGATGCTGATAAAGATATGATTAATATTTTAGAGAATGAATACAAAAATGGACCTTTTAAGGCAATTCTTCATTGTTTTAGTTCAGGAAAAGATCTAGCTTTATGTGGTATTAATTTAGGTTTTTATGTTTCTTTTTCTGGAATTGTTACATTTAAATCTGCAAAATTAATTCAAGAAATTGCTACTTTAATACCTGATGATAAAATTCTTGTGGAAACAGATGCACCTTACTTATCTCCAACGCCATTAAGAGGTTCTGTAAATGAGCCAAAAAATTGTTCAATAACTGCAAAGTATTTGGCTGATATTAGAAAATGTGAATTTTCTACATTTATTGATCAATTGTACATGAATTCATTTAAAATTTTTGATAAGATTAGTTAATGAACAATAATATAAAAATTACTGTATTAGGCACAGGTACATCAGTTGGAATTCCTGCTTTAGGTCAATTAGGTTGGGGTAAATGCGACCCATCTAATCCTAAAAATAAAAGACAAAGATGCGCTGTTCTCATACAAAATAAAAATACAACTATATTAGTAGATGCTGGGCCTGATATAAAAAACCAACTTATAGAACATAATATTCAAAAATTAGATGCAGTGCTTATTACCCACAGTCACTCGGACCATGTATCAGGGTTAGATGAATTACGTCCTTTTTATTTTTACAATAGAGAAAAAATAAAAATTTTTACTAATAAAGAAACATCAAGCTTTTTAATAACAAGATTTAATTACTTATTTAACAAATCTGAGACATCACAGTCTTACTTTCAGCCACCATTAGAGTTGCATGAAATAGATTATTTTGAAGAAATAACTATAAATGATATTAAAATTAATTCTATTAAACAAAATCATGGTGTAATAGATACATTGGGTTTTATTTTTAATGACGTATTTGCATATTGTACTGACGTAGTAGGATTTCCTGAAAAAAGTTTTGAATACTTACGTAAGATGAAAGTTTTAATAATAACAGGCTTACGACAGTCACCACATATGGCTCACGCACATTTTGATTTATCATTTGAATGGATTGCAAAGTTAAATCCAGATTTAGCTTATCTAACTCACTTAAGTCCTGAATCAGATCATGATGTTGTAACCAAATTATGTCCGCCAAATACGTATCCGGCATATGACGGATTAGTTATTAATATTTAGTTTACATAATATATATTATGCGACAATAGTAATTTATTTAATATACAATATATTATATCTCCTACTACAATTATATTGCAAAACTATTAATATAAACAAATAAAAACAATATGTTATATAATTTAACTAAAGTTATAATTGATCAAAAAATTAAAAAATATCCTATGAATTGTGTCTTATAAATTTATAATATAATTTGAATAATATATAATTTATATGGAGATATTAATGTCTATTAAGTTTTATGGTTCAACTTCAGGAATAAAACACGGAAAACCAGGTATAGAGATAAGACCTTCTTCTAAAACTGTAGATGCCTATTTCCATCTTCAAGTTCAAGAAGCAGCAGACCTTGTCCAAGGATTATTTGACAAACAAGATATCCCTGCTTTTAGACATGCTAACCAGATTACCACATTGGAATATAAAAAGTAATGCATGTTCATTATTTAAAATTAAATAAGTAGTATACTTTGAAACAAAATATAATTATTGGTGGTTATCAGGGCTCCGCATCACTTCATACAAAATCTATAGATTATTTTATTAGTAAAATAAGTAATAATTTCGTTATTGATTTTATAATGGATGTCACTGCTAATGGAGATAAAGCCTCAAGTTTAATTGAGAAAACACAACATGAAGAAATACATGTTTCTTACTTGTTATCTAGCTATTTTGAGAAAATATTGCCAGAAATCAAAATTTTAGATTTACCTTATTTGTTTAATAACAGAAATGAAGCATACAATTCACTAAAATCAGATTTCTTTAGTTATATAGACGATAAATTAAAAGATAAAAATTTAAAACTATTAGGTTTTTGGGACAATGGCATTAGACATATAAGTTCTAAAAAAAAACTAATCAAAACTCTCTCTGATTGTAAAGGACAGGTAATTCGGACTACCCCTAGCCCACTTCATATAGAAATTTTTAAAAAATTAGGATTTGTACCTAAACCTCTAGACGTAAGGGATTTTAAAATAGCTATCGAAAAAAATGATATAGACGCACAAGAAAATCCTTTAACTAATTACTGGAATTTTGGGGTATATAAACAACAGGAATTCGTTACTTTAACATCTCATATTTTTGGATTTTGTTTATTTGTAATCAATGATGATTATTTCAATAAATTATCAATTATAAACAAAAAATTCTTAATTACCAAATCAAAAGAAGTAACTGATTATCAAAGAAAACTAGCCATTGATGAAGATGATATTTTAATTAGTAAAATTAAGTCGGAAAATATTAAAATCCAAACTATTGATAAAAAAAACTTAGAGGACTTCAAAGGTGTTACTAATGATTTTCATGAAATTTACTTTCAAACTTACCCTCACATGAAACAATATATTAAAACGGAATAAATAGTTTATTTTACAGGCCTTAAAAAATCAAAATCGGCCCCTTTATCTGCTTGAAGCACACTTTGATGAAAAATTTTATCGTAACCCCTTCTTTTCATTTCTGTATTACTTTTTTTGCTCTTTTTTCTGTTTGCTATTTCTTCATCAGATAATTTAAGTTCTAATAATCTTTGTTTAACATCTAATTTTATAATATCGCCACTCTGTACGATATCTAAAATTCCGCCAGCGGCAGCCTCTGGACAGACATGCAAAATAATTGTCCCTGCCGCAGTTCCACTCATTCTTCCATCAGATATTCTTACCATGTCTTTAACACCTTGCTTCGCTAATTTTTTAGGAATAGGTATTAAGCCTGCCTCAGGCATGCCTGGTGCCCCTATTGGACCAATATTTTTCAGAAGAAGAATACTGTCCTTAGTAACGTTTAAATCATCACTATCAATTCTATTCGCTAAATCTTCAAGATTCTCAAATACCTCAACAACACCTTCATGAGCTAAGAGTTCTTTGCTTGCTGCTGATTGTTTAATTATAGCAGATTTAGGAGCAAGATTTCCTTTTAAAACTGCTATACTTCCCTTCTCAAAAATAGGATTTTCAACTTTTCTTATAACTTCTTGCTTCCAATTATATTTGTTTTTCTCAATAATTTCTTTGACAGTTTCACCTGTGACTGTAATGGCGTCTAAGTAAAGGTAATCTTTTAATTCATTTAAAATTCTAGGAAGCCCTCCTGATTTAAACAAATCTTCCATATACCCAGAACCAGATGGCTTTAAGTCAACAATCATGGGAGTGTCTTTCGTCATTTTATCAAATTCATTAAGATCAATATCTATCCCTAGTCTACCAGCCATAGCTGTCAAATGAACTATTCCATTAGTTGATCCGCCAATTGCAGACAAAACAGTCAATGCATTTTTGAAATTATTTAAAGTTAAGAAACTTTTTGGGTTAAATGATTTATTGGCTATTTCAACAGCCACTTTACCAGTTTCTTCTGCGATTCTTCTTCTTTCTGCAGAAACGGCTGGTGCTGAAGCCCCATTTGATATCATCATGCCAAGAGCTTCAGTAATTAGTGCCATTGTACTGGCAGTACCCATTACACCACATGTTCCAACAGTGGGGACTAACTGATTATTAACTTCATTAATTTCATCAAGATCTATTTCTTCTGCTCTGAATTTTGCCCAATAACCTCTACAGTCAGTGCAAGCCCCTACTCTTTCTCCTCTGTGCGAACCAGTAAGCATAGGTCCAGTAACCAGTTGTATAGCAGGAATATTTGCACTAAACGCACCCATTAATTGGGCAGGTACTGTTTTATCACAACCGCCTATTAAAACACATGCATCCATTGGCTGGGCTTTCATCATTTCTTCTGTATCAATTGACATCAAATTTCTTAAATACATAGATGTTGGAAAAGCAAAAGATTCATGAATACTTATTGTAGGAAACTCTAATGGTATAGCACCTGAAGACAGTATCCCAGCCTTCACACTTTTTATTAAATCAGGCACATTTCCATGACACGGATTATAGTCACTGTAAGTATTGGTTATTCCTATAATTGGCTTATTAAGCATCTCTTCTGAATAACCCATACCTTTGATGAAAGCCTTTCTTAAAAAAATTGAAAACTCACTGTCCCCATAGTTTGTAAGATTCTTATACATACCTGATTTTTTTTTGGTCATCTCAAAAGATCCTTAGTAAATTTTTGATAATTATGTAGATAAATTAATTTAATAATTCTTTGGTAATATTATCCTTGGTAAATGGCAATATTTTTATTCTTTGTCCTATGGCATTACACAATGCGTTTGAAATAGCGGCTCCAGTGGGTCCTGCCACTACCTCACCCACACCTAAATAAGCACAACCTTTTTTATCAATTATATTTGTAGTAAAATTAGGAATATTGTCAAAACCTATAATTTTATAACTATCCCAATCCTTAGAAATTATTTTCTTTGAATCAAAAATCACTTCTTCATATAAAGTCCAACTTGCTGCTTGAATAAATCCACCTTCAACCTGAGCCTTAATACCATCTTCATAAGCAATTTCTCCAGCATCTACAGATATCCAAGCATGATTTAAATTAATTTCTAAATCATCAGTAACTTTTAATTCTACGCCAACTGCGCAATATGCTGCAGAATTTTTATATCTTGAAAACCCAATACCTCTATAAAAATCTTCTTTAGGTTTAAAAATTTCCATTTCTTTTTTAAGGTTTTTAAGAACATTGATGGCACGCTCATCATCTAAATGATTTAATCTAATGTCAAAAGGATCTATATTTTTAATTGATGCCAAATCATTTAAAAAACTTTCAGAAGCTGTTACATTAGCGAAAGCACCTAAAGTTCGCAACGCAGACGTCCTCAATGGCAAATCATGAACTAAGTTTTTTACCAATCTTGTTTCTTTAAAATTATAAATTGGATCTAAATTTCTATGTATGCCCATATGAGCAGACGTTTTAGGTTTTGATATTGTTTTTGCAAAATTATTAGTTAAAAATTTATAACTTGTAAAATTAGTTAATTCTATATCTGATGGTCTTGACAAATATGTATCCGAATAAGCCTCATTTGACCAATAAACAACTTCTCCATCATCATTAATAGCTCCAAAAACTTTGTTTAAAGATGCGCTTCCGAAAGGCTCCCATGAGTGCTCATCTTCTCGTGTCCATTTTAATAAGATATGACGATCAGGATATTCACTTGCGATCACTGATGCTTCAAATGCCACGTCATCAGCTCCATTATGACCAAAGCAACCAGAGCCAGGCATAAATTTCAAAGTGACAAGATTTGGATCAATATCAAAATACTTACTAATGGAGTATTTAAGAGCAAAAATTGATTGGCTATGAGAAAATATAGTAAATTTGTTATCTTTGTAAATAGCACAACTTGCAGATGGTCCTATAGGTCCATGCATTAAATAATTTTTTTTAAAAATTGTTGATAATGATCTAATTTTTGGATCATCAAAAGATTTTTTTTCTGGTACCTCTTCATAAAAAGCCTCTCCTCCAGATTTAACTAACAAAGATTCCTTTTCATGTTTTTCAAGAGAATTAAAAACATTATCATCAGATAATTTCTGTTTTTCTTCCCAAAAAACGTTTTTTTTAGCAATTTCCAAGAACTTGATAACCAAAAATTCATCAAGTGACAGAATTGCAACGAAAGAGCCTTTAATAAAAAGTTCAATCTCATTCTCAACAAGTATTTTTTTAAAATCTTCATTTATTTTGATTAATTTGCAGTGATAAGAAGGAGGTCTTATTATTCTAGCATGTAACATTTTAGAAAAATTAATATCATGAACATATTTATATTTTCCTGTAACGATGTCATTAATAGTTTTTAATTCTATTTTTTGATTATTTTCATAATTAATTTTTTTAAGAGAATTCTCATCAAAAATTTCAGGAATAATGACTTCTTTGAATTTATCAGTTTTAGCAAAGTCCCAATAAGAAATAGTCTTGTTAGAATTCTTATCTTTAATAACTCCATTTTCTAAAAGTATATCTTCATTTTTAATTTCAAGATTTTTTAATGCATAATTTAAAAAATTTATTTTAAGAGCAATAGAAGCAGCCTTAATAGCAGATCCTGAACTTGCAACAGAAAGACTGCTTGCAGTAATACCTTCATTAGGTGAAATATCTGTACTTAATCTAATAATTTCTATTTGATCATATTTAATTTCAGTTATTTTGGATGTAATTAATGCCAGTGTAGAGCTAATATGCTGACCTATATCAATTTTACCAGAATAAACTTTTAAAATTCCAAAATTACTAAAATCAAACCAATGACTTAATTTGTTGTAAGTATTAATACTAGGGCCGCTGTTAAATTGCTTCATTATATTACTTACCCTAATTTTCTATTAAACTATCAATTGCCTTTAATACGACAGAATGAGATCCGCAACGGCACAAATGTCCATTTAAAGCATTTTGAATTTCTTGTGACGAAGGTTTTTTACTTTTATCAAAAAGTGCTGTAATACTTATGATAATTCCACTTGTGCAATAACCACATTGAGCTGCATTAAATTCTCTAAACGCTTCCTGAACATTATTTAATTCATTGTCAATTTGGAGACCTTCAATAGTTATAATTTCTTTTTGTTCACATTCAATTGCTAGTAAATTACATGAAAGTTTTTTTTCACCATCAATAATAACCGCACAACTACCACATTGTTCAAGGCCGCAACCAAGTTTAGTGCCGGTTAATCCAAAATCATTTCTGATTGCATAAATAAGTGGTTTGTCATTATGAATATTTATCTTCTTAGATAATCCGTTTATGTTTAATTCACATTCAACTTTTGACATAAAAAACCTTAAGAATATTTATTAATTAATTAGCTGAATAAATATGCGTAAACAATTGTTATAAAAAAATACTCATAATGTTATATTTTACCTTTTATCTCGCAGTCCAGCCACCATCTACAAGTATACTTGAGCCTGTCATTAAAGAAGAAGCCTCAGATGCTAAAAAGACAAATGGTCCCATTAAGTCAGTTACTTCGCCTAGTCTACCAATTGGTATCATTCCAATAGTTGCTTTTTTAAAATCTTCATCTTTTAAAAATGGTTCAGTCATCGGGGTTTGAATGAAGGTAGGACAGACTGCATTAACTCTTATACCATCAGGCCCTAATTCAATTGCTAAAGATTTTGTAAAGCCTTCAATAGCAAACTTACTTGAACAATAAGTGGTTCTATTAGGCCCACCTACATGCCCCATCTGTGAAGAAACATTAATTATAGAACCCTTTATATTACTATCTAACATTTTCTTAACTACTAATTTTGTTAGACTTATTACGGATCTTACATTTAAAGACATCACATAATCAAAATCTTCTATCTTTGTATCTATAAGTTTAGCTGGCCTATTAGTACCAGCATTATTTATAAGTATATCAAATGGCTCAGCATTATTTATAAAATTTGATACCTCATCTTCATTATTGACATCCAATACTTCATAAGAAGCTTTAAAGCCTTGGCTATTTATATGATCAGTTAAATCTTTTAATTCTTTTTCTGTTCTAGAAACCAAAGTAACGTTTGCACCAGATACTGCTAAAGCAATAGATGCACCCATACCAATTCCACGACCAGCTCCAGTAACTAAAGCTCTTTTTCCATCCAATCTAAAACTTGGTAATTTAGGGTAATTCATTCGTTCTCCTATTCTGCAGCAGCATATGGCTCAATATTTCTTCCGCCATATCTTCTTACTCTAACATTTGCTTGCTCACCATGACCAGAAAAACCTTCTAGTGCACACAGCCTTGAACAATACTCACCGACAAGCGCAGAAGCTTCATCTGTTAAAACTTTTTGGTAAGTACAAGTTTTTAGAAATTTTCCAACCCATAATCCACCAGTGTATCTTGCAGCTGTTTTAGTTGGTAAAGTATGGTTTGTTCCTATAACTTTGTCACCAAAAGCAACATTTGTTCTTGAACCTAAAAACAAAGCACCATAATTAGTCATGTTTTTGTGAAAATAATCAGGATCTTCTGTCATCACTTGAACATGCTCAAATGCTAAGTCGTCAGCAACTTTAACCATTTCATCAAGAGTATCACATACTATAACTTGACCATATTCTTTCCATGAAACTCTAGCAATATCAGCAGTAGGTAAAATTTCTAACTGCCTTTCAATTTCTTTTATTGTTTCAATAGCAAGCTTTTCAGAGTCAGTTAACAAAATAGCTGGACTGGTTGGCCCATGTTCTGCTTGACCTAATAGATCAATAGCACATATTTCTGGATCAGATGATTTATCAGCAATTATTAGTGTTTCTGTAGGACCTGCAAACAAATCAATACCGACTCTACCAAATAATTGTCGCTTTGCTTCAGCAACAAACATATTACCTGGACCAACTAACATATCAACACAATTTATAGTTTCGGTGCCTATAGCCATCGCTGCAACTGCCTGAATTCCACCCAAACATAATATCTTATCTGCTCCACCCATATGCATAGCGGCTACAATAGCAGGGTGAGGTTCTCCACCTTGCGGAGGTGCGGATGCTATAATCTCTTTTACCCCTGCAACTTTAGCTGTTAATACAGACATATGCGCAGAAGCTACCATTGGGTATTTACCTCCAGGTACATAGCAACCAACTGCATTCATTGGTATATTCTTATGTCCCAAAACCACACCTGGCATAGTTTCTACTTCTAAGTCTTTAATACACTCAAGTTGTTTTTGCGCAAAATTCCTTACTTGAGTTTGTGCAAATTTAATATCTTCAATATCTCTTTTAGATACTTTGCTTATTGCCGTTTCTATTTCTTCTTTACTTAAAATAAAATTGTCAGGTGAATAATTATCAAATTTAATTGAAAGCTCTCTTACTGCTTCATCACCTCTTTTAGCTACATCTTGTAGAATTAGTTCAACTGTTTTTTTTACTTCTGCATCTGCTTCTACAATTTCTTTTTCAGACTTTCCATTTTTCAACCACTTTGCCATTTACACCTCATTTATTTAAAATTATAATTTGCTTAAAATATTTCTTAATTTTATTTATCAAGAAATTTTACTATTCCAGTATGTTAAAGGTTCTAAATTACAAAAATCAAAATCAGTAACCTCACCTACTAAAATTTGGTGATCACCACCAGGATAATCATTCCACTTAACACAATCAAACCAAGCAAGACAATTATCTATCAATGGAAACCCATTATTACTTCTTTGCCAATTAATATTTTTAAATTTGCTTTTGGATTTTGAAGAGAAAATATTACACAAATTCAATTGATTTTTTGACAAAATATTAACTACATACCCATTGGAATTTTTAAAAAAAATATAGCTTGGTTGCTTTTTATCTATACTCCAAAGAATGAGTGGTGGGTTTAAAGATACAGAGGCAAAACTATTCACTGTCATTCCTATAGGGTTTCCTGATTTATCAACTGCAGTAACAATAGTAATGCCAGTCGAAAACATACTTAATGTTTTTTTGAA
>CACNGC010000015.1 GCA_902619805.1 uncultured SAR116 cluster alpha proteobacterium | reverse complement strand
GCAGAGAAGCATTTAAGCATAGAATTGGTTATGGTCAATTTGGAATAGTCCAAGGATCTATTTTTTCAGATTTAAGAGAGGAGTCAGCAAAAGGTCTCATCAAAATAGATTTTGATGGATATGCAATTGGAGGTTTAGCTGTCGGTGAAGGCCAAGATCTAATGTTTAAAACTTTAGACAATACTACAAAATATATGGTCCAAAATAAACCTCGATATTTAATGGGTGTGGGAAAACCAGATGATTTAATTGGCGCGGTGAAAAGAGGGGTTGATATGTTTGATTGTGTTTTGCCTACTCGTTCTGGAAGAACTGGTCAAGCTTTCACATCAAAAGGTCAAGTTAACATAAAAAATTCTAAACATATTTTAGATAAAATGCCATTAGATCTAGAATGTAATTGTTATACTTGTCAAAATTTCTCCAGAGCGTATCTTCATCACCTTTTTAGAGGAAAAGAAATTTTAGGCCTTATGCTTTTAAGCTGGCATAATATCCATTTTTACTTAAATATTATGAAAAATATTAGAAATGCCATAGAAATTAAAGAATTTGAAGAATTTGAAAAAACTTTTTTAAATAAATATTACTCGGGTGATGATTAATCTTAATAATAATTATTATTTATAATATGTATAAATTTGATGAAAAAAAAATAATCCTAGATTTAGCCAAAGAATTTAATTTTGATGTTTGTAAAATTACAGATACTAATTTACCAATAAATACTGACGAAAGGCTAAAAGAATTTATTAATTTAGGCTTTCATGGGGAAATGAACTGGCTTGCAGATAGTTACGAAAGACGAAAATCACCGTTAAATTTATGGGAAGAGGCAAAATCTGCAATTATACTTGGTTTAAATTATGGACCTAAAGATAATCCTTTAAAAAAAATAAATAAAAAGAATTTAGGAAACATCTCTGTTTATGCTCAGGGAAAAGATTATCATAAAATAATCAAAGGAAGACTTAAGTTATTTTCAAGTAAATTAATTTCTAAATTATCAAAAGCAAAAAAAACTAAAATCAAAGTTTTTGTTGATACAGCTCCTTTAATGGAAAAACCTCTAGCAGAAAAGTCTGGTTTAGGATGGCAAGGCAAGCATACAAATTTAGTTTCAAGAGATTTTGGATCATGGCTATTTTTAGGGATTATTCTTGTAAATCATTCTTTTGAATATGACTTACAAGAAAAAAATTATTGTGGTTCTTGTACGAAATGTCTTGATATTTGCCCAACAGATGCATTTTATGAAGAAAATAAGTTAGACGCTTCAAAGTGTATTTCATATTTAACCATTGAGCACAGAAATGCTATCCCAAAAAAATTTAGAACAGCCATTGGAAATAGAATATTTGGGTGTGATGATTGTTTAGCAATTTGCCCTTGGAATAAATATGCAAAGATTACAAAAGAAATTCATTTTAACGAAAATAAATATAATTTTAATTTAAATGAATTATTGAAAATTTCTGATCAAGAGTTTAGAAAAAAATTTACTGGGTCACCAATAAAAAGGATAGGTAGGGATAGGTTCATAAGGAATTGTTGTATTGCGGCAGGTAACAGTAAAAATAAAGAATTAATACCGATATTAGTGAATTTAATAATAAAAGATCAATCTTTTTTAGTAAGAGGTGCAGCTATATGGGCACTTCAAAAATTAGATAATAAAAAAAATCTTAAAAATATAAAAAAACTACATTTAAGTTTTGAAAAAAATAAAGATGTGTTAGCTGAATGGTATATCTAACTTAATTAAAGTGCGTTATTTTCAGATTCACCTGTTCTTATTCTAGTTGTACTATGAAGGTCTAAGACAAATATTTTACCATCTCCAATTTGTCCTGTGCAAGCACTTTGAAGTAGAGCCTCATGAACAGCATCTTCCATATCATCAGTAACAGCTATTTCAATTTTAAGCTTGGGAACAAATGACACACTATATTCTGCTCCTCTATATATTTCAGTTTGTCCTCTTTGTCTTCCAAATCCACGAACCTCTGATGCAGTCAATCCTTCAACTCCAATTTCAGTTAAGGCATTCCTGACATCATCAAGTTTAAAAGGTTTTATAATCGCAATAAAGTATTTCATGATGAAATCTCCTAATCTGAATGATATCCTTTTTCTCCGTGAGAACGCAAGTCTAAACCTTCAATTTCTTCTTGTTCGTCTACTCTTAATGACACAATTAAAGAGGTTAGTTTTAAAATTAAATATGTAAAGAAAGACGTCCAAACTACAGTAAGGGCAACTGCTTTAAGCTGTATTATAAATTGAGATATTCCTGTTTGTCCTTCAGCAAGACCTAATCCAGAGAATGAAGAGGTTGCTAAAAATGCAACAAGTAGTGTACCTATTATACCCCCTACGCCGTGAACCGCAAAAACATCAAGGCTATCATCTATTTGAAGTTTGCCTCTGATGTAATCAACAGCAAGGTAACATAGCAGGCCACCTAAAAATCCTAAAATAAGACCTCCGGGCACACCTATGTAACCTGAAGCAGGTGTAACAGTAGCAAGTCCAGCCACCATTCCAGTAACTATGCCAATTAAAGATGGTTTACAAAATCTTTTCCATTCAATAAACATCCAAACTAATGAGGCGGTTGCAGCAGATATATGTGTGACTAACATAGCCATTCCCGCGCCTCCATTAGCACCTAAAGCTGAACCAGCATTAAAGCCAAACCATCTCCAATCCATAACATAGAAGCTCCTATCATAGTCAATATAGGGCTATGTGGTGGAGTAATAGATTTTGGAAAACCTCTTCTCTTACCAAGTGTTAAGGCAGTAACTAAAGCTGCTGTACCAGCTGTTGCATGCACAACAATGCCTCCAGCAAAGTCCATTGTTCCCCAAGATGACAAAATACCACCTCCCCAAACCCAATGCGTTACGGGAACATATACAATTAAAACCCAAAGACTTAAAAAAATTAACATTGCTGAAAACTTAATTCTTTCTACAAACGCACCTATCATTAGAGCAGGGGTAATGATTGCAAAAGTCATTTGGAATGTTGCAAAAATGCTTTCAGGTATGCTCCCAGATGATGTTTCTAATTCAATTGAATTCATAAACATGTTACCAAACCCACCAATCCATGCATTTCCCTTATAAAACGCTAAACTATAACCTACAACTACCCAAATAATAGATACTACACATGCAAGGGAGAAATGTTGCATTAATACTGATACAACATTTTTTGAGTTTACCAATCCTGCATAGAATAGAGCTAAACCTGGTAAAGTCATAAATAATACTAGAGCAGTTGAGGTCAAAATCCAGGCTGAATCACCATTATTAATTTCAGCAAAAGCTGGAAACGAAATCATCGTCAAGAATAAAAAAGAAAATACACTAAAAAAGTTAATTTTATTTCTGGAAGTAAAAAAATCCATATCATCCCCCTATATAATAAAAATTAATTTAGTAATTTTTTTCTAAAACACAAAAAATGTATGAAAAATATCCAAATAAAATTAAATTTGCTTAAATTTTAAAAACTTATCTTTTGTTGTAACAAATAAATTAATTATATTTCAGTTTATAATCAAATTTTTTGAGTGTATAAAATAATTATAGACAATTTATTTGAGCGTTTATTTTGATAGAAAATGTCATAAAACAATTAGCTCCCAAAGGATACCTTAGAGCTGCTATAAATTTAAGTAACTTTTTATTAGTTACGGGTAAAGAGAGTAATGGTGATCCGCAAGGAGTTTCTCCAGACATGGCAAGAGCACTTGCTAAAGAATTGAATGTAGATATTAAATTAATTACTTTTAATAGACCTGGCGAACTTGCAGATGCAATTTCACAAGATGTCTGGGATATTGGAAATATTGCAAATGAACCAGCAAGAGCCAAATCAATTACATTTAGTCTGCCATACACTAATATAGAATCAACTTTCCTAATTAGGAATGGACTTAATATTAAAACATTTAAAGATGTTGATAAAAAAGGAATTAAAATTGCCGTCGCCGAAAGAAGTGCATATGATCTTTGGTTAACAGAAAATATAAAAAATGCAGATTTAATAAGAGCAAAATCTATAGATGAATCTTTTGCAATTTTTCAAGAAAATAAATACGAAGTATTGGCTGGATTAAGACCTAAATTAGTTGATGAAATAAAAAAAACTACTGACTGCTATATATTTAATGAGTCATTTACTTATATAAATCAGTGTATTGGAAGCAAACCTGGAAATTTAGAAGCTGAAAATTTTATAAATAATTTTGTAAAAAAAAATATAGAAAATGGTTTTGTTAAAAACCTTTTATCTAAATATAATGTCTTAGGTAAATTATCCCTCCCTAAAAACTAGGAGATTTATAATTGTACAATTAATGAAAAAAATAGTTCCAATGTTAGCTATATTTTGTACTGTTTTTTTCTGGGGATCTTCATTTCCAGCAATGTCGTTTCTTTTAGAAACATCAAGTCCTTTCATCTTGGCAGCAGGAAGGTTTTCTTTGGCAGCTTTTCTAGCTGTTATTTGGTGCATAATTAACAATAAACAAAAGGTAAAATTAAACCACTTATTACGCTATTTTTTTGCAGGGTTTATTGGAATTTTTTTATATAATTTATTTCTTAACCATGGACAAGAAAGTGTTTCAGCTGGGGCAGGTAGCTTCATTGTCAATTGTAACCCATTATTTACTGCTTTAATTGGCTTTTTTATTTTGAAACAAAAGGTTTCATATATACATTGGTTAGGAATAATTATTTGTATGTTTGGGGTTGGTTTTATATCTTTTGATCAAGAGGGTGGCTTAAATTTAGGAAGTGGATCAAGCTTGATATTATTTGCTGCTATTTTGACTGCAATCTATTTTCATATAATAAAACCTCTAGTAGTAATATATGGTACAATTACTTCTAATGCATATACAATAATTTTTGGAACCATACCCATGTTATTTTGGTTCCCAGAAACTTATGATTTTATTTCTCAATCTACTAATGAAATTAAATTAACATATTTATGGTTGGCATTATTTCCTACTGCATTAGGTTACTTAACATGGACCTATTCAGTTGGTTATTATGGTGCCAATAAAGCTTCGTTGTTTCTTTATTTAATTCCCCCAATTTCTATTATTTTGAATTTTTTATGGTATGAAAAAAATCCATCTTTAATTACTATATTTGGAGGTTTGGTTATATTATTAAGTGTTTTTTTTACCCTCCTATTACAGCAAAACAGAAGAGTAATCTAACATTAAATGAGGGTAGAGCTTACATATCAACTACTTAGGGCGATTGAATTACATGAGATGGAGCGGGTAGCGAGAATCGAACTCGCGTCATTAGCTTGGAAGGCTAAGGTCTTACCACTACACAATACCCGCATAATTTTATTTTATAAGGGTTAATATTTGAAATGTAAATAATAACTTTATCAATTTGAAATTTGCTCTAAAATTTATTATATCTAATTATTCCAGCCTAATAAATTTTGTTTAACTATTTCATTTAAAAATTTAATTGAATTTTCGTTATCATTTAAACAAGGAATATATTGAAAAGTTTTTCCACCATTCTCAAAAAATAATTCTCTTGCCTCAACATTTAATTCTTCAAGTGTTTCTAGACAATCAGATATGAAACCTGGAGCAATTAAAGCTATATTTTTAGACCCTTGTTTAGCTAATTCTACAATTGTTTCGTCAGTATAGGGTTGAAGCCATGGTTCAGGGCCGAATCTAGATTGAAAAGTAACTAAAACTTTATTTTGTGGCCATTTTAATTCTTCTTTAAGTAATCTGGCAGTTTTAATACAATGACAATGATACGGATCACCAGCCATGAAATATCTCTTGGGTATACCATGGAAAGATATAACTAACTTGTCTATTTTATCTCTATCTTTTAAATGTTTTTTAATAGTTAAAGCTAAAGCTTTTATGTAATTTTTATTATCAAACCAAGGAGATACTGTTCGGATATCTGGTTGCCATCTTTGTTTTAACAACCATTTAAAAACTTCATCCTTAACAGTTGCAGTAGTGCTGGCTGCATACTGAGGATAAAGTGGAACTAAAAGAATTTTTGAACATCCATTTTTTGTCATTTTATTTAAAATTGTTTCTATTCCTGGGTTTCCATATCTCATTGCATAGTCTATGAAAATATTGGGGTTGTTTTTAAAAGAATTTTGTATTTTGTTTGTTTGTTTAATTGTAAACCCTCTTAATGGTGATCCATGGTTTTTTTCATCCCAAATTTTTTTGTAAGCTTTTCCAGATTTTGACGGCCTGAATGTAAGTATAGGTCCATTTAAAATTAACCACCATAAAGGTCGAAAAAGATCTACAACTCTCTTGTCCATAAGAAATTGTTTTAAATATTTTCTCATAGACCAATAATCAGTGCCATCAGGAGTTCCTAGATTAACAAGTAATACCCCAATCTTATTTTTATCAGGAAAAACTGGGTGATCATTAGGTTTTTTTATAATAGTCAATTTAATATCTTTTAAAATTATTATGCAATTTTTGAATAATTATCTTTTTCAGTTTTTTTGAAAGCATATTTAAGTGCAATAGTTAAATCAGAAATCATTTTTTCTGTATGTAAAGGCCCTGGTGTAACTCTTAATCTTTCTGTGCCAACCGGAACAGTTGGATAATTAATTGGCTGTATGTAATGTTTAAACTCATTTAATAAAATATTACTAATTTCTTTACATCTTATAGGGTTATTTACCATTATTGGAACTATGTGACTCTTATTATCAATAAAATTTATGTTTTCTTTGGCCAGATATTTTTTGAGTAAAATTGTATTTTTTCTTTGTAACTTTCTTTCTTTATCAGATTTTTTTAAATAAGAGATAGAAGTGTTTGCAGCCTTTAGAAGTGCAGGTGGTAATGCTGTGGTAAATATATAACCACTAGCATAACTTCGTATAGCATCGCAGATTATGTTTGAAGATGCAATATACCCACCCATTGTTCCAAATGCTTTACCTAATGTCCCTTGAATTATATCAATAGAATTTTGTAATCCTAACTCTTCAGTCACGCCTGATCCTTTTTTTCCATACATCCCAACAGCGTGAACCTCATCTAAATAAGTTAATGCGTTATATTTTTTAGCTATTTTAGATATTCCACAAATATCTCCAAAATCACCGTCCATAGAGTAAATGGATTCAAATATAATCACTTTTGGTTTTTTTGCGGGATATTTTTTTATTAAAACTTCCAAATGGTTCAAATCATTATGTTTGAAAATTTCTTTTGAAGCTTTTGATTTTTTTATACCAGAAATTATTGATGCATGATTTTTTTCATCAGAAAAAACAACTGCGTCCTTTAACAAATTGAGAAGAGTGCTTATTGTTGATTCATTTGCTACATACCCAGATGAAAATACTACTGCCTTTTCTTTTAAATGAAAATCAGCCAGTTCATTTTCTAATTGTACAATAGCATTACTGTTTCCAGATATATTGCGTGTTCCGCCTGAACCTGTTCCCATTCTTTTAACCGAGTTTATCATAGAGTTTATGACAAGTTTATTTTGACTCATTCCTAGATAATCATTTGAACACCAGACAATTATATCATTTTTTTTTGTATCTGATATCCAAAAAGCATTGGGGTGCTTACCTACTTTTCTTTCAATTTCATTGAAATGTCTGTATCTACCCTCGATTTTGAGTTTATTTAAGGATGATTTAAATATATCCGAATAATTCAATTATTTACCTGTATGTTTATATGACTTAAATAATACTATGTTTAAAATTTTCAACTTATTATTTACTAAATTTTTTAGCACAGATTTTAAGCAAAAATTAAATTTTTATTTTCGTGCTTGAACTTTTTTTAAGTTTTTATATAACAAACATATTTTAATTTTTGGGAAATGTAAAATTGAGTTCGTCAAAAAAGTTACTAGAAACAATAGATGAAAAATTTGAAAATGGTGCTGATAGAGGTGGTTTACTTGGAAACAGGATAGTTCTTCCAGAAAATTACATTCCCTCTGTTGATGAAGAGTTTATGAATGACAACCAACTAGAGTATTTTAGACAAAAATTACTTAATTGGAAATTAGAATTGCTTGAAGAAGCAACTGATACCAAGGGCACTTTATCTGCTGAAGGTTTGCAAAGACCTGATATGGCTGATAGAGCTCAGGTAGAGTCTGATGCTTCAATTCAGTTACGAACTAGAGATAGAGAAAGAAAACTTATTAGTAAAATCGACGCTGCTTTAAGAAGAATAGATTTAAAAACATACGGATATTGTGAAGAAACAGGTGAACCAATTGGACTAGGTCGTTTGAAAGCTAGGCCAATTGCATCGCTAAGTGTTGATGCACAAGAACGACATGAAAAAATGGAAAAAATCCATAAAGACGAATAATTTATTGTAAAATCTATGTCTCAACAAACTAAGAACAAAATAGGAACATTGCTTGACAAAAGAACAAAAGGTGAATATTGTTGTTCAATATTTATTAGTTGAAAGAATTGTAATCGTATGTCAGTAAGGAGATAGAGAATGAGCGCTGAGGTTATTAAAATGTCAAATCAAGATAAAGATAGAAACGTAGCTTTAGAGTCTGCAATAGGACAGATAGAAAAAGCTTTTGGTAAAGGCTCTGTTATGAAGTTAGGCACATCTGGAGAAAATTTAGATGTGCAAGCTATATCTACTGGTTCACTAGGTCTAGATATAGCTCTTGGTATAGGTGGTTTACCTAAAGGAAGAATTGTAGAAATTTATGGACCTGAAAGTTCAGGTAAAACAACGCTAGCATTGCATGTTGTAGCAGAAGCACAAAAAAAAGGAGGGACTTGTGCGTTTGTAGATGCAGAACATGCTCTTGATCCAGTATATGCAAAAAAATTAGGAGTAAATATTGATGATCTATTAATTTCTCAACCTGATGCAGGAGAACAGGCATTGGAAATCGCTGATACATTAGTTAGATCGGGGGCTATATCTGTTTTAGTAGTTGATTCTGTAGCAGCATTAGTTCCTAGAGCTGAACTAGAAGGGGACATGGGTGATAGTCATATGGGTTTACAAGCTAGATTGATGAGTCAAGCTTTAAGAAAGTTAACTTCATCAATTTCTAAGTCCAATTGTTTAGTAATATTTATTAATCAGATTAGACAAAAAATAGGAATTATGTTTGGTAACCCAGAGACAACTTCAGGTGGAAATGCTCTTAAGTTTTACGCATCTGTTAGATTGGATATAAGAAGAATAGGAGCAATTAAAGATAAAGATGATATAATAGGGAATCAAACTAGAGTTAAAGTTGTAAAAAATAAGGTTGCACCTCCATTTAGAACAGTTGAGTTTGATATTATGTATGGTGAAGGTATTTCTAAAAATGGTGAGATAGTAGATCTAGGAGTATCTGCAGACATAATTGAAAAATCTGGATCATGGTTTTCTTACAACGATCAAAGGATTGGACAAGGAAGAGAAAATGTTAAAAATTTTCTCAATGAAAATTCTGAAATAGCTTTAGAAATAGAGGATAAAATTAAAGGAAATACAGTCTTGGTTGAGGAAATTTTAATGAATCCTGACCAACAAATTCCTGAAGAAGAAAAATAATTTTATTGAAGTTTTGTATTCTGTTAAATTGATGTTATCAAGGGGTGTAGATAATAAGCTAGCTTAACACATGAATAAAACTAAAAATTCAGTAAATGCAATTCGTTCTAAGTTCATAAATTATTTTAATAAAAATGATCATGAGGTTATAACATCAAGTAATCTTGTACCAAACAATGATCCTACTCTGCTTTTTACAAATGCAGGTATGGTACAGTTTAAAAATGTATTTACTGGTTTAGAAAAAAGAGACTACAATAGAGCTGTAAGTTCGCAAAAGTGTCTACGTGCTGGTGGAAAGCATAATGATCTTGAAAATGTAGGAAGAACAGCCAGACATCATACATTTTTTGAAATGTTAGGTAACTTTTCATTTGGAGATTATTTCAAAGAAAAAGCAATATTTCAAGCTTGGGAATTGTTAACAAAAGAGTATGAACTTCCTAAAGAAAAACTGCTAGTCACAATTTTTCATGATGATACAGAGGCTGAAAATTTATGGAAAAAAATTTCTGGATTAAGTGATAAAAAAATCATCAAAATTAGTACCAGTGATAATTTTTGGAGTATGGGTGACACAGGTCCTTGTGGTCCTTGCTCAGAAATATTTTACGATCATGGTCCTTCAATTGAAGGAGGACTTCCTGGCTCTAAAAATGAAGATGGTGATAGATTTATTGAAATTTGGAATTTAGTGTTTATGCAATTTGAACAAATTTCTAAAAATGAAAGAGTTGATTTACCTAAGCCAAGTATTGATACTGGAATGGGTTTAGAAAGAATATCTGCCGTTCTGCAAAACACTCATAATAATTATGAGACAGATATGATGAAAGATCTAGTTGAGGCTTCTTCATTAGTAATAGGTGTAGAAAAAACAAAAGATAATATTGTATCTCATAGAGTAGTAGCGGATCATTTAAGATCAATTTCTTTTTTAATTGCTGAAGGAGTTTTGCCCAGCAATGAAGGCCGAGGATATGTACTAAGGAGAATAATGAGAAGAGCAATGCGCCATACACATCTTTTAGGCGCAAGTGATCCAGTGATATTCAAGTTAGTGAAATCTTTAATTGAACAAATGGGTGATGCTTTTCCAGAATTAGTTACTCAAAAATTAACTATAGAAAACACAATAAAGGATGAAGAAATTAAATTTAAAGATACACTTGATAGAGGTATGACTTTATTAATGAATGAAATAGACGAGAAAATTTCTCCAGGAGTACTTTTAGGTCAAAAAGCTTTTGAATTATATGACACCTATGGATTTCCATTAGATTTGACAGAAGATGTTTTGAAATCACATGGGTGGAAGGTTGATCACCAGGGTTTTGAAAAATCCATGAATGAACAAAAAATTAAAGCAAGACAAGCTTGGTCAGGTTCGGGTGATGATGTTTATAATCAAGATATTTTAAAATTATTATTAGATTTACCACCTACTAACTTTAGAGGATATGATGAAAATACTTTTGAAACTAAAATTGATTTAATTATAAAAAATAATAAAGTTTATGATAATGTTTTAGCAAATGAACAAGTTGATATTATATGCAATGAGACAATTTTTTATGCTGAATCTGGTGGCCAGATATCTGATAAAGGGGTTATCGTAGGAAAAAATTTCAAGGCTAATATTTTAAATTCTAAAAAAATTACTGTTGGAAATGGTAAAATTATATTTGTTTCAACAATAGAAATTTTATCAGGAAAAATTACAGTTGGTGATATAATCAAGCAACTAATAGATTTAGATTTCAGAAAACAAATATGTTCACATCATTCAGCAACTCATCTTCTTCATGAAGCATTAAGACAAAAATTAGGTTTGCATGTTGCTCAAAAAGGTTCATTGGTTACTAATGAAAAATTAAGATTTGATTTTAGTCATCAAAAACCAATTTCTTTAGAACTAATTAAAGAAATTGAAGATGAAGTAAATTATAGAATATTTTGTAATGATAAAGTTACTACTAAAGTTATGTCTCCTGATAAGGCTATAGAAAAGGGAGCTATAGCTCTATTTGGAGAAAAATATGGAGATGAAGTCAGAGTAGTATCAATTGGAAAAAGTATAGATAATGAAAGAGAGGCTTGGTCAGTTGAATTATGTGGAGGCACACACGTAAAAAATACTTCTGAAATTTCAACCTTTAAAATATTAACAGAGACCGGTGTTTCATCTGGAGTTCGTAGAATTGAAGCCTTAACAAATATGGCTGCAATAAACTATTATAACAGTGAGATAGATAAAATTAGATATATATCTTCTTCTTTAAAAACAAATAGTACTCAAGTCACAAAAAAAATTGAGCAATTAGTCTCAGAAAATCAAAAAATTAACAAAGAATTAAAACTTCTTAAAAATAAATCACATCTTAATTATGATAATAATTCAACTAAAGAAACAATAAATGGAATAGTATTTGAGTATAAAATATATGATGATTTAATAGTTAAAGAGTTAAAGCCTAACGCCGAAAATTTTATCAAAAATAATAATTCAAATATTGTTTGTTTAATTAGTAAAATTGATAATAAAGCTTCTATAGTCGTTGCTGTAGATAAATCACTAACTTCTAAATTTAATGCAGTAGAAATGGTAAATGAAGTTTCAGCAATTTTAGGAGGTAAAGGAGGTGGTGGAAGACCAGATATGGCTCAATCTGGAGGGTCAGATCCAAAAAATAGTCTACAAGCTATTAATAAGATAAAAGATTATATTAAACTTAAAATTTAGAGAATAAATTGTTAGAAAATTTAAACGAAGAAATAATTTCCTTTAAGGAAACTGCAATTATGCAAATTGCAAATTTTGGAAGAAAATACCAATTAGAGAGTGGAAATTATATATATCCTGCTTGGTTTGGGGAAGGTGATACATCCACAAGTAATCTAATTAACAACAAAACTATTGAGGCTTTAAATCAAGGAAAAACATTTTATACATATCAAAACGGTATACCTCAATTACGATCAGAAGTATCAAAATATATGAATGAAGTTTTTAATGTCAATACTAAGCCTGAACATCATAGTGTTGTCACAGGTGGAATGATGGGACTTAGGTTGATTTGTGATTTAATCATAAGTGATGGCGATGAAGTTGTAATGGTTGGTCCTGTATGGCCTAACATAAGATCATCAGTTTTATTAAAAAAAGGTAATATAAAAGAAGTTTCACTAAGATTAAAAGATAGTCAATGGATACTAGATTTTGAAAAACTATTGGACACAATTACGCATAAAACAAAAATGGTTTTTGTTAATAGTCCCGGAAATCCAACAGGATGGGTGATGTCAAAAAAACAACAAGTAATCCTACTAAATCATGTTCGAGAAATGGGTTGTTGGTTAATTTCTGATGAAGTTTATCATCAAATAATGTTTAATGATGATGTATCACCAAGTTTTCTTCAATTATCTAAGCCAACTGATAAATTAATAGTGATTAACTCAGCTTCAAAGAGCTTCAATATGACAGGATGGAGAATAGGTTGGATAACACATCCTGAAGAGTTAGGGCCTCACATAGCTAAACTAGTTCAAATAACAACGACTGGTGTTCCAGAGTTTCTTCAAAATGGTCTAATTTCAGCATTGCAAAACTACAAACTTCTTACCAAAGAAGTACGTCAAAATTTAAAAAAATCTAGAGATATAATGTTTCAAAGATTAGTTGAGTGGAAGCGAGTTGAGTGCAGTGTGCCAGAAGCTACATTTTATGCTTTTTTTAAAGTAAAGGATATAAAAAATTCTTTAGAATTTGCAAAAAAATTAATTATTGATACTAATGTTGGTGTGGCACCAGGTATTGCATTTGGACATTCAGGTGAGGGCCATTTAAGAATATGTTTTGCAGCGAATCAAAGCTTCATAAATGAAATTATGGATAGATTAGAGCCAGCCTTGAATTAAAATCACCAAGGCTGAATAGCATTTTTAAGTGCTATATAACCTTCAATAAATCCAGGTCTATTACTGCCGTATATTCCATCAAATATATTTAAAACATTATCCAACCAATTTCTAAGTTCAATGTTATTAGGATTAGCATCTAAGTATGCGTCTCTAATTAAAACAAAATGAATTCTTGGGTCGTAAGGTTTTTTTGTTCCACCCATAGTTTCATCACCATCAAGAAGTCTTAAAAGCATAGCATCAGCTGATCCTAGTGTTTGTTCGTGAATAGGTGGTCCAGACATTCTATGCATTACTGAAGTCATATCCCTTCCGTTACCAGTTGTGTAACCCATAGACTTCCATACTGTATCTATATCAATATCACTCTTAACATGATTAAGAATTTTTGAGCCAAAATCTCTTAATGGGTCAGATATATCAGCAAGTAAATCGGTCAATCTATCTCCGTCCAAATCAGTTGCTAATACTATACATTCTTGTTTGTTAATTATATCCCATACTAATAGTCCATAATTAGTATCAGAAATATGTTGTTCAATTCTTCCAGACCAATTTTCCATACCATCCCTAAAGTTTTTAGGTAAAAGAGAAATTATTTTGTCAATGTTTGTTTTATGTTCTTCGTAAGCATTTACAGCCCATTTTCGACCAACAGTAAATTTTGTTCCTTCAAGAAGCCATATTAATATGCCCGCATTAATTCCATCTTCCATCGCCTGTGTTGGTTTAAACGCAACTCTACCTAATTTACCTGTATCATTAATCATCTTTAAAAATAATCGGCAAGCATAAGCCATCTGAATTCCAGGAGTATTCATTTCAGTATGCACAATACCAGTTTTTTCATTAACACTAAATTTAGATTTATCTTGTGAATAAGGCAAACATGGCATACATCTTACAACTATAATTGGACCATATGGACGGACGTTACAAAATACTCCTGCTTGTGTTCTTAAAGGGGCATTTCCAGACTTACCCATTACAACAACTTTATTTCCAGACTCATTATTAACATATGCATCACCAGCAGTTGACCATTTTATAGATGTGTTTTGCATATTGCCAAACCAGCTTAATGCTTCAAGTTTTGTGTCATGTCGCATTTGAGACCACATTGGAACAGCATAAAAAGGAAGATTTAAGATGTCAGCGGCTGCAATAGTTCCTAATAACGCGTAAGCGTCTGTCAATGAATGGCATACTGGATTTACAATTCCATCATGTTTTCCACCTTTCCAAACAATTGCATTTGGATACCCATTTGGCCTCACCTCGGTTTTTTGGTAAAGGTCTCCAAGAACAGTTTCTAAGTCACCACCTTTAGATTCAGTAACAGCTATTTTCATCAAATCTAACATTTCAAGTCCTTAATTTTTTTTAAGAAAAATTTTAATTTATCGTATATCATTCATACATAAATTAATAAAATATTTAAATATTTTTTAGAAAAATTTTTAAAGAATTTATGTTTTTTAATTCCTCAAAATAATTTAAATTATGTTCTCCCATATATTCTTCTTTAATAAGATGATTAATTAAAGAAATAAGAGGATCCCAAAAATTATTAAAATTGATAATACCAACTTTTTTGTTAACAATTTGACTTAATTGACACCAAGTTAAAACCTCAAAACATTCATCAAGTGTCCCTACACCACCTGGTAAGATTAAGAAAGCATCTGATTTTTCGTACATCATTTGTTTCCTTTGGTGCATGTTATCAGTAACTATAAAGCTAGTATTATGTTTTTTTGAATGTTTTGTATCTTGTATATCTTTTAAAACTAAAAAATTAGGAATTATACCTGTTGTTTTAGAGCCATACTTAATAGCTGTTTCTGATACTGATCCCATAATGCCATTCTCACCACCACCAAAAATAATGTCAAAATTATTTTCTGCGATGATTTGACCAACAGTTTTAGCAGATTTTAAGTTCTCACTATTTTTACCTGATTTAGAGCCACCAAATACACATATTTTTTTTTTCAAAACTACCTCGTTCAAAAAATAAACTTAAAAAATTTATATATTAATCTAATAAATTATTTTAAAATAAAATATTAGTTTTTAACAAGGTTTTCTATGAAATCTTCAAAAGTAATATATTTTTTATTAACTGGCGCAATAATAGCAGCTTTAGCTCTATTTGTAGTTTTTTATGAAACTGAAACTATTGATGAAAAAGAGGTAGTTGTACCTTTAGTAAATAAAGTAGTGGACGCCAAGCCAATCGAAGTTAAACCAACAAGAGAAGAAACTGCTGAAACAATAAAATTAGAAGTTGTAAGGGTAAGACCAGATGGAAGCCTTGTTATTGCAGGAAAAGGATTGCCTAAATCAAAAATAGAAATCATTTCTAATTCAGAAGTAATTGCTGTAACAACGAGTGACAAAATCGGAGATTTTGTTGCTGTGCCACAAAAGCAATTAAATAGTGGAGAATATTTCTTATCTTTTAGGCAAACAACAGTAGATAATAAAGTAGTAATTGCGAATAAATCTGTTGCAATAAATGTTACTGGGAAAAAAGATGATCTACCAATTGTAGCTATTGTTGATAATCAAGGAAAATTAGGCGCTAAAGTTATTCAAGCTCCTGGCTTAGAAAAAAAAGAACCGAGTATAAAAAATAATAAACAAACAAATTTAAAAACTATTCAAGAGCCTCAAATTAGGATCTTAGCAATAATACATGACTCAAAATCAGGTCAACTTGTATTATCTGGAATAGCTCATAATGGTGTGCAAGTGAATGCTGGCTTTACAGGTAATGAAACTTCATCAACTAAAATAATTAATGATGAATGGGCTTTATCAATTCCAGGTAAATTGATTGCAGGAAAACAAAAAGTTTTTGCGGTTCTTTTAGGAAAAAATGGTAAAGTATTAAGTGAAAACTCTATAGTAATTAGCGGTAAAAGTATTGAAAATGCAAATGGAAAAATGTTAATTATTGTCCAAAAAGGAGATGCTTTATGGAATATCGCATATCAAAGGTTAGGATTAGGTAATCGTTATATTGATATTGTAGAACTTAATAAAGATAAAATTAAAAATCCAGATCTGATCTATCCTAAACAACTCTTCATAATACCAAATAAATTAAATTAAAAATTAAATTTTAATGTTTGATGGACAAATAAATAAAATTTTAAAGCCTGCATTATATGTATTAGCAAAAAAATTATCACAATTTAAGATTCAAGCAAATACGATAACTTTTATAGGTTTTTTTTTGGGCCTCTGTTGTTTTTACTTTACAGTAAATGGAATGTTTATCTATGCATCTATTTTTTTATTTCTTAATAGATTTTGTGATGGATTAGATGGAGCTTTAGCAAGATTAGTTGGAGAAACAGATATTGGTGCATTTTATGATATTGTTTCAGACTTTTTGTTTTATTCATTATTTCCAATATCTTTCATTTTTTTGGATATAGAAAATGCTTATTCAATATGTTTTCTGTTACTAAGTTTTGTTGCTACTCAAACAACTTTTCTTGCTTCAGCATGGCTTGTAGAAAAAAATAAATTGTTAATTTCAGAAAATCAAAAAAAATCATTTTTTTATATAGGTGGAATAACTGAGGGATTTGAGACAATCCTTTGTTTTATTCTGATGCTTTTATTTTATGACTTCATAAATTATATAGCATATATTTTTGGGACGTTATGTTGGATAACTTTTATAACTAGGGTAATTTTTATAAGAAAATTGCTTAAATCATAAAATACAAATTTATTTTGTTCTAAATTTATAATACAATTAGTAAACTAAAAACATTTTTTGACAAGTATAAAATGAGTAAAAATATTAAACATTTGACAGATGAACAATTTAGAATAACACAGCAACATGGGACTGAGCCAGCATATTCTGGAGCATATTGGGATAAAAAAGATATTGGTGAATATAATTGTATTTGTTGTAATACACTTCTTTTTTCAAGTGAAACAAAATATGACTCAAGATCAGGTTGGCCTTCTTTTTATAAACCAGTCTCTGAAGAGGTTATTGGTGAATCAGTTGATAATTCATATTTTATGGAAAGGACAGAGGTACATTGTGCGAAATGTGATGCACATCTTGGACATGTTTTTCCTGATGGACCTGAACCTACAGGATTGAGATATTGTATTAATTCTGCTTCTTTGAAATTTAAAAAAATTGATAATAATTAATTTATGTTAGGTTCGACAAAAATTTATGGATGTCTTGCTGATCCAATTGATCATGTCAAAGCTCCTACTATTTTTACTGCAATTTTTAAAGAAAAAAATATAGATGCAGTTATGGTCCCTATACATGTAAAGAAAGAGAATTTAAAAAATGTAATAAAATCTCTAAAAAAAATTAGAAATTTTGAAGGAATGACCGTTACTATTCCCCATAAAAAAACTATGGCTAATATATGTGATCATCTTGAACAAGATGCTGTATTTACTCAATCTGTAAATTGGATCAAATTTGATAAAGATAGAAAATTAATTGGAAATAATTTTGATGGTCAAGGTTTTGTTGCAGGATTTTTATCACAAAAATTTTTGATTAAAAATAAAAAAGTTTGTATTTTTGGCGCTGGTGGTGCCGCAGTTTCTATCGCCTGTTCATTAGCAAAACAAAAAATTAAATCTTTGCAAATAATTAATCGTAATTTTGATAAAGCATATGAATTGATAAATAAAATTAAAATTATTGATAAGGATTTATTAGTAGAAGTAACTAAATATAAAGATAACTACTTATTAAACGATTACGATATAATAATTAATGCTACTAGTTTAGGCTTACATAAAGATGATAAACTTCCATTTGATGTGAGTGAAACTTCATCCAACGCTGTTATTGCAGACATTATAATGCAACCTTTAGAAACTAAACTATTAAAAAAAGCAAAAAAATTAGGTCGACCTGTTCATTTTGGAAAATATATGATAGAAAGTCAGATTGATTTAGCGGGTAATTTTTTAGATCTTTGGTAGTAAAGGAAATATAATGGAAAATAACTTTGTTTGGGATGATGATAAATTAAATAAATTAAGAAAACTCTGGGATGATGGTTTGCCAATCACAAAAATTGGAAACGAAATTGGTGTGTCTAGAAATGCAATTGCAGGAAAAGCTCATAGAATGGGATTACCAAAAAGAAATTCGCCGATTTCTAAATCAGGAGATCCTAGAAAAAACCAGCAATCTAATAGTTCAGAAAATAGCAAGGTATTACCTCTAAAAATCATGTTAAGGGATGTTGAATGGTCTAGAAATAGATGTTGTTGGCCAATTGGTGATCCAAAATTACCTGGATTTTCTTTTTGTGGTACTTCAATAATTCCTGGCAGACCTTATTGTGAAGAACATTCTAATCTTGCATATACTAACACGAGAGAAAGTTAATATAATGTATTATGAAATACGTAATTAAAAAAAGGTCTGATTATAAGCCTTTATATTGGCTTGCAAAAAATACATTTTTAAATTTTTTTATTTTTGATAAATATACTATTATTAAATCCCAAATAATATTCCAAAAAAATAATACTCAGAACATAAGTCATTATAATTTAAAAAGTCATCTGGAATTAAATGGAGTTGACTTATCTACTTCAAAATTTGAACTAATTCTTGATGATAATCCTCCTAAAACTATTAAAGTTGAAAGTCTAAAAAAACAAAATGAAGCCATTATAATACCGGTGCCTTCCAATACAACTTTAGTAAAAATAATTACTAAAGTGAAAATATATCCTTCAACTAATAATTCCTTGGAAGGCTTATATCAAAGCAATAATATGCTATGCACTCAATGTGAAGCAGAAGGTTTCAGAAAAATTACTTGGTTTCCAGATCGACCTGATTGTTTGAGTTTATTTACAGTTAGAATAGAGGTAACAGATAAATTTAAAACAATACTTAGTAATGGTAATTTAATTGAAGAAGGTATTATTAAAAATAAAAATGGAAAAGGTAATAGGCTGTTTAAAGTCTGGCATGATCCATTTCCTAAGCCTTCTTATTTATTTGCTTTAGTTGTTGGTAATCTAGAATCTAATTCTTCTAAATATTTAACATCATCAAAAAAAGAAATTAAAATCAATATTTTTAGTGAAATAGGTAATAAAAGTTTTACTAATTACGCAATGAATAGTCTAAAAAAAGCTATGAGATGGGATGAAGAAAAATATGGATTAGAATACGATTTAGATACTTTTATGATAGTAGCTGTTAGTCATTTCAACATGGGCGCTATGGAAAACAAAGGTTTAAATATATTTAATTCAAAGTTTGTTCTAGCTGACAAGAAAACTGCTACTGACAGAGATTTACAAAATATAGAAAGCATTGTTGCTCATGAATATTTTCATAATTGGACTGGGAACAGGGTAACTTGTAGAGATTGGTTTCAATTAACTCTGAAAGAAGGATTAACTGTTTTTAGAGACCAAGAATTTTCGGGTGATATGAACAACAGAGGTGTTAAAAGAATAGAAGATGTGTCTTTACTAAGATCAATTCAGTTTGCAGAAGATGCAGGATCTAATAGCCACCCAATAAGGCCTGATGAATATAAGGAAATTAATAATTTTTATACTCCTACAATCTATGAAAAAGGAGCTGAGGTTATTAGAATGATTTATAATTATCTCGGTAATACTTTATATAAAAAAGGAATGGATTTATATTTTAATAGATATGATGGAATGGCAGTTACATGTGAGGATTTTATAAAAGCATTAGCTGATGGGAGTAAATTAGATTTAAGTATGTTTGAAAAATGGTATTCCCAATCCGGCACCCCTAATTTAAAAATGATAAGAGAAGAAAATGACTTAGGATTACAGCTTAATTTTTCTCAAAAGATTAATAATAAAATTAGTAATTTACCTATTCCAATAAAAATAGCTTTTTTAAATAAAAAAGGATCTCTCGTTAAATTTAGTCTCAACAACTCAAAATTAAAATACGAACACGTCTATTTACTATCAAAAAGCAAAGATAAAGTCTCTGTAATCTGTAGAGAAAAAGAAATTATTCCCTCAATATTAAGAGACTTTTCCGCTCCAGTACTTTTAAAAACAGATATTAAAATTAATGAGTATATTCATATACTTAAATTTGATAATGATTCATTTAACAAATGGGATTCTGCTCAAAATTTATACCTAAACTGTTTTTATAAAAATTTTAATTTAAATATTTTAATAAAAACATTAAGAGAATTATTTTTAGAAAAAAAAGTAAACTATTCGTTAATGGCGTTGCTTTTAGAATTACCATCTAGAAATACATTTGAAAATTTATCAAAAGATGTAGATCCAATTTCAATTTTCAAAAGAAAAAAAGATTTTATGAAAAGAATTGGTTTAGGTTTACAAGAAGTTTTTGAGAGTAATGCTTTAAAACTATTTAAAAGCAAAATAGAAAATGATGAAAGATATGAAGAACGTCTGTTATTGGAAAAAATACTAAAATATTTAATTCTAATTGAGAGCTCAATAGGTATTCAGATTGCAAAAAAAATAACTGTAAGTAAAAATATGACACTTTCAATTATTGGATTAAAATCATTATGTTTGGCTAATAATCAGTTAGCACTAAATTACTTAAATGATTTTTACCAAAAATGGAAAAATAATCACTTAGTTATTGAAAAATGGTTTGAAATGATGTCGACTTTATATATAAAATCACATGGTTTAAATCTAATTAAATATCTATTAAAGCATAGAGATTTTGATTATAAAAATCCAAATAAACTTAGATCCGTTTTAAGTACTTTTCAAAGAGAAAATGTATTATTATTTCATGCAAACGATTCTTCTGGATATAAATTTGTTGCTGAACAGGTTGCAATTATTGATAAAAGCAATCCTCAAGCTGCAGCTAGACTTATTTTACCTCTGACGAGATTTAAAAATTATTCTTGTCAGAGGAAAAACAAAATTAGAGATGTATTAAAAAGTATTAATAAACCATTTATCTCTAATGACTTGTCAGAAATAATAGAGAAGGCTTTAATTTAGCTATTTTTAATTTAAAAAATCTGGAATTTTACCGCTTTCTTTAAAATTTGAATAATTTTCTTCAGGTAGTAAAGTTTTAGATTTATATTTGTTTTTTTCTTTAGTTGGGTTGAAATTATTATAAGATATCTTTTGCGAAGAAAATATCTTATCAAAAGTTGTTTTATAAACTTTTTTCTTTATAAGTTTTTCAATTAAAATAATAGTTTTATCGTCATAATTATCAAAAAGCGTATATGCTTTACCCTTTTTCCCAGCTCTTCCTGTACGACCGATACGATGTACGTAATCTTCTGGGTTATTTGGAACGTCATAATTAAGGACATGGCTTAATCCATCTATATCAATACCTCTTGCAGCTACATCAGAAGCAATTAGTATTTCAGCAGATTTGTCTTTGAACCTCTCAAGAGATTTAATTCTCAAATTTTGGTTCATATCTCCATGAAGTGATGCGGTATTAAACTTATTTTTTTTTAAAAATCTACTCACTTTATCAATATCAGCCTTCTTATTACAAAATATTACAGCACTTTTTATTGGGTCTATATATAATAACTTTTTTAGATCACTCATTTTATTTTTACTATTAGTTTTAATAAAAGTACTATCTATGTTTTCTGATGTTGAAGAATATGGGTTTATAGTGATTTCCTTTGGATTAATTAAAAAATCTTTACTTATATTCCTTATTTCATTTGAGAGAGTTGCAGAAAAAAATAAAGTTTGTCTTATTTTAGGAAGTAGTTTGTTAATTTTAATAATATCAGGGATGAAACCCATATCTAACATTCTATCTGCTTCATCTATAACAAGTAATTTCACATCTTTTATTATAACTTTACCTCGTTCTATATGGTCTAAAAGTCTTCCAGGCGTAGCAATAAGTACATCTACACCTTTTGATAATTTATTTTCTTGTTTTGTGAATGATGTTCCGCCAATTAATAATACCATTTGAAGATTTAAATATTGATTTATTTTACAAAATTCCTCAGAAACTTGCATTGCCAATTCTCTAGTAGGAGCTAAAATAAGAGATCTTGGCATTCTAAATTTAGATTTCCCAGAATTTAGAATCTCAATCAAAGGCATAATAAAAGATCCTGTTTTACCAGTACCTGTTTGCGCACACCCTAATATATCTCTTCCTACTAAAATATTTGGTATAGCTTTTTTTTGAATCTCAGTTGGTTCTTTATATCCAATTTCATTTATAGATGACAAAATTTCTTTGCACAAACCTAGATCTTCGAATTTCACAATTATAACCTCATTCAAATTTTATATTTTTGATGGCACTAAAAAAGCATACAGTTAATTGAATTCTGAAACTTAAATATCATATTCACTTACATTGCTAGCATTTTCTTGAATATACTTAAATCTAAGTTCTGGCTTTTTGCCCATCAATATATTTACTAAACTATCAACTTCTCTTCTCTTATCAGCTTCATTAATATCTCTTTTAGGAATGGTTACCTTAAGTAATTTTCTTGTTTTTGGAGACATTGTTGTCTCTTTTAATTGAGCTGGTGGCATTTCACCTAATCCTTTAAAACGACTAATTAAAGCTTTGCCGTTAAATTTTTTATTTATGATTTTATTTTTAATTTCTTCGGTTTGAGCATAAAAGTATTGGTCATTGAAAGTAATTCTATACAAAGGTGGTTGAGCTATGTACAAATGACCTCTCTCAATAATTTCTGGATAATTATTATAAAAAAAAGTTAAAAGCAAAGCTGCAATATGAGCTCCGTCAACATCTGCATCTGTCATAATGATTATTTTATTATATCTAAGGTTATCTATACTTATAGATTTACTTTGATCTAGTCCTATAGCTTGTTTCAAATCACTAATTTCTTGATTTTGTGACAATTTTTCACTCGTTGCACTAGCTACGTTTAATATTTTACCTTTTAAAGGTAATACCGCTTGAGTAATTCTTTCTCTGGCTTGTTTTGCAGATCCTCCTGCACTATCTCCCTCAACTATAAAAAGCTCAGACTCCTCAAAACTATCACTTGAACAATCAGCTAATTTCCCAGGTAAACGAATTTTTTTTGAAATAGTTTTACGTAAAACTTCTTTTTCTTTCTTTTTTCTTTTTCTTTCTTCATAGTTATTGATTGTTCTATTTAATAAATCTTCCCCAACTTCTTTAAAATTTGATAACCAAGTCTCAAATCTGTCTCTGACCGCTGTTTCTACAATTTTAGAAGTAAAAGTATTCACAAGTTTTTCTTTCGTCTGACCTTGGAACTGAGGTTCTTTAATAAAAACTGATAAAATTGATCCCGAAGATATCATTAAATCATCATATAAGATTTCATTAGCTTTTTTAAAACCTCTTAGCTCAGCAAAATTTCTTATACCTTTTGTCATTGCTGACCTTAGACCAGCTTCATGTGTTCCACCAAGTGGAGTATAAACAGTATTACAAAAAGTTTCATTAAAACCAATTTCATGATCAGCTAACCAACTTACAACCCATTCAACAGTTTCATCATCAATGTTTACGTTTCCATGAAATAAAGAAGAAGTAAAAAATGAATTAGAGGAAGTTTTATTTTTCATGTAGTCTAAGATACCATTGATATAGCAAAATTTTTTTGAAGATGGCAAAATACCGTCTTTTTTTAAAAGTGTCTCATTACATTTCCAATTGATTTGAACACCTTTAAAAAGATAAGCTTTATTTTCCAACATATTAAAGATTTTAACAGGATTAAAAATATTAGCTTCACCAAATATTTCAGGATCAGGTTTAAAAGTAATAGAAGTTCCATTATTATTTTTTATTTTATCCTTTTTTGTAAGAGGTGAGATTGGTAAACCTCTAGAAAATTCTTGAACATATAAGTATTCATCACGTATAACCTCTACCTTCATAAATGAAGAAAGAGCATTAACAACTGAAGCGCCAACGCCATGCAATCCCCCTGAGGTTGTATAATTTTTATTTGTAAATTTCCCACCAGAATGGAGAGTGGTCATTATAATTTCTAATGCTGATTTATTTCTAAATTTAGGATGATTATCTACAGGTATTCCTCTGCCGTTATCCGAAATATTTATTGTGTTATCATCAAGCAGATTTACATTTATTGTATTAGCATGTTTGGCAACTACTTCATCCATAGAATTATCAATTATCTCAGTTGCAAGATGGTGCAAGGCATTATTGTCTGTACCACCAATATACATCCCAGGCCTACGTCGAACAGGTTCTAAACCCTCTAAAATTTCGATTTCAGAAGCATTGTAGTTGTCCAATTTTTTTTTTGTCATATACGCTAATTTACTTTATTTAGTGTGTAAAAAAATAATTATAACAATATTTAGCAATAATTATATAATTTTCAAATAAAAAAACCCAACTAGTAATTGGTTTTAAAAATTTTAGTAAGATTAGCTTGAATAGTACATCTTAAATTCTACAGGATGTGGAGAATGTTCAAATTGAACAACTTCTTCCATCTTTAGGTCAATGTATGCTTCAATTTGATCTTCGGTGAAAACATTACCTTTTGTTAAGAAAGACATATCATTTGCAAGGGCATCAAGAGCTTCTCTAAGTGAACCGCATACAGTAGGTATGCTAGCAAGTTCACTTGCAGGTAATTCATACAAATCTTGGTCCATAGCTTCACCAGGATGAATTTTATTTTGTATACCATCTAAACCAGCCATTAACATAGCTGAAAATGCTAAATAAGGATTAGCCGTTGCATCTGGAAACCTGACTTCAACTCTTTTACCATTGGGGCTATCGGTAAAAGGAATTCTGCAAGAAGCAGATCTGTTTCTAGCAGAATATGCTAAAATAACAGGGGCTTCAAACCCAGGTATTAATCTCTTGTAAGAATTAGTTGAGGGGTTAGTGAACGCATTCAATGCTTTTGCATGTTTTATAATCCCACCTATATAATACAAACAGGTTTCTGATAATTGCGCATATTTATCACCAGCAAATAGAGGTTTACCATCTTTCCAGATAGATTGATGAGTATGCATACCTGTACCATTGTCGCCAGCAACAGGTTTGGGCATAAATGTTGCTGTTTGTCCAAAAGAATGTGCAACGTTGTGAACTGCATATTTATAAAGTTGAACATTATCAGCAGTATCAATAAGTGTACCAAATTTCATGCCTAATTCATGCTGTGAAGGAGCAACTTCATGGTGGTGCTTTTCCATATCTACACCCATATCTACAAGTGATAAAACCATTTCGCTTCTTAAGTCTTGAGCTGAGTCAACTGGAGGAACAGGAAAATATCCACCTTTAATACCTGGTCTATGACCCATATTTCCCTCTTCTAAATTACTACCAGAATTGTATGGACCTTCAGTTGAATCAATTTTATAGAACGATGAGTTCATTTCATCTTCAAATTTAACATCATCAAATACAAAAAATTCAGGTTCTGGTCCAAAGTAAGCAGTATCTCCAACACCTATTGAATTCATATATTCCAAAGCCTGTTTAGCTGTTGATCTTGGATCTCTTTCGTAACGTTTGCCTGATATTGGATCAAGTACATCACAAAATATTGATAAAGTAGGTTGTGAGAAAAAAGGATCAACTATTGATCGTGAGCAATCAGGCATTAATTTCATGTCAGACTCATTAATTGCTTTCCATCCTGCAATAGAAGATCCGTCAAACATAAAACCCTCAGCAAGTGATTTTTCATCTATAGTGCTTACATGTTGAGAAAGATGTTGCATCTTGCCTCTCGGATCAGTAAAGCGTAGATCTACAAATTGGATTTCTTTTTCTTTTATTATATCCATAATTTTTTTTGCGTTTGACATATTATCTACTCCATTATTCATATGTTATATTGCTTCGCTACCTTTTTCACCTGTTCTTATTCGGATAGCTTTTTCTATTGATGATACAAAAATCTTACCGTCGCCAATTCTACCTGTTTTAGCAGACTCTTCTATGCATTCAACCGCAGAATCAACCAACTCGTCGTCAACTACAATTTCAATTTTAACCTTAGGTAGAAAATCTACAACATATTCAGCACCTCTGTAGAGTTCTGTATGACCTTTTTGTCTTCCAAACCCTTTTGCTTCGAAAACTGTTAATCCTTGAATACCAATAAGTGAAAGTGCGTTTTTGACTTCATCGAGTTTAAATGGCTTGATTATCGCTTCAATTTTTTTCATTTGAATCACCTTTTTTAAAATTCATATATTCAAAAATAAATTTAACAAAATAATTTTTATTTAAATATAGCAATAAAAAAAAAGTGATTAAAAATTAAGCAAACTATTTAATTAAAAAAATCTTTAATTCTTGAAATAGCTTCTTCAATTGCAGAATCTGAATTAGCACATGATAGTCTGATATATCCTTCACCATATTCACCAAAAGAAGTACCTGAAACTGTGGCCACACCTAAATTATCTAATAAGATATTCTGAATTTCAGTAGAACTTTTTCCTGTTCCAGTAATATTTGGAAAGCAATAAAAAGCACCATTTGGTTTTTGACAAGAAAATCCTTTTATTTCATTTAATCCATTAAACATTAAATTAGCACGTCTTTTAAAATGATCATTCATTTCTGAAACACAATTTTGAGGCCCATTTAATGCTGCTAATGCTGCATATTGAGCGCTTGAATTAACACATGAGTGAATGTTCACAGCAAGTTTTTCAGCAATTTCATATAATTTATGTGGGAAAATTCCATAGCCTAAACGCCACCCAGTCATAGCATATGTTTTAGACCATCCATTTAAAATAATTAGCCTATCTCTAATTTCAGGAAATTGTAACATTGATGTAAATTCATTTTCACCAAAACAGAATTGATCATAAATCTCATCACTCATCAAAACAATATCTGGGTGTTTTTCTAAACCTTTAACTAACTTTTCCAATTCACTTTTAGGAACTAATCCACCTGTAGGGTTGGCTGGGCTATTAATAATTATTAAACTCGTATTAGTATTGATTTTATTTAGTATGTCTTCTGCTGAAAATGAAAAGCCTTTATCTTCTCTTAATTGATATGGGATAGATTTTGCACCTGAATAATTAATAGCTGACTCATAAATTGGGAATCCTGGATTTGGGTATAAAATTTCTTTATTTTTTTCACCCATTAACATTGCAGAAAAAAATATTATAACCTTACCACCTGGAACAATAATGATATTGTCAGGTGAAACATTTTCATCATATCTTTTTTTTATATCATTTGAAACTGCTTCTTTTAGATTAGGAATACCTGTAGATTGTGTATAACCATGATGTCCATCTCTAAGAGCTTTTATACCTGCCTCAACAATATGCTCAGGTGTTTTAAAATCTGGCTGACCGATACCTAAATTTATAATATTTTGTCCCTCAGAAGCTAGTTTGTTCGCCTTTGCTAATACAGTAAAAGCAGTCTCAGTTCCAAGATTAAAATTTCTTGATGCATAATCGTAATTACTTTTCATTTAATAAACCTTGATTAATTCGTGTTTATTAAATATTTATACGTAACTATATTTAAAATAAAGATTTTATTAAATTATTTAGTTTAAATATGAATGATTAGAATTTTATGGCGGGTGTAGCTCAGTTGGTTAGAGCGCGGGTTTGTGGTACCTGAGGTCGCCGGTTCGAAGCCGGTCACTCGCCCCATTTAATTTTAATCATTCTAACTTGACCTTTGAGCTATCCTAAGTTAGCTATTTGATAGTTATATTGAAATTTAAAAATGCGGGCGTGGCGGAACTGGTAGACGCGCAAGATTTAGGTTCTTGTATCGAAAGGTGTGGGGGTTCAAGTCCCTTCGCCCGCACCATTAATAAAAATACTTTCATTTTTTAAGAGGTAAAATCAAAATGGCTGTAACGCAAACCTTATCAGAAGGATTAAAACGAGAATTTGAAGTAATAATAACCAAAAAAGAAATTGAAAAATTAGTTGATCAAAAACTAGAGAATATTGCTAAAGAAGCTAATCTTCCAGGTTTTAGGCCAGGTAAAGTGCCTGTTTCAGTTGTTAAAAACAGATTTGGAAAACAAGTTCTTGGAGAAGTTGTAAGAGAATCAGTAGATATGGCCTCCAAAGATACGATGGAAAAAAATAAATTAACACCATCTTCTCAACCTAAAATAGAAATAGTATCTTTCGAAGAAGGTAAGGACTTAAAAGCAAAGTTATTAGTTGAGATAATGCCTGATTTTGAAATTCCAGATTTATCATTATTAGATATAACTAAACCAGTTGTAAAAGTGGGTGAAAAAGATATTAATAAGGCGGTTGAAAAAATTGCTAATGAAAATGTTGGTACAAAAGAAATATCTAAAGATAGACCTGCAAAAAAAGGTGATACTCTTGTTATTGATTTTATTGGCAAAATAGATGATGAACCATTTGAAGGTGGAGAAGCTAAAGGTCATAATTTGAAGTTAGGTTCAAACACTTTTATACCTGGGTTTGAAGACGCATTAATTGGAGCTTTAAAAGGAAAAACTACAAACGTAAAAGTCACATTCCCAAAAGATTATCAAGCTAAAAATTTGGCAGGTAAGGATGCTGTTTTTGAAACAAAAGTTAATGAAATTAAAGAAGATGTTGAAGTAAAAATAGATGATGATTTTGCAAAAACATTGGGTATGAATGATCTAGAGGCGTTAAAAAAAGCTGTATCAGAGCAAATTTCAAAACAGCACCAAGCACAAAGTCGAGATAAAGCAAAAAGACAAATATTAGATAGATTAGCTGATATAGTTTCTTTTGAATTACCAGAGACACTGGAAAAAGAAGAATACGACAACATTTGCAAGGCTATGAATCCTAATTCAAAACCAGATTCAGATAAAATTGAAGAAACAAATCCAGTTTCTGATAAAGGGATGTCAAAAGAAGAAAAATTGGACGCATCAGAAATTGCAAAAAGAAGAGTGAGGTTAGGATTGTTACTTTCTGAAATAGGAAGAAAAAACAATATTAAGGTGGAAGAAGAAGATACAAGAAATGCAATGATGAAAGAAATACAAAAATATCCAGGGCAAGAAAAGCAAATTATGGATTATTTAAAGGATAACCCTGAAGCTCAACAGCAACTTTCAGGTCCAATTTTCGAAGATAAAATCATAGACTTTATTTTAGAATTAGCTAACGTTAAGGAAAAAACAGTATCTGTAGAAGAACTCTACAAAGAAGATGAAATGGATTTAAAAAAAGAAGCTTTAAAAGCGAAAAAATCAAATAAAATTGTTGATAAAAATAAAACAAAAAAAACAACTAAAAAAGTATCAAAAAAATAACGATATTTCTACAAAACTATTATTTGAGGAGTTTTAAAATATGATAGAAAAAAATTATAATCAGGTTTCTTCAATTAATGAAATTGGTGCATTAGTTCCAATGGTGGTGGAGCAAACAAGCCGTGGAGAAAGATCGTATGATATTTATTCAAGGCTTTTAAAAGAAAGGATCATTTTCCTTGTAGGACCGGTTGATGATAATTTGGCTTCATTAGTCTGTGCCCAATTGTTGTTTTTAGAAGCAGAAAACCCAAAAAAAGATATATCAATGTATATTAACTCACCAGGCGGTGTAGTTACTTCTGGTTTGTCGATATACGATACAATGGAGTATATTCGTCCTGATGTTTCAACAGTATGTATTGGTCAAGCAGCAAGTATGGGATCATTGTTATTAACAGCTGGTGCAAAAAATAAAAGATATTGTTTACCCAATGCAAGGATAATGACCCATCAACCTTCTGGAGGTTTTCAAGGTCAAGCAAGTGATATTGAAATTCATGCCAAAGAAATAATTAATTTAAGATCAAGACTTAATGGAATTTATGTTAAACATTCTGGCAAGAAAATTGCAGAAATTGAAACTTTAATGGATAGAGACACTTTTTTGTCTCCTGAAGATGCATTAAAAATTGGTTTAATTGATGAAGTTGTTGAAAAAAGACCTGCTGTTAAATAGAGATAATATATATATTTATATTGATTTTTAAAATAAACTTATAGATTATCAAAAGATAAAATAATTCTAAAGGTATAGTCATGGATGAACAAAAGAACGAAGGAAAAAATAAAACAACATTGTACTGTTCATTTTGTGGCAAAAGTCAACATGAAGTAAAAAAGCTAATCGCTGGACCCACAGTGTTTATTTGTGATGAATGTGTTGAACTTTGCATGGATATTATCAAAGAAGAACACCAATCATCAATTACAAAAAATAAAGAAGGCATCCCTTCACCTGTTGAAATTTGTAAAATACTGGACGATTACGTCATTGGTCAAACAAAAGCAAAAAGAGTGCTTTCGGTAGCTGTTCACAACCATTACAAAAGATTAGCAAATACAACTGATGTAAATGATATTGAAATTTCAAAGTCAAATATACTTCTAGTAGGACCAACTGGTTGTGGAAAAACTTTACTCGCACAAACTTTAGCAAAGATATTAGATGTACCGTTTACAATGGCTGATGCTACAACATTAACAGAAGCTGGTTATGTAGGTGAAGACGTTGAGAATATTATTCTAAAATTATTACAAGCCTCTGATTATAATGTTGAAAGAGCTCAAAAGGGCATTGTATATATAGATGAGGTTGATAAGATTTCAAGAAAATCTGAAAACCCATCTATTACAAGAGATGTTAGTGGTGAAGGTGTCCAACAAGCTTTACTTAAAATTATGGAAGGCACTATTGCAGCTGTTCCACCTCAAGGTGGGAGGAAACATCCTCAACAAGAATTTCTTCAAGTTGATACTACAAATATTCTTTTTATTTGTGGTGGGGCTTTTGCAGGTTTGGATAAATTAATAGCAAATAGAAATAAAGGTTCTTCTATTGGGTTTGGTGCTGAAATAATTAATTCACAAGAAACCTCAATGTCTGAAATGCTTAAAGATGTAGAGCCAGGTGATTTAGTTAAATATGGACTTATACCTGAATTTGTTGGTCGGTTGCCTGTTTTAGCATCATTAGAAGATCTTGATGAAGAAGCTTTAGTCACAATTTTAACAAAACCTAAAAATGCACTTTTAAAACAGTATCAAAAACTATTTGAAATGGAAAACACTAATCTAGAATTTAGAGAAAATGCATTAAAAGCAATTGCTCAAAAAGCTATAAGTTTAAAGACAGGTGCAAGAGGTTTACGTTCAATAATTGAAAATATACTAATGGATACGATGTTTGAATTACCCTCTGAACCTGACATTAATGAAGTTGTTATTAATGAAGAAGTTGTTACAAAAGGCACTAAACCCATATTAGTTCACGAAAAAAAGACAAAAGAAATAAAAAATTCTATTTAATATTTTTGAACTTGAACTTTAAAAAAAAATCATCATTTAAGAAATATCATAAATCTAAAAAATTCTGAAGGATACTAACTTGACTAGTGGAACATACCCAATTTTACCTTTAAGAGATATTGTCATATTTCCTTACATGATAGCGCCATTATTTGTAGGAAGGCTTAAGTCAATTAATGCTCTTGAAACTGTAATGGAAGAAAATAAAGAAATAGTTTTACTTACCCAAAAAAAATCTTCAATTGAAGATCCTGATTCAAAAGACCTATTTAATATGGGTACTTTAGGTACAATTTTACAAATGCTTAAATTGCCGGATGGAACGGTTAAAGTATTAGTTGAAGGAAAATTTAGGTGCGAGATTAAAGAAATAATTTCTACTAATGATTATTTAAGTGCAAAATTAAATGTTTTAAAAAAAGATGTTTCATTAGAAAATAATCACGATGATATCAATAATCATCTCAAAAAATCTTTTGAAAAATTTTCCAAACTTAATAGTAAAATTAACTCTGATGTTTTGTCAACAATACATAATATTGATAGTTCAGATGTTTTATCTGATACTATTGTTAATCATTTAGTTTTTTCCATTGATGAAAAACAATCTTTTCTTGAAATGACTGATGCAGTCGAGAGAGTTAAGACTTTAACTACAAAAATTGAGAAAGAGATTGAAATACTTTGCTCTGAGAGGAAAATTAGAAGTAACGTAAAAAAACAGATGGAAAAAACACAAAGGGAGTATTATTTAAACGAGCAACTAAAGGCTATACAAAAAGAACTTGGCACATCTGATGATGGCAAAAATGAATTTGACGAGTTTGAAGATAAAATTAATAAAGCAAAACTTAGTAAAGAGGCTAAAGAAAAAGCTTTATCAGAATTAAAAAAACTAAGAAATATGAGTCCAATGAGTGCTGAAGCAACTGTTGTCAGGTCATATATTGATTGGTTAGTTTCTATTCCGTGGAAGAAAACTCATAAAGTTAAATCTGATATTGTTAATGCAAGAAAAATCTTAGACGACGATCATTATGGTTTAGAAAAGGTTAAGGATAGAATTATTGAATTTCTTGCTGTTCAAAAAAGAACAAATGAGGTTAAGGGTCCAATATTGTGTTTGGTTGGCCCACCAGGTGTCGGTAAAACTTCATTGGGAAAATCAATAGCACAAGCAACTGGTAGACAATACATAAGAATGGCATTAGGTGGGGTTCGTGATGAAGCAGAAATTAGAGGCCATAGAAGAACTTACATTGGATCATTGCCAGGTAAAATTATACATGGTATGAAAAAATCATCATCTGTTAACCCATTGTTTTTATTAGATGAAATAGATAAATTAGGAAATGATTACAGAGGTGATCCTTCTTCTGCATTACTTGAGGTTTTAGATCCAGAACAAAATAAAACATTTCAAGATCATTACCTTGAGGTTGATTATGATCTGTCAAAAGTGTTCTTCATAACAACTTCAAATACCCTAAACATGCCACAAGCTCTGTTGGATCGGATGGAAGTAATTAGGTTGTCTGGATACACAGAAGATGAAAAACTAGAAATAGCTAAAAAACATTTATTACAAAAACAAATGGATAATTGCAAACTTAAAAAATCAGAATTCTCAATCAATGAAGAAGCTCTGAAAATGATTATTCAATCATACACTAGAGAAGCAGGGGTTCGAAATTTAGAAAGACAATTAGCTAAATTAACTCGAAAGGTTGTGACCCTAATTGAAAAAAATGAAGCAAAATCAATTTCTGTAACTAAAAACAATTTGCCTGATTTACTGGGTGTTCCTATTTATCAAAGGCTTGAGATAGAAAAAAAAGATTTAGTTGGCATTACAACTGGATTAGCTTGGACTGAGGTTGGCGGTGAATTGTTGTCCATAGAAGCTGTAAAGGTAAAAGGCAAAGGTAAAGTCACAGCTACAGGAAAACTTGGTGATGTTATGAAAGAGTCAGTCCAAGCTGCAGAATTTTTTATTAGATCAAAAGCGTTTTCTTTTGGTCTAGATCCTTTTGATATTGAAAAACTAGATGTTCATGTTCATGTACCTGAAGGTGCAACTCCTAAGGATGGCCCATCTGCAGGCGTTGCTATGGTTACAAGTATAGTATCAGCTTTGACTGACATTAAAGTTAAAAAATCTGTAGGTATGACTGGTGAAATTACTCTTAGAGGAAGGGTGTTACCTATTGGTGGTTTAAAAGAAAAGCTATTAGCAGCAAAAAGAGGCGGCATAAAAACAGTTTTAATTCCAGATGATAATAAAAAAGATTTGATTGAAATACCTGACAATATTAAAAACCAATTAAAAATTATACCAGTTAGTTCTATAGATGAGGTTATATCAAACGCTTTAGTTGATGCTCCGCAAGAGTTAAGTATGTTAGAGCCTAGTAAAATAGCAAGTAATGAGAGTAATAATTCAAATAAAACGAGCATTTCTCATTGATTTTGTACTTTTTTTTCTTTTGATAATAATTAGCTTTATTTTCTAGTCTTATAAGGTAATATCAGATAGTTTATATAATCATTAACAAATTACGGAGGTACGTATGAATAAGAATGAATTAGTTGCAAGTGTTGCTGACGCATCAGGTCTTTCCAAAGTAGATGCTGCAAAAGCAGTTGATGGAGTTTTTGAGTCAATCACCAATGCTTTAAAAGCAGGTGGTGATGTGCGTATAGTTGGTTTTGGAACTTTTTCTGTTGCAAACCGTGCCGCTACAACAGGTAGAAATCCTAGAACAGGTGAAACAATCCAAATTAAAGCATCTAAACAACCTAAATTTAAGGCTGGAAGTCCTTTAAAGGTTGCTGTTAATTAAATTAAACTTCACTTTTAATAACAAGGCGTCTTTTCAAAGACGCCTTTTTTAAATCCAGCCATTTGTTTTACAGAAATATTTTTGCAATTAATTTTACCCTCGTAAAAATTTAATGTTAAAAGCTCATTACTAAAGATATCTAATAACTCTCTATTTTTAAGTAAGAAATTTGGTTTTTTGGGTGAACCATATTTTTCATTGCCTTGTGAAAAGGTTTCATAAAATAAAAAACCATCTTTTTTAAGTAAATTTATTAATTTTTTTATCTTAGGTCTATACAAGTAATTCACTACTATGATCACATCATAATATTCTTTAATCAATGGCCATTCTTCATTGGTTTCAAGATCAAAACATATTGTATTAATGTTTTTAAAGCTTGTATATTTATCTAATTTCTTTTGATCTTTATCAATAGCTGTTACTAAGATATTTTTTTTTGATAGTGGGATACTATTTCTTCCATTTCCAGAAGCAAAATCTAAAAGATTTATCTTTTTCCTAATCTTTAAAGATTCTATCTGATTAAAAATCCATTTAGAGTGCATTAAAATTTTTCCTTATTCCTAAATTTTATTTATTAAATAATAAGTTAATTATTGTCTTCGTTTAAAAAATTACGTATAAATTTTATCTTGAGGGCGGTTAGCTCAGTTGGTAGAGCATCTCGTTTACACCGAGAGGGTCGGCGGTTCGAGACCGTCACCGCCCACCAAAATTTACACAAAATTTTTATATAACTCTTTTATAGTCATTAAATGGTTTTTGTTGTCTAATCTTAATTATGTGATTTTAGTTATTGGAGTAGATAAATGTCAATTTCAAAAATGCCAGTTTGTATGATTACTGGTTTAGGTGAAGGTACAGGAGGGTATACTGCTAGACGGTTTGCAAAAGCTGGATATAGAGTGGCAATGTTAGCTAGATCTGAGGAAAGATTGAGAAAATTTGAACAAGAATTGCCTGGATCTAAGGGATATGTATGCGATGTTTCTAATTTAAAACATTTAGAGGATATATGTAAAAAAATTAAAAATGAAATGTCTTTTCCAGAAGTTCTCATACATAATGCAGTGAAAGGAAACTTCGAATATTTATTAAAAGGCAAACCAGAATGGCTAGAAGAGAACTTTAGAATTAATACAACCTCACTTATGTATTTATCCCACTTTTTGATACCGGACATGTTAAAAAATAAAAAAGGAGTTATAATTGTAACGGGTAATACTGCTGCACATAGGGGGGTGGCTATGACACCCTATTTTGCTCCCACCAAGGCTGCCCAAAGAATTCTTGCACAATCATTAGCACGTGATTTTGGACCTCAAGGTATTCATGTTGCATATATAACAATTGATGCGTCTATAAATACTCCATGGACCAGAAGTAGAATAGAACACCAAAAAAATAAAAATGATATTGAATTTGCTCAACCAAAGGATATAGCTGAAGAAATTTTTAGAATTTCACAACAAAAACGTTCTGCTTGGTCATTTGATGTAGAGTTAAGACCTGACATAGAAAAATGGTAGCTTAACCTGCAAAAGCTTTTTCTAAAACAAATTCTCCCGGATAATTATTGGCTCCTTCACGGAAGTTGTTTTCTAACATAATTTTTTTAAGATCATTATTTAGGCCCATTGACCCACAAAACATGAATCTATCATCGGATGAGATTGAGTTTATCTTTAAATCATTAAATAATTTGTCTGTCGATATAAGTTCAGTAATCCTGCCATTGAAAATATGATTATCTCTCGTTGTAGAATGATAGCTAAGTAATTTATTATCTATAAATTCTTTAATTAATTCATCATTCATGCATTCTTGAATTATACTTTTACTATAAGATAACTCAGCAATCATTCTACAAGTATGTGTAACAATTATACTTTCAAATCTTTCGTAAGTTTCTGGCTCTCTTATAAGTGCTGCAAATGGAGCAAAACCTGTTCCTGAGGAAAGTAAAAATAATCTTTTCCCAGGTTTTATTGCATCTAGAACTAATGTACCTGTTGATTTAGGCATCATAATAATTTTATCACCGATTTTTATTTTTTTTAATTTTGATGTTAAAGGTCCGTCTTTTACAATTATAGAATAAAACTCTAATTCTTCAGACCAACTTGGTGAACAAATTGAGTAAGCTCTTAATATTGGTTTGTCATTATTATCAAGAAGGCCAATCATGACAAACTCACCTGATCTAAACTTGAAACTTTTTGGTCGAGTAATGCGAAAAGAAAATAAATTTTCAGTCCAATGTTTGACAAATGTAACTTTTTGATAATTTTTTGAAAATTTTGACAAATTTTATCCTAGCTGAAAATTAATCACTACCTAATAATGGTTTAGTCAAGC
>CACNGC010000014.1 GCA_902619805.1 uncultured SAR116 cluster alpha proteobacterium | reverse complement strand
AATTCCTTGATCTTTAAAAGAGTATATATTATCAAGAAAATCTAGTCCCAAACCTACTTTAGATAAGCAATCAAATATACCACCTTCTTTTCCAATCACAGGATTTGAAAAAATTATTAAAATGATCAAAAAAAAATTTTTCATATTAACTTCATTGTTTAACAAGAATTATTAGTTTAACTTTATCATATGTCACATAAACAAAAAATAGTTCTAATTTGGTGTGTTTTTTTGTGCTGGGGATTGTTTATTCTTAGGGATTATATTTAGAGAGAAAGGTATTTTATATATCAAATAATCTTTCTGTTAAGTGAAACTATTTTTTCCTAGTTTCCATTACATTTAGTAATTGAAGCTCTTTTCCCTCTATCTCTCTTAATTTTAATCCATTTCCAAATGGATCCATATTTTCATATTTTGTTAAACATTCACGTGCAGTTATATTTTTCCAAATTTCCTTTTTACCACTGGGATATCTAATCTCATAAACGCGTTTAGTCTTATCCCATGACTTAGGAAGACTTTCCTTCATTTCATGTTCCATTATTCAACCTTATTTTAATATATTATAACTAATCATGTTTTTGACAATATTTCTTCTACTAATATTTGTACTCTTAAAGCTTCATCAATTGTAGCTAAACTATTAGGTTTATTATTTAATTTAAGAACCAAATCATCAAGTTGTGCCTTTAAACTTACTGCTCTAGGGTCATCAGGTTCTTCCCTGAGAGGAGAAAAATTATCGCCTGTAGATACTGAATCTTTATAAAATTCAGCCACTTTTCTACTTGCTTTGGATCCTTTAACTGTAAATTCCTGGCGATCTGGTTGCATACCTCCAACACTTGCAAATATATTAACAGGTATACCTTCTTTGTTTTCTAATTTTGCAAAAATACCAGTTTCACACAATAATGGATTTTTTGGATAAGTTGTATTCGCCCAGATTAATTTAAGAGGACCTAATACACGCTCTGTAAAAAAAATGAAATGAGATATAACTTCTCTTGTCATGCCACCCTCTTTTTTGAACCGAAGCCAATCTGCTTCTTTTTGCCATTTACGAGGCCACGATGGATATGTAACTATTATGTCAACACCAACAATTTCTCCCATTTCACCATTGTTTTTACTTTCTAATAAATCTGCTAGCGCAACACCCGCAGCTTGCGTAAAATTTACTGCAATAGGAACTTCAAAATTTTTAAGTTTTTTAGCAAATTTCTTACTATCTTTAACGTTTATGCCAAATGGTTTTTCTAAGAATAAAGCTTTACCCATCTCTACCGTTTTCATGGCATATATTTCCCTTACAGTAGGAGGACATGCTAGATAAACTAAATCAGCCTTCTTAATAACATCATTAACGTTTTTCATAATTTGGGATTTACTATCTTGTTTAAATGCATTTTCACAAGCAATTGGATTTGGATCCCATAAATAATTAGGATTAAATTCTTCATGTAATCTCATATGCTTGAGCATACGAGTGCCCATTATGCCCAAGCCAATAATTGCAACATTAAATGTCATGCTAAACCTAGTAAATTTAATATTTTATAAGACTATTTAGACAAAAATATAGACTAATTAAATATGAGTCTATTAAGATTTTAAAGTTGAATTAAAACGAAAAAAAGAAAGGGCTTACAATGTCTACCATATCACCACCTCAAAACCCCGAAACTAATCCCCGTGTCAAATCTGTGTTTGATGACATTAGAGCAACTCGTGGAAGTGATTTTATAAATAATTTGTGGTATTATCTTTCATTTGACCCTGCCCTACTTGAGACAACTTGGCGTGATGTGAAATCAGTAATGGCAAAGCCAAGTCACCTTGATCCAATGACGAAGGAACTTATCTATGCTGCCGTTTCTATAGCAAATAGTTGTGAATATTGTATACACTCTCATACTGCTGCAGCTAGATCCAAAGGAATGACAGATGAACAATACGCAGAATTTTTGTCAATTGTGTCACTGGCTGGAAAAACTAATCATCTTCTAAATAGTATAAAAGTTCCAATTGATTCAGAGTTTAATCACGAAAACTGATTTCACGTTTACTAATTAATTTTATCAAATTGTTCTAGAAAGGGATTTAGAATGATTACACGATTTACTAGTCCAAAAGTAAAAGAACCAGCACCTAAGCTTTGGTCAAACTGCATTGTATGTGATGGTATTGCCTACATTTCTGGATTAACATCTAGAGGTGATGATGGTGTAACTATCAACGGATTAGATGAATATGAACAATCCAAGATTATATTTGAAAAGCACAAAGCTCTAATTGAATCTGCAGGTGGAAAAATGTCTGACTTTACCAAGCTTACTATTTTTGTTACCCGCATCCAGAATAATGAAAAAGTCTGGAAGGCAAGAGCTGAATTTTTTGAGGGAAATTTTCCCGCCTGTTCTTTAGTAGAAGTATCTAAACTCGCTGATCCTAATATTTATGTCGAGATTGAAGGTATTGCTCATATCGGGAAAGGTAAACGTTAATAAATTTAAATAATAAATAAAATTTCAGCAAATCTATTCATTTCACAATTTTTCCATTAAAATTAAATTATCTGATTAAATTATAACAGTGATATTGAATGACAAAAATTACATCAATTATAATTTACGGAATAAGTTTTTATTTATTTGTAATTCTTATAATGTTTATTTTTCAAAGATCATTATTATACCAGCCGTCAAAAGAAAGACTTGATCCTTTTTTATATTCTAATGCAGGATTAAAAAAAATTAATTTAAAAACGTCAGACGGATTAGTTCTAAATTCTTTGTTTAGAAAACCATCTACCAACAAAAAAGATACTATTGTAGTATTTCATGGAAATGCTGGACATATTGGGCATAGAGTAGAGAAATTTAGGTCTTTTTTGGAAGAAGGCTATGGTTTATTATTAGTTGAATATAGAGGTTATGGCGAAAATCCAGGAAAACCATCAGAAGATGGCTTCCACAAAGATGGCCATGCCGCTCTAGAATTCCTTATCAAACAAAACATTTCAAAGCAAAAAACTATACTATATGGAGAATCTTTAGGATGTGGATTAACTGTAAAATTATCTATAAAGGAAAAATATAAGGCAATTATTCTTGAAGCTCCGTTTACTTCAATTGCTGAAGTTGCTTCACGCCATTATTGGTATTTACCTGCTAAGTGGCTAGTATTAGATCGTTTTGATATTCTTAGTATAATTAAGAACATCAAATCTCCACTACTTATTCTTCATGGTGAAAAAGATAATGTAATAAGTTTTGATTTAGGTAAAAAAGTTTTTAACGCAGCTCCAGAACCAAAAGAGTCTATATTTATTCTTAATGCAGGACATAATAATCTCTATGAATTTAATATATTCGAAAAAATCAACAATTTTTTAAAAGATCTTAAGAAATAAGATTATTAACTTTATTTTTCAATTTTGCAGATTTAATCTTAAATCATATTATATATTACAAAAATTAAATTTGAGAGGAAACTTAATAAAAGATGACTGATGCAAAATTAATTAGTTACACAATTAATGATTTTTCTACAGAAATTGAAATGGAGTCTTTTCTACATCTTATGGAAAAACATGGAGATGAATTCTATAAAAAATTAAAAAAACATGGATTAGTTCGTTGGAGAGTTAATCAAATATGGAATAAAGCTGGGGGGTTTGCTTTATCATCTATCTTTGAATATAAAGACCAAAAAGCATTTGAGAAAAGTATTGAAGAAATAAAAAAATTTCAAAAAGAACATGAAAATTATTTCAGTAAAATTAATATGAAAAGAACCTCAAGCAGATCAATTAATATGCTTGATTTTAATTATTAATTTGTTATGTGGTGTTGAATAGATCTTATAGTAAGGCAATTTATTATGTTAATTAAAGTTTTTGTAAAATTAATTTGTTTTTTGTTTATTACAACATTTTCAGTTGCTGATGTTATTAGTATAACTAATGAACAAATGTTAAAATTATCTAAATCAAATATTCCAATTGTAGATGTTAGAAGAAATTCAGAATGGCATCAAACTGGTGTGGTTCCGAATAGTATTTTACTTACCTTTTTTGATAAGAATGGAAATTATAATTTTGAAGAATGGTACGAAAAATTACGTTTAAATATTAATGAAGAAAAGCCTATTATTTTGATATGTAGAACTGGAAGAAGAACTAAAATAATAGCTGAGATAATGGATAAAAAATTAGATAATATAATTTATAATGCTGAAGATGGAATAACATCGTGGATTGATGCAAAGTTACCAATAATTAAGCTTAAACGTTAATTAATGATTAATTATCAATTTCTTAATGCTTTAATGGCACTTGCAATATCTTCATCTTGAATATTTAAAGCTTTTCTCTTAACTCTGATTTCGTGCGCTTTTTCTAGTACGTTGGCATGAGAAAATCCAATTGGTGGATCAAACTTGTAACTAGCAAGCTCTATTAATAAGCCTAGTGGTTCCCTAAAATAAATAGAGTCCATAAACCCTCTATCTTTAATTCCAGTATTTGCAAATCCATTTTCATTTAAATTTTTTTCAGCTATCCGAATAGTACTTTGACTTACCCAAAAAGCAACATGATGGACATCACCACATTCGTTTTTGAGTTTTTGTTTATTAGGTTTAAATTTTTCATTTGTAAAAACTGTTACCGTAGTTCCATCACCACAATCAAAGTATAAATGATTAGTGTCTAAATCATCTAAATTTGGTTGTTCAAATATAAATTTCATACCAAGTATATTTTGCCAAAAATCTATTGAGGTTTTCTTATCTGCTCCGTTCAAGGTAATATGATGAATTCCTTGTGCTTGTATAATACTATTCATTTTTTCCTTCTAAATAATTTTCATTAATAATAAAAATTGATGAAGCCCTAAAATAATCAATAAAAAAAGTACAGTTTGATTTGTGACTTGATAAGTGGTTTTATAATTGCTTCATATATAAAATTCATGATTTTCATTTAATTGTGTAATTTTCAAATTCAACCTTCGTTTGAAATAAAATAATTAATACAATAAATTAAATTGTAGATTATTTTGTTTTAAGAGCACTTTAAATAATGTTTATATATATTTTTAATCGAATGTTTAACTAAATCGAATTAGGGACAATTAATATGAAAAAATACAACCATTTTGTTAACGGGAAAGAAATGTTGCCAAATAATGGTGAATATTTTGAGACTGAGAATCCATACACATGTGAAAAGTGGGCTGAAATAGCCAAGGGGAATGCTCATGATGTTGACGTAGCTGTTAATATTGCAAAAGAGGTATTCGAAAATAAATGGTCAAAAACAAAACCAACTGAGCGAGGTAAATTACTGGTAAAACTAGCAGAGTTTGTAGAAAGAGATGCTCAAAAATTAGGTGAGATTGAAGTTAAAGATAATGGAAAACTTTTAGCAGAAATGGGTGCTCAGACAAAATATCTTGCTGAATGGTATAGATATTTTGGAGGGTTAGCTGATAAAGTGGAAGGATCAGTGTTACCATCTGATAAACCAGGCATATTTAATTTTACTAAATATGAACCCTTTGGTGTTGTTGGTATGATAACAGCATGGAACTCACCTCTACTACTTTTATCTTGGAAACTTGCCCCTGCTCTAGCAGCAGGCAATACTGCTGTAATTAAACCATCAGAATTCACTTCAGCTTCTACCTTAGAATTTATGAAGTTAGTATCAGAGGCAGGTTTTCCTGACGGAGTTGTAAATTGTATTACAGGTATGGGTATTGATGTTGGGCAGCCATTAGTTGAACATAAACATGTATCAAAAATTGCATTTACTGGATCAGACGTTTCTGGTCAAAAAATCTATGAAACTGCGGCAAAAAAAATAATGCCTGTATCTCTAGAATTAGGTGGAAAATCCCCTAATATCGTTTTTGAGGATGCTGATTTTGAAGCGGCAATTATGGGTGTTATTTCAGGAATATTTGCTGCAACAGGTCAAACATGTATTGCTGGATCTCGTCTTTTAGTTCAGAATTCAATATATGAAAAGTTTGTTGAAAGGCTTGTAAAAGTAGCAAGTGAGGCAAAAATTGGAGACCCTATGTCCTTAGACACTCATGTTGGGCCGGTAACAACGCAACCACAATTTGAAAAAATAATGAGTTATATTGAAATCGCAAAATCAGAAGGAGCAAAGTGTCTTTTAGGTGGTCAAGCATATTCTGGCAAAGATGTTAAAGGTAATAGATTTGTAGAACCGACAATTTTTACTGACGTTAATAATGATATGAGAATAGCTCAAGAAGAAGTTTTTGGACCAGTATTATCTATAATTCGTTTTAAAGACGAAGAAGAAGCTATAAAAATTGGAAATGACGTAATATTCGGGTTAGCTGCCGGAGTGTGGACTAATGACATTGGAAGAGCTCTTAGAATGTCAGATGCCTTAAGAGTAGGCACAGTATGGGTAAATACATATAGAGCTGTTAGTTTTATGTCCCCGTTTGGTGGTTATAAAAGATCAGGCAGAGGAAGAGAAAGTGGGCAAGAATCCATTAAAGAATTTTTACAAACAAAATCTATATGGATTGCAGAAAAAACTTCAGTTTCAAATCCATTTATTATTAGATAAATTTAAATTTTTAAATAATTTGATAATTTAATATTTGATCAACAAGGATAAATAATAATGGACTTTAGCGCTCAATCTAACATTTCATTCATTAAGCAGAAAATTGATGATTTAGAAAAAATAACTGATCAAGACAATCCATATACAAGAATTGTCTTTAGTAAAAAGTTTTATGAAGCAAGATCATGGTTAAAAAATGAATATCAGAAACTTGGATTGATAGCGTCTACAGATGACGCTGGAAACTTGATTGGACTTTTAAAATCAAAAACTAGTACTGAGAAAGTGGTTATTATAGGATCACACATTGACACAGTACCCTCAGGGGGAAGATTTGACGGGATTGCTGGGGTTGTAGCTGCATTATGTGTAGTAAAACACATTAAGGAAAATAATATCAACTTACCATTTAATCTTGCAGTATATGATTACCTTGGGGAAGAATTAAATGATTGGAGTATTTCCTGCATTGGAACACGAGGTATGATAGGTGCTTTAAATGAAGACATCTTGTCCAGAAGCAATTCGTCGGGAGAAATTTTAAAAGACGAAATAAATAAGATTGGTGGAAAATCTAATTTACTTACAAAACCATTTTCAATTATTGACAATATTGTTGCATGTTTAGAATTACATATTGAACAAGGTAAAGTTTTAGAGCAAAAAAACATAGATATAGGCATTGTAAGATCTATTCCGAGTGTTTCTAGGTTTAGTGTAGAAGTAAATGGTCAAGCTGGTCATAGTGGAACTATTTTAATGGATCAAAGAGCTGATGCTCTTGTTACTTCTTCAGAAATAATAACATTTGTGAATAAGTTGGCTTCAAGGTTGTCAAAAGAAAGTAATCAACATTTTGTTTCAACTATCGGTAAAATTAATGTTCACCCAAATGCTGCAGCGATTATTCCAGGTAAAGTTGAAATGACTATTGATCTAAGGGCTTCCAGTAAAAGCTCAAGAGATCAATATATTAAGGAATTAGAAAAACAAATTGAAACAATGAACCAAAGCGGTCCTTGTAAAATTAAAATGAAAAATATTGCTTTTGCACCTTATGTAGAAATGGATAAAGAACTAGTAAAGTTATTTAAAGTATCTTCTAATGAATATGGCTTCTCAAATATTATAATGGATAGCGGCGCTGGTCATGATACCGCTCATTTATCAAGAGTTGCACCTGCCTCTATGATTTTTGTACCATGTATGGACGGTTTAAGTCATTGTCCCGAGGAATATGCAGAAATTTCAGATATTTCAAAAGGTACCGCTGTATTATTTAAAATGGTTGAAAAATTAGCTAGATCAAATCAAAATTAAATTATTTGAAAAAATCTATAACATTTTCTTTGTTTTCTAGATCAAATATAAAATCTATCATTCCATTGACTTGATTTTTATCCATCTTCTTGGTTGAAGAAAAACAACAATTAGATAATTTCTGCAACCTCTTCACCCGTTATTTATTCAACGAATTAATTGTTTTTGGATAAAGAGATAGTTTCAAACTCAGCAGGACTTGTTATTTCTATCAATTCAAGGTCATCAGAGTGTTTGATTTCTCTATGATGAATCTCTGGTGGCTGATAAACTACGTCACCCTCATTCAAAGTGAATGTTCCTTCACCTTTATATTCAAACTCTACACTGCCTTTTAAAATATAAACCATCTGAAATTTCAATTTATGATAATGCCATTCCCCATTAGCATGTTTACCTTCTATTGCTTTAATAACATTGGCTCCAAAATCACCAGAGGTTGCTTCTTCAATACCTAAATTCTTATACGAAAAAAAACCACGTAATCCAGATTCAAATTTGTTTTCTTTAGCCCTTGTAATTTTAAATTTCATTCTCACCTCACAAATAAATAATTCTTGTTAATCTTCTATTTCTATAACATATCAAAAAATTACTTTAATCAAAAAACACCAATTTCTGTTTTAAAATCCATACCATGGCCAGGACGTGACGTCGGTGTTAATGTTCCATTTTTCGGAAGAAGTGGCTCTTTCCAAAGATGATCATACCAACCCATATACTCAAGCCATGAGGGGTTTTCAATAGAAGCAACAATATGAATTGAAAGTTCTGGAAACATATGCGGTGCAATTTTAATTCCAAATTTATTTGCTAATTTTGAGCTATAAATCAAATTTGTATAACCTCCTCGCATTATGTCAGGTTGAAGAATAGGTATTTTTTTTCCTTTCATAAAAGGTAATAAATCGTGATGAGTAAAATTATTTTCACCAGTTACTATTGGAATTGGTGTTGAATTACAAACTTTATCATAACCATCAAAATCGTCTGCCATAATTGGTTCCTCGAGCCACTCAGGTTCATAACTTTCAATTTGTGGGCATACTTTAATAGTTTCTTCTACTGACCAGCCTTGATTCACATCAATCATTATTCCAATATCTTTACCAAGTTCATTTCGCATATCACGAACATTAACAATATCTTCATCATTACTAAAACAATGAGCGACCTGCATTTTTATAGACTTAAATCCTTGCCCAACATATTTTTTTGCTTTTTGTATCATACCATCATGACCTAGGCCTCTGTAACAACCTGATCCATAAACGGGCAGAGCTTTTTGTTTTCCTTTCCATATGTTCCAAAGAGGCATTTCTATTGTTCTTCCATAACAATCCCACAGAGCAATATCTAAAGCTGACATTGCCATTACAGTTATTCCCATCCTTCCTTGTATGAAAGTAGCTTTCCACATTTTATTCCATAAGGCTTCAATATTATCTATACTTTCACCAATAATAAGTGGTTTTAACATTTCATTTATACACATTTCCAAAGTTTTTAACCCGCCTGCTAAAGGATGAATATGACCAGTTCCAATAACCCCATTTTTTGTTTCCACCTGAATAATTAAGAGATCTATTTTTTCAAGTTTTAAGAAACCTGTTTCAGGAGGATCAGAAAATGGTACTGAAGTTATTTTTGTCTTTATAGAACTTACTATCAATGATTTTCTCTCACATAATTCTACCATAATGATAGCTCTATTAAAATTATAAACTCAAGGTAAAAATTACTAATATCAATGACACAGTAATATTTAGTTGATAAATTAAATCAGATAAATAGTTGCTTATGTAAGGTTGATTTCAATGGAAGCTTTAATTAATGGTGTAAAAGTACCTAATTCACTTTTAAGTGAATTAAAAGAAACTAATCTTAAAAATGAAACTGATGAAAAATTAAGACAATCACTAAATGAAAATGGTTATCTCTTTTTGAAAAACGTTATTGAAAAAAATGATATTACTAAAGCTCGAAATGATATTTTTGAAAAATTAAAAAATGTAGATGAGCTTGAGGATCCATTTACTGAAGGCATTTGGTCAGGCAGATCAAGAAGAGATGAATTACATAAAGATAGAGGAGTTTTTTGGGAAGACGTAAGTAATACAGAATCATTAAGAAAAATTACAAATGGCAATAATTTAGAAACTGTTTTTTCTAGAATATTTGGCATTTCTTCAATTGGCTTTGATTTTATATTTTTAAGAGCAGTATCAGGAGGAAAATTCACTCATATGCATTGTGATGCAGGTTTTTTCACAAGAAAAACTCAAAAGGTACTCACATGTTGGCTTGTTTTTACAGATATAACTATCGATAAAGGTCCTTTATTTATAATTGAAGGGTCTCATAAATTTTCAGATATTAAAACCAAATATAAAGGATTTGACGTAGACATTCATAAACATATGAAAGCGACGATAGACACAAACCCTATAACTTTTGCTCAAGAGCGAAATACAAAAATTTTAACTACTCAATTTAATCCAGGAGACGCACTTATTTTTGGGATGTATACTGTTCATGGTACTTTTGAAAATTATGCTAATGATAAAAAAATACGCTTAACTTGTGACATTCGATTTCAACCTAATAATGAGTTGAAAGATCCTAGATATTTTGGACCAAAACCAACTGGAACTACTGGCGCTGGTTATGGTGAACTTAATAGCGCTAGACCACTTAATGAAGATTGGCATGTTAGATAATATATAAAAATAAAACAAAATTAAAAATTGGATAGCACTACAAATTGTCTAACGCAAAAATACATGAAAGTTGGAAAATTGAACTAAACGAGGAATTTACTGCTCCATATATGTCAGATCTTAGATCATTTCTAAAGCAACAAATTTCGTTAGGTAAAAAAATCTATCCACCTATGAATAAAATTTTCAACGCGTTCAATTTAACCCCTCTTAGTAAAGTTAAAGTTGTCATTGTTGGACAAGATCCTTATCACGGTGAAGGTCAAGCAAATGGGTTAAGCTTTTCAGTTGAAAAATTCAAAAAAATTCCACCCTCTCTTCAAAATATTTTTAAAGAATTATTTGATGACCTTCGTATAACTTCTCCACAAAATGGTGATTTACAAAATTGGGCTCATCAGGGCGTTTTGATGCTTAACAATAGTTTAACAGTTGAAAAAGGCATGCCTGGCTCACACCAAGGTAAGGGATGGGAAAAATTTACAGATTCAGTTTTGAAAGTCATTAATAAAAAAAGAAATAATGTTGTATTTATCTTATGGGGAAGAAAAGCTCAGGAAAAGTGTAATTTTATTGATAAAAACAATCACTTACTTCTTGAAAGTGCTCACCCATCACCATTTTCCGCTCATAATGGTTTTTTTGGTTCTAAACCTTTTTCAAAAACAAATAATTATCTTAAACAAAAAAATATTGAACCTATAGATTGGCAGTTATAAACTTTTAGGATTGAAATGGTAACAATTTTATGAGTACTAACAATACTATTGGAATAATCTATATCATAGTTGCTATGGCAACATTTTCTGTTCATGATTCCATATTAAAATTTATCTTTCAAAAAGTCTCATTATATGAAATTTATTTTGGACGAACCTTCATAGCAGCAACAATATCTGCTGTATTTTTACTTATTTATAAAAAAAAAATAACATTTATCACGCACTATCCTATTTTATCATTAATAAGAGTAATTCTACATTTTTTAGCTTTTAGCATGTTCTTTATATCATTAACGTATTTATCTCTTGCTGTAGCAACAGCATTATATTTTTCAACTCCTTTTTTTATGTCAATTTTTGCTAGAACACTTTTAAATGAAATTATTGGTTACAGAAGATGGTTAGCAATTTTTTTTGGATTTATAGGGATTTATATTATCTTAAATCCAGATTTATCTGATTTTGATTTTAAAAACTTATTACCACTTTTGTGCGCTCTTTTTTATGCTTTGTCGATGACTATCACTAAAATTACATCAGATAAAGATGATACATACACTCAATTGTTTTACTTTTACGTTATAACAATAGTTTTATGCTTAATTATGTATCTTGTTCTTGGCTCAGGTCAATTTGATAAATTTGATGACCAAACAATTAAATTTATTTTTAGAGAATGGTTTAGTAATTTTGACTATACTTTTCAGTATATTATTTTGATGGGCATTTTAGCTTCAATTGCGTTTACATGTGTCTTTAGAGCCTACAGTAACTATTCAACTTCAATTACATCTATATTTGAATATTCATTGATAATTTGGTCAGTAATTATTGGATATTTTTTATTTGACGACATACCAACTATTAGAACTATTATAGGTGTAATCATCGTAATGAGTGCTGGTGTTTATATTTTTTTAAGAGAACAAAAAAAAGCTCAAGAAGTAAATTTAGACACTCCATTAAGAAGATAATTAAATTTTTAAAACAGAATTTATTAAACAAAGGCTTAAAGGAACATAAATGAAAAATGAACATCCAGGAGTTACCTGTCTATATAAATTTATTGATGCTTTTAATACAGCAGAAAAAAATAAAATTATAACAAACTTACATTTTCCCCATTATGTTCATTCTAACGGAAATGAACCAGTAATTTATAAAAATGGTAAAGATTTTTGGAAATCATTAAAAGTACAACTTGATACAATGATTAAAGTTGAAAATTGGAGTTTTTCAACTTTAGATAAATGTAAAATTATTAATGAGACAGATAAAACACTTCAATGTGAAGTACATTTTAATAGAAGGTTAGTAAATAAGAAAAGTTATGGATCAGCTAAAGGAATTTGGATTTCTACAAATAGAAACGGAATTTGGGCATTACAATTACGATCAATGATACCTGTTTCAGGAACAATTAGTTCTTTGGCAGGAACAAATATGAATAATAGTTGAATATATGAAACTTTTTAAAGAAATCAGTGTATTGATAACAGTTAATTATACGGGAAAACAAAACTTTTTTTAAATAAAGATTTTTTAGATGTTTAAAATATATTTTTTAATTTTATTGATAAATACATTTTCTCTTTCTACGCTTGTAAATGCTACCCCATCTATAAAAATAATTGATGGAGATACTATTGTGCTTAACTCCGAAAAAATAAGATTTTATGGAATTGATACGCCAGAAATAAAACAAACATGTACTGATAATAATGGACAATCATATTCGTGCGGAATTAAAGCAACTTTAGAACTAAAAAAAATAATTGGCTCAAGAAAAGTGTCATGTATAAAAAAAACAAAAGATAGGTACAAAAGATCTATTTCGATATGTTATGTGGATGGAAATGATATTAATTCATTAATGGTAAAAAAAGGATGGGCACTCGCTTATAGAAAATACTCAAAAAAATATGTAAAGGACGAGTTCATTGCCAAATCAAACAAAGCTGGAATGTGGTCAGGAGATTTTATAGCACCTTGGAAATGGAGAAGAATGAAGAATAAAAAAGTTAGATAATTCTAATTTTATTCTACATATCCTTTTGGTAACTTTTTCTTCTTAGGTTTTAACAATGTTTTTAAATGAGCAATTTCTTCGTCGGCCTTTTTGAACTCAGCTTGTTCTTCTTCTCTAACTTCGTCATTAATCCTTTTTTGTGCTCTTAATCTTCTTAACTCATACATCCTGTCTTCTTCTTCTTCGGAAAGGCTATCTTCATCTCTTTCCTCAAGAAGTTCAAGCTCAGATTTTTGGGTTTGGTTTTTATCAACGCCCTCTTCTTTATCATTTGTATTTTCATCAGTAACTTTTATTTCTTCTAATTTTTGAATTTCTTCAGCAGATGCAACAGCTTCTTCCACATTCACTGTTGGAGCTTCTTCTGCAGATGCAACAGCTTCTTCAACATTTACAGTCGGAGGTTCTTCAGCAGACGCAACAGCTTCTTCTACATTCACTGCTGAAGCTTCTTCTGCAGACGCAACGGCTTCTTCCACATTCACTGTTGGAGCTTCTTCAGCAGATGCAACAACTTCTTCAACATTCACTGTTGGAGCGTCTTCAGCAGATGCAACAGCTTCTTCAACATTCACTGTTGGAGCTTCTTCAGCAGATGCAACGACTTCTTCAACATTTACAGTCGGAGCTTCTTCTGCAGAAGCAACATCTTCTTCAACATTCACTGTTGGAGCTTCTTCAGCAGACGCAACAGCTTCTTCAACATTCACTGTTGGAGTCTCTTCTGCAGATGCAACGGCTTCTTCAACATTTACAGTCGGAGCTTCTTCTGCATTCACTGTTGGAGTTTCTTCCTCAGGCTTAGTTTGTTCCAAAGCACTATCAATTTTATTTGTTATCTCTTCTGTTAAACCCAAGTTAGTTTCATTTCTTGCTTCATTAGTTTTATCTATTAAATCAAGTGAAGATATTGGGTCTTTGTTCTCATATAATTTTTCTGTTGTAGCTTCAGCTGAAGTTTCAACTTTATTTTGTTCAGGATTTGCAGAAGGATTTTGAGATACTTCTTTTTGAGGTGGAGCAGGTTTAGGTTGAGCTTTCATGAAAGGAATAACATACTTTTCACGAGCAGCTTGAATATCAGATTTAAGAGTATTTATTCTTGTATCCCAATCTCGCATTAGCTTTTCCTAATATTAATATTATCCTAAAATAATAATTTAATATTTATAAAATACAAATTATTAAAAGATCTATATTTATTTCAAAAAACGTACCAAATATCTGAATTTACAAATTTTATTTAATTTATATAATTTTTTGAATGAAGGAGAAAATTAATGGATGACAATAACTTACCTCAAAAAGACTTAATCAAAAAAATAGTTGGTGATGCAAGAGGCGCTGTAGGCATTCGCCTTTGTGCTATAGGTGTTGATTTAGGAATTTTTGAGAACCTTGCCAAACACGGACCAGCTACTAGCCAGGAATTAGCTGACAGGATGAACCTTGATGAGAGATATCTTAGAGAATGGAGTCTAGGAATGTTTTCACTGGGATACCTTGATTTTGATAAAGTAAGTAGAAAGGTATCATTAAATGAAGAATTTATTCCGGTACTTGTCGAAGAAGGTGGAAAATTTTCACAAAAAGGTCTTATTGAATTATTAAATAGCTCATTGCTACCCTACCACGAACTATTAAAATCATTTAAAAATGGAGGTGGGATTAATTATGATAAAATTGACAAAGGTTTTTGGAACGGTATCGATCAAACTGGATGTACTAGATATAAGCATTTTCTAGTGACAGATTGGGTTGATAAAATGCCAGAGCTGAAATCAAGATTAGAAACTGGTTCTGTAACATTTGCTGACTTTGGTTGTGGTTCAGGAAGATCAACAGTAGAGATGGCGAAGAAGTTTCCAAAAAGTCAGTTTTTTGGTTTTGATTTATTTGAACCTAATATTGAAAGAGCTCAAAAAATTGCTTTAGATGCTGGGGTTAAGAATAATTTAAAATTTATGCAGTGGGATGTATCTAATCCATTAACTGAAAAATTTGATTTTGTTGCCTGTTTTGATCTTATTCACGACATGATTGATCCATTAGAGGGAATGAAAACAATCAGAAAAGCTGTTAAGGATGACGGTATATTTGTTCTCATGGACATTAAGTGCGAAGATGATCCTGCTGACAACGAAGGACCAATGGTGCCTTTCATGTATGCAATGAGTTTGCATTTTTGTATGACTACTTCACTAGCAAACAATGGTGCTGGTCTTGGAACTGTTGGCTTGCCAGAGGCAAAAATTAGAGAATATTGTGATTTAGTTGGTTTCAAAACAGTAAAGAGAATTAAAACTGATCATCCTCTGAATTCTGTTTTTGAAATCAGACCTTAATCAGTTTTTAAGCCTTTCATTTGAAGGAAATAAATGTTTACTTGCTTCTGCATCTATTTCAACCTTAAAACTGTGATTATTTGTATTTGTAATATTAAGTGCCCTTTTTTTAGCCTCTCTATTATTAATCTCTGTCATCAATCTATTTAAATTTGTTCTTTTTTCTAACTCACCCTCACCTATAACTTTAGGTAGCATACGTGCCCAGCCCCAAACACACATATCAACTATGGTATAAGTATCACCCAACATATATTGATTATTGGATAAACGATCATCCAGAATGTTATAATGTCTCTCAGCTTCAAAAAGATATCTATTGATTGCATAGTCTATTTTTTGTGGTGCCATGTGTTGAAAATGAACTGATTGACCTGAATAAGGACCAATACCTGTAGCAACAAACATTAACCAAGATAAAAGATCTGCTCTATTTTTAGGAGTATTTTCAGTTATAAATTTTCCAGATTTTTCTGCTAAATATAATAATATTGCATTGCTATCAAAAACAACATATCCATCATCTTCAATTGCAGGAGCTTTAGCATTTGGATTAATGGATAAATATGATGGCGAATGTTGATCACCTTTTCTAGTATCTATTGGAATTGCTTCATATGACAAATCCATTTCTTCTAAACACAAAGCTATTTTCATTGGATTTGGACTTGTATTGTAATAAAATTTAATCATCTAATTCTCTATCTGTTATGACTATGCTTTTTTAACTAAAATATATTTTTTAATTATTTATAGAGCCTGTAAACACCACCATCATACTCATCATTTATAATTATTAAAGACCCGTCTGATATTTCTTCTATATCACGAATTCTTCCAATCTTATTTTCTAAAAAAATTTCTTCATTTACGATTTTATTCTCTTTTAAAGATAAAATGTGTAATCTTTTATATTTTAAAGATCCTAAAATAATTTTATTTTTAAATTCTGGAAACATACTACCTCTGTAAAAAATCATTCCAGATGGAGCAATGGAGGGCACCCAAACATATTTAGGATCTTCATAACCTGGAAGTGAAGTTCCAATTCCAATCTTTCTACCTGAACCATATTCCTTACCAAAAGTGACTTTTGGCCAACCATAGTTTTTTCCTTTTAATACTATATTTAATTCATCTCCTCCTTGTGGTCCATGTTCATGAGCCCACAAGATATTTTTTTTTAAATCAAAGCTTAATCCTTGAGGGTTTCGGTGTCCTAAAGAATAAATTTCAGGAAGTGAATTCGTAAATGCTTTATTATTATACTTGTTTCCATTTTTTAATATTTTAATGATTGAACCAGAATGATTTTTACTATTTTGACTGTCCTCTCTAGTGCCCCTATCACCTAAGGTAGCAAAAATAAATTCATTTTTAATTGCAAGCCTGCAACCAAAATGTCTTCCGCTTGATGATATTTTATTTGATATAAACATAACTTTTTCATTAGTTAGTTTATTATTTTTTAAGTTGTAGCTATGGATAGCTGTTGATGATTTATTGCTAGGTATAACTTTGCTAAGACATAAAAAAACTCTTTGAACGTTGTTCTCTTTTTCAAAAGCTATATCAAGTAATCCACCTTGACCCGAATTATAAACTTTAGGAGCTCCTTCAATTTTTATAATATTTTTATTAAAAACATTTAATCTGTAAACATTACCAGAACGTTGTGTTACCAGTATTTCATCTTTATTTATTGAAGCTATACCCCATAAATTTGAAATTTTAGGGGTAACTTTTTCTAGTTTAATTTGGGATTGGACTATAAATGGATATAGAGTAAATAGTAAAACATAGAAAATAAAATTCATTTAATTAAACCTTTTGATAATGAAAAATAGTTTATAAAATTATATTTACAGACTATTTTAAATTGTTAAACAAAATATTTTGAGTATAGCATGAAATTATTAGTCGCAGATATTGGTGGAACAAATGCAAGGTTTGCTTACCAAGAAGAAAATAGTAGCGATCTTAATAATTTTGCTTATTTAAAATGTTCTGATTATGAAAACATATATAATGCAATAGAGTATTATCAACAAAAAAATAATTTAGACATCAAAAACATGTCAATTGCAGTTGCAAGTACTACAAAGAATAATGACATTAAATTTACAAATAACCACTGGAATTTTAAGCAATCAGACTTTTTAAAATATTTTAATTTGAATAAGCTGATTTTTGTTAATGATTTTGTTGCTCAGTGTCTAAGCTTGGCATCTTTTTATAAAGACATATCTGAAAATAGAATATTAAACGATAAATTACTAAATGATTATGATTTAAAAACTATTAAAAGTGGAACTCCAATTAAAAACGCTCCACTTCTTGTTACAGGCCCGGGCACTGGATTAGGTGTTTGTACTCTTTTAAATATTAATAATTATCCTTTAGCTATAGAAGGCGAAGGTGGGCATTCTTCTTTTGCCCCAAATTCTGATCTTGAGATAGAACTGCTTCAGCATCTAAGAAAAAAATATGATCATGTATCTAATGAGAGAATTGTAAGTGGTTCTGGTATTGAAGAAATATATGAATTTATTTGTTTTAAAAATAAAAGTCCTTCTGAGAATTTAAAAGCTCCAATTATTGGAGAAAATGCTATAAGGGGTGAACATAAAGCTTATGAGACTATAAAATTATTTTTTAGTATTTTTGGCACAGTCATCTCTAGTGTTATTTTAATCAATGGTGCACAAAGTGGTGTTGTAATAGCTGGTGGAATAACTCCAAAATTACAAACTATTCTTAATAAAAGTAATTTTGAATTAAATCTTTTAAATAAAGGTAGAAGATATGATTATGTTAAGACTGTACCTGTATGGCTAACAGAAAATAATAATAATGGCCTCATAGGAGCATCAAAGGCGATAGTGAATCCACATTACAAGTCAAAAATTTTATCTAATTAATAAATTTTTCTTTTAAAAAAAATTTCAATAGTTAACATTATTAATGGGAGTAAAATTTATGTTAAATAATGAGTTAATAGATTTTTTGAAGAAGTTTGATACACCTACGATTTCAAATGCACTTGATATATATAGAGGATCTAGATCTGCAGATGGTTATACAAAATATCCCTTCATTTCAGCCAATAATAAACTAAAACCTATTGTTGGAATAGCAAGAACAGCCAAAATAAGAGCTTCTAATCCTCCTGTTTTGTCACCTGAGGAAACTACTTCAATTCGATTAAAATATTATGAATATATAAGTAAAAAATTTGAAGAATATCCTGATGCTTCACCAGTCTGTGTAATTGAGGATCTTGATTGGCCAAATCCTACAGGATCGTTTTGGGGTGAGGTTAATGTAGCATTACATAGAGGCTTGGGACTCGCTGGAACAATAACGAGTGGGTTACTTAGAGATCTGGACGCGATAGATAAAAATTATCAGGTTTTAGCTAATGGGATTGGACCGAGTCATGCTTATGTTCACGTTGTTGAATTTACATCATCAGTTAACATCCACGGTCTTAACGTGAATGATGGTGACATTATTCATGCAGATCAACATGGAGCGGTTATTATACCAAACCAAGCACTTTCAATAATCAAAAATGCTATTAACCACATGACTAAAAAAGAAAAATACCTAATCGAAGCAGCAAAAGAAGAGAACTTCAATATTGAAAAACTAAAACAAGCGTGGTCAAAAGCTTCGAATGAAAAATGGGAGGGATGAGTTTTGTTTGAAATTGATCAAAATGCTAGAAGACTTTCAGATGAAGAAAAAGAACAATATATAAAAGAAGGATATGTAACAGGTCTTCCAGTATTCTCAGAAAATGCAGTTAATGACTTACATAATTGGTATGATGAACTAAGTTCTAAATTACCTCCAGATATTGATATAAATAAGACTAACATGTGGCACAAAGCTAGTAAAAAATTTTATGATCTATGTAGAACATCAACTATTTTAGATTATGTTGAAGATTTATTAGGTCCTAATTTTGTTCAATGGGGAGGTCAATTCTTTAGTAAAGAGCCTAAAGATGGATCAGTTGTACCATGGCACCAAGATGCTCAATATTGGCCATTAAATCCATCTAATGCCGTAACAGTATGGCTTGCAGTTTTTGATACAGATGAAGAAAATGGTGCAATGAAAGTAGTTTCTGGAAGTCATAAAATGGGACGATTTGCGCACAAAAAAAATACTGCTAAAAATTTAGTTCTTGATCAAGAAGTATCATTTGATCAATTAGATGAAAAAAAAATAGTTTCACTTAATTTGAAAGCTGGACAAATATCACTCCACAATGATGCGCTTTTACATGGATCGGAAGCAAATAATTCTGATAGAAGAAGATGCGGTGTTACGATGAGATTTTCACCAACTAACGTTAAAGGTGATTTAAAAATTTGGCCATTTTTTGAAACACAGCTTGCTAGAGGTGTTGATGAATTTAATTTAAATCCTATAGCTCAAATTCCTAGAGGAGAAGCAACTCCTCAAAAAATGTTTTCATTTTCGCACGAATTTGAAAACGAGTGGTGATCCTAAACACACTCTAACATTTCAATATCTTGACCACTTTTAAGTCTTTTTAAACCAATTGACTTAACTTTAATTTCATTTCTTGCTGTCATCCAAGCATCACTAGAAATAAGAATTTGATTTGAATCAGACATATCACATATATTGAATGCCATATTTACTGTTTTTCCTAAAATATCAAATTGAACTGTTTTTGTTCCAACTGTTCCAGCAACAAGAGAACCAGAATGTATTCCAAGGTGAAGATCCCAGGGCATTGATGACGAATTTGCAATATCTCTTAATTTATAAGAACAATCTACACAAGATTTAACAGGAGAAATGGTGTGTGAAGATAAACCTGCAACTGCAACAATGGCATCTCCAACTGTTTTGATTTTTTCTAAACCAAAATCTTCAAAGGCTTTTTCAAAATTCTCCACAAGACCCTGTAATGTTTCTACTACTAATTCAGGATCATTTTTTTCGCAAAAAGATGTAAATCCAACTAAATCACATATTAAAATTGCTACATCATCATATCTTCTAGACCTTACCTTTCCAGACGACTGTAATTCATTAGCTACAGAAGTAGGCATCACCGTTTTTAAAATTTGTTGAGATCGTTTTTTGTCTGTTTCAACTCTGTCTAAATAACTTTCTTCTGTATCTCTTAATCTTTTTTTCTCTAAACTTGCACCTACTCTGGCTTTGAGCAAGGTTCCATTAAATGGCTTAGTAATAAAATCGTCTGCACCATTAATTATGCATTCAGCAGCAGTCTCAACTTCATCTGATGCAGTAACCATAATTACTGGAATTGATCTTTGAAGAGGATCACCTTTTAAATGTTTAAGAACCTCAAGGCCACTCATATCTGGCATCATTAAGTCTAAGAGAATTAAATCAAATTTATTTTCTGCGGCCATCTCAAGAGCAGTTTTACCACCCTCTGCTAAAAAAATATTTTTATAACCGTCTCTTTTTAACCTTCTTTCAAGTGTGTATCTATTATCTTCAATATCATCAACAATTAGAATATTTGCATCCTCTTTGTTAATCATTTTTAGTACCTAATTGCTCTGATATTTTAGATAATAGCCTATTGATATCTACTGGTTTTGTATCATAATCATTACATCCACTATCAAGTGCTCTTTGTTTATGTTCTTCCATTGCATGTGCTGATAGAGCAATTATTGGAATTGATTTAAGCTTTTCATTACTTTTAATGTGTTTGGTTGCAGTCCATCCATCCATTTTAGGCAAACTTAAGTCCATTAATATAAGATCTGGTTTTTCTGAAGATGCCATTTCAACACCCTGTTCTCCGTCTACAGCAATAACTATTTCAAAACCTTTCCTTTTTAGACGTCTTGATAACATGTAAACATTGTCTTCGTTGTCTTCTACATATAATATCTTTGTCATTTGTTATCTCCATTTTTAAATGAAGAAGCCTTAATAACATTACTTACTTCATTAACGATTGTAGACATTGTATCTTCACTTTTTTCAAGTATTCTTTGTGTTTCCCCTGACAAGAATTTCTTTTCATCTTCACTCAATTCAGCTCCAGTCAAAACTAAAATTGGAATTGAATTTAATTCAGTTTCTCTTATAGCTTTTAAAAATTCAAAACCATTCATTACCGGCATCATCAAATCTAACAAAATTAAATCAGGTTTTATTTCTTCATTCTGTAAAATATTCATTCCAACTTTGCCGTTTTCTGCCTCCATGATTTGAACATTTTGTTTTTCAAGAATTTCTTTAACTGTAAATCTTAAACTTTCATCATCTTCAATAAGGCAAATTTTAAGATTTTCTTTATCACCTATTAAATTTCTTATTGATTTCATTAGATATTCTTTTTGGATAGGTTTTGATAAAAAATCTGCAGCTCCCAGAGAAAATCCTTTATTTTTCTCATCTAATATTGAAGCCATAATTACAGGGATATTAGAAACTTTAGGGTCAGCTTTTAAAGTGCGTAGTACTGACCACCCGTCCATTTCAGGCATCAAAATATCTAAAGTAATAACGTCAGGTTTAAGATCACGTGCTAAAGTAATTCCCTCTTTTCCATTAGGTGCAATAACTACCTTATATCCTTCTTTTAACAATTGTCGTTTCATTAATTCACTTACAGTTGGATCGTCATCAATTATTAAGATTGTCTTTCCAGTATTATTTTCTAAAGTAACAACATTTTCAATTAAAGAACCAGTTTTTGTTTGTAATTTTTTTACACTTTCAGATGCACCAATGAAGTCTGCTAAAAATGTTGCAGTAAAAGTAGTACCTTTTCCTAAATCACTATTTACCTCGACATCACCACCCATTAATATGGCAAGCTGTTTTGAAATAGTAAGACCTAAACCTGTTCCACCATATTTTCTTGTTGTTGAGCTATCAGCCTGTACAAATGAATTAAACAACTTAGACATCTGCTCTTCTGACATACCGATACCAGTGTCACTTACATCTACAGAAATCAGATCACCACCTTCACGTAAAATTTTATTTACTCCAACAGTTATTTTCCCTTTTTCAGTAAATTTACAAGCATTAGAAATTAAGTTTAAAACCACTTGTTTCACTCTTGTTTGATCAGCAGTTACAAAATCAATTTCTGTTTTATAATCTATTATTAATTCATTTTCGTTCTTTTGAGCTAATGGTAAAGATGTCTTAATTACATCATCCAAAATTTGTTTTAGCTCGAATGTCTCGTTAAACAACTCAACCCTTCCTGCTTCAATTTTTGATAAATCTAACACATCATTTATAAGCGTTAATAGATGCTTTCCTGCACTGAAAACTCTGTCCAGTGGCTCTTCAAAGTCGTCCAAGCCATCATCTGCAGCATCTTCTTTTAACATCTCTGTTAAGCCTATAATAGCATTTAAAGGAGTTCTTAATTCATGGCTCATGTTTGCCAGAAATTGACTTTTAGTTTGATTAGCAGCATCTGCTTTTTCTCTTGCTATATCTAATTCTGAAATTGTTTTATTTAATTCTTCTTCACGTTTTTTTAATTCAGTAATATTGGAAAATATTGCAAAAAGTCCACCATCATTTAAACGATTGAAGGTAGCGTTCCAATATGTATTATTATAAAATTGAGGTGGTTGAAAAGTTACCTCACCTTTAATATTTCTCCTGTTTTCTATTGCATTGTCATAATATTCATTTTCATCTTCAGGGCTATCAAATTTCATAAACTTATGTTTTCTTTGTTTTTGAAGATAATCTTCATACCTTTCCCCAATATCAAACTCTACACCAGCACCACCCTGTATTTCTCTAGCAAATGTATTAGCAAAAACTAAAGTGTCATCTTTATCCCACATAGTAATTCCATGAGGCATGCTATTTAAAGCGTCAGACATTTTCTTTTCAGTTTCCTTTACCTTTTCTCGTGCTCGCTTAATTTGCTTTTCTTGTTCTTTCATTTCGGTAATATCAGAATAAACTTGTAAAAAACCACCATCAGATAGTTTTGTGTCATTCACTAACCACACAAATCCATTTGTAAAATTTAATTCATACATATTACTTTTTTTATTCTTTGCAGCTTGTCTTCGTTGTTCATAAAAATCTTTACTTGTCATTCCTTCAGGGATTGCAACCAACCCTTTTTTTTCAACATTATCGATCATATCTTTTCTTAAAATTCCGGGTTTTAACTCATAATCTAAATTTTTTTGAATGTCCCTAGCTGCCTTGTTACCCATAATCAATCTATGCTCATTATCCCACAATAAGATTGCGTTTGGAGTTACCTCAATTGCATCATTAAGCTGTTTAAGTGATTTTTCTCTTTGTTTTATATCAGTAATATTAGATAAAATTGAAAATATACCACCATCTGGCAGGCGTGTAGATGTTGATTGCCATATTGAATCATCATAAAATGGTGGCGTTTCTACAGTTGTAACACCTTTTAAAATTTTTCTGTTTTTTAATCCTACTTCATAATATTCTTCCTTTTCTCTCTTACTATTGAATTTATGGAAATTATTCATTTTCTGCATTTTTATATAGTCTTTATAATTAACACCAGGCTTTACAAATACACCTCCTCTCTCAAGAACCTTGTTTCCATATTCATTAATCATTTTTAATTTGTCTTTTTCATCCCACATGACAATTCCATGGGGCATACTATTAAGAGCATTAGAAATTTTTTCCTCAGCTTCTCTAACTTTTTTCTGACTTTCAGCAACCTCTCTTTCTTTTTGCCTAATCTCTGAAATATCAGTCCAAACTTGTAAGGTTCCCCCATCATTTAATCTAGTGAATGAGCCTAAAATATCATAAATAACGTTTTCAACTTTTATCCTAGTTTCAACTATTTCCCTGCCACGAAGATTAACAATTTCTTTTTTTCTCTTTTCTACCCATTGTTTTGCAGAAAGACCCTCGCTATCAAGCAAAGATCCTGATTTTAATCCAGCTTCAAGCATATCAAATCTAGAAATACCCGGTTTAAGAATAATTCCCATTTTACTCTGAATATCTCTGGCACGACGATTTGCCATAATTAATTTGTTGTCTTTGTCCCAAAGCATTAGCATATTTGGAATGATTTCTATAGCATCACTAAGCAATTTTAATGATTTTTCTCCTTTTTTAATCTCTGTAATGTTTATGGAGTTTTGCAGTGTTCCACCGTCTGGTAATCTTTTAGATATATTTAAAACAAAATTACCATTGTTTAATTCTATTTCGTCTCTCTGTTCATTTTTTAAACTTTCATATTCTCTCAATTTTGCTTCATAAAATTGTTTTTTTGTCATTCCTTTTGGAATAGGAACCAGGCCATGATTTACTACGTTACTTACCATGGAAATTCTTGGCACTCCCGGTTTCAATTCAAAGTTTAATTTTTTCATATCATTAATTGATGTTTTATTTGCCATAATTAGTTTATTATCTTTGTCCCACAAAGAAATACTGTTAGGCATAACGTCAATTGCGTCAATAAGTTGTTTTTGACTATCTTCCACCTGTTTAATCTCTGTTATATCAGACCAAAGTGAGATCGTGCTTCCATCTTCTAACCTGGTGTCAGTAAAGAGAAAATGTAATCCATTTGAAAATTTTGTTTCTCTTGTTCGCTGACCAGTAAAGTTATCCCAACTTTCTTTCATACGTTTCATGTGAGTTTTTTTATCTAATCCACTTTGTAAAACGTTATAATTATGATCAACCAAGTGATTGACATGATCAAACCTATCAACTCCTAGACGCAAATCAAATCCAAATTCTTTTAGATGATCAATGGCAGATTTGTTAGTTGCTATTAATTTATTGTTCTCATTCCAGAAAAACAAACCATTTGGTAATATATCAATAGCATCTTTTAATCTTAAAAGTTCTCTTTCTTGATTTTTTATGTCAGTAATGTCAGTCCATAAGCAAATTGTGCTACCATCTTCTAATCTTGTATCAGAAAAATGAAGAGTGTGATTAGTGAAATTAGATTCTCTAATATTTTGACCTTTAAGATTTTTCCATGCTTTTTCTCTATTTTTGTAATGATCTTCTTTACTTACACCCTTAGGAGGTTTTTGATGGTTCATAAGCATATGCTTTCTTAATTCACTAAAATTTTTTCCTATTTTTAAATCAAATCCATAATCTTTTAAAAATTTCTTTGAACTTTTATTAAACGCAATAAGATCATCATTTTCATCCCATAACATTAAACCGTTTGGGAGTGTCTCAATTCCGTCTTTTAATCTTAATAATTCAGCTTCTTGTTTTTTTAATTCAGTAATATCTGTTAAACACTGGACTGTACCTCCACTTGGCAATCTTGTGGTAGAAACTAAGTTAACCAAACCATCATTAAGGGCGTGCTCAAATGTTCTATTACCCTTTAAATTTACGAAATCTTTTTTTCTATTTTCTATAAATTCTTTTGGAGTCATTTTATTTTGAGCTTTTACAAAACCACGTTTAAGTAAATTTTCAACCATACCAACTCGAGAGGCTCCCTCTACAAGCTTATAACCATATTTTTTTTGATTTTCACGGGCTATTTTGTTCGCCATCACTAGATTATTTTGTTTATCCCATAACATGACGTCGTTAGGTAAAATCTCTATGGCATCTGTTAATTGGGTTAATTTAACTTCCCTTTCCTTAATTTCAGTTATATCTGTAAAAACACTCAGCATTGAACCATCTTCAAGACGTATTTCGTTACTAAAGAAAGTAGTACCATCTGATAAAAATGTTTCTCTTTTTCTATCTTGAATTAATTCAGCTCTAAAGTTTGATCTTTCCTTTGTAAAATCTTTAATACTTTTATTTTCTGGAATAACATAAACACCTGCCTTAATTTGTTTATTAAACATTGACTCCCAAGACATTCCGTCTTCAAGTTTAATTTTCCATTTTCCTTGAAATTCTCGAGATTTTTTATTTGATGTAATTAATTTATCTTCTTTATCCCAAAATAACATTGGCATAGGTAGATTATCCAACGCGTCTGCCAATTGTTTGTATTGAGCTTCTTTATTTTTAATATCAGTAATTTCACTAAATATACTTAAAAATGAACCATCATCTAATCTCTTATCAATAACATACCAAGTTTTACCATTTTCCAAGAAAACTTCTCTATAATTTGATGAAACTTTTTTTCTATATTTTTTTCTCTTTTTAATTTCACTTTCAATAGTTTCACCCTCTGGTATTTTAAATATCTTGCTTGAAAGTTGAGCTCGCACCATATCTTCATATGCTAGTCCCTTAGTAAATCTACAATTAACTTCCCATTGTTCATGCAACTCATCAGCCTTTGCATTTGCAAAAATTAATTTATCATTTTCATCCCAGTATTGTATAATGAGCGGTACATTTTCTATTGCACTGGCTAATCTTTTTCTTTCAAGATCCTGCTCAACAATTTCAGTGACGTTAGTCATTAATGTTAACATATTACCTTCAGATGTTGGGGTATCTTTTATTTGTACCCATCTACCAGTAGGTCCCTTGATTACAAATTGTTGAGGTTTTCCTGTATTTTTAGCAGTAACATAATTTTTTTCGCGGATATTTACTTCTTTTAACGATATTATTTTATTTTTTTTAATTAATTTAATTCTATCAAAAAAATTTTGTCCAACTTCAAAGTCAATATTTAACTTAATAAATCTTTCAGAAATATTTTTATTTCTGTAAGCAATGTTATCATTAGCATCCCATAGAACTATGCCAGTTTCTTCAGTGTCAAATGCATCTATTAAACTTTCAGCTAATTTAATATTAATTTCCATTTAAAAACCTCCTTCAAATTTCTTATTACATTTTTTTTTCAACTGATCTTAGTCTGTATGACAAAGCTTTTAAGCATCCTTTTACAAAGACATCGGAATTATTAACCCTTTTATCAAATTCGTCTTTGGTAATTGAAATAATTTCACTTTCAACTAAACACCTTGCTGTGGCCATCCTTAATTCGTTTTCTATTACGCCCATTTCACCAAAAAGTTCGTTTTCTTGAATTATAAAATTTGGTTTGTTTGATTCATTTGTGGGTAGAAAAATTCCCACAGATCCCTTTACCAACAAGTACATCTTATCAGGAAGTTCGCCAACTTTAAAAACACTTTGATTTTGATTGAATTTAGTTTTTTCCATTAGAACTCTATAACCTCATTTTCAGATGCAAATTTAACTTTTTTATTACTAATTTTTTTTTCTATATCTTTTATTTCTTTATCACCTCTGGAAGGTGAATGATGAGAAATAAGAAAGTTTTTAACATCAATTTTATCTGCTAGAGAAATGCCCTGTTCAATACTAGAATGCCCCCAACCCTTTTTGTCTGATAACTCGCTTTCTAAGAACATGCCATCCCAGATGATAGTTTCTGATTGATCACAAAAATCAATCAATTTGTCCTCTTGAATATCTTCATATTCATTATCTAATAGATAACAAAACTTTTTTTTATTACTTATAATACTATACCCAGAGCAATTACCAGGATGATTAAGATTAATAGTATCAATATCTAAGTCTTCAAAATTATTTATAACTTGTTCAAAATCTAAAAAAGTAAACTTATTAATAATTTCAATAAAATTAACTGGAAAATAAGGATTACTATAGTAAGAACTTAAATTATTGTAGGTATCAGTTTTGTTAGAATGAGCAGATGTTAAAGTAATTTTTTTACTAATATTAGTATCATAATCATTAAAGGCTAATCCTTGTATATGATCATGATGGAAATGAGAAATAAATAAAATCGTTTCAAGATCGTTTGAAAAATTAACTTTTGAAAACCCTGAACCACAATCGAAAATAAGTTGATATTTCTGAGTTTTAATTTCTACACAAGGAGTGTTGCCGCCAAAAAACAAATAATCTTGGCTTGGATTTGGTGTTGATCCCCGTACCCCATGATTAATAATCATAAATAACTCATCATCATTATTTAATGATAAAAAAATTATTTAACATGTAAATATATATTTTTTATTAAAAAAGAATTGAACAAAAAAAAATCAATTTAAAGTAATCAGACCGTCTACCGCTACAATTCCTTTATTTTCTTTTTTTACTATAACTGGATTAATCTCAGCTTCTTTGATCTCTTTAACAAAAGCAAATTTAGACATGTTCACTATTGCATTAGCAATAATATTTATATCAGCTTCGGGAAGTCCTCTATATCCAGTAATGGTGATAAGACTTTTAACCTCATTTATCATTTTTTTAGCTTCTATAATATCAACTGGTGCCATCCTTATTGATTTATCGTTATATATTTCTGATAAAATACCACCTGAACCAAGCAAAACAATTGGTCCAACTAATTCGTCAACTCTGTAACCCAAAATTATTTCAGCAATGCCTTTTTCCATTTTTTGAATAAGAAATTTTTCGTCACTACTTTTTATTTTTAATTTCTGAAATACATTTGATAACTTTTGAAAACTAGTTTTCAGCTCTTCTAAATTTTTGATATTTAATTCAACACCTCCAGTTTCTGTTTTATGAAGTATCTGATTTGACAAAACTTTCATTGCTAAAGGAAAACCTATTTGGGAACTATGTTCTAGTGCTTGTTTTTTGTTAAAACTTACTTTGTAATCTACAATTTGAATTCCAATATCGTTAAAAATTTCTAATGCTTCTTCTTCAGATAAATTCTTGGATATGTTTTTCTTTAGTTTTTTTGAAATGTTACTAAGGTTATTTTTAAAAAGTTTTTGTTTGACTGGATTTCTAGTATTTAAAAAGGTCTTTACACTCTCCGCACAAGACTCGGGCGTCCTAAAACAAGCAATATTATTTTTATGTAGTAAAGTTAGTGCTTCTGGAGCTTCAGGGGCAACATACACTGCTAATGGCTTTGTATGATTTGCCCATTTTAGTAGAGGGTCAATTGCTTGCTCTGGTCTAAATTTAGCAGATGAACCAACTACCATCACAACTAAATCGCAATTTTTATTTTGCATCATCTGACTAATTACTTCGTTAACAATTTCTGGATTTGTTCCAGCAATAGTTAAATCAACTAATTTATTATTGTTAAATGCAATATTATTTTCTTGCATAATTTTCTTTATTGATAGACCAGGGTCTACTATTTCAATATCACTTCCTGACAAGCTTTCTACAACCATAGCACCACCACCCCCAGTTGTGGCAACTATACCTACTCGTTTAGTTTCAGATCTTTTTTTATTTTTAAATAAATTAGGAATTTCAAGTAATGTTTCAAAAATTTCTACTCTAGCAATACCATAATAATTTATGAATGCATTGAACGCATCATCATTTCCTGCAATTGCTCCTGTATGTGATTTGGCTAATTCTTTACCTAATTCAGACTTTCCAAGTTTGTAACAGATAATTTGTTTTCCAGCGGCATGTGCCATTCTTGACATCTCTGCTACTTCATTACTGTTTCTTAAAGTTTCTAGAAATAATATTATAGTTTCAGTATTTGGATCATTAACTAGCATTTTACCAATTTCTCCAACAGAGAGATCCGACTCATTTCCAACAGAAACCAACTTAGAAAACCCTATACCTCTAGAGTGGCCATGAGCCAATAAGGCTCCAATAAGACTCCCGCTATGGGAAATTACACCAAGACTTCCTTTCTTTAAATCTTGTAATTCAAGCATAGCATTTGCACTTAAAATGACATTATCTGAGATATTTATAAGACCAATACTATTTGGCCCCAATATTCTTAAATCACCTTTTTTTGCTATTTTAAAAACATGTTTTTCTAAATCATTACCTTCAGATCCAGTTTCACTGAAACCTCCAGATAGAATTGTAGCGCATCTAACTTTTTTTGATATAGCATCTTTAATTGCTTCAATAATTTTATTGCCATTAACAGCAACAAAAATATGATCAATATGTTCATTAATTGATTTTAAATTTGGATAACATTTTAATCCAAAAATTTCTTCCCTGTTTGGATTTACAGGAAATATTTTTCCTTTATAACCATGCGATACTAGAAACCTTTGTGCTCGTGAACTAGTTTTTTTTGGGTCAGCAGAAGCGCCTATTATTGCAACTGATTTTGGGTTTAAAAAAGATTTGGATAAAGAAACATCTATCATAATTAAAAGATCATTTATTTGGCCTTTGTGAAAATCTCCTTTCAAAGATATCTTCAGCTATTCTATTTTTCATCATTTCAGTTGATCCACCAGCAATTTGCCATCCTCTAGATTTTCTAAAGCAATATTCAACCAATGACTCTTGTGAATATCCAGTACCACCCATAACCTGCATTGCCTCATTACTTATTTCAAATCCTGCTTTATTACAAAATGCTTTAGCAATTGATGTTTCTTTTGAAGAAGGAAAACCTCTATCTGCGTTTATCGCAGCTCTGTACAATAGTAATCTGCCAGCTTCAATTTGAATTTTCATATCTGAAAACTTCCATTGAATGCCTTGGAATTCACAAATTTTCTTTCCGAATTGCTCTCTTGTTAAAGCATATTCTTTAGCAAGATTAAAAGCAAACTCGCCAAGGGCAAGTGATCTAGCAGAGTTTCCGATTCTTTCTGCATTAAATCCTGAAATTTGTTTTTTAAATCCACCAGGTCCTAATAAAACATTTTCTTCAGGAATATAAACATTATCAAAATATAACGCACACCATTCTTCACCATTGGTATATTTTGATGATTTGCCTTTGGAAAAACCTGGCATTGATGTATCCATTATTACTGACCCTATTCCATTTATTCCTTCATGATATCTTACATAAATTAAAAAAATGTCAGCATCTGGAGAATTGCTAGTAAATACTTTGCTACCAGAAATTCTAAACCCTTTGCCATCTTGAGTAGCTTTTGTTGTTAAGTCAGTCACTGCTGAACCAGCATTAGGCTCAGTCATACCTAAACCAATCACCATATCTCCATTTAATAATTTTTTTAAATATTTTTCTTTTTGGTAATTAGATGCATACTCTGCGAATGTTCTTATAGGACCAAAGCTTCCTGCTTGTATTACATCAGCGCTTCTTGGACAAATTAATGCAACTTGTTCTATTGCAAGAACAGCATCCATTAACTTACCCCCCTGCCCTCCATCTTTCTCTGGAAGTGTTATTCCCATCAAACCATTTTTAGAAAATAACTTTGCAATATCTTTTGGAAATAAAGGATCGTGGGCGCGTTTAAGATTATTCTCCTTCAAATATTTTTCTGCAAGACTTCTAACGGAGTTTTGAAATGTTATTTGTTCTTCTGTTAAATTAAAGTCCATTTTTATTCCTATAATATAAAAAAATTAAGTTTATTGTTTAAGGAATTTTTTCAATTCTTCTTGAAATATAGGCCAACCTTCATCACCTTCAAGAATAACATGATTATTTCCTTTTAATGGCACAAATCTAGAATTTTTTATATTTGCAGCCATAAATTTACTTTCTGAAATTGGAACTCTTTCATCATCTATATTATGAAAAATTAAAGTAGGTATATCTAATAATGGTAACAAGTCAGAAACGTCTATTTGGTCGTTAGCTGATTGAATTCTTACTGCATTTTTCGCGGATGTTGAAATTTTCATTACATTATTCAATGAATCCATTTGCTCTTTAGTACCATCTGGTATCATAGTAGATGTGAAAAATTGTCTAAATGCAGGATTTTCATTTTCCCATCCATTTAATATCATGTTTTTTTCTAACTCTAATTTTTGATCAAAATCAAGCGTTCCTCTTTTGGCCCTTCCTCTTGCAAATCCCCCTGACAATATTAAGTGAGTAACCTTTTCTGGATTTTTATATGCATAGGCTATTGAAACTGCACATCCTTGTGATACACCAAAAATTGGAAATTTATCAATATTAGCTGCATCCACTACTGCTTGCATATCATCTACAAAACAATCAAAATTTATATTTTCAGGATTAAGGTCTGAAACACCATTACCTCTTTGATCAAACCTGTAAAGCGTATGCTCTTTTGCTAAATGCCTATAAATGTGGGTCCAAACTGGACTTCTCCAATCATGTTCTAAACTACTCATAAAATTTGGTGCTTTTAATAATGGCGGTCCATTTCCAATACTTGCATAAGCAATAATGGTTCCATCTGATGAACTACAAAATCTTGTTTCCTGATTGGCCTCTGTTAACAAAAGATTTTTCTCATTTTTGTTTAAATCGTATTTATCAGTATTTATTTTTAATACTTGAACTTTTTGAGAAATATTTTTTAATAACTGCTCACCAATATTTTCAACAGCTAAGGATTTTAAATTTTTTATACTTTGGTAAACATCATATGTAATACAGATGTTTCCAGCATCAGCTATTGACTCTAATCTACTTGCAATATTTACAGTATTTCCAAAAATATCTCCATCATCTAAGACCACGTCACCAACGTGGATACCAATTCTGTATCTTATTTTTTTATCATTTGGTTTTTCTAATTCATTTTCATAAATCCCATTTTGTATAGATATACTACTTTGTACAGCATCTAGTGCACTTGGGAAGGTAGCTAAAAACCCATCTCCAGTTGTTTTGATTATTTCACCATTATAATTTTCTATTTCTGGTTTAATAATTATGTTTAATTGATTTTTTTGTCTTGAGAGTAAATTAATTTCATCATCTTCAATTAACCTTGAAAATCCTACCATGTCTGCTGCAACAACTGCAAATAATTTTCTTTCCACAATAACCCTCATGCAGAATTTAAAATGATTTTACTATTTCCTTAAATTATCTTAATGCATTAAAATTCATAGAAAAATTAAAATAAAACAATTTAATAATTTATATAGTTTATAATTATGTTAAACTAACATTGCCAGGGGTGCAAAATTTTTTGCTGAGAGATAAACCCTTAAAACCTGATCTGGTTAAGACCAGCGGAGGGAGTTGCTAATTTAAATTTAAAATTTAAAACATATTCCCTGTAAAAATGTAAAATAATAATTTTTAAAATAAGGAAATAATATGTCCAATGAATTATCCAAAATTGCTTCAGAACTTTTAACGAATATAAGGGATAAAGGTCCATTAGTATGGAATTTTTCAAATTTTGTCTCTATGGATATTGCCGCTAATGCTTTACTTTCAATTGGAGCGTCTCCTGCAATGGCACATGCTAAAGAAGAAGCAAAAGATTTTAGTCAAATTTGTAAAGCGATCAACGGTGCGTTAACAATCAATATAGGTACCTTTGATCCATACTGGCAAGAATGTGCATTGGAAGCAGCGAAGCACGCAAACGAAAATAATATTCCTTGGGTTTTAGATCCGGTTGGCGCTGGTGCTAGTGGCTTTAGAAACAAAAATGTTGAGCAACTTATTAAATTTAAACCAACAATACTAAGGGGGAATGGATCAGAAATTATGGCTGTAGCAGGACTATCTGGTGGAGGTAAAGGAGTGGACTCTACTTCAACCTCTAATGATGCGCTAGATGCTGCAATTTCTATAGCTAAAAAAAATAAAATTATAGTAGCAGTTACTGGAGCAATTGATTATGTAACTGATGGTAATGTTACCTATGCTATTGAGGGTGGTCATGAGATGATGACCAAAGTTACGGCAACTGGTTGTGCATTAACTTGTTTAATTGGGGCGGCTATAGCAGTTGGTGAAAATAAAGTTCGTTCAACCGCTTCAATAATTGGTGTTTATGGTTTAGCAGGAGAAATGGCGTGTAAAATTTCTCAAGGACCAGGAAGTTTAAGAATGAATCTAATAGACAAATTATATAATATTTCTACAGACGAAATCATAAGTAATGTAAAAATTAAAAATGTCTAATCTTCAATCTTATTTTATTGCAGGTCCTGAAAATTTACTTCCTAATCATATATACAAAAGTGAAAATCCAAATAAAGCACTTGTTAGAATAGTTAGTGAGCTAGCAGAAAATGGTCTTGATGTTTTTCAATTGAGAGCTAAATCAATGAATGATAACGAGATCATAGATCTTATAAAAGGTCTTAGTTCAGCAACATCTTATACTAAAATGAAGCTTTGTATTAATGATAATGTAAATGTTGCTTCTAAGTGCAAAGGTTTAATTGATATACTTCATCTTGGACAGTCTGATATGAAACCAAATGAAGCAAAAAAAATGATAGATCAAAATATTGAAATTGGATTATCTATTACAAATAAAAATCAATTAGATAATATACCTAATTGTGTAAATTATCTTGGTGTTGGACCAATATTTCCCACCGGTTCAAAAAATAACGCATCTTTGCCAATGGGTTCTAATACATTAAGAGAAATCATTAATAAGACAGAACTTCCAGTTGTTGCAATAGGTGGTATTTCAATAGATGATGTTTGTGATATGTTTAAACTAGGAGTTTCTGGTGTAGCAGTAATATCGGCAATATTGAATGAATATAATCCAATAGAAAATTTATATAAATTGAAAGAAAATATAAAAAAAGGCTCAGATAAATGAATATAGTTCTTACGGGTGGTACAAGTGGGCTTGGTTATAGAGCAGCTCAGGTTTTAGGTAAAGAGATTAAAAACAAAATAATTTTAATAGGTAGAAATAAACAAAGAGGTGAAACATCAGTCAGAAATTTAATAAAAGAGACATCAAACAAAAATATTAGTTTTATACAATGTGATCTTTCATCAATTTCAGAAATTAAATTGTTAGCAGACAAATTAAAAAAATTTAAAATTGATATTCTTATTAATAATGCTGGTGCATTGTTTTTTTCAAGAAAAGAGTGTGTGGACAAAATAGAAAAAACATTTGCACTTAATCATCTGTCATATTTCATTCTTACAAATATATTATTAAAATATAAAGTTATAAAAAACGGAGGAAGAATAGTTAATGTTGCTAGCGGTGCACATAGAGGTGTGAAAATCGATTTTAATAATTTAGAAATGACAACAAATTATAACGGCTGGATAGCTTATAAAAAATCAAAATTATGTAATATTTTATTTACAAAAAAATTGAGTGCATTAACAAAAAAAAATAAAATAACTGTTAATTGTCTTCATCCTGGTTTTGTTAAAACCCAATTTGGAAAAAACAATAACGGTATTGCCAGTTTAGCTATAAAGTTTCTAATGAATTTTTTTGCAATATCAGTAGAAGAAGGTGCTAAAACAATTATTTATTTATCTACTGATGATAGTGTTAAAAATATTACTGGAAAATATTTCTATCAAAGTAAAATAGATGAACCTTCAATATTTGCGCAAAGTCAAAATGATGCCGATCTTTTATGGGAAGAAAGTTTGAAGATAGTCAAAAACAAAGGTTTGACATTAGTATAGAATTGTTCAACAAGTTAATTTATGAAAAGTCATAACAGTTCTTTAATAACTCCAGTATTGATAGCTGGCTCTATAATAATAATTATTACTTTTGGAATAAGAGGTAGTTTTGGGGTCTTTCAGATACCAATTGAACAAGAATTTCAATGGTTAAGGGTAGAATTTTCTTTGGCTATTGCAATTCAAAACCTCGGCTGGGGTATAGGCGCTCCAATTTTTGGAGCTTTGGGCGAAAAATTTGGTGATAGAAAAATGATATTAGTTGGAGCCTTTTGTTATGTAATTGGCTTACTATTATCAACAGTCGCACAAAATCCACTAACACATCAATTCTTAGAGCTAATTATTGGTTTTGGAATAGCTGGTACTGGAATAGGAATGATATTAGCCGTTGTTGGGAGAGCCTCGAGTGAGAAAAATAGATCAATGGCCTTAGGAATAGTTACTGCTGCTGGTTCAGTTGGTCAAATGATAGGAGCACCAATCGCTCAAGCTCTTTTAAATTTATATAGTTGGCAACAAGTTTTTATAATTTTTTCAATGTCTATAATTTTTATTGTATTTGTAGTTCCTTTTTTGAAATCTCCACCTCTATCTTCAAAAAAAGAAATAGAAATAAGCTTAAAAAAGGTATTAGGTAATGCTTTCAAAGATCCTAACTTTTCTATGATCTTTTTTGGTTTCTTTGCCTGTGGTTATCAGCTAGCATTTTTAACAGCTCACTTTCCTGCTATGGTCACTGAAATGTGTAGCAATATTAATCCTTCAAGTTTTTTACATAGTTTTGGGGTTTCTACAACCTCAAGTTTAGGAGCTTTTGCGATAGCATTAATTGCATTTAGTAATATCTTCGGAACAATATATGCAGGTTGGTTAGGACAGAGATATCCAAAAAAATATTTGTTAGCTATTGTCTATGCTCTCAGAGCATTAATTGGTTTAATTTTCATTATACTTCCAATAACACCATTATCAGTAATTCTTTTTTCTTTATTTATGGGATCTTTATGGTTAGCTACAGTACCTCTAACTAGTGGATTGATAGCCCATGTTTATGGATTACGTTATATGGGGACTTTATATGGAATTGTTTTTTTATCCCATCAATTAGGAAGTTTTCTTGGTGTTTGGATGGGCGGAAAGCTTTATGATGCTACAGGCAATTACACTCTAGTGTGGTGGATTGGTATAGGCGTTTCTGTCTTTTCAACTTTAG
>CACNGC010000013.1 GCA_902619805.1 uncultured SAR116 cluster alpha proteobacterium | reverse complement strand
TAAACGTCAAAAATTTATTAGGTTAGCTGAGCTAAGAACTGAAAAAGCAGTTATGGCAATTGAAAACTTGATTGGATTATCAAATCCTAGGAATTATGACTATAATGCTAAAGACGTTGAGAAGATAATAAAAGCTCTTAAAGATTCAATTAATGTTGTGTCTAGCTCTTTTTCTAAATCTAAGGAAAAAAAGAAATTTAAAATAAGGTGATTTATGGCGGAGGGAACATCTTAGTTATTTCATTTTAAACATCTGATTATGTTATTTATTACAAAATTGTTATTTTACAGTCTACAATTTAGTCTACAAATTGTTTATTAAATTTTATGTATGAATACTAACATCTTTTAATTTTTACTTAATACCTTCAACAATAAGAATATTCGACGTAGAAGTATTAAATCTTATTTTTTTATAAGGCTTATATTCCTCACTATTATACCAATCCATAGCAGTCTTTTTGTTTGGAAATTTTACTAAGACAATTCTTGTAGGTGTCCAAAGCTTAGTTTCCAAAGCCTCTATTTCTCCACCACGAATAAGGTATTCTCCACCGTAACTTTCAATCATTGGTTTTACTTTTTCCATGTATTTTTTGTATTCTTCTACATCATGTATATCCACATCCCCAATCATATATACTGAATTGCTAATCATTTTATTTCTCCTATGAATTATTTAAATTTATCAAGTTCCTTAACCAAATCTGGCATTGAGATTAATTCATCTTGATCATCTCCCGATGAATGAACAACTACCCATATGCATTCTTTATCACTTTGATTAAAAGGAGCGTGTGGTACATTCTCAGGAATAAATATTTGTTCCCCTTGTTTTACTAAAGTTTGTTTTTCTAATTTTTCACCATGAAATAGTGTGCATTCTCCTTCAAGCATATACGCAATAGTTTCGATTTCTTTATGAATATGTGGTATTGAATGAACACCTGCTGGCATTGGAAGGATATTCATACACACTTTTTCTGAACCAGCTGTATTCCTTGAAACACCGGCATTATATGAAACACCTTGTAAACCAACATAAGTCTTACCTGGTTTAATAAGCTTTACATTTTTACTTAACATATTATTTAGCTTTCATGATTATTCATTATTCATTTTTGTGAGGGTATAAATTTCGTGTTCTAGCCCGAGTTTTGGTGCAATTTCTGGAATTCTTTCTGACATTACTTTTTCCATTTTTTCAGGATCAGTAATGGTTGCTTTAATCATAGCTGTATTTTCGTTTACTTTTCCTACCAAATCATCTTTCATAAACTGTTTTCTTAATTCTAAATCACCATCATAAACTGACTTCCACTCGTTATAAGAACAAGTAAATTTTGCTATAAAAAATATTTCCATAGTATATCTCCTGTAAAATAAATAATTACATCTTATTATGAAGAAGTATGCAAATCTCTAATTTAAAAATAGAAATAAATGCTATATTTATAATCATTACGAGTTAACTTGATAATAATTTGAATGTTATACTAGGCTTTATAGTATAAATCAGGATTAATAATTCCTGTGTCTACAGTGACTTTGCAAGAAAATCTATCTTCGTAATCTTTGTTGAAGTTTTTTATGTCAGATAAATGCTTTTTTAAGTTTTATTGGTTATCAAAAGTAAAAATGCCTAATCCCTTATCAGGTGTTAAATGAAAAGTTTTAAATTCTAAAAGTCCATTTAATGTTTTGGGGTCAAAATTATCGGCCATATATTGATGACCTACGTGCATTAATTTTGAATTTGAATATCTAACACTACATACAATACAAAACATAAATATCTCCAACACCATGTATTAAGCTACAATATTATTTATGAATAAATAAAATTCAATTGATAAATTAATTTTATATTGCGATTTTTTTGTAAAAATCTTGAATGTCTTTTATTAAAGAAGACGGCTGCTCCAAAGCTGCAAAATGACCACCTTTCTCCATTTCAGTCCAATGCACTAGATTAAAAAGCCTTTCTACATACGATTTAGGAGGCCATCTTAAAAACTCTTTTGGATAAACAGCACATCCAGTTGGAACCTCTACCCTTCTTCCTTCATTAGATAGTATACGTCCTCCTTCTTTGACCCTGCCGTAATAAATCCAAGATGATGTATTGAATGATTTAGTTAAGATGTAGATCATAATATTGGTCAATAAATCGTCTTTTTGATAGGTCAAATCTATACTTCCATCTTTTAAATCAGACCAATGGTAAAATTTTTCTATAATCCAAGCAGCCACACCTACAGGGCTCTCCATCATGGCGTAACTAAGTGTTTGAGGTTTTGTGCTTTGTATAGCAAAATATCCACTTTGAGAAATATAATCTATATTGAATTGCTTATCCCAATTTTTTTCTTCCTCGGTTTTTGGCCCATCGATATGTCTTGCTGGAAGCATGTTAATATGAATACCTTTACAATTTTTTGAGTGATCAAAACCAAGCCATGTAGAGATTGCACTACCCCAATCACCTCCTTGAGCAACATATCTTTCATAACCAAGATTTTCCGTCATAAGTTTATTAAAAATCTCAGCAATTTTTCTTGGTCCAATCGGATTATCTGGTTTACCAGAAAATGCAAAACCAGGAATAGAAGGAGCAATAACATCAAAACAAATTTCGTCTTTATTCCCGTATTTTTCTGGTTCACTAAGTTGTTCAATAATATCCAAAAACTCAACTATTGAGCCAGGCCATCCATGAATTAAAATTAACGGAATAGCCTTCGGGGAAGAAGATTTTTTATAAATGAAATGAATATCAATATCATCTACTTTTGTTATATAATTAGGCTGTTGATTTAATCTGACCTCTTGAGATTCCCAGTCATATTTCTTAGTCCAATAATCAGCTAAATGCTTCATGTAATCTATATTTGTTCCAAAAGACCATCCGCCTTCTTTTGGCATTTCATGCCATGGAAACATTTTAACTTTTTCTTTGATTTCCAATATTCTTATCTTGGGATAAGATATATTAAATGGTTCTATTTTCATTTTAAAATAATAAAAGTCATATAAAAATTAATTAAATATAAAAAAAGAATAAATCAGAAAATTAAATTGGTCTAATTAAATTTGTTTAGGTAACGAAGTTAGTGAAAATAAAAGTGTAAATAATAAAATTATATTTGGTATTTTTTATATGTTGGAAGCCTCTGCATTTATTGGGGGAACTGCAGTTGTTGCTAAAATATTAGGAAAAGATTATTTTGGAGAATCATTGAGACCATTCCAAATAAGCCAATCAAGATTTTTATATGGATTTGTTTCTGTATTAATATTCACTTTTTTTAATAAAATTAAAATTGAGTCACCAAATCCTAAACTACATCTCGCAAGGACATCGTTGGGATGGATAGGTGCAACAATATTATTTGGTTCATCAAGTCTTATTCCGGTGAATGATGCAGTTGCTCTTAACTTTTCAAATCCAGTCTTTGCAATGATATTTTCAATAATAATATAAAAAGAAAAATATTTTTCATATAGGTGGATTGCAATGATAATTACATTTGCAGGTGCTTTAATTTTAATTAGGCCTGAATTTTCTAATCTATACGTTGAACCAATAGCATTAGTCTCAATTTTTGGAGCAATTTGTTTGGGATTAGAGGCGATTTTTATAAAACTTTTAACTAAATACGAAAAGAATACACAAATTTTATTAATAAATAATTTCATTGGACTAATTTTATCATCATTAATAGTTTTTTTTCTGGCAAACACCAACTTTCTAACAATTACTATTTTGCATGCTTATAAGATTTCTTATGATATGTGCACAAATCTGTTTTTTAAAGGCTCTTAGGAGTAATCAGTTGAACTTTGTTATACCTTTTTTTTTATAGCACTCTAATTTTTGTTTTGTTGTATGATTATTTAATCTTTAGAGAGTTTCCTGATTTTTTTAGTCTTTCTGGTTCATTATTAATTATGATTGGAGGAGTATATTTGTTTTTAAAAGAAACTAATAAGGAGATTCAATGACATCAAATATAAAATTTTTAAATTATTCGTGCTCTCCACCCTTATCATTAGGATCTAATTCTATTCTTTTTCCATCAACGTATATTGCTCGACTTCTACTAGGTGTATAGTATCTACCAAAAAATTTTGGTTTTCTTTTTGCTGTTTCAAAAGTTATTACAGTAACTGCAACTGCACTTAATAAAATCAGATGTGCAATTGTTGTAATCCCAAAAATCCACATGCTTGAAAAATACATAGAAAATACAATACACCACATCCATGCTAAGACCTGCATTATCATATGTCTTACATTAGTATCTGGAATATTTTTAAGAGGATTTTTGTTATGATTCATAACAATATTCCAAGTATCGTATATAATTTTTTGCATATTTTTTACCTAAAGTAATTGAAGATAAATTTTTGTTGGTTTTAAAATAATTCTAATTTATTAAAGGGAACCTCATCATTATTTCATCTTAATCATCTTGTTTGATTAGATTCTATATAATAATAATATTTTAGTCTACACTTTAGTCTACAATCTAAATTCTATATTTTATATCCAAAAAGCACTGAGGTGTAATTAAGAGAATAGAAGTTGAAGAAAATTATAAATATTTTTATCAATTACTAAAAGCAATACTATTGGAATTGTTAAAATACTGATTATGGTAGTAACAATAATAGCAGATGAAGTTTTTAAAACATATGCTTTATAATATTGAGAAACTGGAAATACGGTTGCAGCGACAGGCAAACAGGAAAAAATGACTGCTACTTGCAACCACATTATATCAAGCATCTCAAGACTATCTGATGACCAAAAAACAAATAATAAAATCACTAATAAAGGGTGCATAATTAACTTTATAAAACTTATAAATATTAATTCTGAATATGCTTTTTCTACACTTTTACTAACTATTATAATCCCTATGGCAAATAAAGCCGTTGGGACAGCTGCTCCGGACAAAATGTTTAATGTCTTTTCAGGAATCTTTCCTAAATTAATTTCATGAAATGATAATAATAAACCTATTACACAAGAAATAATTACTGGATTTTTTATTATTGATTTCAATGCATTTATAAAATTTAAAAATCCTGAAGTGTTATTAAAATTAGTTGAGAAAACAGCAACTAAAGCTAAGACAAAAGCTATGTCAAAAACTAAAATTATTGCAGCAGGAACAATTGCTTTTTGTCCAAAAAGTAATAAGACTAAAGGAAGACCAATATAACCATAATTTGAGTAAGTTGCATTTAGAGCAAATACTGAATTTTCATTACTTTTTAGCTTAAATAGAAATTTTGCAACCGTATAAGATAATATAAATATAATCAATGTAGCAATTTCAAATCTAACAATATAATCAAAGTTTATAAGACCCTTAATTGGATTTGCTATAATAGAAGTTATTATCATTGGAGGTAACGCTACATAAAATGCAAAATTAGAAAATATTTGACTACTTTTTTCATCAAATAATCCTATGTATTTAGTAATAGCTCCCAATGCAATAATAGCAAAAAAAGACGCTGTAATACCTAAAATTTCAAACATTTATAAGATTAATTCTTTTATTCTACTTTAATATATTTTGATATACTTAACATGTAAAGTAATTTTAGGAGATCAACAAAGTCTTAAACTAGTTTAACAAGATTTGGCTTTTAATGACTAACTTTTGGGCATTAGCGTACTATCTAAAACAATAAAAAGGATATAACCTCCTCGTTATTTCATTTTTATCATCTGATTTAATTAGATTTTATATAATAATAATTATTCAGTCTACAAAACAGTCTATGAACTAAACAACATGATGTTTTTATAATTAAGTAATTTTCAATAATTATATTATTCAACTTGGCGGATGATAAATTAGTTAAAAAGATTTTAAATTATCAATTGCAAACAATTTCAAAATAAGTATTATTTAAAAAGAATTACAGAGATTTATCATTTTAAAATCAACTTCATATACCTATCACAAAAATATAAATGAGAATATAGCAACTCTTTACAATAAAGTTCGTAATAAAACACAAAGTTTATCAGAACCACTTAGTGAAGCAGATCAGTGCATCCAATCAATGCCTGATGCAAGTCCAACTAAATGGCATTTAGCTCATACAACTTGGTTTTTTGAAACGTTTATCCTTAAAAAATTTGTTAGAAATTACCAAGAGTTTCATCCTAACTATAATTTCTTATTTAATTCTTATTATAATAAAATAGGGGATCGTCACGCTAGACCTGAAAGAGGTATGATAACCCGTCCTTCATCAGCTGAGGTATACGAATATAGAAATTATATTGATAATAAAATGAAAGAATACTTTCAAATGAAACCAAAATCTGATGTTTTACGATTGATAGAACTTGGCATTCATCACGAACAACAACATCAAGAACTTTTAATAACAGACATAAAACATGCTTTTTCAAGAAATCCATTGTATCCTAAATATAGAGATCCTATTCCAGTAAAAGGATTAAGTGTAAGTAAACCAAACTGGTTAGATCATCCAGGGGGGCTTGTCGAAATTGGATATTCTGGAGAAAAGTTTATTTTTGATGCCGAAGGTCCCAGACATAAAATTTGGCTAGAACCATTTTGTTTAGCAAAAAATCCTGTATCAAATCGTGAATATATAAACTTTATTGAGGATGGGGGTTACAAGAAGGCAGAGTTTTGGTTATCTGACGGATGGACTTTATGCCAAAAGGAACATTGGGAATCTCCAATGTATTGGTATAAAAATGGTGATGGTACTTGGTCTTATTATACAATGAGTGGTATAATACCAATAAATTTGAACGCTCCGGTTTGTCATGTTAGTTATTATGAAGCTGATGCATTCGCTCGATGGTCTAATGCTAGGTTGCCTCGAGAGTCTGAGTGGGAAATAATTGCTAAATCATTTGATATTGAGGGTAATTTTGCTGACTCTAATATATTTGCACCACAACCTTCAACAAAAGATGGAGTTACACAAATTTATGGAGATGTGTGGGAATGGACACAAAGCTCATTTGCTGCTTATCCAGGCTATCAGATCGCGGATGGTGCAATAGGAGAATATAACGGAAAATTTATGTCTGGCCAAATGGTTTTACGCGGTGGTTCATGCGCCTCTTCTTCAGATCACATCAGGGCTTCATACCGTAACTTCTTTCCTCCAAGTGCGCGTTGGCAATTTTCAGGAATACGTTTGGCCAAGGACAAATCTGCTACTAATTATAGTCTTCATGCTAATGATAATTGTAATAAAGACAAATTTTTTAATGATGTTATTTCAGGATTAAGTTCAATACCTAAACATATATCATCAAAATATCTTTATAATAATGAGGGTGCTCGTTTATTCGAAAAAATTTGTAAACTTGAGGATTATTATCCAACAAGAACAGAAGTAGGTATTCTTAAAAATAATGCGACTGAAATAGCAAAATATCTTGGCTCGAATGTAACGCTTATTGAATACGGTTCTGGATCTCTTGAGAAAATACGTATACTACTAGACAAATTAATTGATCCAGTTTCACTTTGTGCAATTGATATTTCGGAAGAACAATTGCAAAAAGGAGCATATACTATACGTGAGGCCTACCCCAAGCTTGAGGTTTTAACAGTCGCTACTGATTTCACTTCATCACTGAAAATACCGAAATCTAAAAGACAGACAAAGTCAAAAATTGCATTTTTCCCAGGTTCAACTATTGGAAATTTTGAGCCAATTAGTGCTAAAACATTCTTACAATCAATTTGCAAAACTGTTGGTATAAACGGAAAATTGTTAATAGGTGTTGATTTAAAAAAAGATTATGAACGCCTGCTTAGAGCGTATGATGACAATAAAGGTATTACAGATTCTTTTAATAAAAATCTTCTCTCGAGAATTAATCAAGAACTAGGTGCTGATTTTAATCAAAATTTATTTCGTCATATTGTACGCTTTAACACTTTAGAAGGTAGAATAGAAATGCATCTTGAAAGTTGTGTTGATCAAGTAGTTAATATTGGTAAAGAAAGATTTTTTTTTACAGCTGGTGAAACAATTCATACAGAAAATTCATATAAATATCACATCCATGAATTTGTAGATTTGGCTGCCTCTTCTGGTTTTGAGAAAATTTCGACATGGACAGATAAAGAAAACCTATTTGCCGTTATGTTATTTAAAGTCAAATAATTTGGAGGAGATAACCTCCTCGTTATTTCATTGTAACCATCTGATTTAATGAGATATTATAGAATGATATTAATTTAGTCTACAACTCAGCCTACAATTAATTTATGTTATTTGCTTTTATTACGATATTTCAAAAACCTCGCTTTTGCTTTAAAATATGTACTTCTTATGTTTGGTGGAATTTACATTTAGGTTTAGCTTATGATTCTTTGAAAAAATTTGATATTGCTAAAAAGCATTTAGATTTTGTTAAAAAGTTTTTAAAAGAAAATCATTTATCTAAAATAAAATTTGCATTTACCAAGCAAAATCAACATCTAAACACCTATCCATACATTACTAATAATTTGAAAAAATATGGTTTTGAATAAAAGATTTACTTTTTCTTATTTAACTCTTCTTTAAGTTCAGACATTTGTTTTTTTAAAATTTCAATTTCGTCTTTGTCACTCAGTGACGATTTTTCATTAGAGGGATTTTCTGTATTTTCTTTTTTATCCCAGGGATTTAGAAAATCTTTCATCAATTCAAATTGTTTTGACTGCCAATCTTGCATTAATTCTGAACTGGATTTGTCCGTGAATGGATTGACACTTTTAGTGTTGAGATGTTTTAAAAATTCACTTTGTTGGTTTTGGTAGAACTCAAATGTTTTAGCCACCATGTCTGGCATGATTTTTTCTGTTGCATTGCTATAACTTTTAATTATCTCAGTCAACATATTCTCTGGAAGAATGTTACCATCTTTGTTTTCAATATCAGAGATTATTTGAAGAAGATATTGTTTAGTTAAATCTTCACCAGTTTGCTTATCAATTATTTTTATATTTTTACCACTTTTAATAAGTGTTGATATTTCCTCAAGTGTAACATATTCACTTGAATTGGTATTATATAAACGTCTGCTGGAATATCGGGTTATCAATATTTGTTCTTCAGACAAAATTTATTGCCTCATAAATTGAAAGTTAGAAACTAGTAAAGAATATTATATCCTTTACTAGTTTCTATGATAAATTATTCTGAAGATGTCACAACAGTTTTATTTGATGTTTTTGTTGCTGTTTTAGTCATTTCTTTGTTCATTTCTTTTCCAGCAGACATATATAAATCTATAGTATCCAATTGAGCCTTTTTTGCTATTTCAGCAAATTCAGCTATATGTTTTGGAGAAGATTGTGTTTGTTGAGTAACAAAATCGTTTATTACTTTTGAATAGTCGCTTGGATTTTTCTGTGTCTTAGTAAATGTTTCTAGTGAATTCAAAGTTTCTTTAGACCATTCTTGGCTAAGCTCTGTATTTTTTTTAATTGTTTCCAATGCGATTTTTGATAACTTTGAATTGAATTCAAGTATATCATCTAAGGAATGTGAAGACAAAAAAGGGTTTTGAGTAGAAAACTTCTCAAAATTTTTTGTGTATTCGTCAAATGTAAACATAAAGTGCTCCATAATTTGATTAACATGAGTAATATATATGCCGCATTGCAGAAATTGTCAATAGAAAAATGCTGCAACTGCAAATTATTTATTTTTCTTTTTTACATAACGTCCTGGAGCAGGTTCTATTTCAGTAATTCCAATCATTTTAGTTGAAATTATTTTCTCTGCTAAAAATTGTTTTTTCCATTCATACCATTCATTCCACCAAGAACCATTTTTATTTATAGAACTATTGAACCATTTTTCAGGGGTTGAATAATTTTCATTATTGATCCAATACTCGTATTTATTAGAATGTTCTGGATTAATTATTCCTGCAATATGTCCGCTTCCTGCAAGAATAAATACTTTTTCTCCAGAGGTTTTACTCAAACCGTTAAAAGATGATTTCCATGGAGCTATATGGTCATTAAAAGTTCCAATAACTATAATAGGTTGCGAAATTTGTTCTAAATTAACTTTTTCACCTAAAACTTCTAGCTTACCTTTTGAGAAATCGTTATTTTTATAAAATTTTTCTAAATATTCTAGAGCCATTTTCGCAGGTAAATTTGTTGAATCACTATTCCAATATAACAGGTCAAATGGTGGAGGCTTTTTACCCATTAAATATGACTTTACTGCAGGACCATAAATTAGGTCATTAGACCTTAAAAAACTAAATGTTTGGGATAAAAAATCACCATCCATAAAACCAAGATCATCAATTTGATCTTTAATTGTATTTAAATACTCATCTGAAACAAATATTGATAAATCCCCTGGATCTTCAAAATCAGTAAGAGTAGTAAAAAAAGATGCTGACTTAATATATTCTAATTTTCTTGCATTTAGATAACTCAATCCTGTGGCTAATAGTGTACCTCCAATGCAATAACCGATTGAATTTATTAAATCTACAGAATAAAACCTTCTAGTTTGTTCAATAGCGTCCAGTAAACCATCTTTAAGATAATCATCATAACCTATTTCAGAATGACTGCTGTCAGGATTAACCCAAGACATTAAAAAAACTGGAATACCCTTGCTCAATAAAAATTTAATAAAACTATTTTCTGGTTTTAGATCTAAAATGTAAAATTTATTTATCCAGGGAGGAATTATTAATATTGGTATTTGATGTGATATTTCTTGAGTTGGTTTATAGTAAATTAATTGATATAACTTATTTTCATAGATTACGGATCCTTCGGCATTAGCAATATTTTTCCCTATCTCAAATGCAGTTTCATCAGTAAGTGAGACATTAAATTCACCATCATTCTTTTCAAGATCATCAACTAAATTTTCTAATCCATTCACTAACGACTGACCCTTAGTTTCCATAGCCTCTTGAAGTGCGTCTGGGTTTGTCATTAGAAAATTTGTGGGAGAAAAAAACTCCAGCATTTGCTTTGTAAAAAAAGTAATTTGTTTTTGCTCAGGATGACTAAGACCGTCTATTCCCGTAATAGTTTCCTGAATTATATCTGAAGAAGTAAGATATTGTTGCTTTATCATTTTAAAATATGGATTTTCTTCCCACGTAACACTTCTAAAGCGTTTATCATTTTTTTTTGGATTATTATTTTCTTGCTTGAGAAAATATCTTTGGACATCTGACCACGTTTCTAAAGATGATTTGTAATACTTAACTTGGTTTTCTATTAATTTAGAAGGGTTTGAAAGTATTTCAGAAAAATATTTAGCTGCAGCTTTATAGTAAAGATCTTGATTTGGTTGAGTTATTTGTTGTTTCTTAGATTTAGATGCTATTATAAATACTAATCTTTTTGTAAGAACATCAACTTTTTCTAAATTTTTTTTGAGTTCATCAAAATCAAAATTTTCGTATTGATTTTTATTATCCTTCAATTTATTTGCCTTTGTGAGTTTTTAATCATAGTGTTATAATAAGTTAACTAGTTTATTTTTTAAAGGGGTAATAATGTTATCGCCAACACAATCTTATGATCTTTTTGAAATTAACAAACAGTATTATCAGTGGCTTGCGTCTTCAACTAGAACATTTTGGAACAATCCTATATTTGGGTTGCTTCCAAGTCCATTGCCCCCTGCCTTTGCTGCGTGGGGAAAGGTAACAGAGCATTCATTATCTAGAATATCTTCAAAACCAGATTGGGGTATTTCTTCATATATTTCTGGAAATAAAGAATATTATGTTAATGAAAAAATTATAATGGATTTTCCTTTTTGTAATCTTATAAAATTTGAAAAAGAAAATAATAATAATAAAGAACGAAAAGTACTTATAATTGCTCCAATGTCAGGTCATTATTCTACTTTAGTTCGAAATACAGTTATATCGCTTTTGCCTGATTGTGATGTTTACGTTACCGACTGGAAAAATGCGAGAGATATTCCTAGTTCACATGGAAAATTTGATATAGAAGATTTTACAAAATATTTAATAAATTTCTTTAAAAAACTTGCTCCAAAATTAAATGTTATCGCAGTATGTCAACCAGCTCCATTAGCATTAGCAGCGACAGCTTTTCTTGCTAAAGAGAAAAAGTATGTCCCATCTACTCTAACTTTAATAGGAGGACCTATTGATCCAGAAGCAAATCCAACAGCAGTCACTGATTTTGGAAACAAAATACAGATGGATAAATTAAAAAATACTATGACCATGTCAGTAGGTATAAATTATAATGGTGTTGGTAGGATGGTCTATCCTGGTATAATTCAAATTTTATCTTTTTTATCAATGAACCCACAAACCCATCAAAAAGCTTTCCATGATCAGATTTTAAGAGAAATAAATGGTGAAGCATCTGAAGTAGATAGACACAATACTTTTTATGATGAATATTTAGCAGTTATGGATATGACAGCAGAGTTTTATTTATCCACAGTTGATAGAATTTTTAAAAACAGAGAAATCGCACTAAATAAATTTTCAATTGATAATAAAAAAATTGATATAGAAAATATTCAAAATACTGCTGTATTTATAATAGAAGGTGCTAATGATGATATTTCAGCACCTGGACAATGCCTAGCTGCAGTGAAATTATTGAAGAATCTACCAAAAAATAAAAAAATCTCTCATTTACAAAAAAATGCTGGTCATTATGGAATTTTTAGTGGAAAGGCATGGAGAAATGAAATAAAGCCAAAATTTTTAAAGTTTCTAGATAATAATAATTATGATTGTTAGAACGTATATTTTGATTAATTTTTAATCATTTTTTTTTAGTTTAATTAGACATTAAGTCTCTAGTTTACCATTTTAGTATTTATCTTTAATGAATGTATCAAGTTGAGGTTTGATAAATGATTAATATGAATAATTTGCCATCTGATAATAATAAAGATTACCTGGTTGGAAAAGTTGCTATTGTAACTGGAGGTACTAGAGGTATTGGAAAAGGTATATGCGAAATTCTTAATCAAGCTGGTGCAAAGGTTATTGCTGGTTATGCAAAAGATGATAATCAAGCAAACATTTTTAAAACAGAAACTAATATAGAAGTTTTGAAATGGGACGTATCAAATCATAACTCTTGCATTGATGCTGTTGAACAAATAATAAAAACTTATGGGACTGTCTCTATTCTTGTAAATAACGCTGGTATTACAAGAGACAGAACTATAAAAAAAATGACCCCAAGTGATTGGCAGGAAGTTATTGATACAAATCTTGGATCTGTTTTCAACATGACTAAAGCTTGTTGGGAAGAAATGACAGTTAGAAAGTTTGGAAGAATAATTAATATATCTTCAGTAAATGGACAAGCAGGACAATATGGTCAAATTAATTATTGTGCTGCAAAGGCAGGAATTGTTGGAATGACAAAAGCCATAGCGTTGGAAGGTGCCAGATATAATATAACAGCTAATACAGTCGCACCTGGTTATGTTGACACTGAAATGGTTGCCTCTGTACCAGAGAATGTTTTAGAAAAAATTGTAAGCACAATACCTGTGGGAAGATTAGGTCATCCAATTGAGATAGCGAGAGCAGTTTCATTCCTAGCAAGGGAAGACACACAATTTGTAACTGGGTCAACTATTTCTATAAACGGTGGCCATCATATGTATTAACATTAAATGATAATTATTAATGTTGAATATATCCGGCCTCGATTATTAAATTATCTTTAATAGGTTTTTCAGGTGTTTTTATTATATTGTTTGGTCTTATTTCGCTAAGAAAAACCGGAAGCGGTGTTTCACCATTTTTAAGTTCGTCACCATTAACTAACTGATTAAACCTTTTAACTGAACCATAGATTTCATTAATATAATACTCATCCAAGTTATATTGATTTACAATCTCAGTAACTTTTTTTTCAACAACAGAAACTTTAATAGACATATTAACTCCAAATAAAATTAAAAGATTTTTATATCAATATGAAACGACAGTTTTCAACTACTGTTAAAGTTTAAAACACAAATATTTTTAATTGCTATATCAATGTACTTTATTAAAAATTTGATTAATTTTTAGACAAAAATGCTCTTAATTCAGCACCAAATGATAATGGATTTTTTATAACAGAATGTTTAGTTGCATCTTATTACTTAGCTGGCAAATTTGAAGAAATTGACAGGTTGGTATCACAAAAAGTTAATTTAAGTGATATTAAAGCTATTATGTTAGGAATATATTCTTACGTATTACTTGATAAAAATGAATTATACTGGTTATTTAATTTAAATTTCTTTAAGTTTTGAAGTCTCTTTTTTACAATCATTAAGATTATTATAAGCAACTATCATTACTAGACAAATTAATTTGTAAACAAAATGATTTAATTCTATTTTGAAATAATGAAACAATACTCAAATCTAAATATTAATGTAATCAGAGCATATTTGATACATTTGTTGACTGGAACTGGTATTTTAATGAGCTTTTTTTCAATAATTTCAATATTAAATGAAGATAAACTCTTAACTTTTTTATTTCTTGTAATTGCATTGTTTATAGACGTTATTGATGGAAATTTAGCTAGAAAATTCAATGTTAAAAAGTTTTGTCCAAATGTTGATGGTATAATGCTAGACAGCATAGTCGATTATATAAACTACGTATTCATACCGTGTATTGTTATTTATAAATTCAACTATGTACCTGAGCAATTTATAATTATTTTGCCAATACTAATATTAAGTATTTCTTTATTTTCGTTTTCTTATTTAAAAATAATGACTGAAAATTATTTGTATGTAGGATTTCCTTCTATTTGGAATGTTATCATTATTTATTTATCGATTTTAGATTTAAACGTTTGGAATAATTTAATCATACTTGTAATTTTAATAATATTAAAGGTAATACCTATTAAAGTAATTCATCCTATGAGGTACGAAAGTCATAAAAGAAGAAATTCTATCATTGCTATTGGTTTAATCTTTATCTCACTTACTTTACTTTTAAATACCTTAAGCATAAATTTTTTAGATAAATTTAAATCAATTTTTGAAGTTATTTGGTATCTGTTAAACGCATATTTCATAGTGTTTGTAATATGGATAAACTTAAATTTTAAAAAAAATTAAGCTGATTTATTGTTTCATTTTTTAAAAAGAAGTTCAGATAATTTTTTGCTTCTAGGCAATGAACCAACATGTGTTGTTAAAATTATTTTTAAGAATTTTGTAAGTGAGTAAACCCGGCAGGATCATCTGTGGGAATAACTTGATAAATTGAGGACATATATGGTTTAGTTGTTTTAAGATTAAAATATGTATTTTTTGGAACTGACAATGTATCTCCCGGATTTAAAGTTAAGTTAAATATATCTGCCTTAATATTCCAACAGCCTTCAACAGGCATTAACACAGTATCTCTATCAGAAAAATTTTTAATTTTATTTACACATTGCTCCGATATAAAATTTACTTCAAAACCTGGTTTATCATAAATAATACCATTTTCTCCAATGACTGAAACAAAGTTTCGTTTTGACAAGGAATATAAATCCAAATATCTCGCCACATAAAATGGGGTAATTTCGCTAGCTTCTACTTCAAGAAAATGAGATAGTTCTTTTTCAGTTAACGCGGGCATTTCTTTTTCGTTATAAGGCAAATTTTGACCAATTTTAGTATCATAAATCTTACCTTTTTCAGATAGAATTAGACCATGTTGTTTCGCATCATTTAAAACTTTTGGTGCCCAAATCACTCCACCACCTGCATCGTTTCCACCTAATACAGCCATTAGCATGCCATATGTTTCGCCTATATTTTCAAAGCCTCTAAAAATACCTGTAGGAATATTAAATATATCTCCCTTTTCAAGAATAACTTCACCAGCATCACCATTTATTCCCCAAAAAAATCTCCATTTGCCAAATAAAACAAAGAATACTTCAGCTGTCCTGTGGCTGTGTAGTGAATTATTACATTTGGGTGGTTGGCCAGCAGCTCCAATATTAAAGCCGTGAGGTATATTTATATGAACGTGTTGATCGGGATTTTCAGAAACTCCCGCACCAATAATTGTGAAATTTTCCTTTAAGTTTGATCCAGGTGTGTGAGCATCAATAAAAGCAGTTTTGCAAGGTATTAGTTCGTCAAATCTTACTAACCTTTCTTTTAGATTAAATTTTTTCATTTACGTTAAATGTTATAGTTAATAAATTTCTACTTCAATCAATTTTTGTAATTCATACTTATAATGAATTTTTCTTTTTATCATTAAAAAATAATTATTTCTAAATAAAAACATTTGTTTTATAAGAGCATATTGTACGATTAATTTTTTAAACTGATACTTAATCCCAATGAAAAATAAATTTAGAAATATTGTACATTTACGGGGATCTCCAACTAATAATTTTTTTTATGACTTATCATTTATTTATTCTAACGATATTTTAGCACCTCCAAATTGGAAGCAAATTTTTATTACAATTGACCCAGATAAAAATTATTATCTTTCAAGTAAAAGTAACTCAAGGGGTAAAAAAATACATATAACAAATTTAATATCATGTATTCCTTCTGATTCTTTAATCATACCACACTTATTTTGTTATTCAGGGATGACAGATTATAGAAATTATTTTGAGACTTTTCTCAACTTTCGATTGTTAGGATCAACTGGCTATACAATGGGGTTAGCTACAGATAAACATAAAACAAAAAAAATAGTTAAAAGAGCAGGATTAAGCGTTGCTGATGGAATATTAGTCCATAACGGACAAATCCCTAGATTAAAATTTCCATTTATCCTCAAACCTAACAAAGAAGATAATTCAACTGGTGTTGTACTAATCAATAACAAACATCAATTTCAAAATATTATTACACTTCTTAAAAAAAATTATAATCAAGTTTTAGCTGAAGAATTTGTACCTGGTCGTGAAATAAGAGTTGCAGTGATTGAAAGAAATAAAGAATTTTATGTGCCAGCTATGATTGAATATTTAGTAAGCAAAGATTATCCAATAAGACATACCGAAGATAAACTAGATTTAAATAATTTAGGTTTACCTTATCAACAAGCTAATCGTACCCCTCTAAAATCAGTATGTCCAGCTAATGTAGAAAATAATTTAAAAGATGAAATCATTTTCTCAGCTATTTCAGCTCATAAAGCATTAGGTGCACGTCATTACTCACTTTTTGACTTTAGAATTGATGAACGGACTAACAAACCAATTTTTTTGGAAGCAGGACTTTTTTGGTCTTTTAGCAAATTAAGTATGATTTCAAAAATGTTATATTCTGGTGGTGATAATTTATTAAATACGATAGACCAAATTTGGCATCAAGCTTTGGATCTTGATTAAATTGGTTTTTAACTTAACATTTGACAATTTTAATTTGTCTATCCCTTTACTGCGCCCTGTGTAAGACCACTTACTATTTTTTTTTGAAAAAACATTACAAGTATAAAAAGTGGAACAGTAGCTGAAACAACAGCTGCAACCGCAAACATTATATTTCCTTCAGTATAAGTTGTTCCTAAAAAAGCAGCAATTTTTGGGATCATAGTTCTATTTTCATCGGACAATAACATAGAAGTTACAGCAAAATCATTATAAGCTAACAAGAAACTAAATAATCCTGTTGTTATGACACCAGGCCACATCACAGGAATAATAACATGTCTAAATGCCTGAAATTGAGAGCATCCATCTACCTTAGCGCTTTCATCAAGTTCTTTTGGTATATTTTGAAAAAAAGAGTGTAACATCCAAAGTGTAAAGGGTTGATTAATTGATACTAGTACAATTATAGTTGTTGGTAATATTCCCCAGATATTCCACTCGAAAAAAGGTGGTAGGTATCCAGCCACAAGAGTAATTGGAGGCATTGCTCTAAAAATTAGAGCTGTTATTAAGAGCCAAAAAGTATATTTATAATTTGATCTAGATAAAGCATATGCCCCTAATGTTCCGATTGTAAGAGAAGTTAAGACAACAAAAAAACAAACTATGGCTGAGTTCACAAAAGATCTCCAAAATTCTTCTTGAACCCAAATCCCTTCATAACCAGCTCCCGTAAACTGAGAGTTGTAAGTATCAAAAGTATTTTTGCCAGTCACTGCATTATACCAATTAGAGATTGAAAAAAAATCAAGTTCTACTTTAAAGGAACCCCAAAATGTCCAAAAAAAAGGGAAAGAAGCTAAAAAAACCCAAATAATAATAAATGAGTAGATTAGTATGGAAAATCTATTTGAACTAGTCTTTTTCATTTTTTCAACTTAAAATCCTTCCAGGTTCTTAGTAAAACTGGTGAAAGCAAAATAATTACGCCGATAATTGTCAATATGGAGCTTGTAGCTGCAGCTGAGAGCTGTCGTGTTTCACCACCTAAGTCGTTAAAAATAATCCAGCTCAATGACGTTGCATGTGCTTCTGCACTAAAACCAACGATAGGTTCAAATACTCGAAAATTATCCATTAATTGCATAAGTGTAACAAATGTAATTAATGGCATTAAATGAGGGATAATAATATAAATTATTTCTTCGAACTTATTGGCACCATCAATCTTTGCAGATTCAAGTTGATCCCTTGGAACAGTTTGTAGTCCTGCATAAAAAACTATGAAGGAAAATGGAATTGCATGCCATACACCATAAACAATTAACATAATCCAAGTTAACGAGGTGGAAGCTTTAAGAGATAAGTTAGGATCATTAAGTAACCATTGAATTAAATTTCCAATTATACCCCGTGAGTCAATCATCCAAAATAATATTATTGAACCAATAAGAGGAGTTACAATCATCGGTAATAGAGAAAAAAAAATTACTATTCCTCTTAATTTTTTACTTATTGAATTTACACCTAAAGCGATCAATAAACCAAGTAAAAGCATTATGGGTGTGACTGTGAATGTAAAAGTAAGTGTAAAAAAAACAGCTTTATAAAAAGGAAGATTACTTAAAGATTCTATAAATGAGAAAATATTTTCAGAGTTATTCCATAAAAGTTTAAATTTTTCAATCGCCAGGTGTCCTCTATCAAAATAAATATCTAATCCTACAAATTTACCCAAGGGTTTAGACTGGTTTAAATTTTTTGTTGCATTTTGGTCAATTGATGTAACTTTTTTGCATCCAAAAGGGTCACAATTTTCAACAGTGATAAGTACATTTTCGTGAGACGTATGGACAGATTGTAAAATAACAGAAATAATTGGTAAAAAAATAAAAATCAACATTGCCAAAAATGTTGGCAATATAAACCAGAAGAAAGTTCTGTGCTTCATAATTCAAAACCAGATAGAACGTATCTCTCTAGTTCACTGAATTTTATTTTATAAAAAACCTTTTTCTTTTGCAGCTGCACTATATGCATCCTCTATATCAGACAAAGTTTTGTTGGCGTTTTCTTTACCTTGCATAAAATCAGCAATTTCTGCACCTATAGCTGAATGCATTAGACCAGCATACGGAAGCATTGGGTAAGGTGTTGTATTCATTTTTGCTGCAGCAAAAACACCTCTAGCAGAATCTGTTGGGGTGTATCCGTCTAAAAGCCAAACTGCTTGCTTTTTAACTTTATCATCCTTAATTATGGATGGGTCAATTGCATTCATCATGGCAATGAAAGTAGCTTCAGCTTCAGCGTCACTTATTTTTTTAGCAACGGTCCAACCATCCCAAAAAAGTGTAGATGCTGGAACATTACCACCACCAACAGTCATTGGACCAGCTATATCCATACCTTTTTTAACCGCATCAGAAACTCCGTCTGCATCAGTTAGTGTGGCAGCTCTACTTCCCCACATGTTCATCAAGATAACATTACCAGCTCTGAATTCTGCATTAGTAGCATTACTATCATGAGTTAAAAAGTCTGGGTTCATATATTCAGATAAAGATTTCATCATATTTAATGCTTTTTTACCAGCATCAGTATTCACGTTTGGTTCAGGTGTATTACCTTTGAAATGTTTTCCACCATATCCGATAAACATATTATTAAATTCTTGTGCTAAATTCCATCCCGCTTTATAAGCTCCACCTACAGGATTTTTCGCAAGACCAGATGTACGTATTTTTTTTGCAGCTGATAACATTTCTTCATATGTTTTAGGTACAGAAATATTAAGTTTCTCTAAAATATCTTTTCTGTATACTAAATGTTGAGCGTTAGCCATGAAAGCGACTGCCATAACTTTACCATTAATTGTTATAAGTTGATTTTTCTTAAGTTTTGAGCCGTGTTTTTTTACTAAATCGTCTAAGGGTCTAATTAAATCGTTGTTTAAAAGTGCAACAATGGATGTGTTTGCTACTATAGCAGATGTATATTCCGCTGGTTCGCTACTCATTCCAGCTACATTAATTTTTTGATGGTCTGCTGTTAAGTTTGTTTTAACTTCGGCACCTTTACATTTTTTTACACCTGCACCAACTGTTTGTATAGCTGGAAATTCGTTTCCAACAACACTTACTCTTGCTTTAACTTCGCAAGCAAAAGAATTTTTAATTAAAAAAAACAAAAAACTTGTTATCAAAAAAGTGTACTTTATTAAATTCATATTTTACTCCAATCTATTTATAAATGAATTCCAGTTTTTGAATCAAAAAAATGACATAAATTATTTGGTATTTTTACTGATACAATTTCACCAATTTTTGAGGAAAAGTTATTAGAGGTTTTTATATGTAATAAATTATTTTTAATTTTGAGTGTAACTATCGTACTATCCCCTAACAGTTCTATTGAATAAATTGGTCCAGTGAAATTACCTGTTTTTTCAATGCTAGCATCTTCAGCCCTAAATCCAAGTGTATATTTTCCATCTTTAATATTAATTTTTGAAAATTTTAGATGTTGAGAAATAGATGTTTTATTTCTAATAGAAATTGGGATTAAATTCATGGGAGGACTTCCAATAAAAGAAGCAACAAATGTATTGAAAGGTCTATTATATATTTCTTTTGGTGATCCAATTTGTTGTATTTTTCCATTGTTCATGACGACAACACGGTCTGCTAATGTCATTGCTTCAACTTGGTCGTGCGTTACGTAAATAGTTGTAATTTTCAGTTTATTTTGTAGATGTTTTATTTGGGCTCGCGTAGAAACTCTCAATTTTGCATCTAAGTTTGACAAAGGTTCATCCATTAAAAATATGTTTGGATTTCTTACTAAAGCTCTAGCAAGTGCGACTCTTTGTTTTTGTCCACCAGATAATTCTGCAGGTTTTCTTTTTAAAAATTTTTCCAATTCCACCATTTTTATGGCTCGCATAACTAGCTTTTCGTGGAGTGACTTTTTTATTTTTCTGATTTTAAGAGGGAATCTTATATTTTCATAAACACTCATGTTTGGGTATAAACCATATGATTGAAAAACCATAGATACGTCTCTGTCTTTCGGTTCAAGCTCATTAACTATAATATCATCAATCCTTATAGTCCCCGAAGACAACTCTTCTAGCCCAGCAATCATTCTCATAGTTGTTGTTTTTCCACATCCAGAGGGTCCTAATAAAACTAAAAATTCCTTGTCCTCTATAGTTAAATTAAAATTATCAACTGCCTTAAAATCTCCCCATGACTTCGAAACATTTTCTAATTGGACTACAGCCATCTTAAATTTGTTTTATCTCGAAAAAATTTTTAACTTCTTCAAAAATTTTGTATGTAGATGAAATGTTGTTTTTATCTACTGAATATTCGCCAGGAAATAAAATAGTTTTAATATTAGCTTTTTTTGATGAAGTGTAACTAACAGGAGTATCCTCAATTGTAATTGAATTGTTTTTTGCCACGTCAAGATTGTTTATTGCAAAATTATATATGTCTGGATTAGGTTTCTTTTTAGAACAATCTTTTTCATATGTAATAAGATCAAAGTTATTAAAATCAATATATCTCGATAAACTATCCTTGATAATCTCAATAGTTTCTTTGGTAGTTGTTGTAATAAATCCAAGCTTAATATTATTTTTATTAGCATAGTTGATAATCTCTAAAACACCTTTCCTTGGTTTCACAGAGTTAGTAGAGTATTTTCTAAAATATTTAATTTTAAGATCATATATTTTCTCTACTTCATTATCTTTAAGCTTTAATTTTGAGTACTCTTTAATTCTTAAAATTCCGCCTGGCTTTTGAATCATGTTGATATAATTTCCAATATTCCAGTACCAATTTAATCCAAATTCTTCAAAAGCAGCATTAAATGCCTTACGTTGAATTTCAGATGTTTCGACCAAGGTTCCTATAGAGCCAAAAAAAATTGCTTGCATATTTTTCCTTCTAAATCCTCTAATGATATTAATAGCCTAATCTAAAAAAATATTTATTAAAATATTTTTTGCTAAAAGAAGTCCTTAAAACACATCATAGTTATCTATTATTTTATGGTAAATTAGAAAATCATTTTCTATAGATTAACTTTTTTAAAGAGAAAATCTATAATTAAAATTAACAAACATATGAAATAAGGGTGTTTTGAAATTCTATTATAATTGATGAAATATATTTCATTCACACTCATAACTTTAAGGTCATAGGTTCAAATCCTACCCCTGAAACTAACTTTATAAATAAAATCAATAACTTAGAGTATCCTCAAAGACTTCGGTTTTTGAGGGTTATTGTGTTTTAAGCCTGATAGGGTTTGGTTATACAAACCATCGTACCAACCAGTCGTCAGGTTTATTCCATTTATAAAAATGAAATCATTAATGATCCCTGGCCCATGTTCCATGGACTACGGTCAATGGGTAGACCACCCCCTGACCATTGACCATTGTTGATTAGGAAAAGGGTGCAGTAACCCCACAATAATATATGAGTTTATTCTTATACTCTATTGTGGGTAGAGTTGTGGGTAGAAATTTTGTGGTAATAATAAAATCAATAAAATCAATATATTAATTTAATATTATGGCGGAGGGAGGGTCTGTCAATCACTTGCTGTAATTGTGTGTAGCCAACAATATTAATTATAATTTCAATTCAGTCCCCATTTTAATCCCTAAATTTGACTCCATTAATAACTTAAGCAATATTTGTAAATATTTATAAATTTGAGTGTAAAATGTCATCAAAAACAAATGTAATTAACGCTTTAATAAATTTGTATAATCTTAAAAATCTGGAAATTAATGAAACATCTAATACAGGTAATAGGATAAATGACGTTGGAGCTAAACTTGAGACTTACATTAAAAAATTATTTATTGATGAAAATGATGAAGATTATCCTAATAATGAATTAGATTACTTTTCTTATTTAGGAAATAGTAAAAATCCTCCTGACTTTATTTTAAGAGAAGGTGATGCTTTTGAGGTTAAAAAATTAGAATCTGTCACATCTGATATACATTTAAATAGTTCATTTCCCAAAAACAAACTTAAATTTGATGATCCAAAACTCACAAATAAATGTAGAAGTAGTGAATTAGTTTCATGGAAAGAAAAAGATATTTTTTATATTATTGGTTATCAAGAAAAAAAAATATTAAAACATGTTTTTTTTATTCAAGGTACATGTTTTGCTTGTTCTTACGATTACTATCAGGAAATTTTTGAAAATATTAAAGAACAAATCCATAGAGGTAATTTTACATTTTCTCAAACTGCAGAATTGGCACGTCTGAACAATATTGATCCACTAAACTACACTGACCTTAGAGTTAGACCTATGTTTATTCTTAGGAATCCATTTAAAATTTTTGAATTTTGTAAAATTAATAAAACAAGTGATTTAAATGTTTTTTGTATAATGACTAATGATAAATATTTTTCCTTTCAAAACGATGCTATTAAATTATTAGAGAAAGAAAATGATATTAAAATTCAAGATAAAAATATTGTATCGCCGATGAATAAAAATAATATTATGAAATGCAAATACATTCATTTTCAATTAGGAGGGAAAAAGCTGGTTTTTGATTTCAATAGCTAGAGACTCTGCTAATTTAACTGGAACAGCATTACCAATCATTTTATAAGCATCAGCTACTTGTTCATAAAAGAAAACAAATTCATCTGGAAATGTTTGTATCCTCGCACATTCTCTGACTGATAAACGTCTATATTTATTTAAATTTTTCTTACAAAATTGAAATAAATCTTTTTCAACTTTCGTCATTTTTGGAGCATCTGGATGTATCGGCGCATGTCTTCCTCCAGCCTGAATTGTGAAAGAGGGTTCATCCCAATTTCTTACTCGATTTCTTGACATGAAAATTGTTGAAAAACTACCGATCATATATTCATTATTTGCCATTTGATTCGTTTTTGTAACATGATTTTTATAGTTACTTTTATTTTTTTCTAGCGCGGGTTTGGGTTTAGGTAAATCAGCTAGGGCATCTTTTAATGTTTTATTTGGTTTGAATAGATCAATGGATGGAAAAACAAATTTCTTTTCCACATCATTTCTTATTCCAATTATAAATACTCTTTTTCTGTTTTGAGGGACATTATAATCAACAGCATCAAGAAGTTTATAATCCACATTGTAACCAACATTAGAAAATCTTTCAGCTATATTATTTAAAGAATTTTGGTGTTTTTTATGCAGCATTCCTGAAACATTTTCAGCAAGAAAAAACTTTGGTTTGATTAAATCAAGGATCCTTATGTATTCGTAAAATAATTTACCTCGAGGGTCATCTATGCCTTTTTGTTTTCCTGCCTCACTCCAACTTTGACAAGGAGGTCCTCCAATAATTCCATCGTAGTAGTCTTCAAGGTCATCTTTATTAAGTTCAACTATTGATCCACCAATGTGCTTCGTTGTTGGGAAGTTATACTTGTAAGTATCAAATGTGTCAGTATCTATCTCATTAGAAGTTATAATTTCAAACCCTGCATTTCTAAAGCCTAAATCTAGCCCACCAGCACCTGAAAATAATGATAAAATTTTTGCTTTTTTCATAACTTCTATTAATGTTTAATTTTGGTAAAAATAAGGACAATAATTGTTATTATTATATCAATACTGAGTGTTTTTGTAATTAAAATAATATAAATTTGATCATAATGACTACAAGATATTTATTGATAACTTCTAAAATTGAAACGGTAAATGGTTATACAATTGACGCATTTAATGTTGCAATGGAGAGGTTAAAACAAAAAAAATGGGCATTATATGCAAGCACCTCCCATAAAGATAAAATCAAAGAAAATGATGAAATATACATATACATTGGAAAAACTAATGCCAAAAACTTAGAGTATACTTCTTCAATAATTGCATCAGCTAAAATTGCTCAAGTTGAAAACTTTACCAAAAATTCTTATTGGTTTGAATCAGATAAATATTTGGTAGATACTCCTGTGAAATTGCTAACCTTAAAAAATATTAAGCATTTTAATAAACCCTTTGGATTTAGAGAAAACTTTAAAAAAATTAGTTTTATTTCAAAAATAAAGTCTTCGTCGAATAATGTTTATAACTGGGGAGCATTCATGCAGGGCGGTATAAAAGTTTTAAATGAAAAAGATGTATCTTTAATAATGAATCTCTCAAAATAATTTCTGGTATAATAACAAAATCTTGAAAACTCAATTAAAATAATTACGTATACGATCAGGTATTTAACTACCAACTTGTACGCCTTGGCATCATGCCTAAAGTACTAAAGCGGATGTACAAATGAAAAATATTATACCTTTTCCTAAACAAATTACCACAATACCTAATGGATACCCAAGACAGCAACTTTTTTTAGCTGGTAAGATATCTCATGGTCCCATTTATGATAATAAATTCACTTACTACTATTTAAGACGCAATATAAGACGTGGTGAGAATACTAACAAAGAAAAAACATGGTCTTTAAAAACGTTTCAAGAACAAAAAGAAACATGTGATCTTAAGTTAATTGAAATTGATGTCTGTAACGAAAATGAAGTTATAGAAATGTTAGAAAAATGGAATTTATTCAGTCAAGTTACATATAAAAAACTGCATAGAATGGGATGGAAAGGTAAAATAAAAAAAAATGCAATTATTGTTAACCTAAAACAACTAAATTAAATGAAGGAGGGTATATACCCTCCTTTTTTATTATTAAGAGTTAAAAATTATTTTTTCTTGTAATTCTCTTTCAAATTTACCTAATTGATTTTCAAAACAGACAAAAAATATAAAAAACTCAATATGATATTTAAAAATAATTGTGTCATACCACCAATAATTATCAAATTTTGTATGTGGTAGGTCATTAATTTTAGTTTGGTAATGAAAAACCATATCCATAAAAGTAACTGTGTTATCTATAAAGCCCTCATTATGGTATTCACCAGCTTTTAAAATTAGCTTATGCCTCATTTCATAAAAAGGAAGATGGTTAACAGATTTTTCACAGAAAAGAACATGAGCAACATTTTCAGTTTCTTTTTTTTTATGTTCTTCAAAAAGGTAAATTTTATCGTCAAAACTTACGTTATACATAATACTCCTTCTTTTTTATTATTTAGACGCAACTCGCCTGTTAGCAAGCTTTGTCACCATAAAATTTAGAAGTATTAAAAATTTAACATTATATTTAATTAATATTAGATTATGTTTATTTTAGGGCTAAAAATTATACTTTACTAATTAATTTTTTTTATAAGTAAACGATTGGAGAAAATTATAGAAAAAAAAGATATTATAAATGAAATTACAAAAAATATTAATTTTATAGATGATGAAGAAGGTAACCCTGAAGGTCTAGAGAAAAGCTCTTACAGGAAAATGATTGGTCATAATCTTATTCGCACTAAGGATATTAATAGACCAAATATATCTGATTATATCCCATTTAAAGATAATGTTGATTTATTTCGTGATATTGAAGAGATAAGAAGTGATATTGATGATATTCAAGAAAAATTTTTACTTCGTAAAATTCCAATCGACATAACATATAACAAATACAAATTCATTATTATATCAGAAAGATATAATGTCACATTACCGAATGATTGGGATACATCAAGTCTTATAAATGACGTTAAGAGTATTATAACATTAAAAAACAAAGTTAAAAAATACGACATAATTCAAAAAGTTGACGAAATTTATGCAAATAATCATGTAATAAATCGTTATGAAAAAGATTATCTGATAAATTTTCTACCTATAAGCAGTAGTGATGTTTTTCAAACTCAACACTTTAACTTGGATAGACTTACTCCTGAAACACATCAAGAAAATTATTCAAAAGAAAATTTACATAATGAGATATTATCTGTAATTAACATAAGACTCAGTCATTATTTAAAAGATGTTTTCAAAGATGATTATTCTTTTTAATTATTTTATTATCAAGATTAAATTTTAAAAATTATGTAATTCACTTGAAATTATAATCTTGAATTATTATATATGTGAAAGGCATTTAATTACCAACTTGTACGCCTTGGCATCCTGCCTAAAGTACTAAAGCGGAGGCTCAAATGACTTCAGATATATCAAAAAAAGACCAAGACTTTGCAAATGCAATGTCTACAAAACTGCGTTTAAACAGAGAAAAACTTTACCGCACTCTCAGCCCAGAAGAAAAAATTAATCAACTTACAGCTGAACAAAAGGAGCTTATTGGTGAATTTAGGTTATCAATAATTAGAGATGGCTTAAAAGAATTTCCTGATTTACATCCATTAGATGCACTACAGATGATGGAGGAAATTGGAGGCTAATAAAAGCAGCAACCAACCTAACGGGTATTTATCAACCAACTTGTACACCCAGTCATAAAGACAAAAGTACTAAAAAGGAGATTTAAATGAAAAAAATAATATGGAAAGAACTTAAAGAAGATGACCCTATCTTTAAGCAAGGATTTACTGTGTCATCTCACAACAGAAAACTAAAAGATTATATTGCCCACAGAGAAAAAACTGAAAATAAGAAAAATCTTTTTTTAGAACCTGTGGCTGATAAGAATTCAACACGTGATGAAATAATCCAACGACTTATTAATATTTTAATTAGAAATGGTTGGAAATTTAAGGATGATAAAAATGACAGTAATTAAATTTCCAAGAAATATTTGTATTCCTCTCAAATATGAAAAGCCATTACCAAGACAACGTGTATTTTACCTAGGTGTTGTTTATACAGGTCCTCCTTTGTGTCAGGATATAACCGATCTTTACTTAAAACGTCATGGTTTTAACAATGGATTGAGAAAATGGTCTTTAATTACATATGATAAATATGACGAGTACGATAAGCATAAATACTCAATCGAACTAGATAGATGTGATGAAGATGAGGTGCCGGACATGTTGTGTCAATATTACATTGGAGAACATATAACGTTTAATGATCTTAGAAAATTTGGTTGGAAAGGTAAAGTATATCAAAATGCAGAAATAATTAACTTTAAGAAAGATTAATTGTTGTTTGATATAATTTTTTTATTTTAGATCTAAATTCATCATTGATTGTGAAATAATGCCCATTTTCCTCATGAAGGGACGTGCCTGATGAGTGATAATCTAAAATATGTTGATAAAAAGACTCAATGTCTCTGATAATGTAATTTTTGCCATTATTATCTTCAATTTTAGATACTTTCATAATACGTCCTTTCATGAATTTATTCTGGATTTTCCTTATTAAATTTATCTAACATTGCTTTTCTTTTATCTTTTGATGCAATCTTGAATAAATCATGAAGTTGTTCAATGGTCTTGTTTTTTTTACTATCGTCAACCTCAATTACATTAGTTTTAGAATTTGAATTTATTACTAAATGTGGAATAAAAATATTTATAAAATTAATGAATTTATTGAATGTTTTAAAGTCATTTTCATCATCTTTGTTTTGTATTTTTGGAAGTGTTTGAATTTCTTTAAACATATCAAATAAAAGGTCAGTTGGCATTCGTCCTTCTGAAAAACTTTTCTTTTTATCTGTTTTGTAAAAGAGTAAATGTTTAGTGACATCGTCATTTTCTTTTATATCAAATCTTATATTTGGGTGCTCATTATCGTCATAAGGTGTGGACAGTACTTCTTCTTGAATTTTAATTTCATCAGACATTAAATTCTCCTGTAATTTATGAATTAAATATAAATTAAATCTATGTTAAAATATAGAGTTGATAATTTAAGCTTAATCATAATGAGGATCAGTGTGATAATATGAAATTACTTTTTACCGTTATAATATCCTTTATTCTAATGAGTTATAATTCAGTTTTTGCTGAAGATAATAAAAATAAACACTTACAGAATAAAAATACTATTGACTGTTCTGCTGAACCAGTAATTAAGTATATTCCTATTAAGGGTTTAGATAACAGTTCCTTAATGTACGCAGTCTTGATAAACCACAAAGAAAAAAAATATCAGTTAATTGTTGATGAAAAAAATTATATTAAATGCATTTTCAATTAATGCAGAAGTAAATGGTTAATAAGTTAAAAAATTTAAAAGATAGAAATCCATATTGGTTAATTAATTGGTCGACAAATGAAGATGGAAAACCTATAAGCTGCAATACATTTCACTTAATAGATTTCTTCAAAAAAAACGAAAAAAATAAAAAAAGAAGTTGTTCTGAAGGATTTCATTATTCTGAAAATAATTTTGAAAAAGTAATTAATGAATCTGATGATCCATATTTAATGAGAATGTTTTTAATTGTTTCGAACATTGTAGACGAAACTTTTTTTCATTTATTAAATCATCATTATGATGAATTTAGATCTACTTTTCCACTTCCAAGGATGGAATCTCTAAAACGTAAAGGAGAAATAGGTAATATTAACTTAATTCATCACAGATATTTTGAAGATGAAAAAGAAAAAAAGCTATATAATGAATTATTCTGGGAAGTTACTGGTATTGTAATTCAAGATTTGTGGCAACATGGAGCATCTGATACTAAAAGAGGTTTTATAGATGGATTGATGGATCATTGTAGTGAATGTCATAAACAAACCTATTACTCTGATCAAGTAATTGGCTGTATAAGAACTCAAGCCAAAATGTCTGTTATTTTACCTCCTTTTTATTCTGCACAAAGACATGAAATTAAAACTAATAAATCAGTTTTGATCTAAGTTCCTTTTATAATTTTGTTAATTATCTAGAAATACATTTTTTTATAACTGAAAAAATAATAGGGCAATAATTAGCCTTTCCTGCAAATTTAAATGTATCCTCAAGTGTTTTATTTTTTTTTATAAAGTGAAGTGCTGAAAAAATAACATTGTATATGTATCCATCTGGTTTTAAATCAGCATTTTGCAATTTAATCCAACTATCTTTTAAGTCATTATTATTAGAAATAAGATTTTCAGCTTCGTTAAAACTTTTACCTTCCAATATATATCTACAAAGCATAATTACAATTGCAGATCCATTTCCTGCGTCATTATCAAAATGTGTAATTTTGGCTTCTTGTCTTGCTATATTGATAAGTTTGTCTGTTGGTATTTTTAACATGCCAGCTACTGGTGTTGCTCTATGAGCTGGTCCGCATCCAGCTGTATTAAAACCAAATTCTTCATGAACTGTTTTAACAGCCAAAATAGGATCGATACCTTTTTCAATTTTAGTAAAGACGCTTGCATAAGTGGGACCAGTATCAAATGCATCATTTCTCCACCAATTTAAATATCTTTTTCTCAAATCATTCACATTAAATCCACTATTTTCATTTAAACTTTTAAAAACAATTTGAGCAAGTTCAAATGGGCCACCAATCTGGTCACCTTCTTTTATGCCTCTAAGAATCAACTGAGTATAATTTTTTTTTTTCATAATTAATTGTTTATTCTTTTATAAATTAGAGGCTATATACTTATCTAATATTGAATTAGCAGTTTCTAAATCACAATTAAAAATTTCAGAAGAATAAACAATTTTATAATCTTTTATAAATTTTCTATAAACTCTATGTCTAATTAATTCTTTTTGAATTTTAGCCTCAACCTGACCTGCTTTTTTAAATAAATTGCTTTTTAAAATTTTCCAGTCGTTAATATTTCCATAATTTGTATCGTTTAAAGATAATTCTCTTTTTATAATATTATCTGTTACACCTATTTTAATTAATTGTGTCTTTTGTGAAAATGCAAGATAGACAAACTTGTTGTCAAACCACCGTAAAGTAAATTCTATATGGTGCGTATTACACTGTGGACAATGTCCAGACAGCATTTTTAAAGTATGGCCAAATGCTCTACACGGGTTAGCTCCAACACCAATTATTTTATCAATTGCATTCATTTTTTGTTGATAATTTTTCTTTTGTAATCCAAAAACATCAAAAACTTGTTTGACATAAATTTGGTGATTTTCTAAAAATTGTCTTTGTGAAGTTGTTAGATAGTAATCTCCGCATTGCCTACATGCTTCTGCTGTTTCATTCCTAAAATAATCTATTGAGTTAGGGAACTCAATTTTACAATTTATACATTTTCTTGTCATTTCTAAATTAATTTAAAAAAATATTTGTAAGCGTTGATTTTAATTTATTAATTTCTTTTAGATGCTCTTCTATTCTTATACGAGCGTAAATATTTGCTTGTAAATCTTTGTTGATATTAACTCCCATTTGCCTCTGTAATTTTTCTTCAAATGTTTCAGGTGGGGTGTAAATATCACGATTTGGAAAAAATGAATTTAAATCAATCATCTGCGACATTTCTATACTCTCACTCGCATTTATTTCTCTTTTAAATGATGTTGATTTGTATTCTTCATTTTCACTTTCATTCTGAATTTCTTCGCGTAATTTTTTCATTAATTCTTCATGTTTTTTTTGTTCAATTTCTTCTTGTCTTTTCCTTTCTATTTCTTCTTCGATTAATTTTTTTCTAGTTTTAAAATGGGATTTTATATCTTCTAATGGTTTAAAAGCATATTTAATTTGCTCATAGAAATTAGGGTATTCATTCTCAGCTATATGAAATAGAACATCGTCTTGTATCTCATTATTTTCTAGATATTTTATATATTCTTTATAAATGAATTCTTGGTCTAATATTAATAAATCACCATATTCAAATTCTGTCATTGGAAAGATATCATCGTATCTTAATGAAATTCCCATTTTAAAAACATTTTCTAAAAATATTTTTACCCTATCATTATTACTGTTACCCCATGATTTAACATATAGCTGAAGTTCATATAATGTGATCAAGTTCTTATCCATGACTTCTCTCCACGTTTTTTGAAAATAGTCTATCTTTAATTTTTTTGACTATACGTCTTCTTTTTTGAACTGCATTTGCATAATTAATATTGTATCTATTTGCAAATTCCTCAGGATCTTCTCTATTAACGATTGACATAAGAGCGTCTTTTTCTTCTGGAGAGCAGTCCTTCATTATTCTTTGCGCTAACACAAAAGAAGAAGGGTCATGAAAATGTATTTTTTCAACTAATGATTTATGATCTGGACTATCAATACTAACTTCATATTCTTTTATTTCATCAATCGCAGCATTATGAGCAATCTTATGAAAAAAGCTGTTATTTACCTGAATAGGTCCTACTTGTTTTTTTTTCCAGCTAAAAAACTTAACATTAATTATTGAGATTAATTCATTTGCTCCAACAAAATCATTTTTATACTTAAAAGCAGCCTGTCTTATGACAGGTTTTTTTTCATTAATTATTTCTTTGCATCCTTCGCACATCAAGAACTCTCCTTAGACATAATAATAAGCATGAATTAAATTTTGAGCTAAGAAAATACATCTTCCATTGTTCTTCAAATCAGAACTAAAAGCTTGTTCAATAGAAATGGAGTCTTCTTCTTTCCACTCACTTTTGATAAATGATTTAACGACTTCTTCTTTATTGATATCAAAAGTCCTTGTCAAATCGTCAGCATCTGCCATCCAACCTTTAATAGATTTTTTGACATGTCTTTTACATACTTCATCATTATAAAAAAACTCTATGAATGTTCTTCCAGCACCAGAGACAATGTAAGCATTAAAACTGAAGTCTTTAACTCTATCAAAATAGTCCAAATCGAAGTATTTTTTTGAACTATGAAGTATGTCACCTAAGTCCATTGACATGCAATTAACTTCATGTTTTTCAGATAAACTACTTATATTATTCCAAACAGCGTTTTGTATTTTACTGTTCTCACCTTTTTTTAGAAGCTCTGCTTTTTCCTCCCTAGCTTTTGGATGAAGTACAAAGTCACTCTTAGCAAATTCTATACCTTCTTCATAGTTCCATCTATACTGTTCAACACACGTAACAGGAATTTTTTGTGTGAAATATGGGGCAATAATAACTGATCTTTCAGATATTCTATTTTGTTTGGCTCCTACTATTGCTTCACCATCAGGAACAAATAAAAAATCTTTACTATAATTTCTTACGTTTACTTCTTCAACACGACCGTCAATTCCTATCTCTTCAATTGATACTAGTTCTTCTTCAAAAAGTTGGTCCATTGATTTTAAGTTTGATGGTTTATTCTTAAATAAAAATTTTAATGGCTGAAATGTTATACTTCCTAATTTTACATCATTTAAAAAATGAACATCATCAAATTGAATGTTAAAAAATGTCATTAATATCTTCTCCTTTTTTTGCGATCTAATACATAAACGCTGAAATAAGAAAAATATGACAATTGTAGTTAATTAATTAAATTTTTTTACCTTTTTACATTTATATTTATAAATGCGAACTGTTAGTCTCGCAGAATTAAGTGGAAGAGGTAAAATGATATCTAAAGATGGTGAAGATATAAATGAACAATATGAGGGAGAATTTGAAAATCGACAACACTATGAGAAAGGAAAAATATTATTAATAGGCAAAGAGAGGTAATTGAAGACACGTTTTAAGAAAATAAGTTTGTAAAAGTTAATTAATACTCAACCTAGACAGTGTGTATTTTATCATGGAGTTTTATACTGATCCTCCTTTATATCAGAAAGTAATAGATCTGTACTTAAAGCATAATGGTAAAATTTATGTAGAAATAAAGTAGTCACTTATTATTTATAAGTTTAAAAATTAAAACTTAATTGATTTTCAAAAGATTGTTTTCGATAGGAATAATGCCTGTAATACAATCGAAAATAAATAACCACTAATATATAATCTTCAAACTTCGAGTTGTTTTTTAATTTATTCATTAAAAATAATAAATATTGAATCATATATTTAATTTCTATTCTTAATCCTTTAGCGCCGTGCTTATTATAAACTTTATCAATTAATTTATATATGTATCCATTATAATAACCAAAGAAATGATCTGCATCGTATAGATCCATATTTAAATGAAGATATAAACCCTCATTTAATTCATTAATAATTTTATCTTTAATTTTGACTTGAAACTTAGAATTCATCCTTTGAATTTAGAACAAAATTGATCTTGATCAATAAAAAAATCTTATTTGATAATCGATTTAAAATAACACTTTAATCCGAAACCATTATCAAAATGGAAATGATTATGATGAGCTTTATCTGAGTCAGGAGTTAAAATATTGTTAAAATATTTACATGCCACTCTATAAGCTTTTTTTAATATTTCTCCTTTTTCAGTATTTTTATTCCAGTCAAGTTTAACATTGGCACCATCCACATGTGAAATATCTAATGCTGTTCCATAACTGTGTTCACTATATATTTTAGATCTTGCAATAGTTCTGCAATTATATGATCCCATATGAGTAATAGTTTTTGCGTCAATTTCATTTAAATATTTTCCTACTTGAACAGCTGTTGAACAAGACAAAGTTATATCACCTGATAATTTAGTATTATTAAAAGCTTTAATTCTTACTGCATTATTAACTTTGCACTGACCTTTTTCAAAAGACCCCAAGGATTTAAAGTTTGAGGAATAAATTTTTAATTTTTCAATGCAGCTATCACCACCATCATAAAGTGTATAAGTTCGTATTTTATTAAAAGTTTGACTTAAAAATTGAAAATAATATTCAGAAATAAAGGCTGCTAAAAATAGGGTAATTAAATAAGTAAATATTCGTAACATTATTAGCTCTTAGATTAATTTAAATTTTTTACAAAATTAATGGATTATTTTTCATGTACCTGATCACGGCTTACCCAAAAAAACTTAATTCCTAGTTCTTTAGCTGTAGAATAAATTCGGTGTTCATATTTGCCCCATGATCCATTTGTATCATAAATAGCTACTGCAGGTTTTTTTCCTGTTAATGTAGATGCAAACACAGCTTGCTGGATACTATCTAAACTACTTCTTTTATCCAAACCACCTTCAATAACATATTGATCTGTAACTATATCAATTCTGATAGATCCTAAACGAGGAGATTTCCCGTTTATATTGTAGTCATAGTTGTATGTTACCTCAGTTTTTCCACCTAAATAATTCGCAAGTCTGAGATTAAAAAAGTCTTCGTTACCAATAGATATTTTTCCTGACTTTGATGTTTTACCTTGAGAATTAGATCCTCTATGACAATGATAATCTCCGGTGGTTCGATTGTTATGACACCCTTTTTTGTCTAAACCACCACCATGTGGAAATGCATAAGATGATATTAATAAACAAAATATTGTAGCCAAATACTTCATGTTGTATCTTAACCTATAGAATATAGTTATTTAAAAATATTCATTATTTTTCTACTTACATAAGATCTTATTCGTGAACTTACTTTCCCAGTCACTCTATTAGTCACACGAGTTCCAATTTTATTTTTTTTTACTGCATTGATGTCTCCAAGTATTTTAGCAGATGTATACAAAAAAGATCTAATTTTACCGATTGTTATTTTTTTCATGAATGATTCTAATTTTTTTTAGCATTATAATTTATTTTGAAATTAAACATTCATAATCATACCATTTATTCTTACTAGTAACTAGATGATGACTTTTTACCTTAAGAATTCCTGAAAGTTTATTATAAGCATTTTTAAAAGTATATTCATAGACTGTGTAGTCATTTGCTGAATTCCAAAAAATGTATTCAGCTTCTGTCCAATACTTTTTTGGGTTGTGATCACTCAAAATAACGGTTTTATTTTGTAAATTAAAACTTAAAAAAAATTGATTAGATTTGCCTGTACATAAGTACTTAGATTTAGCAATGACAGTAGAGATGGAAGAAAAGACAAACATAAATATTAAAAGTAAAATTTTCATACGTTTATTTTATTATATTATATTTCATTATTACTCGTAAAGGGTTAAGCAATTTATTCCAAAATTTTGAATTAAATTTCACAGAAAGTATTATCAAATTCAATCATTATATTAAAAATTAATATTTTGGTGATTTTTGAATTTATAAAATCACTTGGTTATATATTTTTTATGATCAGCAGATGAGGTTCGATTAACTATTTGTAAAATGATAATTTTTAGTATCAAATATATTTTGTTTTTTGATTTAAGAATTTATATAAAAATTTTTTGTAATAAATATGAATAAGATTATTAAAGTACTTAAATTTTTTATACCTACAAATAAAGCACAATTAACTGGTTTTGTTGCTGGTTGTGGATCTGTAATCATTTTTTACATATTTTTAAACGATCCTTTATATGGATTTTTGGCAGAACTTTTACCCAAAAGTTTGGTTGATAATTTTCTTTTTAGAATACTGTTTTTTATTATATTTATAACACCTATTTATTATGTTTTACTTTTTTCATGGGACACTTTTTTTGATAAGGCAAGTCGTTGTTGGAGAGCGTATGACAAAGGTAAATTTAAATCTGTAATAAAAATTGCCACACCCATGGCTGAAAGGGGTGATACAGATTTTGAATATCTACTTGGTATTACATACGATAATGAAGAGTATCCTTTTCATGAGTCAAAAAGAGCAATAGAATGGTTGTCGCGTGCTGCGAAAAAAAAACACGAATTTGCACAATTTCATTTAGGTTGCATTTATGACGAGGGACGTGATGGTATTAAACCTAATTATGAAAACGCAGTAAAATGGTTTGAGCTTGCATCAAAAAGTGGATTGTATACAAAAAGTGGTTTTGATATTGCTCAATGGAATCTTGGTTTAATAAAACTTAATATTGATGGCAAACCAATAGATTTAGACGGGGCCTTAAGGGCATTTAAATTAGCAGGCGAACAGGGAAATTTACAATCTCTAATAATGTTAGCTGCTTTATACTTTGATGGAGATCACTACCCACAAGATTTTCAGAAATGTTTTGAATATTCTAAACTTGCAGTGGAACATGGTGCTCAAGATGGATTAGCTGATTACATGCTCGCAAATATATATGAAAATGGTCTTGGAGTGCCAAAAAATACCAAAGAGGCTATAAAATGGTACAGGCAAAGTATAAAATATGGTGATTTTGATTCAATGAACAACTTGGGCATTATGTATTATTATGGCAACGGTATTGAAAAAAATGAGCAGGAGGGTGAAAGACTTTTAAAACTGGCATCAGAGTCAGGTAGTGAGGATGCAAAATTAAATTTGGAGATTATTCAAAATAATTCATTACCAGAAAAGTATAAAACTGCCCTTGATAAGCAACGACAAAAAGTAATCTCTAAAGTTGAAGCTAAAAATTCTTCAAGCAACATAATCACTTTCCCTTCAAGAAAGTGATATATTTTATCCTATAAA
>CACNGC010000012.1 GCA_902619805.1 uncultured SAR116 cluster alpha proteobacterium | reverse complement strand
ACCACATCTTTGGAGTACATTCTTTAAACCAAAAATCTAAAATCATTATAGAATTAATCATGACAAATTTTTTAAAATTTTGCTAATTTCTTTTCCCATTTGTTTTTGTCCAAAAAAAGGTGCTTTTTCACATGCTTCAGCAAGATACTTGACATCTTTTGTTTCAAGATATTTTTTCCATAAATCAGACATTAATTTTTTTAAATTCATCAATCATTAATCCTTTTCGAATTTATATAAACTAAATACAGATAAACCATTATCGAGACATTTATAATATTCCAAAATATACCATTTAAAAATGCCAATTTATATGAATTAGTATAATCAAATATTTCTCCTGACAACCAACCACCTAATGACATTCCAATTATAGTTGCGAATATGAGTAAACCAACTCTTTCAGCGACTTCATTAGTAGGTAAGAATTTACTTATAATCACAGTATAGATAGGTACTATTCCTCCTTGGGATAATCCAAAAAAGACTGCAACAATGTACAAAGATAATTGACTATTAAAAGGCAAAAACATTGATAGAGAAATAGCTTGAAGACTTGAACCAAGAATAAGTGTTTGAATAGGACCTATTTTATCTGATAAAAAGCCAAACAAAATTCTGCTTGTTACAGCAGCAAATAACATAAATGATAATATTTCAGTACCCACCGTTAAGCCATATCCATAATCAATGCATAAAGGTACGATGTGTACTTGTGGTACAGACATAGCAACACAACAAAGAATTCCAGCAAACATTAGTAAAATTTGAATTTTTTTATTACTTATTGATAATTTTTGAGTAGAATTTACATTTCTATTTTTTTCAAAATTTTGTACTTTTTCATCTGATTTTGTTCTCTTTTCTCCTAGAAAAAAAAATAATATTGGGATGCAAATGCTGCATACTACAGCGATAAATAAATGTGCACTCTTCCATTGGCCATCAATTAAAAAGTCTTTAATCAAAAATGGCCATATTGCACCGCATAAATGTTGACCACTTGCAACTATAGAGACAGCAAGACCTTTTCTTTTATAAAAAAATTTAGATATATCTACCATCATTGGACCAAAAAAAGCGGCAGCAGAAAAACCTAAAAAAAACTGAATTATAGACAGCCAAAAAACATTTGTTGCTAAAACTGAAAATAAATAAGAAGAGACTAATAATATTAAAGCAAAAATTATTGGTTTTCTAATCCCAATTTTGTCTAACATACGACCAATGATTACGTTTCCTATACCGTAACCAAACATTGTTGCAACATATGGATAGGTAGAAGCAGCTCTATCTAGTCCAAACTCATTTTGAATATTTGGCATTATTATAACAACAGACCACATGCCTGCAGTTCCAATAACACTCATTGTAAAGATAATTATTAATCTTAGCCAAGCTTGCTTACCGTCTAGCTCTATAAAATTATTCTTCATATCTTGTTGCTCTTAAAAATTATTTAATTAACATATAATTTACAAATGACTAAAATTATAATTACTTTTCTATTTGTTAGGGGGTATAGATGGCATTATCTAAGGATGAAATAAATTTTTACAATGACCAAGGTTATTTACTTGTTGAAGATGTTATTTCAGAAAATCAACACAAGGAAATGTTAGCTTTAGTAGATGGTTTTTTTGAAAAATCAAAAATGATTAGAGAAAATGATAATATTTTTGACCTTGAAGATGGTCATTCATCTGATAACCCCAGACTTAAAAGAATTAAACAGCCACACCAACATTCTCAATTTTTTTGGGATATTATAAAAGAGTCAAAAATTGAAGAAATTCTTAGAGATCTTCTTGGTGATAATGTGTCTTTAAAAACAAGTAAATTAAACACCAAGGCACCTGGTGGGGGGGGCTGCTGTGGAATGGCACCAAGATTGGGCATTTTATCCTCACACAAATGATAATGTTCTAGCTTTGGGTTTGATGTTAAATGATGTTGATATAGATAATGGACCATTAATGGTAATACCTAAGAGTCACAAAGGCCCAGTGTTAAGTCATTTTAACAATGGTATTTTTTGTGGTGCAATTGATCCAGATGATTCAGATTTTGATATGAGCAAAGCAGTAACTTTAACTGGAAAAGCAAGATCTATGACTATTCATCATGCGAGAACACTTCATGGATCTTCACCTAATAACAGCAAAAGAGATAGATTAGTTTTATTTTACGAATGCAATTCAGCTGATGCATGGCCATTGGTTGGCGCAGGCGCATATATGAAAAGCACAAATCCTGTACAATTGTGCAATCAATTAGAAAAACAAATGGTGTGTGGGAAGGTAAGTTACCAACCTAGAATGGATAATGTTCCGGTAACAATACCTCTTCCTCCAGCACCAGATTATGGTTCTATATTCACTTCTCAAAAGACAGGCGGTGCTAAATCGGCATTTTAAATTTTATAGTCTGGCGAGTATCTCTCAAGTTTTCTTAGCAATGCTGGCCAAGCCAACCTGTCTTTTCCCAAATCAAACATACCAATAGATTGTTCTTGAGTGGTTTTAATGGCTTCCTTTGATGGTAAATTTATTTTACCAGCTGCCTGTGCTCTTATCTGAGCCGAACAAGCTCTCTCAAGAAAATATATTCCCATAAAAGCTATTCCGCATGTTTTTCCAACAGATAAAGTTCCATGATTGCGAAGTATAAATAGATTTTTATCTCCTATGTCTTTAATTAATCTTTCTTTTTCACTACGATCTAGTGCTAGGCCTTCATAATCATGATATGCAATATGTGGATGAATCAACATAGAAGTTTGGCTAATTGGTAGTAATCCATCTTTTTGTATAGAAACAGCAACACCATCATTAGTGTGAAGATGTAAAACGCATTGAGCATCTTCTCTTGCAGAATGTATTGCACTATGAATGGTAAAACCAGCAGGATTTACTTCATAAGGTGTATCTATAACTGCATCACCATTAAGATCAATTTTAACCAAGCTAGAAGCAGTAATCTCATCAAACATCAAACCGTAGGGATTGATTAGAAAATGATGTTCTGGTCCAGGTATTCTTAAAGACACATGTGTATAAATTAAATCATCCCATCCATACATGGCAATTAATCTGTAAGTAGCAGCTAGATCTAGCCTTAATTGCCATTCTTTTTCAGTAATTTGACTTTTTAACTTTTGAGTATCAATCATATGGTTCATTTCTTTTCCTTATTTAAAATTAATATGATTTGATTTATTCTTCTATTATTTCAATAATTCTTCTAGGTGATGCTTGCATATCTTTTTTGTATAATTTGATTTTTAATATGCCATTGGTTAATTCTGCTTCGTCCACTAAAATATTTTGCTCTAGTCTAAAAACTTGTTTAGTAGAATTATTTTGAATACCTTTATGTATTATATCTTTATCAATTGATAATGCTTTATTTTTTACATCCAACACTAAATAATCATTAAACGTATTAATTTTTATTTGATTAGGTTCAATCCCTGCTAAGGCTACATGAATTTCGTAATTATGATAGTCATATTTTATAATATCAAAGGCTAAGTTTGATTTGTTTTGAATTGAAGAAACTTTATCAATCTCGTCAAAAAAATCATTATACCCAATATAATATTTTAAAAATTTATTTTGTAATAAAGTCATTTTTTATCCTTCGATTTTGAAAACTCGTTCACCTTCTATAAACTTTATCTTAGTGTTACCTTTTACTTCATTAACCTCGTCTGCCATTATTTTCATAATTTTTGAAGCATCATTTTTATTTTTAAAACAAGATATGACAAAGCCTGTAGTATCTGAAACTCTATAAACTTCACAACTCAATTGTCCATTTTCTATATTTCTGGGTATCATTACGTTTTGAAAAAAAGCTATGATCATATCACAATTAACTTTTGAAGTTGATTGAAATTCAGCAATTCTAGTGTACATTTTTACCTCTTGTTAAATGCATACTTAGTATGTAATTGTATCAGTATAACTAACTACTAACATATTAACATGAAGATTATAATTTTATCATTTTTTATTTTATTTTCACCCCAAATATTGGCGCATGAGTGTGTTTTAAAAGGTACTTCTGCTGAAGAAATTACAATTTATAATACATGTAAAGCTGACAAAAAAAACCAAGCTCCTAGTAAAAATTTAAATAACTCTTTATTAAAATTAAAAATTAAAGAACTAAAAAATGAAAATAAAAATTTAAAAAATCAATTATTAGACTTGAAAATTAGACTTAATTCTTTGCTACAAAGAGTAGATTCTTACTTAAATTAATTAGAGAATAACAAATGAAAAAAGCTTTAGTCATAGGTGTTGGTCCATTAAATGGTTTAGGTGGACAATTATGTAGAAAAATTGCAAACAATAATTTTAAAGTATTTGTTGCAGGGAGGACAAAGTCATCATTAGATAATGTAGTCAAGACTATTTTAGATGACGGGAACAAAGCAATACCAATAATTGTAGATGCAACTGATGAAAATCAAATAAAAAATATGATCAAAGAAATTGGCCCTGGATTAGATTTCGCTGTTTATAATGTTGGTAATAATAGACCTGGTAAAATTGTTGAAATGGATGCTAATTATTTTCGAGAAAGCTGGGAAAGCGGCTGTTTTGGCGGATTTTTATTTGCTAAAGAAGTTATTAAAACATTTTTATTAGAAAAAACAGCTGGTACCCTTATTTTTACTGGAGCTAGTGCATCTTTAAGAGGTAAATCTAATTTTGGTGCTTTTAATTCTGCTAAAGGAGCCCTTAGAAATTTAGCTCAGGCTTTAGCAAAAGAATATGCTGAAAACTCAATTCACGTAAGTCATGTAATTGTTGATGGAGGTTTAGCAGGGGAAAGAATAAAACAACGATTATCTGATTTTGAAGAAAGAGTTAAAGAAGGTAAACTTATTAACATAGAGAATGTTACTGAAGCTTATATGTTTCTATATAATCAAAGTAAAGATGCATGGACATTTGAATTAGATGTAAGAACATCTCAAGAAAATTGGTAGATCATAAAGGAGTTCTATATGAAATTATTTAATCTGACAGATAAGGTTGCATTAATTACAGGTGGTAATGGTGGTATAGGGTTTGCGATGGCAAAAGCTATAGGAGAAGCAGGTGCAACTGTTGTTATAGCCGGAAGGAATGAAGAAAAAAACAAGAAATCAATTGAAGAGTTAAACTCTTTGAACATTGAGTGTAAATCTTTGATAGTAGATGTAGTGAATGAAAACTCATGTAATACACTTATCGAAGATGTAGTTCAAGCATACGGAAAACTAAATATTTTAATTAATAACGCTGGCACTAATATTAGAAAACGACCTGAGGAATATGAATTAAAGGAATGGATATCAATAATAGATACAAACTTGATAAGTACATTTACTTGTTCTAAAGCTGCTTTTAAACATTTTAAGAATATTAACAGTGGAAAAATTATTAATATTGGATCTATGCATTCTTTATTTGGCGCACCTCTGGGAAGTGCATATTCTGCAAGTAAAGGGGGTGTAGTACAATTAACAAAAAGTCTTGCAAATACTTGGGCTAAAGACAACATTCAAGTAAATGCGGTTTTACCAGGATATATAGATACCACTTTAACTCGACAAGCTAGGGTTGATATTCCTGAACTTCAAAAAAGAGTAGAAGAAAGAACTCCTGCCGGGCGCTGGGGAGATCCGGATGATTTGGGAGGAATAGCCGTATTTTTATCAAGTGATGCTTCTAATTATGTCACGGGCACTGCTATCCCTGTCGATGGAGGTTATTCAATTAACGGGTAAATTAATCTAGGAGGGTAATTTGAAAAATATTTTTAAAGGTTGTATGCCAGCTCTTATGACGCCATGCAACGAAGACCTCTCTCCAAACTTTGATTTACTAGTACAAAAAGCTGAAGAGCTTATCAATTATGGGATGTCCGCTGTAGTTTATTGTGGATCAATGGGAGATTGGCCTTTATTAACTGACGAAGAAAGACAAGAGGGTGTTTCTAGGTTGGTTAAAGCTGGTGTTCCTACAATAGTAGGAACTGGTTCAATTAATTCAAAAAAAGCCACTGGTCATGCTGTACATGCCCAAGAAGTAGGTGCTTTAGGTCTCATGGTAATTCCAAGAGTTTTATCTAGGGGACCTTCGCTTTCAGCTCAGAGAGCACATTTTGCGTCTATTTTAAGTGGAGCTCCCAAACTTCCTGCAGTTATTTACAATAGTCATTATTATGGGTTTTCAACAAGAGCAGATTTATTTTTTGATTTACGAAAAGAATATCCAAATTTAGTGGGTTTTAAAGAATTTGGAGGAGCCAATGATCTTAGTTATGCAGCAGAACATATTACTTCTAAAGATGATGATATATCCTTGATGATTGGGGTAGATACAACTGTATATCATGGCTATGTAAACTGCGGCGCAGTTGGAGCAATAACTGGAGTGGGGAATGCGTTTCCAAAAGAAGTATTACATTTAATTGATCTATGTGAAAAAGCTGCAAGCGGTAACTCTAAAGCAAGACAAAAAGCTATGGAACTTGAATGTGCACTCGCAGTTTTATCATCTTTTGATGAGGGACCAGATCTGGTGCTTTATTATAAATATTTAATGGTTTTAAACGGAGAAAAAGCTTACGATTTGCACTTTAATCCTACTGATAAGTTGAGTGAGAGTCAGAAAAATTATGCAGAAAGTCAATATACGTTATTTAAAAACTGGTACCGAGATTGGAATAAATAAACGGCCAATAATTAAATATTATTAATCTTCTTGTATATCATCACTTGAATTTTCATTTACGGATGAATTGTTAAATCTCTGATTTTTTTTATCTTTTAATTGTTTACAAGCCTCTTTAAAGACAAGTCCTATTAATATACCGCCAGTCAAGCCTAAAGCAGTACCTTTAATTAATCCTAATCCGAACAATCATATCTCCTTTAAAAAATGGTGAACGCGAGAGGATTCGAACCTCTGACCTACTGCTTAGAAGTAAAGGGGTTTATCCTATCACTCTAATAAAAACCCATTAAATACAACACCTTACACCTTGTTAAAACCAAAACTTTACATCAAAACACTATTCACATATCATTCACATATAAGGTATTTTTGTGAAAGGTAATCTCGATGAAAAGATGTTCAATATATGCCAGAGTTAGTACTGATAGTCAATCTACTGATAATCAACTTTTAGAACTTTAGAGGATTGCAGAACTCAAAGGATATGTTGTTACTCAAATCTTTACTGATGAAGGAATCTCAGGGGCAAAAGGTAGAGATTTTAGAACTGGTTTTGACAACATTATCAAAGGTGCAATCAAAAAGGATTTTGACATTATACTTTGTTGGTCAGTTGATAGACTTGGAAGAAGTCTTCAAGACTTAGTTTCATTTCTTAATGAGATACATTCAGTAGGTTGTGATTTGTATATTCATCAATCTGGAATCGATACTTCTACACCATTTGGAAAAATGATGTTTCAAATGTGTGGAGTGTTTGCAGAGTTTGAAAGAGGTATGATTAGAGAAAGGGTTATATCTGGACAGAACAGGGCAAAATCTCAAGGGAAACATATTGGTAGACCAACCAATCTTAATGAGGGTCTTACTCATTCTATCAAGTATATGAAAGAACAAGGAGTAGGTATTAGGAAGATTGCAAAAGAACTCAAAGTAGGAGTTGGTACAGTTTACAAAGTCTTAGATGAAGTTGCGTAATGAAGATTACAAAGTTCATTGAATATTACACAAACTTTAGGAAAAGATTTCCAACATTAAAGGAACTTGAGAGAAGAACTATTAGAGAAAAGCAACTGATAAAAGAAGTCTCAGAAGCTGAACTTGATGACATAGATTGGAATACTAAAAAGGATAAAAATGACAAAGTTTGAAATGAACCAAATTGATGTTAGAGGAGATGGTAAAGTCATTCTTTATCATAGACCAGATGTTGTTTCTAATCCCAAATGGCAATGTCGAGTAAGTGTTGATGGTTCTACTGGTTACAAAGTATTTTCAACTAAAACATCTGATAAGTCAGAGGCTGAAAGAATAGGTTTAAACAAATACTTTGAGTTAAGAAACAAAGTAGAAAAAGGTGGAAGTCTAAAAGGTAAAACTATCAGACAAGTTTTCGAAGAATGGAAAAAGTATGTACTTAGTAGAATTACAAATAGAACTACAAGTAACATAGAAAAGAATACAATATGGGTTGTTGAAGATACTGTTGTTGAGTTCCTAAAAGGTAAAAAAATTGATGAGATAAAAAACTCAGACATTCAAGATATGATTGTCTGGAGATATTCTGATGAGAAGTACAATGAATCTTTTCAGAACAAAAAGTATAATTACTCCAAGAAATCTAAAGCAAAATCAAATGGTAAAAGTAGATACTCAATCTCTACAATGAGAAGTCATAGAGGTGCGATAAATCAGTTTTTCAAATTCTGTAAAGAAAGAGATTATATTACTCAAGATTTTATCTTTGATATTCCAAAAGGAAAATCAAATCCAAGACCAGAGTTTTCATTAAAGGATTGGAGAAAACTAACAAACTTTATGAGAAAATGGGTAGATGAAGAACTCAGTTATTCTAAAGGGAAAGGGTATGTAAGTCCTAAGATTTACAGAGAGAGATTCTACCTACAACATTACATTTTGATTTTGGGTAATACTGGATTGAGAGTTGGAGAAGCTCGAGGATTGAGATGGGTAGATTTAGAATCTGTTTCACTTCCAAATGAAGAGGAAAGATTACTTTTGAAAGTTGATGGAAAAACTGGAAAAAGAGATACGATTGCAAATCCAAATACTGAAGAATACTTCAAGAGATTATTTGATTTTCGATTGAAAGAATTAGGTATTGATAAAGACAAGTTTGATTTAAGAGAACATATCTTTTGTCACCCAGATGGAAAACCAGTTCAATCTTATAAAGTTGGATACAAAACATTATTAGATAAATGTGGATTAAGAGAAAATAATGATGGTGATTACAGAACCATTTATTCGTTAAGACATACCTATGCAACTATGAGAATTAACCAAGTTCCGATATATCAGTTAGCAGTAAATATGGGTACAAGTGTAAAGATGATTGAGGACTATTATTCTCATGCAAAAACAAAAGACCCAGAGTTTGCTAAAACAATCACAAAAGGTAATCAGATAGGCTCAAGTAAAGTATTACCTTTCTAATTTTCGGACAATTTTAAGGACTTTTCGGAACTATCGGAAACTTAGGTTATAACTACTCTCAGTAAGAGTAAACTATCCGTCAGAACCCCTTAAATCACCCCCAATCACTATATAAACGATATATATTCCAAAAAGGTTTAATAAACATATATCCGTTGTGTTTAGTATTTGTTGTTTATCAATTTTAACTTTGAATTTCGTTAAAAAATATAGGGTGTTGCATTTTCAAAAAGGGTATGGCAAAATGTGTTTATGTTTGTAGATATCAAGAAAATCAAACCACACCCTAAGAACCAAGAAATATATTCATTATCTAATATTGATGATTTAAGAACATCTATTAGGTCAGTTGGTTTGTTAGAAAAGATTATTATTGACCAACATTTTCAAATCATAAGTGGTCATAGAAGATATTTAGCAGTCTGTAATCTTAATTGGAAAGAAGTAGAATGTGAACAAATAGAAGTAAATGAATCAGACGTAATAACTTATTTAATTCATCATAATAAACAGAGGATAAAAACCTGTAGAGAATTATTAAATGAAGCTAAAGTATTGATGGAAGAACATAAAATTGGTCAAGGAAAAAGAAGTGACCTTATATTATGTGAAGAAGTTTTAACTTCGGTAAATCTGAACCGAAGTCGTACCAGAGACATAGTTGGAGATTTGATTGGCATATCTGGAGTCCAGATAACCAAATTATTATTCATTGAAAAACACAATCCTGGGCTGATTGATTTGATAGACAATGGATTGTTTACAATTAACCAAGCCTATATTCAGACCAGTAGAGACAAAAAAGAACAAGATGCACAATTAGAAAATAGAAAAACATCTAAAAAAACATTTAATGATAACTTTAGATTTTTCAAAAAATGTTCTTCAAAAATGAATGAATTATTAACTGATGAAGTTGATTGTATTTTTACATCTCCACCATATTGGAACAAAAGAAAGTATTGTGAGAATGGTGGACTGGGTAATGAAAAAGATTCTGATGAATATGTTTCTAACTTAGTAAAACATCTTAATGATTGTAAAAGAGTTTTAAGTGATACTGGTTCATTTTTCTTAAATCTTGGAGACACATTTCATCAGGGCAACCTTATGAATATCCCCCATAGGGTTGCCATTTCTTTACAAGAAAAGGGTTGGATTTTAAGAAACACAATTATCTGGGCTAAAACAAATCCCAAACCATCATCATCTAAGAATAACTTATGTCCTACATACGAGTTTATATTCCATCTGGTTAAATCAATGGATTACAAATATAACCACACTCTAATACCTCTAAAAGAGGATACAAAACCATCTCATGCACCTAGACATAGAAATTTAAAGTGTTCTTTAACTATGCAGACACCTTACATTCCTAGAGAGGGTAAAAATATGGGTGATTGGTGGAATGAAGATATTGTTAAAAGTGCAGTAGTTAATCAAAAGTCATTTGGTGAAGTTGAACACCCTGCTCCGTTTCCTCCTAAGATAGTAACATTACCAGTCCTACAAACTACTCAAGAGGGTGATTTAGTCCTTGACCCTTTCATGGGTAGTGGAACGACTGGTAATGTCGCTAATCAATACAATAGAAGATTTGTAGGGTATGATGTTCAAGTTTATTAAAAGAAAGGTTTCATATGAATTTAAAATTACCTGAAGATACTATAACAATGGAAAATATTCAGCAGATATATGATTATGTGTTTGCTCCTTATGTAAAACAATTAAAATTGTCTTTTTTAAGTATTGAAGAAGGAAAGGTTGTCGCAAGATTAGAAAATTCTAAAGATTATCAATTTGTTACAGGTGCTTTATCTGGACAAATTTTGATGTCAGTAATTGATACAGTTATGTCTATTGCAATGAATACGTCAACCAAATCTCAAAGAGGAACACTTTCTCAAAACAATAATTTTATAAGACCAGCTTTTGGAGATTATTTTATAATTGAAAGTGAGGTTCAAAGGTTTGGTAGTACAATAGCAATTGGTGAAACAAAAATTTATTCAGAAGAGAGTAGAGATATTCTGTGTCATGCTACATCGACATATCCATTAAAATAATATGATAATCAAATATAGGTGTTCTAAAGTCCTCTTAATAAGAGGATAAAAAACTCCCAGAAAACCAACACTTTTGAATCACAAAAAATGATGTTCTAAAGGAGTAACTTTAGAATAAAAATGAAATTGTCTAAAAATGATAGATTGTCTATTGGACTATAATATATATTTTGCTTAACTGTCACAATCAATCACTTTAATTTAAGAATTTATTCTTGTATTTTTCATCTATGTTCTCTGTTTGGACAACCACACAAAGGTCAATTGTATTGAAATCATAATCGACAAAAAAACTGTCACTTATTCTCCCCCCAACTCTGAGATATCCTTTTATAAGTGGAGGTAATTTTGCAAAAGTTCTTAAATCACTCTCATTAAAATGATTTTTATAAAGAACTGGAAATGAAAAGAAACCAGTACAACAGATTAGAAGAAAGAACTAAGAATATACCCTCTATTATTGATATGAGGTCAGCATACGAACAAGTAATAAAATCAAATCATATTCCATCAGAATCAGAAAAGAGATTTAGACAATTTACTTCAAGTGAGTTGAATATAAAAAGTTGAACCAATAAAGACTGTCACACTTGTAGGTGGTTATTTGTTATGGGGTAGAGAACCTCTCAGTATTAAACGACTGAGAGGTTTTTTATTTACAGATATAACATCATACACTATAAAACTTGAACACACTTTGGAACACCTCTGGTGAACTTGATTGTGGACTTTAATGACTGTGGACGCGTAGCTCAGCTGGATAGAGCAACTGCCTTCTAAGCAGTAGGTCAGAGGTTCGAATCCTCTCGCGTTCACCATTAAATCAACCAAATTTTACTTTCCCAAATCCATTCACACAATTCACATAAACTTCTGATATACTATTCACATATCGTTCACATACGATTCACATACAGAATATATGTAAATAAACCATTGTTTTTTAATATATATTTTAGGGTGATTTGGTAAAGAAGTCTATTAGAAGGCAGTTGCTCTATCCAGCTAAGCTACGCGTCCACTAAATAATTTATTATTACTTATAAATAATTAAGTCAAAACAATTGTTTAAAAGCTAGTAATAAAAAATCTTTTGCATGCATGTCATTGGTTTTGGTATTTTATTTAAATTTTCTGTACCCAATCCCACGCTTAATACAGCTGATGATAATTTTGAAGTTACTTTATCAAAAATCCATGCAAAATCAGTTGTAGTAAAAAAATATTTATCTTCCCAAATTACGTAAGCTCCTTGTTTTTCAGCTAACAATTTTCCAATTAAAACAAACTTCCCATTCATTCTTCTATAAACTTTTGGATTGTCCATGTCTTTTGATCTGTCAAATAAAAACTCAAACTTGTTATTTGTATCACTACAATTAAATCCAGCAGACGGAAGATGTACATCACTAGCCATTGATTTTAATGGTAATAAAACAATAAATAAAATTACATGAATAAATTTTCTTTTTAAAATCACAACTTTCTTACTTTCTAGTTAATTTTTTTTCATAATTATTGTAAGACTTACCTAATTTTTTAATTAATATAAAGTATTTTATCATGTCACTTTTTATAGATCACGTCGTAATAACAGTCACTGATATAAACAAATCCATACATTTTTATTCAAATATTTTAGGTATGGAATTACAAGAATTTTTATCAACAACAGATAATGTAAAACGAAAATCTCTTAAATTTGGCATACAAAAAATTAATTTACATGAAGCTTCTAAACCTTTTAAACCGCATGCGCATAAACCACTCCCAGGTACTATGGACATTTGTTTTTTAAGCGAAAAAAATGTTAATGACTGGATAAAAATATTTGATAAATTTGATATTAAAATTGAAGATGGCCCAGTCATAAAGACTGGAGCTAATGGCACAATTAAATCTATATATGTCAGAGATCCAGATAAAAACTTAATTGAGATATCTAATCAGAATTATTAAATGGTTTGTATAAATTCTGTTAACTCTCTCGTTCTATGTACTTTTTTTTCCCATTTTTGATCAAATTTTTTTATAAGATTCTCTAAATTTTTTGAATTTATTGCTTTTTCAGCATCTCTACTATTTTTAAATTCATATATGGCAAGATGAAAATTGGAATCTTTTATCCAGCCTCTTTTTGCACTTTTAGCCATAAATGCTTCTATTGCTTCGATTAAGTGCTCTTTTTCATACCAATTGTCAAATTTTTCTCTATCAACAAGCTTTGTGTCTGATTTAACTATTAAGTAACAGGTCATATCGAACTCACATTACAATTTAAAATTACTTTATATTTTAAAAATTAAATTATTGACAATAGTCTATAATAATTTTGTAATTTAATGATAATATTAAGGAGGGAATTTATGAACTTTAAAATATTTGGTAAGCAAGTTAAAGTAGGTCAATCTTTTACCAAATATGCAGAGTTAAACTTATTTGATGCAGTTACTAAATTCTTTCCAAATGCTGTTTCTTCAATTGTAAGTGTCTCAAAAAAAAATAAGATTTTTTATATTATCATAGTACTTCATATTACAAAAAAAATGGAATTTACAGCTCAATCAAATGGTGAAACTGCAAAAATAGCATTTGATTCTACTCTTGAAAAACTCTCAAAACAACTAAGACGATATAAAAGAAAAATTAAAAACTCTAAACATAACGATAACTTTCTAAAATCAAAAGTGTTGGATGCACAATTTCAAATAATTAATGAACCTCCATCAAGTGTTTCTATAACCAAAGAAAATAACAGTCAAGAGCCACTTATTTTTGCAGAATTAGATACAGAGATAGAGGAATTAACAGTTGTTGATGCCCTTGAAAAAATGAAATTAGGAAATGCTTCTGCGCTTATGTTTAGAAACTCAAAGCATAGAGGGCTTAATATGATTTATAAAAGGGAAGATGGTTTAATTGGTTGGGTAGATCCAAGAGGCAATAGAGAATTAACTAAAGTATGAAATCAATTAATTATTTAATTGTTCTAATCTTTTATCTCTTTTGCACATAAATCTATAATATTCATATTTATAGCTTTGTTTTTTGTAGTAATTTTGATGCTCTTCTCTTACAGGGTAAAATTTGCTCTCTTTTTCTACAGGAACTATTGAAGTTTTTGGAGCTAAAGAAAATATAATTTTTTTCTGATCATCATTTTTATAATAAATTGCAGGTGTGTAAGACCTACCTCTATCACAAAATTGTCCATCAGCATCTTCATAATCGATAGTCTTGAATACATGAGTTACAAGTTCTTTAAATGTGATTTTCTTAGGATCATATATCACTAGCGCTGCTTCACGGTGATCACCCCACTGCCCAGGTATATATTTTGGGTCCTTTGTTTTTCCTGCAGTGAAACCACTTATAACATCTGACACTCCATCAAGTTTTTCTGTATCTGCTTCAGTACACCAAAAGCATCCACCAGAATAAACAAAAGTATCTGCCTTACTTAGATATGTGAAGTAAGTAAAACTAATTAAAGTAACAAATGAGTTAACAAGTAATTTTTTGAAAGGAATTCGCATTTTTATTTTATTAATTAATTGGACATGCTTATATTTGGTAGTTTTTTTTTGAAAAACAATAATTATAATGTAAATATTTTTTTAAAAAATAAGAGTTGGATAAATTATGGAAAAATTTGTTTCAGTTACAAATTCAAAAGTAATAGAAAATCTTAAATTACAAATTTTTAATAGTAGAATTATAGATTGGGCACCAGATTTTAATAAGGATGCGGGTATTACATATAATAGACTTGCTTATATTTTAGATTATTGGAAAAATAAATTTTCATGGGAAAAATCCGAGAAAGAACTAAATTCATTTAATCAATTTTATTTTATTGATGAAGGCATAAAAACTCATTTTTTACATATTAAATCACCAAAAAAAAATGCTTTACCATTATTGCTTATTCACGGATGGCCAGGATCGATATTTGAATTCTTTGATTTAATACCTTTGTTAACAAATCCCAAAGATCATAATTTACTTGGATGTCAGCCTTTTGATATTGTAATTCCTTCTTTACCAAATGTAGGCTATTCTTTTTTTACTGATCAAAAACCAATGGATCTAGTAGAAATTTCCAATCATTTTTTAACACTTATGAAAAATTTGGGGTATGAAAATTATTTTGTACAAGGTGGAGATTTAGGGTCTTTTATTGCTTCAATAATGTCTAAAAATGATTCCAAATCAGTTAAGGGTATTCATTTAAACTTGTTACCTCTGCCAAGAGGGTTAGATAAGATGCCAAATAATAATGAAGAAAAAAGATATTATCAAAAATTAAAGAACTTTCTTCAATTTGAATCTGGTTATCAGCAATTACAAGGGACTAAACCTTTTACTCTAGCTCATACACTTAACGCTTCTCCTGTATCATTATGTTCATATATAAGTGAAAAATTTTATACCTGGATAGATCATGATGGCGATTTATTTTCAAAAATCAATATAGATAAAATGTTAGCTAACATTACCCTATATTGGATAACTGGATGTATTGGCGCTTCATTTTGGCCTTATTATATCAGGCATAGGTCAGATTGGCCAATTAGTAAGGATGAGCCAATATTATCCCCAATGGGATATAGTGAGTTTCCAAAGGAAATTTTTTCACCTCCATTAAGTCTTGCTTCACAATATTATAAAAATATTGTTATGTGGTCATCCCATAAATCTGGAGGGCATTTTGCAGCAATGGAAAAACCTCTAGAGATAGCATTGGATATTAACAATTTTGTAAAAAAAGTTTTATAAATTGTATTTATTAATCTTCTTCTATGTGCCAGTCTTAATTTAAATATTATTATGCGAGCATTAAAATGAATCTAGACTTTTTAACGGATGATTTACTTATAAAAAAAAATAGTTTTGATGGTCCTGTTGTTGTTACGGGTGCAGGAGGTTGTATAGCGGCTTGGGTTTTAACAATACTCCATAGATCACAAATTCCCTGTATAGCTGTAGATTTATCTGATAATAAAGATCGATTGGAACTTCTTCTTGGAAATGATACCAAAAAAATTGATTGGAAGATATGTGACATTACTCATCTTGAAAAACTGAGTAAAATCATAACTAGTTATAAACCAAGTGCCATTATTCATTTGGCAGGTCTTCAAGTTCCTTTTTGTGCAGAAAATCCTGCTTTAGGTGCTCGTGTAAATGTTGAAGGCACTATAAATATTTTAGAAATTGCAAAAAAAGCAAATATTAAAAGAACAGTTTATGCATCTTCAGTAGCAGCTCTGGGATTTCCTCCAAATGGTCCATGGAAGGAAACCCTTTATGGAGCATACAAATTAGCAAATGAACACACAGCTTTCATATACTGGTCAGATTGGCAAGTGCCTTCAATAGGTATTAGGCCCAACATTGTATACGGCTTAGCAAGAGATCAAGGTATGAGCTCAAAAAATACTTTGGCCATTCAAGCTGCTGCATTGGATAAAAAATACGAAATTCCATTTAATGGAAAATATAGCTGGTTATATGCAGGTGAGGCAGCGATAGCATTCATAACGTCAGTGAATAAAGATTTAACTGGTTCGCATGTATTTAATTTAAATGGTAGCTGTGAGACTATTGAATATGGATTGTCATTAATCAAAGAATTGAGTAAAGAAGCAAATGTAAGTTGTGTTGATAAATTTTTTCCTTTTCCTCCAGATTTAGATGATTTACCTCTTAGAAATCACATAGGTAATTATCCTTCAATTTCTATTAGAAAAGGAATTGAAAATACCTTTAGAGCCTTTGAAATACTTAAATCTGAAGGCAGATGTCCTTCTTTATCTGAATAATATTCATAACCATTATAATACTCTAATAGTTTTTATTTATGAAAAATAATCTTGATTTAATTCTCAATGGACCAGTTCTAAAAATGATCTGTAAACTTTCATTGCCGAATTCTATAACTGGTATTTCAATGGTATTAATCGTAATTTCTGATGCATATTTTGTATCGAAACTAGGAAATGTGTCATTAGCTAGTCTAGCTTTAGTTTTCCCATTTATAACATTAATGCAAATGATGTCAGCAGGTGCAATTGGTGGTGCAAGTACTTCTTCTATTTCAAGATTTTTGGGAGCAAATTTAATCGAAAGTGCTAATTTAGCAATTTGGCATGCGGTTTTGATTGGTATTTCAATGTCTATAATTTACTCGGTTATTTTTGTTTTATTTCCAAAGTATATTTTTATGTCAATGGGAGGTGACAATGATGTTTTAGAAGGAGCTGTTAACTTTTCACAAATTGCTTTTGGTGGTGCTGTATTTACTTGGTTATTATATATTCTCTCAGCAGTTTTAAGAGCTATTGGTGAATTTGTTATTCCAGCAATAGTTCAAATTTCAGGTTGCTTTTTACAAATATTTTTAGCAGGAGCTTTAACATTAGGCTGGTTTGGGTTTCCAAATCTTGGAATAGTGGGACCTGCAATTGCTATGATTTTATCACATTTTATTATGGTAATATATTTGTACTTTTATATTAAGTTCAAACAAAATATTGTAAAACTATGTCCTTATCCACTTAATAAAGAATCATTTTTAGATATAATGAAAGTAGGTGTTGGAGGGCTAATAAATAGTACTACAATAGCAGGAACAGTCGGCGTGGTTACAGCTACAGTAAGTTATTATGGTGTAGACGCTCTTGCCGGTTACGGTCTAGGTAGTAGATTAGAGATTATAATTACTCCATTAGTTTTTGGAATTGGATCTGTTCTTACAGCGACAGTTGGAATAAACGCTGGGGCAAATCAGATTAATAGAGCAAGAAACATAGCGTGGGTAGGAGCGATTATTTCATTTTTAGTAGTGGGAATTATCAGTGGAATTGTATCGTTTTATCCGGAATTATGGCTAGATAATTTTCAAACTAATTTTTTATCAAAACAATCAGCAATTCTTTATTTAATTATTGTTGGACCATTTTACTGTTTCTTTGCAGCTGGGCAAACATTGTATTTTGCTAGTCAAGGAACAGGTAAGATTTTTTATCCTGTTTTGGTAGGGGTGATTAGATTTTTGTCTGTATCCATTATTTGTTACTTAGCTATAAAATTTTCATGGTCAATAAACTCAATATTTTATGCAGTTTCTTTTGGTCTTGGGATTACTGGTATTGGTTTAGGTTTATGTATGTTAGGTCGAGATTGGAAATCAGAAATTAACCAAAAAAGGACATTGAATACATAGCTATGTTCAGAACACAAAAAAACAAAAATATTCCGACTATAATTTTCATATATTATAAATATCATAAAATAATAAAAAATACAGCTTAACTAAATGAACTTTAAAAATTACTTACGATATTTTTTTTAAAATAATAATTAAATATCAAACAAAGCAAACAATTTTGATATATAGTTTTCTTGACTAAACCTAGTTAAAATATGAAATTAAAATAATAAAAATTTTATTATGAGTATATCCATGGAAGATCCATCAGCTATTTTATATTTATTGATAGGTATAGGGTGTTTATATCTTTATAGATTGTTGAAAAAAAAGTGGAATATTCAAAGTAGCTCAAAATCAAGTTTGTATAAAATACTATTCAAAAACTTTAATGATAAAAATAAATAAAAATTATTTAGGGAATTTTTAAATGAAAGAAAAAGAATATCTTTTAAATTTATTGGATTATAATAGTTGGGCAAATAATGAGTTTTTTAAGACAATAATCACACTGTCTGTCGATGAAATTAATAAGCAACGTAAATCTTTTATGAATAGTATAAGAAATTCATTAAATCATTTACTAGTTATAGACAAAATCTGGTTAGCCAATATGAAGAAACAGAAACATTCATTAAATAATCTTCAAACAATTTTGCACGAAAATATTAGAGATCTTTGGGAGCTAAAAAAAATGAAGAGATAGAGATAAAAAAATATACAAATAACCTAAGTGAACAAGATTTAAATGAAAAAGTTGAATGTGAATTAATAGGTGGTAATAAAGTTTTAATTTCAAGATCTATGATCATTTCTCATATCGTCATGCATGGTGGTTATCATATAGGAATAATTGCAGAGATGATGGGATCTTCACCTTTGCCTCCTATACCACAAGATATCACTATTTGGGAAAAATCGAAAAATAATTAAGATTATTGATTTGTAAGGAATTTTATATAAATGGAAGTTGCAAAATTAATTTGGAAAAGTTGGAATGAAGGTAAAAAATTAGGTCCTTTGTCAGAAAAAATGAAGCCTAATTCTCGAAAAGAGGCTTATAAAATTCAAGAACAAATTGAAATTGTAAGTGAAAACAAAATATTAGGTTGGAAAATAGCAGCCACTAGCAAAGATGGTCAAAATCATATAGGAGTTTCAGGCCCTTTAGCAGGTAGAATTTTCAAAGATAAGGCAAAATTTCCAAACAGTAATCTAAAATTAGGAAATAATCAGATGGCAGTTGCTGAACCTGAATTTGCTTTTAAGATTGGAACTGAAATAAAACCTAATATCTCATATTACAAAGTTAAAGAAGTAATGGAATTAGTTGAAACCTTACATTTAGCAATTGAATTGCCTGACTCCAGGTTCAATAACTTCTCTTCAGTTGGAGAACTAAGTCTTATTGCTGATAATGCATGTGCTGATCAATTTGTTATTTCTAAACCTGTTGATATGGTCTGGAAAGACATAGATTTTTTTAATCATAAAGTTTCAATATCAAATTCAAAATTTACACATCAAGGGATTGGATCTAACGTATTAGGTGATCCTAGAATTGCATTAACTTGGTTGGTGAACGAATTATCTCAAAATAATATTTTACTTGAAAAAGATATGATAGTATCAACAGGAACATGCTCCAAACCAATACCGGTTGTTACAGGTGATATTGTGACTGCTAATTTTGGTGAATTGGGTGAAATTAGCCTTAATTTAAAATGATTAAAACAATATTAATTTTTATTTTTATATTTGTATTATTGTGGTTATTTAAAAACAATTTACCCGAAATAAGAAATAAGTTAAAAATTTTAGTTAACAATCCATTTTTTAGATCAATAGCTTTAAGAGGTTTATTGCGTTTAGTAAGGTTTTTGATCTTTAGACGGTAATTATTTCAAACTCTCATAAAATTCTAAGAAGTATGGGAAAAAATTGTTTACTATTATTTTCACGCCTTTTTTGTTAGGATGAATCATATCTCTTTGATTTAATGAAGGCTTCAGAGCAACATCTTTTAGGAAAAAAGGGTAATAGGCTGTATCATATTTTTTTGATAGCTTAGGATATATTGCATTAAACTCATTTACATATATTTCTCCTAAATTATTGGGTGCTTTCATACCAATTAGCATGGTTGGAATTTGTTTTTCTTTTAAATAACTTAAAATTTTTTCGATATTTTGACTTGTTATGCTTGGATCAATACCTCTTAACGCATCATTTGCACCAATCAGAATAATTACACCGTCATAATTATCTTCAAGAACCCATTTATATCTATTTGATAAACCTGTAGATGTTTCTCCTGAAACACCACTGTTGAATAAAGTTAAGTTGTTTATTTTGTTTTCTATAGTTTTAAGCTTTAATTGATTTACAAAATTATCTTCAACAACTAATCCATATCCAGCAATTAAACTATCTCCAAAAATTATGATTTTTGTTGTTTTTGAGTAAGCAAGTTCTATATAACAAAATGTAATAATTAATATAGAAAATAATCTAATTATAAATTTCATAATTTTATTTAACCTGATTAATTTTTTTTAGAAAGATTATTTTTTCAAAAACATAAATTTTTTAAAGACATTTAAAATGAAAAATGAAAATAAAAAAAAACTGATTGAATTAGAAAATATTCATGTAGATCTAAAAAGTGCGTTTGAAACAATCAACGTCTTAAAAGGTATAAATCTAAAAATCTTTAAAAATGAAAGTGTTGGTATTATTGGAGAAAGTGGAGCAGGTAAATCTACTTTAGTTATGTGTATTGCTGGTTTGGAACTGATAACTAAAGGAGAAATTTTTTTTAAAAATTCACCTATACATAATTTAAACGAAGATGACTTGGCAATATATAGATCTAAAAATATCGGAGTTATTTTTCAAGCATTCAATTTGTTGCCTTCAATGACCGCTCTTGAAAATGTTAATTTACCAATTGAGATTGCAGGAAGTTTTAGAAATAATAAAATGGCAATAGAGCTATTAACTGCAGTTGGATTGAAAAATAGAATCTTTCACTATCCCCACCAACTATCTGGTGGAGAACAGCAAAGAGTTGCTATAGCAAGATCATTAATATCAAATCCAGAAATTTTAATCGCTGATGAACCAACTGGGAATTTAGATAAAAGAAATAGTGAAGATGTAATTAAGTTACTTTTCAAATTAAAAAAAGATTTTGGGTCCACATTAATTTTGGTTACTCATGACAAATCTGTGGCAAAATTATGCGATAGAATTATAAAAATTGATAATGGCTTAATAGTGGAACAAGTAATCTAAATGTTACTAGAAAATTATAAAAACTTAATTTTATCTTTTAGAGAATTACGTGGGTCTTTCAATGAGTTCAAAATTGTTGTTGCCTCAATATTTTTAGGTGTTTTTATAATTGCCGCAGTTGGAAGTATTTCTAAGAACCTTAAATCTGAAATTAAGAGTAAAAGAGCTGAGATGCTTGGTGGTAATTTTGAATTATCAACTACTTATCAAGAATTTCCAAAAAATTTAAAAAAATGGTTAGAAGAAAACGGTGCGACAACTCAAATAATTGAGCTAAGAACAATGCTTTCTTATAACTCTCAATCTCAAATAAAGCGTCGTATTGTAGAATTAAAAGCTGTAGATAATAATTACCCATTAATTGGTAAAGTTGTAATTTCTCCTAATCAAGAACTTAAACTGTCTTTAAATACTAAAAAAAATACAAAAAACATTTTAATTGATAAATCTTTAAAAGACCAACTTGGTATTAACGTTGGTGATCTAATTAATTTAGGTAAATCTAAGTTTAAAATTGATGGGATAATAGAAAAAGAACCGGATCGAATGTTTTCTTTTGCAACGTTTGGTCCAAGAGTTTTGCTTTCTAAAGAATCCCTAATTGAAACAGGTCTTATAAAAGCTGGTTCATTGATAAAATACAAAATAAAATTTGTTCCAAACAATCAAAATAAAATTAATTTAGCATTCTTAAATGATTTAGTAAAAGGAACGAATGTTTCTATAAGAAGTATAGAAAACACTACCAATAATTTTAATAATTTTGTTGATAGAACCTCAATATTCATTTCATTAGTTGGTTTGATAACTCTACTAATTTCTGGAGTAGGAATTTCTAACGGTGTTAAGGGTTATATAATCAAGAAAACTAAAAATATAGCTATCATGAAGTCATTGGGAGCAAAAAATTCAAAAGTTTTAAACATATATCTTAATCAAATTATAATCATTTTTTTAATAAGTATTATACCTGCTATAATAGTAGGAATATCAATTCCATATTTCTTTTCACCAATTATAAGTCAGGAAATTTTTAATACATTTGAACCATCTATTTTTTTTGAACCAATTTTTATTAGTTTCTTATATGGTTTAATTACATGTATTTTATTTACTATCTTGCCTCTTTTAAAAACTTATAAAATTAAGCCAATTGAATTAATAAGAAACTCATCTGAGAATTCGTTGATTAGATCATCTTATAAAATAAAGGTTATAATTTTTCTATTAATATGTTTTTTATGTGTTTTAACAATGAATTTGATTAATGATAAGAAATTATCATTTTATATTTTGATATCAATGACAGGTTCTTTTGTGTTTATATATGGATTAACAAATTTAAAATTTTATATTTTGTCAAAAATTAAATTCAGATTAGGAACAACATTTGAATACATTAGAAAAGAAATTACGAAAGTTAACTCATTTGCAAGATCAATAGTAATTTCTTTTAGTATAGGACTATCACTTTTAATTACCTTAAATATTATTGAATCAAGTCTTGATAAAAGAATTACCATTGCAATTAATCAACAAGCACCAAGCCATTTTTTAATTGATATACAGCCTCAGCAAATCGAAAAAATTAAGACTAGCGCCTTATCATATTTAGGAGATAACAATTTTAACTCACAGCCTATGTTAAGAGGACGTATTCTGCAGATAAATGGTCAATTAGTTCAGGATTTGAAAGTAAATAAAGAAGTTGAATGGGTATTAAGAAGAGATAGAGCATTTTCCTGGAGTAATGAAATGCCTAAAAACACTAAATTAATTTCTGGTAAGTGGTGGCCTAAAAATTATGATGGACCTCTTTTAGTTTCTATTGGAGATAAAATTGCAAAAGGTATGAATTTAAAAATTGGAGATAAAATTAAATTTAATATTCTTGGAAGAAACTTTGAAGCTCAAATTTTTAACACAAGGGAAATCATTTGGGAGAATATGGATATTAATTTCGTATTTATATTAAGTAATAGTAATATTGAAAATGCACCTCATTCATGGATTGCAACTACAAAAAATGTTGGACAAAATCTAAATAATAATTTTGTTGAAAAAATAGTTTCTGAATTTTCAAATATTTCATCTATATCTATTGAAGAAAGCTATAAAGCTATAAATTCAATTTTAAATCTTTTAATTATTATTATAAATTCTATCGCTTTAATAACTCTTTTTTCTGGTATAATAGTCCTATCAGGAATAATTGATGTGGGAAAAAAAGACAAATTATATGAAGTTGCTATTTTAAAAATACTAGGTGCAACTCCAAGAAGAGTAGCCTATCTTTGGTTTAAAGAATATTTCATAATAGGTCTAATTTCATCAGTTGTTTCTCTAATTATTGGATTTTTTGTAAGTTATATTTTATTAAATTATGTATTCAATATTGAGATAAATGTTGATTACAAAACGATTTTTGTTTTGGCATTATTAGTCCCATTTTTAATCACTTTATTTAGTTTATTCAGAATGATTGGTTTGATTATATCAAAGCCTTTAGTTGTTTTGAGGTCTCATTTTTAAAAATTTTTATATTTTTTTAGTATTAAGATTCTTGTAATTTTTTATTTATTTATTAGCATAAATTTATAAATTTTTATGACTGGGGGGTGTCATGGCAGATTTTAAAATTAAATCACTTTCAAATGTAATGGGCGCTGAAATAACTGGCTTAGATTTGAACAATAAATTAAGTAATGAGGACAAGCAGAAATTAATCAAAGCAATAACTGATCATTTAGTTATATGCATAAAAAATCAAAATCTTAGTGCTAAAAAATTGGTTGAGATTTCAAAGATATTTGGAACTCCAAAAAAATATTTTGTTAAAGACGAAACTATCGAAAATATTCCTGAGGTAATAGTTGTCACGAATAGAACTAAAAACAACAAACCTGCAGTATATGCAAGTCATTGGCATACTGATGATTCTTATAGAGATGAACCTGCAACTTTAACATTTATATATCCAGAAATTCTTCCAGAAAACGGAGGTGGAACAGATTTTATAAATTGTTATTCTGTTTATGATGATCTTCCTTCAAAAATAAAAAATAAAATATTAACTTCTCGGGCGATCCATAAATGGCAAAGTAGACGGAACGTTTCAAAAGTTGCAAAGCTATCAAAAGAACAAGAGCTAGAAACTCCTCCTGTTGATCATCCACTAATAAGAACACATCCTATGTCTAATAAAAAATCAATCTATATTAATCCAAATAGGATAGATTACATTGAGGGATTAAATGAAATAGAGAGTGATGTTTTGTTAGATGAGTTATATGATTTTTCATTTCAAGAAAAATATCAATATAGTCATAATTATGAAAAAGGTGATTTAGTTATTTGGGATAACCGTTGCACTATGCATAAAGCGAATTCAGATTATGATACTAGTCAATTAAGAGTAATGCATAGAGTAATGCTTGAAGGTGAAAAGGTTTTTTAAATATTATTTTATATTTGAAAATAATTTAGCTAGCATGAGGTGAATAAATTGTTGTCCAAATTACAAATAGAGCAATATGAGAATGATGGTTATGTTGTCCCTGACTTCAAAATGCCTGAAGACACACTTAAAAAAATTGAAGAAAGACATGGTGAATTATTAAAAAAACATCCAGAATTTAAAAATTATTGTCCTGCAATCTTACATTATGATGAAAGTTTTTTAGAATTTTGCAAAAATGAAATTATTTTGAATTATTTAGAACAAATTTTAGGTACTGATTTTGCTTTATGGAATTCAAGTTTTTTTGCTAAGCCTGCAATCAATGGTCATGCAACTCCATGGCATCAAGACGGACAATATTGGCCCATAAGACCTTTAGCAACATGTACTGTATGGTTGGCAATTGACGACGCAAACGTTGAAAATGGATGTTTGCGTTTTATTAAAGGTTCACATAAAGAGAAAAAACTCAAAAGTCATAATATTAATGATAATGAAAATTTAACTTTAAATCAGGAACTTGATAAAAGTGAATATAACGAAAAAGATGCAGTTAATTTGACACTTAAAAGAGGACAGATCTCATTACATGATGTTTATTTAGTGCACGGATCTGAAGCAAATAATTCTTCAATGGCAAGGAGAGCTGTTACAATGCGCTTTATGCCAACATCAAGTGTTTTTGACCATCAAATGGTAAAAGATAAAAATTTATTTTCAAAATTAAATGCTAGCAAATATCAGGATAGAAAAATATATCATATGAGAGGCAGAGATATTTCTGGTAAAAATAATTTAACCTATACTTAAAAAGAGGACATTATGGATCAAGCTGTGATTTTATCAACTGCTAGAACAGCTATTGGGAAAGCATATAGAGGATCGTTTAATGATACAGATGCTCCTACATTAGCCAGTTATTCTGTAAAAGCATCTATCGAAAAAGCTGGACTTGATCCATCAGAAATTGAGGATGTTATTTTAGGAGCTGCAGTTCAGCAAGGCAGTCAAGGATATAACATTGGAAGATTGGCGGCGATCAATTCTAACTTACCTGTTAACGTCCCAGGTATGAGTGTTGATAGACAATGTGCCTCTGGTCTTATGGCTATTGCAATAGGTGCAAAACAGATAGCGTGCAAAGAAATGGATATTGTCGTTGGTGGAGGAGTTGAATCGATTTCACTAGTTCAAAATGAGTTTTCAAATAAATATAAATCTCAAGATAAGTTATTAATGAAAAATAAGCCTGACATATATATGAGTATGATTGAAACTGCTGAAGTTGTAGCTAAACGATATAATATTAGCAGAGAACAACAAGATGAATACGCATTACAAAGTCAAAAAAGAACATATAATGCTCAGAACAATAGTTATTTTAATGACGAAATTATACCTGTTAAAACAACCAAAGCATTAAAAAATACAGAAAATAACCAAACATTTTATGAAGAAGTAGAAATTACTAAGGATGAATGTAATAGACCAAGCACAGATATTGAGGGCTTAAGAAATTTAAAACCAGTAATGGGTGAAAACTCATTTATAACTGCAGGAAATGCAAGCCAACTATCCGACGGCTCATCATCATCTGTATTGATGTCTATGAAACTCGCAGAGAAGAGAAACTTAAATCCTATTGGCATTTGTCATGGAGTAGCTGTTGCTGGGTGTGAACCTGATGAAATGGGTATTGGTCCTATTTATGCTATACCAAAACTTTTAAAACAAAATAATTTAACTATGGATGATATCGGATTATGGGAATTAAATGAAGCTTTTGCAGTTCAAGTAATTTATTGCAGAGATAAATTAGGTATTCCAAATGAAAACTTAAATGTTAATGGAGGCTCTATATCTATTGGTCATCCATATGGAATGAGTGGGGCAAGGTTAGTTGGTCATGCATTAATGGAAGGCAAAAGAAGAAAAATTAAATATGCTGTGGTTACAATGTGTATTGGAGGAGGACAAGGCGCAGCTGGTTTATTTGAAGTGTTATAAAATTATCATTAATATGAGGTTTTTATGTTTAAGATTTCTAACGAAGTAAGAAGACTAACAAACAAAGAGAAGGACAAATATTTAAAAGATGGATATTTGACTGGGTTACCAGTTTTTGATGAAGAAGCAAGAGATGATTTAAACGATTTATTTGTTTCTTTAAGTTCTCGATTAAGTGGCAACATTGACATCAATCAAACAAATATGTGGCACAAAGCAAGTTTAAAATTTTATAATTTATGCAGAACACCAGCAATTCTTGATTATGTAGAAGATCTATTGGGTCCAAATTTTTTTCAATGGGGAGGTCAATTTTTTTTAAAAGAACCAAACGATGGTTCGGTAGTCCCTTGGCATCAAGATGCTCAATATTGGCCATTATCGCCAGCTAAATCAGTAACCGTTTGGTTGGCATTATACGATACCGATGAAGAAAATGCTGCTATGAAGGTTGTAAAAGGTAGTCACAAACAAGGAATGTTTCAACACCATACTAACAAGGCTAGTAATTTAGTGCTTGATCAAGAGGTTTCTTATGATCAAATTAACCAAGATGACATAATTTCTTTAAATTTAAGGGCAGGTGAAATTTCACTACATGATGACGGGTTGCTTCATGGTTCTGAAGCAAATCATTCAAATCGAAGACGCTGTGGTATTACTATGAGGTTTGCGCCTGTTAACGTCAAAGCAGATTTATTAATTTGGCCACATTTTGAAACGCAACTTGCTAGAGGTGTTGATAATTTTAAATATAACCCAACTGCAGAAATTCCTAGAGGTGAAGTTACTCCAATAAAAAAGTTTCAATACTCAAGTGAATTTGCAAATCAATGGTGAATTTGTCAATAACTGGTAATTGAATTGATTTATTTCTTTATTAAAAATGTTAAATTAATTGAAAATAAAATTTAAATTAAAAAAAATGGGGAGGTAATATATGAACAAATTAGATGTAATAAATAGTTTGAATATTAAACCTTTTGCACCAAATTTAGGAGCAGTTATAACTAATGTAGATTTATCTAATGATATAAATGATGTAGAGCTTAAAGGCATAAGAGATGCTTTTCACAAGTTTCAAGTTTTATTTTTTCAAAATCAATCTGAAATTTCACCAGAAAATCATATAAAGTTAGGTAGATGCTTTGGAGATTTACATATCCATCCTGCAGCCCCTAAAATGAAAAATTATCCTCAAATTTTTGAAATAAATACTGATAAAAATAGTAAGATAGCTAATGGAGCAGAGGACTTCCATTCCGATGTTTCTTGTGACATAGAACCACCTTTGGGAACGATGCTCCAACTTCATATTCTTCCTGAATGTGGTGGAGATACTATGTTTGCGAATATGTATATGGCCTATGAAGCTTTAAGTAATCCAATGCAAAAGTTTTTAAGTGATCTTAAAGCTTCCCATGAATCAGAACATTTTTATAGTGGTAGGTATAAAACTGAAAGTAATAGTGAAAGTAAAACAGAATATCCTTCAGCAATTCATCCTGTTATAAGGACACACCCAGAAACAGGTAAAAAAGCTATATTTGTTAATAAATTTTTTACTACTCGCATTTTAGGTCTTGAGCCTCAAGAGAGCAAATTTATATTAGACTTCTTATTTAGTCATATTGAGAAAACAGAATTTCAGATCCGATATAGGTGGAATAAAAATGATATGGCTTTCTGGGATAATAGGTGTACGATACATAAAGCATTATGGGATTATTTCCCTCATGAAAGAAAAGGTAGGCGAGTAACTATTAAAGGTGACATACCTTTTTGATTTTCTTTTAATTTTAAAAATAGTTATAGAAATTTAAAATAATGAAAAAGTTAAGTTGACTTAATTATTCACTGTTAATTTTTTCAAGACCTGTTGTGATTAATTTTATAAAATAACCATATAATATAGGAAGAAATGCAACTGAAAAAGCTGGCCACATATTTTCTGTGTTTGCGTGAAAATTGCCTATCATTACAATCCCAATCATTAAGCCAATCCAACCCATATAAACTGAACCATCACCAAAGTTTTTTATAAAATTACTGGATTTACCTTTTGCCAAAACATAACCTAATGATCCTCCTACAACTAGTAAAAATGAAGGTAAATCAATAAACTTTTTATAATCTATAGTTGATACGGCTCCAACAACCATCCCAATAATGATTATTACTCCAATTATTCTCATTTAATCATCCCACATAAATAGCATTTTTCTCTTCGTTTGATTTATCTTAAATAAAAATAAATTAGAGTAAACATGTTAATTTTTTGGATATAAATATATTTAAATCAAATAATTGTTGATATTAAATTAAGTTAATTATCTACTATGATCACAATCAAACATATTGGTAATAAAGTTCATGGGTCTTTTAGGTAGTGCCGTTCTGGTAAATTGGGGTGGAATTGTTGAAGAAAAAGAAATTGAATATAATGAGTGGCATTCAAAAGAACATATGCCAGAGAGGATATCTTTACCCGGATTTTTAAGAGGTTTGATAGCCGTTGGAATTCCTGGCACACATTTTAATCACAAATATTTTATGATGTATGAGGCTGAACGAAAAGAAGTTTTTACATCCAGAAAATATCTAGAAAGGTTAAATAACCCAACAGAATGGACAAAAGTAATCTTATCAAATTACTTGTCTCCATCTAGAACGATTTGTAGCGTTATATCCAGTAAATCAATTGGAGTAGGTGGTTATCTCTCAACCATAAGATTTTTAGGTGAAAATATTCCAAATAATCATAATGTAGAAAATTTAAAATTCTTTGTCCCTAAAATGCTTAAATTAAATGGTGTAACAGGAATGCATATTATTCTAGGCGATAGTAGTTATGGGCAGATGAATACTGAAGAGAAAAAATATAGATCATCACAAGGATTAAATGATCAAATAGTGTCTGAAGCAATTATTATTGAAGGTTTGAATTACCTTTCATTAGAAACCGCTATAAATAATTTAAAAAACAAATATTCTCTTAAGGAAAGTAATGACCTAATTATAAATTATTATATTTGTCAAAATATTTTAACCCAACAAGATTTGTTGAACAAATGAAAAAAATAGTAATTATTGGATCAGGTATAGTTGGAATTTGTACGGCGGTTGAGTTAATTAATCGAGGATTTACAGTTACACTCATCGATCCAAATGAGCCTGGTTCACAAACTTCATATGGAAACGCAGGTGTCTTAACAGATTCTTCTCTCATGATTATTAATAATCCTCAATTACTTACATCTTTGTTTAGTCTAATCTTTAAAAAAAAGACATCATTTAGATATTCAAAATTATTTGTATTTTCGAGATTGTCTTGGGTAATTAACTTTTTAATGTTTAGTAAAAAAAAACATATGGAACTTGCTGCAAAAGTATTAAGAGAATTACAGGTCTTATCTTTAAAAACACATAAAATACTTATTAAAAAAACTAAATCTGATAATAACATCGAAGCACCAGGATGGTTGAAGGTTTTTAGGAAACAATTAAGCTATGAAAAATATTCTTATGAGTTAGATATTTTAGATAAAAATAAGGCTGAATATACTTTCTTAAATACAGAAGAAATAAAGGAACAATTTCCTGACTTGCAAATTGAGTATTACAAAGGCGTTCTTTTTAAAAACTCACTGAGAGTAAAGTCTCCAATTGAATTGTCAAAAAATTACTTTAAACATTTTATAAAATCTGGAGGCAGTTTTTATAAGGAAATCTGTAAGGATATAAAATTTCTTAATGGCCATTGGACTGTTTTTTTAAATAAAAAAAAAGAAATTTTTGATGAAGTAGTAATTTGTACAGGTCCTTGGTCTAAGGATTTTTTATATAACTTAGGTTATAAAATACCACTTGCATGGGAAAGAGGTTACCATCATCATTTTAGCACTAAGAAGATTATTGATTTAAGTCCAGCAATTCATGACGTGGATGGTGGTTTTGTTTATAGCTGTAACAAAAATGAAATTAGAGTTACATCAGGTGTTGAATTAAATTTTAGAGAAGCAGATTTAAATGAAGAACAAATTAATGAAGTAGTCCAAAAATTAAAAACAATTCTACCCCTAAAAAATAAATTAACAAAAGCTCCTTGGCTAGGTTCAAGGCCAACTATTGCAGATAGTTTGCCTATGATAGGAAAAGCACCTAAACATAAAAACTTATGGTTCAATTTTGGACATAATCACATTGGATTATCCACTTCAGCTGGTGCTAGTGTTGTTTTAGCTGATATGATAGAAAATAAAAAACCTTCTATTAATATTGATCCATTTTTACCGGATAGATTTATGTTGTAATTTTATAAAAGTGACAAACCACCATCAACTTTTATTACTTGTCCAGTTATATAAGATGCTTCACTTGATAGTAAAAAATTTACTAAACTTGCAATATCTTCAGGTCTTGCAAGTCTAGATAAAGGGATTTTATTAATAATCTTATCCCATTCATCTCGTGATAAAGCAGAATGATTACCGTCTTTTTTTGTATAACCTGGTGAAATTGCATTTACAGTTACATTGTCTCTTGCTAATTGAAAAGATAGAGTTTTTGTAAGTGCCTCTAAAGCACCTTTTGCAGCGGCTGTAATTGGAAAGATCTTATTGTTTAATCCAATACTTTTATTTACAAATGAACTTATAACAACAATCCTGCCACAACTCGATTTTTTAAAATCTTCAATACATAATTTTATAATCTCTGAAAAGGAGATTGCCATAGTTTGAACTGATCTATTAAGATCGTCATTATTAAATTCTCCAAATTCTTTTTTGTCAGCATATCCTGCATTAGATATAAATTGGTCAATATTGCCGGTGTTACTTCTTGCTAAATTTACTAATTCTTTTAAAAAATTTTTTTCTGATAAATCACCACAAACATAGCTAACTTTTGCACCTTTATTTTTTGCAATTTGTGTGACAGATTTTAAGCCCTTTAAGTTAGACTTGGTTGTTAAAGTAAGAGATACTTCTTTTGAAGCTAATTTTTTTGCTGTTGCAGCTCCAATTCCAGATGCAGCACCAGTAATTAATATTGATTTCATAATTTTACAAATTTACTTAAATTTATGTTTATTATTCTATGGTTAATATTTTTTTTCAATACTTGATATTTTTTATAGACAAATTCATTTTTAAACATAATAATTTTAGGGGGGGTATTATTTGTCAGTATTACTCGGTCAAGGTGAATACAAATATAGAGTTATTGAAGACTGGGCTAAGATTCCAGAAAACTGGTCTTTTATGGATGTTGCTGGAGTTGCGGTAAGCAGTAAAGACGAAATATTTGTCTTTAACCGTGGTAAACATCCAATGATTATTTTTGACATAGATGGCAATTACCTTAGATCTTGGGGTGAAAATCTTTTTTCAAGACCTCATGGAATTCATATTGGTCCAGATGATTATATATATTGTACAGACGACGGAGATCATACTGTTAAAAAGATATCTCCTGAAGGAAAATTGATTTTTCAAATTGGCGTCTCTGGAAAACCTTCAGAATTTATGTCTAATTTGCCATTTCATAGATGTACCCACACTGCATTGTGTCCAGATAATAATATTTTTGTCTCTGATGGATATGGAAATGCTTGTGTTCATAAATATTCTCCAGATGGAAAATTAATAAAAACATTTGGTGAGTCTGGCTCTGGACCAGGTCAATTTAATCTTGTTCATAATATTGTTGCTGATGATGATGGCTGGATTTATGTAGCAGACAGAGAAAATCATAGAGTACAAGTTTTTAATACGGATGGTAAATACGAGACACAGTGGAATAATCTTCACCGCCCATGTGGTCTTTTTATGCCTAGAGGTAAATGCCCAATCTGTATTGTTGGAGAGTTGGGGCCGGGCTTGTTAGTCAATAGAAAATATAAAAACTTGGGACCAAGGCTAAGTATTTTAGATAATAATGGTAACTTAATATCACGTTTAGGGGGTGAAAATGGTGCTGGATTTGAATTAGGTCAATTTCAAGCACCTCACGGCATATCGCTAGATAGCAAGGGAAGTATATATGTAGGAGAAGTTTCATATACAAATTGGCCATACAATTATGGAGAAGAAGCAAAGCCAAAATATTTAAAAACTCTTCAAAAGTTGGAAAGAGTTTTAAACTAAATTACTGTAATTATTAAAATAAAATAATTTTGAAAGGAGGTAAAAAATTTAAATTAAATTTATTAAATAAACTTAAGGAGGAAAATAAATTATGAAATTAAAAAATTTATCATTTGCAATTTCTACAGCTACTATTATGGCATTTGGAAGTTTGTTTTCTCCAGCTTATTCTGCTGGCAAAGATATTACTATTGTCATAGCTGAGGAACCTGACATTGTTGATCCTTGTGAAGCTACAAGATCTGTTGTTGGAAAAATTGTAAAACAAAATGTTACTGAAACACTTACTGAAATAAATCCAGCTGATGGTTCTGTAACACCCAGACTTGCAACATCATGGAAACAAACAGATAATCTAACTTGGGAATTTAATATTAGAAAAGGTATTAAGTTTCATGATGGTGAAGATCTAAATGCTCAGGCTGTTGTAAAATCAATTAACCGAGCGTTAAACCCAAAGTATGATTGTGAAATTAGAACGAAGTTTTTTGGAAATATTAAATTAAAAGCTTCTGCAATAGGAAGTCATACTATCTCAGTTAAAACTGAATCACCTCAACCTATTATGCCAGCTTTGATGGGTACTATGACTGTTGTAAGTCCTAAAACTCAAGAGGCAAAAGGTGTTCGTGATCCTAAAGGAACTGGTCCATATTTATTCAATACATGGACCCCTGGTCAATCTGTTACCTTGAAAAGGTTTGATGGATATTGGGGAGATAAGCCAGAGGTTGAGAATGCAACATATGTTTGGAGAAATGAGTCTGCAGTTAGAGCTGCTATGGTTAAAACTGGTGAAGCTGATATAGCCGCAAGTATTGGTGTCCAAGATGCCAATGATCCAAAAATGGATTTCAGTTATTTTAACTCAGAAACTTCTAGACTTAGGATTGATATGACAAGAGCTCCTCTAAACGACATTAGAGTAAGAAAAGCTATGAATTTAGCTATTGACCTTGATGGATTAATGGGAACAATTTTTCCAAAAGGTGTAGTCAAAATGACTCAGATTGTTGTTCCGAGTATCAACGGTCACAACCCAAATCTTAAGCCGTGGCCATATGATCCTGCTGAAGCAAAAAGATTAGTTAAAGCTGCTAAAGCAGATGGTGTGCCAGTAGATAAAGAAATTGTTTTGATTGGAAGATTAGGTATCTATCCTAATTCCACAGAAGCAATGGAAGCTATGCATGCGATGCTCACTGAAGTTGGTTTCAATATAAAAATTAAAATGATGGAAACTGCAGGATGGCTTAATTTTTTAAGCAGGCCTTATGCTGAAGACAGAGGACCAGCTTTACAACAAAGTCAACATGACAACAATAATGGTGATGCTGTTTTTTCCATGTTTAATAAATATGCATGTAAAGGGGCACAATCTACAACATGTGACAAACAAGTAGATGCTTGGATTACAGAAGCAACAGCTGCTACTGGAACCAAGAGAAGAAACACTTGGCGCAAAGCACAAAAGAAATTGCATGAAGAAATTATACCTGATGTGCAAATGTTTCATATGGTTGGATTTTCTCGTGTAAACCCTAGAATTAAATTTACGCCTACTATTTCTACAAATAGTGAAATTCAAATTTCACAGGTAAAATTTAATTAATATTATAAAAAATTAGTTTCCAACTAGATATATTTCTGGTTGGAAACGTTTTTTTTTTAAATACAATAAATCTATGAGACAATATTTATCAAAAAGAATTTTTTCTAGTATTTTAGCTATCACTGGACTTTTTGTGGTGGTTTTTTTTCTAGCTCGTTTAACTGGTGATCCAGGACACTTATATCTACCTATAGACGCTCCATTAGAGGTTAGAAAAGAATTTTCTGAAAAACATGGATTTAATGATCCTATTTACATTCAATTTGGAAAATTTTTAGGAGACTTAACTGATGGTAATCTTGGTTATTCACTTAGAAAAGAAAGACCCGCGATAGACATAGTTTTAGAAGCTATTCCAGTTACTTTGTCTTTAGCTGCTGTTGCAATGTCAATAGCTCTAGTAGGTGCTATATTTATTGGTTCTTTGGCTGCATATAGGCCAAATGGAATTTTTGATAGGATTTCAAGAGTTGTTTCTTTAACTGCTGCAAGTGCACCAGATTTTTGGGTTGCGATAACAGCTATATTAATATTTTCAGTTTCTCTGGGATGGTTGCCTACTTCAGGAATTGGAGGAGTCCCATATTGGATAATGCCTATAGGTATTTTAGTCATTAGACCGTTAGGACTTTTAGTTCAAGTTGTAAGGGGATCAATGATTACTGCTCTCAGTTCAGATTTTGTTAAAACAGCTAGAGCAAAAGGTGTAAAAGAAAAAGCAGTGATTTTTAAACATGCTCTTAGAAATGGTTTGTTACCTGTAATAACCGTCGCTGGTGATCAAGCTGCAGCTATTGCTAATGGTGCAGTAATTGTAGAAACAATATTTGGATGGCCGGGAATTGGTAAGCTTATGATAGATTCTATAATGCAAAGAGACTTTGCAGTTGTACAGGCCTCAATTTTAATTACAGCAATAGTTATACTTTCTATAAATATAATAATTGATATTGCATATGCAGTTCTAGATCCAAGAATAAGGCATAAATAAAATGCAATTAATTTTAGAAAAAAATCATTTAGTAAATAAAATTAGAAAAATATTTTCTATGTTTATGAATGACAAGCTAGCTTTAATATCAATAATTTTTTTAATATTTATGGTTTTTTTAGCAATTTTTGGGCCCTCTCTAATTAGTGAATCTTATACAAAAATGAATTTAAGACTTAGAAACTTAGAACCTTTTTCTTTTGATCATCACTTTATGTACTTTTTTGGAGCTGACGCACTAGGTAGAAGCATGATTGCAAGACTTATACTTGCTACACAAAATACAATGTTTATAGCAGGTAGTGCTGTGATTTTATCAATGACTTTGGGTGGGGTTTTAGGACTAATTTCAGGTTATTATGGTGGTACAACAGGAAATTTGATTATGAGAATGGCTGATATAATTATGAGTTTTCCGTCACTTTTATTAGCTGTAATCGTTTTATATATGTTTGATCCTGGCTTATTAAATTTAGTTATTGTCCTAGCCTTCACAAGAATGCCTATATACATGAGAACTGCAAGAGCTGAGGTGCTTGAAATAAGAGAGAGATTGTTTGTTTCAGCCGCGATATCAATGGGTGCTTCAAACTTAAGGATAATTTTCAAACATATAGCTCCATTGACTATTCCAACACTTATTACGATTGCAACATTAGACTTTGCATTTGTAATGTTGGGTGAATCAGCGCTGAGTTTTCTTGGTGTTGGGATACAGCCTCCAGAAGTTACTTGGGGATTGATGGTGGCTCAAGGAAGGAACTACCTGCAAATCGCGTGGTGGTTAGCGTTTTTCCCTGGTTTAATTATTATGTTAGTAGCTTTATCCTTAAATTTATTGTCTTCGTGGTTAAGAATTGTTTTAGATCCAAGACAGAGATGGCGTCTAGAAAACATTGGTGACAAAAGTGAGTGATGCAAATAAATCATTATTAAAAGTAAATAACCTTTCAGTTTCATTTGATACTGCTGAAGGATCTTTTAATGCAGTAAAAGAAGTTAACTTTGACTTAAAAAAAGGTGAAACTCTAGCAATTATTGGAGAGAGTGGATCAGGTAAAAGCGTTACTGCTTCTGTAATAATGGGTATTCTAACTTGTCCTCCAGGAAGAATTAAAAGTGGCGAGATTTTATTAGATGACCTTGATATATTAAAACTTTCAGATACCGATAGAAGAAAACTAATGGGAAGTAAGGTGGCTATTATTTTCCAAGACACTTTATCTCATCTTAATCCTGTTTTTTCAGTGGGGTCACAAATTGCTGAATGTTTCGAGGTACATAAAAATCTCTCAAAAAAAGAGAGTTGGAAAAGAGCAGTAAAATTATTAGAAAGAGTTAGGATTCCAAATTCATCAAAAAGAGCTAAAGACTTTCCACATCAGTTTTCTGGAGGACAAAGGCAAAGAGTAATGATTGCAATGGCTCTAGCTCTAGAACCAGACATAATCATAGCAGATGAACCAACTACTGCGTTAGATGTTACAATTCAGGCTAAAATTTTAGAATTGTTAGGTGAGCTTAGGGATGAAAGAAATATGGGTTTAATTTTAATTACCCATGATTTAGCTATTGCTGCAGAAATCTCTGACAAGGTAATAGTGCTTAATGAAGGAAAAATAGTTGAAAAAGGGATAACAAAGGATGTGTTCATTAACCCTAATCATGGTTACACAAGGCAGCTAATGGATTCTATTCCTGGAAAAATAACAAAACAGAAAAAGAAGATGTCAAAAAAGTTTTCTGATCCAATCCTAGAAATAAAAAATATTTCAAAATCTTATGATACTATTGCTTGTGATGATGTAAGTTTTAATTTGTTTCCTAATGAAGTTTTGGGAATTGTAGGTGAGTCAGGTTCAGGTAAAACTACTATCTCTAATTTAATTTTAAGATTGGCAAGTCCCTCAAATGGTGAAATTTTGTACCATGGAAAAAATATTTTAAATTTTAATAAAAAAGATTTATTTAATTATAGGAGGAAAGTTCAAGTAGTATTTCAAGATCCATACGCATCTTTAAATCCAACTATGAATATATTTGACATTATATCTGAGCCATTGGTAATTCATGCAGATTTTTTAAATAAAAAATTACATCAAAGTAAAGTATCGGATCTTTTAATAAGTGTAGGCTTACATCCAGATGATGCAATCAAATTTCCTCATCAATTCTCTGGTGGACAAAGGCAAAGAATTGCTATTGCAAGAGCTTTGGCACTCAATCCAGAAATTATTATCTGTGATGAAGCAGTATCTGCCCTTGATGTTTCAATCCAAGCTCAAATAATAAAATTATTATTAAATTTGAGAAATAAATTTTCGTTGTCATATATTTTTATTGCACATGATCTGCCAGTAGTTAAAGATTTAGCTGATAGGGTAATTGTTATGAAATCAGGAAAGATTATTGAGCAAGGTGTAACCGATGATGTGTTTAACTTTCCTAAAGAAAAATATACAAAAGATTTATTAAAAGCTAGCCCTTCTATTGAAAATTTGATTAGTTAATTTATTAAAATTTTAGAAATGATGAGTATAAAATGAAAAATGAAGAACAAGTTTGGGAACTAGTAGAAAAAAAAAAAGAAGAATTTATAAATTTTTCAGATCGAATTTTTGACACTCCCGAAATTTTATATCAAGAATTCAAGTCAGCGTCAGAGCACATTAAAATGCTAAAAATGGAAGGATTTAAGGTTACTGAAAATATATGTAATATGCCAACGGCAGTCATGGGTGAATATGGAGAAGATGGACCTATTATAGCAATATTAGGTGAATTTGATGCATTGCCTGGTTTGAGCCAAGAAGCTGGAATTACTAAACAAAAACAATTAGAAAATACTAAAAATGGTCACGGATGTGGTCATAACTTGCTTGGTGCCGCTTCACTTCTTGCAGCTACAGCCATTAAGGACTGGCTATCACAAAATAATATTAAGGCTAGAGTAAGGTATTACGGATGTCCTGCAGAAGAGGGAGGGGCTGCTAAGACTTATATGGCTAGAGATGGATTATTTGATAATATTGACGTTGCTATATGTTGGCACCCAGCAACTTTCAATTCTGTTAACAAGCCAATTTCTTTGGCGAATTCTAGAATTGATTTCACATTTTTTGGTAAAGCAGCTCATGCAGCAACCGCACCACATCTGGGCAGAAGTGCTTTAGATGCAATTGAGCTTATGAATGTTGGCGTGAATTATATGAGAGAACACATGCCTGACTCAGCCAGAGTGCATTATGCTTATATGGATACTGGTGGTAATGCAGCAAACGTAGTTCATGCTAAAGCAACTGTAAGGCATTTAATTAGAGCATCAAATTTAATGGAACTCCGATCTTTAGTCGATAGAGTTTATAAAATTGCAGATGGCGCTGCTTTAATGACTGAAACAATAGTAGAAAAAAAGGTTTATAGTGGAGTTTCTAATTTATTGGGAAATAAGACATTAGAAAGAATAATGCAGATCGAGTGGGATAAGTTAGGACCTGTGAAGTTTGATAAAACTGACATAGATTTTGCTAATGAAATTCGTTCAACTTTTACAGAAACCGAAATTTTAGACAGTTTTCAAAGAATTGGTATAAAAGCTCCTTTAGACTTACCCTTATGTGATTTTGTTGCACCTTTAGATAGTTCAAATAATGGTGGTATTGGTTCTACTGATGTTGGTGATGTTAGCTGGGTAGTTCCAACAGTCCAAGCTCGTGTAGCAACTTGCGCAGTAGGAACTCCATTTCACACATGGCAAACCGTTGCTCAAGGAAAATCTGCCGCTGCCCATAAAGGTATGATTCATGCCGCAAAAATTATGGCATCTACAGCATCTATGCTCATTAAAAACCCAGAAAAAATTGTAGAGGCAAAAAAAGACTTTGATGATCAAATATCAAGAAACCCATATATTTGTCCTATACCAGACGGAGTAATGCCTCCTATTTCAAAAGATTAATTATTCATTTTATCTGAAATTTGATATATTTTTTATTAATTAATATATGCGCTCTTAGCTCAACTGGATAGAGTATTTGACTTCGAATCAAAAGGTTGGGGGTTCGAGTCCCTCAGAGCGCACCAATTCACTTCAATTTGATGTGTTAACACATTGATATGTATGCATATTTTGTTTACGTATTAATAGGTGATGTACATGGTGATGCACAAAAATGTTCCTTATATTAGATGTAGAGATGGTATTTATTACTTTGTAAGACGTGTTCCAGATGATGTGAAATCTTACTATTCATCTGACCGTATCTCTATGAGTCTAAGAACTAAATCAAATGGTGTAGCCATTCGTGCTACTAAATCAATATGTCAACGTCTTGATGATTATTGGTTGGGGTTAAGACTTCAGAAGATGGATATACCAGCTATTCATTTAGTAAGTTCTAATGAAAACTTAGACGATAGTAGTCCAAATATTACGGATGCATTAGATTTGTATTTAAAACTAAAAGGTGAGGACAAAGATATAACCTTTATAAGAACTGCGACTAGAAATGTTGAATATATAATTAAGGTTCTGGGTAATAGAGCAATAAAATCATATTCTTCATCTGATGCGAGTAAGTTTCGTGATTGGTTGATAGAGCAGGGAATGTCACTATCAACAGTTAAGAGAGTTTTCTCTTCAGTTAAGGCTGTTATTAATCTAACTATTCAAGAGTATGGATTGAACATTAATAATCCATTTTCTAAAACTTATATGCCTGAGATAGAGGATAAACAATATAGAGAAAGCATTCCTTTTAAGACTGTAAAATATATTCAATCTCTATGTAGAGAATATGATGATGATTTAAGATGGTTAGTAACTTTACTCAGTGATACTGGAATGAGATTAAGTGAGGGGGTTGGGTTATTGAAATCAGATATAAACCTTAATTCTGAGATACCTCATATAAGACTCATTCCTCATCCATGGAGACGTTTAAAGACTAGAGCTAGTAAAAGGTGTATCCCATTAACAAAAGAGTCTGAGTGGGCTTGTATGAGGATTCTAGAGCATAATAAGGATAGTTTATTTGCTTTTCCGAGATATACCTCCTCAAAAAGATGCAATGCAAACTCAGCAAGTGCAGCTTTAAATAAGTGGCTTAAAGAGAAACTGTTATATTCTTACGTTGTGTATGGATTTAGACATAGTTTCAGAGATAGATTAAGGGCTATTGAATGTCCACCAGAAATTATAGACCAATTAGGTGGGTGGAGTTTAAAAAGTGTAGGGCAGGGATATGGAAATGGTTATGAAATCAGAATTTTGTTCAAATACATAAAAATGATTTAAAAAAACAACTTAAGAAACTCTATTAGATTTTTAAAAAGCTACTTTGTCATAATCAATCCATGTTGACCTAAAATTAGATACAGCATCAACTTTTTTAACATTCAAAATGGTCCACTCTTTATTCCAAGGTTTACCTGTTCCGTCTCCAAAACTTTGAAATCTTTTTTCTGGTGGGTCTTTTTTGTAAACTAATTGAAAAACGAAAGTTTTAGTTTTTGGTTTCAAATTATCTATACCTTTTTTTCTTAATCCCTTCCAAGTGCCTGTGTAAATAAATAATCTTCTACTGTCGAAAGGTAAGGGTAAATTTAAATCTTGAAAAAACCAAGTTCCATTTTTTAAATCAGTTGTGAAAACTTGTCTTCCTTTTCTTTGATGTTTTTCTTTTTCAAATCCTTCTAAACTATCCTCGTAATAATTGTTGGTAAGAAATCCTTGAATAGGTTCAAATTCTTCTGGATGATTAATAAGAGCATTACCATAAGTTGAAAAAATACTTCTATCTTCATCTTTGTCAGGAAGTTCACTTAAATGTTTATCTGTATGTAATAGCTCGTCTATTTTTAATTCGTATTTGATTTTTTCATAAGGACTTTTGATGCATTCAATATTTAACATAGTTTTATCGTCTAAGATTGGAACGTCTACTGACATAATGTCATTTATATCCTTCCAACTGATGTTATCATCATACAAGTTTTTTTTTTCATATTTTAAATTTGGAATATTATATTTTTTTTCGAACAAACCTCTTCTTTTTTCAGGTTGTGACATCATGAATTCTTGAAAAAGACCATCTTTCTTGTGCAAAAAACATGACCAAAAATCATCATTAATACTACCATGATAAAATTCTCCACCACAGCCATTTATTCTAATTTTGTAAATATATTTATTATTATTCATTATTAAAACTTTATACTAAATCAATG
>CACNGC010000011.1 GCA_902619805.1 uncultured SAR116 cluster alpha proteobacterium | reverse complement strand
GAGATGGCATAGGTAAAGACATAGTAAATTCAGCTATTTCAATTGTTGACTTGTCTTCTAAAATAATAGGTGGATTTAAATGCGAATGGCATATGATCAAAGCAGGAGCTGAATATTATTCTTTGACTGGAAAAGATGTTGAACCAGGAGGAGAAAAAAAAGTTGATGAACTCGATAGTATTTTTTTAGGTGCAATTGGGTTACCTAGTGTTCGTCATAAAGATGGAACTGAAATATGCCCTCACCTAAGATTTAGAGAAATGTTTGGCTTGTACGCTGGTGTTAGACCAGTTAAAGCATACAAAAACATACCAAATATATTAAGTAATGAATTATCAAGGAATATAGATTTGATTATTTTAAGAGAATCTACTGAAGGATTATTTTACACAGCTGCTGTTCATAATAGATGTCCTGTTGAAAATGATCAGGAAGTGCAAGATGTAATGAAAATAACTAGAGCAACTACTGAAAAATTACATGATGTTGCATTTAAATTAGCAAGACAAAGAAAGAAAAAAGGGAAATTAGGAAAAGTTACTTGTGTAGATAAAGCTAATGTTTTCAGATCACAGGCATTTTTCAGGAAAATATTTGATGAAATAAAAATTAAATTCAAAGATATAGATGCTGAACATTGCTATGTTGACGCAATGGCACTCAACTTGATTAGAAATCCTTGGGAATATGATGTAATGGTGATGGAAAACATGTTTGGTGACATATTATCTGATTTAGGAGGAGGCCTGATAGGAGGCATGGGTATGGCCTCATGTGCTGAAATAGGTGATAATCACGGGTTATTTCAACCTGCTCATGGAAGTGCGCCTGATATATTCGGACAGGATAAGGCTAATCCGCTAGCTACTATTTTAAGTGCATCTCTGATGCTGGAATATCTATCTGATAAAACAAGTTGTAAAAGTACTTTGTTAGGTTCCAGATTAATTGAAACTGCAATTGAAATTGGTTTTGAAAGAAATGAATTAAGACCAATAGAATTTGGAGGTGATATGGGAACAAAAGCAATAACTGAAACTTTAAGTGATTTATTAAAAGATAATGAAATTCAAAAACAAATATTTACTTAAGAGGAGATTAATAAATTAATGTTTGTAATTACAGTAAAATTCGTAATCAATGAAAAAGATATAGAAAAATTTAAAACTAGAATTTTACAACAAGCTAGAGACTCTCTTGAACTTGAAAAAGATTGTCATGAGTTTGATGTATGTCATGATCCAAATGACAAAAATGTAGTTTTTTTATATGAGACATATACTGATAAAGACGCTTTTGATATTCACCTTCAAAGTAATCATTATTTAGCTTTTAATGAAGAGGTTACACCTTGGATTAAAGAAAAAATTGTAACACAGCTTGAAAAACAGAAACTATAAAGTTGATTAAACATGATACTTGGAATTATAGGAGATGACTTTACAGGGTCATCAGACATAGCAAATAATTTAAAAAAATCTGGAATGCAAGTTTCTATGTTTGCGGGGGTTCCTTCCTTTAAAAACAAAGCCTCACTAACCAATGCTGATGCTGCTGTAATTGCACTAAAAACAAGGACAATTCCAATAAATGAAGCTGTATCAGAGAGTCTAAAAGCTATGGAATGGTTAAAAAATGCTGGTTGCAGTCAATTCATATTTAAATATTGTTCTACATTTGATTCAACAAAAGAAGGAAATATAGGTCCAGTTACTGATGCTATAATGGAGGAATTAAATGTCGATTTCACCATAGCCTGTCCTTCTTTTCCTGATGCAGGAAGAACAGTGTTTTACGGACATATGTTTGTAAATGGAAAACCACTTAATGAATCAGGGATGGAAAAACACCCGTTAACACCCATGATTGACCATAATTTAGTTAGATGGCTAGACCATCAGACTAAACATAGTGTTGGATTAATTGATTATAAAACAATAAATAATGGTTCACAAAGTGTTAAAGATAAAATTAACAAATTGAAAATTGAAGGTTACAAATACGCAATAGTTGATACAACCAATAATGAAGATTTTGAAATTATTTGTAACGGGGTAAAAGAATTACAATTTTTAACTGGTGGATCGGGAATTGCCTTAGGTTTACCAAAAATTTATAGAAAAGATGGTTTACTCTCGGATATAAATTTTCAAATTCCTGAAAATACAACAAATGCAGTAATTCTATCAGGCTCTTGTTCATCTGCTACTTTGAGTCAAATAGAGGTTTATAAAAAAGATAATCCATCATATTTTATTTCTGCCGACGAAGTAATGAATAACGAAAACTTAATTGAAGATGTTATAAAATGGATTAGAAACAATGAAACTCTATCACCTTTAATTTATTCATCTGCAGACCCAAAAATAGTTAAAGAAAAACAATTTCAGTATGGACAAGAAGTATTAGCAAATAAGATTGAAAGTATTTTTGAGAAACTATCGAATAAACTTTTAAATCATACTTTTGGTATTTTTATAACTGCTGGTGGTGAGACATCAGGTGCCGTAGTTAATGGATTAGGGCTACAAGAATTAAAAATTGGAAAAGAAATTGCTCACGGAGTTCCTGCTCTTTGGTCACCAAATTCAAATTGTAACAAACCTGTTTCAGTTACTCTAAAATCAGGAAATTTTGGTCAAACTGATTTTTTTAAAAGAGCTTTGCAAATTCTTAGAGGAAAAACTTAAATTTTTGAAAATTTCTTGAGTGCTTCTCTAAAAGTCAGACCATTTTTCATCTCTTGCATAGCCTTTTTATCGTCAGCAGTAAACTTTTCAGCTTCCTCTGTTATTTTTTTAACATGTTCAATTGGCAAACACAAAACTCCCGTTCCATCTCCAACAATAATATCTCCATGTCTAACCCTTACTCCTGCACAAATGATTGGCTCATTGATTGAAAGGACTTTTATTCGAGTTTTACCAGGTGTTGGAACCATGTGTTTTGAAAAAGTTGGAAAAGAAAATTCTACTATTTCTTCTCGATCCCTAACTCCACCATCAACTACCAGCCCAGCTATACCCTTTAATTTTGCAGAGTAAGAAGCCATTCCACCCCAGGTAGATACTTGTGCTCCATTATTTGCAACTACTATAACATCACCTGGACTAGCGGCGTCAATCATATGCCCAACTTTGAATTCTTCTGTAGAAAAGCTTCCATGTGGCCCCGTAACCTCCTGCACAGTTACTGCCCTACCAACTATTTTCATACCCAGACCTGCAGGATGTAGATTATTCATAACTCCATTGAAACCAATATCATCAAGTGCATTCGCTAATGTAGGTGTTGCTATATTCCTTAATCTTTGCAAGTTATTTTCATCAATCGACATTTCTACATCCTTAATCGTAAAAAGATTATATTATGAAATTCTAAATATCAATAATTAAACTTATTTATATTCTATTAATTCTATTGACGTTTACCTTTAATTATTTAGTTTAATTGTAGTAACCAACTGTAAAGAAGTATTAATGTCAAAATTCAATTTTCCATTTATAAAAGAAACAAACGAACTCTCAAATCTTAGAAAAGAAGTAAGAGAATTTATAACAACCTGTATAAATAATAATGAAATTACACAATCTCCAGATGCCTGGGTTTTTTCAGCTGATCCAAGCTTTAGTAAAAAACTTGGATCTAAAGGCTGGCTTGGGATGTCATTTCCTAAAGAATATGGCGGACATCAAAGAACAGCTTTAGAAAGATACGTAGTAACAGAAGAACTCTTGTCTTCGGGAGCTCCTGTAGCAGCTCATTGGATAGCTGATAGACAGAGTGGAAGTCAAATCTTGAGATATGGAAATGAAAAACAGAAATCTTCTATTATTCCTCGAATAACAGCTGGCGAGTGTTTTTTTGCTATTGGAATGAGTGAACCTGACTCTGGTTCGGATTTAGCCTCAGTAAAAACGAAAGCCACCAAAACTAAGAATGGCTGGAAACTTGAGGGAAGAAAAATATGGTCTACCGGCGCTCATTTAGCACATTATATGATTGTTCTAGCTAGAACTAGTCCAGCATCTGAGAAAAACAGGCATGAAGGTCTTTCTCAATTTCTTGTTGATTTGTCTCTTCCAAACGTAAAAATTACTGGGATTCCTGACATGACTGGTCAAAGACATTTTAATGAAACTTTATTTGACAATGTTGAATTGTCAGATGATTCCCTTTTAGGAGAAGAAGGCAAAGGCTGGAAACAAGTTGTTGGTGAACTTGCCCTAGAAAGATCTGGTCCAGAAAGATTTCTCTCTCATTTCACATTATTAGATAGTTTTATAAATGAATTCAGAAACTCACTCATTCATTCAGGAACAAAGATAGTTGGTAAATTAATATCTGAAATACAAACATTAAGAAGAATGAGTTTTTCAGTTGCTTCAATGCTTCAAAATGGTGAATCTCCTGAGACACAAGCAGCATTTGTAAAAGAATTAGGTAATAAATTTGAAAAGATGATGATAGAAACATTAAGAGAATTTTCAAATATCGTTCCGCTTCATGAATGGCCAAATCAATTACAAAATCTATTTGAAGATGCAACATTAAGAATTCCATCAAACTCCCTAAGAGGAGGCACAACTGAAATCATGAAAGGTATAATTGCTAGACAGTTAGGCCTAAGATGATTGAAGAATTAGAAATAATTTTAGAAACAACTTCTAAAATTTTACAAAAACACGTAAATCATAGTTTAAGACAAAATATAGTTTCTGAAAATACTGATATATTAAATTTGTGGAATGAAATTGAAAAAAACGGACTTCCAAAAATATCAGTGAAAGAAAAGTTTGGTGGTTATGAAATACCATTTTTTTCAATTTTACCTTTGATTAAAATTGTAAATAATCATGGAACTCCTTTACCCTTATCTGAAACAATCTTATCAAATTATATACTATCTGAGTCAGATATAAATGCACCAAACGGCATAGTAACTTTTGCTACTAATACAAAAAATTTACAAATTAAAAACAATATGATTTCTGGAGAGATTTTATCAGTTCCATACCTTAACCTTACTAAAAATTTGTTGATTGTTCATGAATTTAACAATGTCAAAAAAGCAATTTTAATCGACGAAATTAATGGAGAAATTATACATAAAAAAAACTTTTTAGCTGAACCAAGGTACGATATCAAGGTAGAGAATTTAAATATTGCTGAAATGAAACCCATTAAAAATAATATTGATTTTAATTTTTTAGGTGCAATTCTTAGATCTGCTCAAATGATAGGTGCAATGGAAAAGGTTGTTGATTTGTCAATAAACTATTGTTCAGAAAGAAAACAGTTTGGTAGAACTTTATCAAAGTTTCAAGCTATACAGCACCAAATTTCAGAAATGGCAGTTGAATTGTCAGCCTCCTCAGCAGCCCTATTGACAATTACCGAACTAGGTTTAGGTGAAAAAAATTCTAACGATACAGCGATATTAAAAATTAGAGCAGGTTTTGCAGCTGGAAAAATTATAGCTATTTCTCATCAGGTTCATGGAGCAATTGGATTTACCAAAGAGTATGAATTATCTTATTTTACAAGAAATTTAAATAGTTGGAGGAATGACTTTGGAAATGAATCTTTTTGGGAGGAATTTTTAGGCAAAAGATTTCTTGAAAAAAATAATAAAAACTTATGGGAATATTTAACTTAATTTCAAAGAAAACTTGAGGTGAAATATGTCAAAATCTGTTTTATATGAACAAGATGATAGAATTGTCAAAATTACACTTAACAGACCTGATACGAGAAATGCACTTTCAGGAGACATTATAGAAGGCTTAGTAGAATATATACAAAAAGCTGATAAAGACAAAAATGTTGGGTGTGTTATTTTAACCGGAGCTGGAAAAAGTTTTTCTTCTGGTGGCAATCTTCAAGAAATAAAAGATATGACTACAAAAGATCAAATGACTCAAGCACAACTTGAAGATTGGTACAGATTTGGTATTCAAAAAATTCCTTTAACTATGAATTCTATTGATGTCCCTGTTATAGCAGCAGTTAACGGTCATGCTATAGGTGCAGGTAATGATCTTTGTACAATGTGTGATATCAGAATAGCTGGTGAGGATGCAAAATTTTCAGAGAGTTTCCTAAGAATAGGCATTATACCAGGAGATGGAGGATCTTGGTTCCTGCCCAAAATAATTGGTTTGGCAAGAGCTAATGAAATGATCCTAACTTGTGATGTTCTAGATGCTAACAAAGCTCTAGATTGGGGTCTTGTTTCAAAAGTAGTACCCAACGAAAATTTGATAGTTGAAGCTCAACAATTAGCTAAAAAAATTGCCGCCCAACCTCCAGAAGCATCCAGACGAGCCAAACGTTTACTAAGAATGTCACAAAACGTTCCTTTGCAAAATGCATTAGAAATGGCCGCTAGCCAACAAAGCATGTTACAACAACTTGATGATCACAGAGAAGCAATAGACGCGCTACTAGAAAAGAGAAAACCTAATTATAAAAACTCATGATGCAATTAAAAAATTAATATTTACAATCATCAAAAATATTTTTAGCGTAATCTTTCTAAAATTGACACATAATTTGCAACAGAAGCGCCACCCATATTAAATATACCCGCTAAATTTGCTTTATTGATTTGCATATCTCCAGCTTCTCCAGTTAATTGCATCGCAGACATAACATGTTGAGATACTCCAGTTGCACCAACGGGATGCCCTTTTGACTTCAGTCCACCAGAGGGGTTTATGGGTAATTTACCAGTCTTCTGAACCCAACCCTCTTCAATAGCTTTATAGCCCTCACCTATTTTAGTTAAGCCCATTGCTTCATACTCAATAAGTTCGGCGATTGTAAAACAGTCGTGAGTTTCAACAAAAGATAAATCGTCTAGAGTTATCTTAGCATCTGAAAGAGCATGGTGCCAAGCTTGACGCGCACCTTCAAATTCAGTTTTTTCTCTCTTACTAAGTGGAAGAATATCATTAACATGCCTACTTGCTCTGAATGCAATAGCCCTTTTTGCAGAAAGCGATAAATCAAAGTCTTGTATTATTAGTGCCGCCGCCCCATCAGATACCATAGAACAATCGGTTCTTCTTAAAGGTTCAGCAACATAAGGATTTTTTTCTGAAATAGAATTACAAAATTCAAAGCCAAGATTTTTTTGCATATGTGCTAATGGGTTTGAACAACCATTTTCATGATTTTTAGCTGCAATTTTTGCTAGTATATCAGATTTATCACCATATTTTTGAAAATAAGACTTAGCAATAGATGCAAAAACTCCAGTGAACCCACCTTTTGTACTACCTTCTTCAGGTCTATAACTTGCACCTAGTAAAATATCGCCTACTTTTTCAGAAGATACATCAGTCATTTTTTCTACACCGACGACTAGAGTAGTTTTAGCTTTTTTTGCTTCAATTGCATTCATTGCAGTATGAATGGCTGCAGAACCAGTAGCACATGCATTCTCCACTCTCATTGCGGGTACATATCTCAAATCAGATTGTGAAACTGCAGGTAGTGCACCGTGAAAATCTTGTTTTTGAAAGCCATTATTGAATGTTCCAACAAAAATAGCGTCTATTTCCTTAGCAGAAATTTCTGCATGCTTAATAGCTTTTTCAACAACATCTGCAATCATATTTTCAGATGTTTGTTCTGAGTTCACTCCAAATTTACTATGAGCCCACCCAGTTATACAAGCTGACATTTTAACCTCCAAAATTTATATTTTAGTTACAAATTTTCATAAGTAAATTTAAAGTTTCTTTTGGATGAGTTAGCATGGCATCATGCCCAGCATTTAGCTCAAAAATTGGCCATTTCATTTTACGCACAACCTCTCTTGAACTCTCAAGACTTTTGTAAACGGGTTTCGTACAAAAAATATAGGAAAGAGGGATCCCATTACCAACCTCATTTTTAAGAATAAGTTTTGATTGAAATGCACTTAGAGGATGTGGTGTAAGTTTTTCTTCTAGTAACAATGACTTTTTAATATCGAAAACACCGAATGCATCAGCGCTAGGAGCTGGTATTGATATGTTATTTCCAAATTTTTTTGCTAATTCAATTCTTTGTTCAACTGTTTCTTTTGGAGTAATATCAAAAGGTTTTTGACCATCTATTAAAATCATAGCATCAAAATAAATTAATTTTTGTATTCTATCTTTTAATCTATCTGCAACTCCACTTATTACACTTCCAGCGAAGCTATGACCAACTAGTATTATATTGTTAAGATTTTCAAAAATAATATGATTAACAACATCTTCAATAAATGTTTCAATTGTAATTTTTGATGATAGTAAATGTTTTTTTTCACCTAAACCCGTGAGAGTTGGAGTTGAAACACTATACCGCTGATATCTCAAGATTTCAGATATTTCATTCCAAACCCATCCTCCATGCCAAGCTCCATGAATTAGTAAGAAATGAGGTTTATTATTTTTCATATCTATCTCTTTGTATTTAATAATAAGATGATTATATCTATCGGATAAACTATAACGATTAAAAATTCAATTATAAGAACAAAAGTTTATATAATGACAAATCTAAATGTAGCTATTTTTGGATGCTCTGGTGCAATTGGAAAGGCACTATGCATTGAATACACAAAAAAACAAAATATTGAAAATATCATCGCGTACTCAAGATCAGGTAAAAATTTTGAAAATGATCTTATAAAGTCAATAAAGGTTGATTATTGTAATGAAGAAAGCCTATCAAATGCAGCATCATCTCTACAATTTAAATTAGACATAATCATAGTTGCAATTGGTGCGTTAGATAATCCAGAGAAATCAATTAAGGATTTATCTGCTCAAAAATTTTTCGATATGTTTAACGCTAACACAATACCTACAGCATTAATTGCAAAATATTTTTTACCTTGCTTACATAGGGATAAAACAACAAAATTTGCATCAATTTCTGCACGAGTGGGAAGTATTGAAGACAATGAACTTGGTGGTTGGTATTCCTATAGAGCTTCGAAATCTGCATTAAATATGATCTTAAAGGGACTGTCGATAGAACAAAAAAGATCAAATAAAAATAGTATTATTTTTGGTCTTCACCCAGGCACAGTGGATTCAAAATTATCTAGACCTTTCCAGAAAAAAAACAAGCAATATTTCTCTCCTGAGTTTTCAGCTAACAAATTGATTGATGTTATTGATACTAAAACAACTGATGATAACGGCAAAATATTTGCTTGGGATAATAAATCAATTCCATATTAAGAATTTGGTTTGTATTCTGGTATATTGTAATTAGTAAGATGTTTTTGCCAAAATTCCTGGGTGAAATTAGCACCTAATCTCATAAAAATATAAACAATACAAAGTGTTAATATAGCCCGAAGAAATAATGTTATAATTATGTTTGCTCCAATAAGTGATACTACTGCGGTATCTTCTATAATACTATGAAGCATTCCCACTAATACTAATACACCAAACACGTCTTTATAGTGAAGTTTTCCAGTTTTAACTTCTTTAATTAAAAGCCCAGCTCCAAATCCAATTCCTAATGTAACTCCTACAACTGCTATTGTAGATGCCTTCTCACCAACACCTAAAAAATTTAAAAATGGTTTTAAAGCTTTTTCAATAAGTTTTTCAACACCAATATATTTTAAAAAATCCAAAATAATGACTAATGCAACAATTATGATGAAAATCATTCCAAGCCCTTTTAATTGAGAAATCCCCCAACTTAAAAGATCAGGTGCACTTTCAAGGCTTGGCAATAAAATAGTAGCGGGATAATTCATATATCCTGTTAATTCGAAAAACAAATTCAAAAAATAACATGATAATATTCCTAAACCTAATCTAATAAATATCATTGCACGTGCTCTAACGCCTGCTTTTCGGCAAATAATTACTTCTATTGGTAAAGAATGTGTAAATAAGATAAGAAGACCTAGAACACTTGCTTGAGCAGCAGTAAATGGCATATCAGTAGGAAGCCCTGAGAAAACTATAAGACCAGCATAAGGACTAGTTAACATTGATGTAGTAAAAACTAATGAAATAGCTTTTGGCAATCCTAATAAAAACATTAAAGGAGCAAACATCTTGTTTAAAATTTCAACAAAACCTATTTCATCAAGTATTTTTACAACTATTAAAGTAGGTATCATTATGATGAATAATTCATAAGTGATTTCAAAACTTGATTTAGTAAGTCCTTTTATTTTGTTCATCTAATAACTCTTAAGCTAACTATAAATAAACCTATCTTTTTGGAAATAAACTTTCCACATAATAAAGGTTACAATAAGTAGATTTGTAAAATTCCAAAAAATTCCATTAACAAATGCAAGTTTATAAGATTGAGTAAGATCAAATATTTCTCCAGACATCCAACCACCTAACCCCATACCTACGATAGTTGCCATTATAACCAAACCTACTCTTTCTCCAACTTCTTCAATTGGGAGATATTTTCTAACTATCATTGCATATGCTGGGACAATCCCACCTTGAGATAAACCAAACATCAAAGACACAATGAATAGTGACAACTGACTGTCAAATGGTAAGAAGAAAACTAAAGACAACATTTGTAATAATGATCCAATGAAAATGGTATATATTGGACCAATTTTGTCAGATAAAAATCCAAAACCAATCCTACTTATCATTCCAGACAATAGCATTACAGATAAGATTTGAGCTCCAACAGTTAGACCAAAGCCTCTCTCAACACATAAAGCAACAATATGAACTTGAGGCATTGCCATCGCAAGACAACAACCAATTCCAGCTAATACTAACAAAGTTTGTAAAGTTTTAGGTGATAGATTCTTAATAGTGTTATTTTCATTATTCAAATTAATATCTTGGTTGTTTGAAGTAACAATATTATTTTTCAATATTAATGAAATTGGAAAGATGATTACCAAACAGATTATCGCAATATAAAAATAGACTTCTTTCCAGTTGCTAAACTCTAGCAGATGACTAATAAAGAGTGGCCACAAACCACCTGCCACGTAATTAGCGCTAGCAACTATGGCTACTGCTAGTCCTCTATGTTTTTCAAAAAAATTTCCAATATCCGCCATAGAGGGACCAAAAAAAGTTGATGCAGCTGTCCCCATAAAAACTTGTAAAACTAATAGATGCCAAAATTGATTGGAAATCATTGCTATTAAATAGGATGATGAAAGAAGAATTACTGCAACAATAATTGGAAATTTAAGCCCAAATTTATCTATTACTTTTCCAATTAAAAAATTACCTAATCCAAAACCAACCATAGTAGTAGCATAAAGCAAACTTGCCTTACCTCTATCAATGGCAAATTCAGTTTCTAATGCGGGCATTACAACTACAACTGACCACATACCTACAGTACCTACAACACCAACAATAAATAAAAGAATTAATCTAATCCAAGACCTTAGACTATCATACTCAATATCAGAAATGAGACTTTTGTTTTGTGTCCGAGCCATAATTACTTTCAGAATAATTTGTTAAATGATCTCATTATCTTTTAGATTTTTTATCTCTGCTTCACTGAGACCAATTTTTTTTGATAAAATTTCATCTGTATGCTCTCCAAGTAATGGAGGTGGCATTCTATAACTTGGTGGCGTTTCATGCATTTTAATTGGGTTTGCAATTAATTTTAGAGGCGATTTGCCTGTTTTTTTATGATCCATGTTCACTATCATTTCTCTAGCCTTAACATGCGGGTCTGAGAAAACTTGACTTAATGTATTAATTGGACCACATCCAATTTTTTCTTTCTCTAACTCTTTTAGCCACCACTCGGATGTGCGTTTCTTGGTAATTTCGTTTAAAACAGTAGTAACAAATTCTCTGTTTGATACTCTGTCCGCATTAGTTTTGAATTTTGGATCATTAATTAACTTTTCTTCGCCAGCTAATTTACAAAATCTCTCAAAAGTTGGGTCATTTCCAACTGAAAGTACAATATATCCATCAGATGTAGGCATGACTTGATAAGGAACAATATTAGGATGCTGATTGCCAAGTCTTTCAGGGTTTTTGTCTGTAGACAAATAATTCATTCCTTGATTAGCAAGCCATGCAACATGTGTATCTAACATACCAATATCAATAAATTGACCTTCTCCAGTTTTAATTTGATGTCTAACAGCTGCAAGAATTCCTACTGATGCAAACATTCCTGCCATCAAGTCTCCAATAGGAACTCCAACTTTCATTGGCTCCCCATTAGGTTCTCCAGTAAGAGCCATGACGCCACCCATTGCTTGAATTAAACCATCATAGCCTGGTCTAGATGCATAAGGACCAGTCTGTCCAAAACCTGTAATAGAACAATAAATTAATCTAGGAAACTCGATCTTTAAATCATTATAACCAAGTCCATACTTCTCTAATGTACCTGTTTTAAAATTTTCTACTAATATGTCACAATCTTTAAGTAGTTTCTTTATTAAATCCTGCCCTTCTTTTTTACTAAGATTGACAGTTATTGATTTTTTATTCCTGTTTGCTCCACAATAATACGCACTTAAATCCGTCTCTTCTCCGTTTTCATCTTTTACAAATGGTGGAGCAAATCCTCTGGTATCATCCCCTCCTCCTGGCCTTTCAATTTTTATTATCTCTGCACCAAGATCACCAAGCATTTGGGTACAATAAGGTCCCGCTAAAACTCTTGTTAGATCTAATACCTTTATTCCGTCTAATGAATTTTTCATAATGTATCTCTTAATGTTTAATCTTTTTAATAGTAAAAAATATACTTTAAAAATCTTATATTATCATTTTTTAAATTTTATTTTAGATTTGCTAGATCTAATTTAGATTTAATGTATATTCTTAACATCTTGAATAAAAATTACCACGATAATTCATGACGAGCAATAAATGTCGAAACTAGAAATTGATAAACCTAAATTTGGTGAATTAACTCAAATAGCTTCTGATTTATATTGGGTACATTTTGAGCTTCCTTTTAGATTAAACCATGTAAATTTATTTTTAATGGATACTCCAAAGGGACTATTAATTTTAGATGCTGGCCTAAAATCTGAACATTCTGAAGAACATTGGGAAGCACTTATAAATGGTCCATTAAAATCTAAAAAATTTGCAGGTTTGTTGATTACACATTATCACCCTGATCATATTGGAATGGCAGGTTGGCTTCAAAAAAAATTAGATATTAAATGTTATACAACAGCAAAAGAATTATTCACTGCTAATACTTTTAGATCAATGCCAGATGATGAATATGCAAAAATTTTTCGTAATGTTTTTGTAAGAGCTGGAATGAGTGAGGAAGATATTCTTGCTAAGGGCCCAGCAACAAGACTATATAAAAATAGAGTATATGAGCTACCTGATTTTGAAATCATTAAAGCTGGATACGAAGTTGAGTCCAATGATGGATTATGGATAGCTAGAACAGACTCTGGTCACTCACCTGAACATATTTCTTTGATGGATTATAAAAGAAAATTATATCTTTCAGGAGATTTTTTGTTGCCTAGGATTTCACCAAACATTTCTGATAATTTTTTTGATCCACTAGATGATAGATTAGGTGGTTATTTTAAATATCTTAATGAAATATCAACCATGGAAACAGATACAAAAGTATTTCCGTGTCATGATTGGCCATTTACAAATGGTGATCAACGAGCCAAAGACTTAATTAAACATCATAATCATAGATTAAGTTTAATATTAGATGCCCTTAATGAGAAAGATATAACTATTATGGATTCTATAGAAATTATTTTTGATAGAAAAATTGGGGATGAACAAATGCATTTTGCTATCGGAGAAGCAAGAGCTCACCTAATCCATTTAGACGTAACTAATCAAGCAAAAAGTGAAGTTGATGATCGCGGAACCGTTCATTATTTTCAAAATTGATTCGGACTTTTACAATCTGATTCTAGTATCTTTCTGATACTTTATTGAATAGATTTTAATCATATATCTTTTTTTACATTATAAGTGGCTAATTTTTAAACTATTATTAATTAAATTTTGAACAATTTAAGTTTTGTAATATTTGCATGACAAGAGTGCATATCATATAAAATTTAAACTTAGGAGAAATTTATGATATCTAAATTTACTATTAAAACTATGTTTGTAATCTTTATGCTAATGTTCAGCAGTAAGGTTATAGCCGACGGACATGGAACAATTAAAGTTGGAATTCTTCATTCATTGTCAGGTACAATGGCAATTTCAGAAACCACATTGAAAGATACAATGTTGATGTTAATTGAAGAACAAAATAAAAAAGGTGGAATTCTTGGAAAAAAATTAGAACCTGTTGTTGTTGACCCTGCATCTAATTGGCCATTATTTGCTGAAAAAGCAAGAGAATTATTAACAGTATCCAAAGTCGATGTTATGTTTGGTTGTTGGACATCAGTATCTAGGAAATCAGTATTACCAGTCATTGAAGAATTAAACGGACTATTATTTTATCCAGTTCAGTATGAAGGAGAAGAAAGCTCTAAAAATGTTTTTTATACTGGTGCAGCACCAAACCAACAAGCAATACCCGCAACTGATTATTACTTAGATGAATTAGGCGTTAAGAAATTTGCACTTCTTGGAACTGATTACGTTTATCCAAGAACTACAAATAAAATTTTAAAACAATATCTTATTGATAAAGGTATACCTGAGTCAGATATATTTGTAAATTATACTCCATTTGGTCACTCAGACTGGTCCAAAATTGTTGGTGACGTTGTAGCATTAGGTGCAGATGGAAAAAAAGTTGGAGTTATTTCAACCATCAATGGTGATGCTAATATAGGATTTTACAAGGAATTAGCTGCAGCTGGAATTAAAGCTGACGATATACCAGTAGTAGCGTTTTCTGTTGGTGAAGAAGAACTCTCTGGTCTAGACACAAAAAACTTGGTTGGACACTTAGCAGCATGGAATTATTTTCAATCTGCAGAATCTGATTTGAATACCAAATTCATCAAAAAGTGGAAGGCTAAAATGGGTGATAAAAGAGTAACAAATGATCCTATGGAAGCACATGTTATTGGTTTTGAAATGTATGTAAAAGCAGTTGAAAAAGCAGGTTCTACAGATGTAGATGCTGTTAGAAAAGCAATGTATGGCATAAAAGTACCAAATTTGACAGGCGGTACAGCAGAAATGTTACCAAATCATCATTTATCAAAACCAGTTCTTATAGGTGAAATAAAGGCAGACGGTCAGTTTGATATCATAAGTCAGACAGAAGAAGTGCCAGGTGATGCGTGGACTGATTTCCTTGCTGAATCCAAACCACTTATGTCTGATTGGAAATCTATGGGATGTGGTATGTATAATAAAAATACCAAAACATGCGTACAAATTAAATCTAATTATTGATATATAAAATTGGAAATCACATACTACAGAGCTGAATAATAAGGCTCTGTAGTTATTTGCAATATGAAATTTTTTTTTAGAATTATACCTAAACTTTTAATTATACTGTTTTTTTCGAATTCAGCTTTATCATCTGAATCAGAATTCGAAAAAGTCTTGACTGATAATTTTAAATTGATAACTAAAAGTTCTTCGAAAACTGTCGAACCAGTAATAGAAAAGTTACTTAATTCAAACTTTTCAAAAGTTGAAGAATTTTTAAAATTTTGGAAAAGCAAAAAACTCATATTTACAAAAAAAACAAAAGTTATTGCGACTTTAAAACAAAAAAATGAATTAGGTTATGAGCTAATACAATTTTCAAATAATAAAAATCTTGGATATTTCAAAAAAAAAGAATTTAAAAGTATAAAACCAAATAGTGGTGTTAGATCAAAAATTTCAAATGCCCTTATTGGATTTCAACTGCAAAGCAAAGATGCGAATACTAGATCAAAAAGTCTTGAAACACTTGCTAGAAATTTTAATCCAAAATATTTAAAGCCACTTAAAAACACGATAGAAAAAGAAACTGACTCTAAAATAAAAAAAAGAATGTCAGAATTATTAGTTTTTGGAACAATTAAATATAGTACCTCAGTTAAAGATAAAATTGCTTCACTGAATACATTAAGAGGAAACCTAAGTATTGAAGCAAGAGGGGTTATTGCGTCTTTATTACGTTCTAAAGTTTATGTTGGAGATGTAAAACCTAATTTACCAAACTTAGCAAGAATAATTGTCCCTGAAGAAACAATTAAAAATATGGACGGCTCAAGTTCAAAACCAATTTTTAATTTTAATAGAAAACCAGAAATTTCAAAACAAGATGCTATAGAACTTTTAATTAAAGCAAAATTTTTAAAAGATTTCATTTCACCATCAAGAAGAGATGAAATATTAGAGCAAAATATCATTAAAGGAAAAATTGAAGGTGTTCCTGTAGGTAAGTTAATTACTGATGAAGAAAGAATTAAAACTTACAATTTACTTGTAAAATCTAATAAGGCTCTTCCATTGAAAACAACGGAAGAAATTAACGAAATAATAAAAAAACATTTTTTTTATGCTGTTTACGAAGAAAAGTCTGGCGAAGTAATCAACATAGCCAAAAAAATATTTAATAATACAAATTACAAAGTTAATTTTTATAAATATTTAGACCTAATTTTGGATGGTTTAAGTCTAGCATCTATTTATTTCTTAGGTGCTATTGGTCTCGCAATAACATTTGGAGTTATGAGAGTTATAAATATGGCACATGGAGAATTCATAATGATGGGCGCTTACACTGGCTATGTAGTACAATTATTTATCCCTAATCACACAGTTTCTTTAATAATAGCTTTTCCATTAGCTTTTTTTGTAACTTTTTTTGCTGGTGTCACTTTAGAAAGGTTAGTGATCAGGCACCTTTACAAAAACCCATTAGACACACTCTTGGCAACTTTTGGAGTTAGTATCGCTTTACAGCAAATAGCTAAAAATATTTTTGGAACTCAAGCAAGACCTCTTACCTCTCCAGAATGGCTTGATGGAGCACTTGTTGTGAATGATGTTTTATCTATAAGTCTTATCAGAATTGCTATATTTGCATTAGGTATAATTTTTTTAATTTTGCTTTTAATAGTTATGAATAAAACTAGACTTGGTTTAGAAACGAAAGCCGTTACACAAAATCCAATGATGGCGTCTAGCATGGGTATCAATCCAGATAGAATAAACATGCTTACCTTTGGATTTGGATCTGGGATTGCTGGAATTGCGGGTGTTGCAATTGGTTTATTTTCAAAGGTTACGTCTGAGTTAGGTTCAGATTATATTGTACAAAGTTTTATGACGGTTGTGGTAGGTGGTGTAGGTAATATTTGGGGAACTTTAGCTGGTGCAACTATGATAGGTATGCTCCAAAAATTAATTGAGTGGTTTAACCCTTCAAATACCTTGGCTGCGCAAACTTACATGATAATTTTCATTATACTTTTTATTCAATTCAGGCCTAAAGGCATAATTGCACTAAAAGGCAGAGCTGCAGAGGATTAATAATGAAAAGTTCATATTTACAAAAATTAAATAGTAGATCTTCTTTTTTCTGGGTATCTGCAATAATATTATTTTTAACTCTTTGCATGATTTTATTAAGCGAGGCTTATGGTCTAAATCTTGTGTCAACAAGCTTTACTAAAGTCCTTGGAAAAACATTATGTCTCTGCATTGTAGCATTAGCTATGGATTTAGTTTGGGGCTATTGCGGAATACTTTCCTTAGGACACTTTGCATTTTTTGGATTGGGTGGATACATGATTGGCATGTGGTTAATGTTTGAAAGAACAAAAAATATTGTAATAGATTCTACTAAAAATAATGTTTTACCCCTTACTGAAACAGAAATTAATGAAGCAGTTGGTACACAAATTTTTGGTGTAGTTGGTGGTGCTGAAATACCCAGCATATGGTTATTTGCTGACTCGCTATTAATACACATTTTACTTGTTTTTTTGGTACCAGGCGTATTAGCTTATGTTTTTGGATGGTTAGCGTTTAGGTCAAGAGTTACTGGTGTTTATTTATCAATATTAACACAAGCAATGACATTGGCTCTTTCCTTATATTTATTTCAAAATGATAGTGGATTAAGGGGAAATAATGGGCTTTCAGGATTACAAAATATACCAAACTTAGAAAGTTTTTCACAAGCAGAGTTATCAATTTGGTTTTTGGTTGCAAGTGGGTTGGCATTAATAACTACTTATTATGTTAGCAATTTAATAGTTAAAAGTAAACTTGGAAATATTATTACTGGTATAAGAGACAATGAAACGAGAATTAGATTTTTAGGTTATAAAGTAGAATCTTATAAATTGTTTATCTTTGTACTAACTGCAGTTATTTCAGGAGTAGCGGGTGCTCTTTACTATCCCCAAGCAGGAATTATAAATCCAGCAGAGCTAGCACCAATTGCGTCAATTTATCTGGCAGTTTGGGTGGCTATAGGTGGAAGGGGGTATCTTTATGGTGCAGTAATAGGAGCAGCTTTTGTATCTCTTGCATCAAGTTTTTTCACTGGTGGACAAATTCCTAATTTTAACTTTGGAATATTTACTCTAAATTGGGTTGATTGGTGGGTAGTAATTCTTGGCTTGACATTTGTTTTAACGACACTTTATGCACCAAAGGGGATCGGAGGTTTGATAGAAAAAATTTTCAGAGATAAAGAATTATGAGTATGCTATTGGAGGTTAATGGTATTAGTGTCTCCTTTGATGGTTTTAAAGCTATTAATGATCTTAGTTTTTCAATTGGTTATAATGAATTAAGGGCTATTATTGGTCCAAATGGAGCTGGAAAAACAACTTTTATGGACATAGTTACTGGAAAGACTAAACCAGACAATGGAACAGTTTTGTGGGGTGAAAAAAATCTGTCCCTTTTAAGATTGAATGAGGCTCAAATTGTAGAAACGGGGATTAGTAGAAAATTCCAAAAACCAACTTTGATTGAAACACAAACTGTTTTTGCAAATTTATTGTTGTCTCTTAGAAAATCCAGGACACCATTATCAACGTTATTTTATACAATATCTAAAAAAGATGAAGAAGTAATAAATGAAATAGCTTCTGAAGTAAATTTAATCAAAAACGTTCATATGTTAGCAGGTCAATTAAGTCATGGGCAAAAACAATGGCTGGAAATTGGAATGTTGTTAGCACAGAAACCTAATTTGTTGCTTATAGACGAGCCAGCAGCGGGAATGACTGCTCCTGAAAGACAAAAAACAGTAAGTCTTTTAAAGAATTTATCAAAAAACCAATCTGTAATTGTTGTAGAACATGATATGGAATTTATTAAGTCATTAGACTGTAGAGTTACAGTTTTACATGACGGTACTGTTTTAGCAGAGGGATCTCTAGAACATGTGTCTAAGAATAATAAAGTTATAGATGTATACCTAGGGAGATAAAATTGCTTAAAATAAGTAACATAAATCTGCATTATGGATCATCTCAAATTTTATATAATATTTCCTTAAGTGCTGCTACGGGAGAAATAACTTGTTTGATGGGATCTAATGGTGTTGGTAAAACTTCTTTATTAAAAGTTTTATCTGGTAATCATCCTAGTAGTTCAGGTGATTATTTTTTGAATAATAACAATGTAACTAATTTTAGAGCGCACCAACTAGCCTCTTTAGGTGTTGGTTATGTTCCACAAGGACGATTTATATTTCCCTTACTTACTGTAGAGGAAAATCTTATGTCAGGTTTTTCAGTTTTAAAAAAAGAGGATCAATTTATTCCAAAAGAAATTTACGAATTGTTTCCAATTCTAAAAAAAATGTTGTCAAGAAAAGGAGGTGACTTGTCGGGTGGACAACAACAACAGCTGGCTATAGCACGTGCACTAATTACCAAACCTAAACTCTTATTAATGGACGAACCTACAGAAGGTATACAGCCCAATATAATTACATTAATTGGTGAAGTTATAGATTATTTGAAGTCTCAAAAAAACATGGCTATAGTTCTTGTTGAACAATTTTTTGATTTTGCATTTAAAAGGGCTGATTACATTTTTGCAATCACTAGGGGTGAAATCGTCTATGAAGGTAAGAAAGATGCAATTGAAGAAAAAAAATTAAGGAAAGCTGTTAGCATATAAATGTTAAATATAAAAACAACTTTTCAAAGAGCTCACGGCAAAATTGATGTTAAAATAAATAATAATGAAATAAATCGCTTTTACCAATCAGGTTCTGCAAAAGTATTTTACCCTAAATCTTCTCAAAAATTTAAAGAATTAGTTTTAGTCAACACTGCTGGTGGAATTACAAGTGGTGATAGTTTTTCTTATGATTTTGAAGTTGTTAATAAATCCAAAATTTTTTTAACTACTCAAACCGCCGAAAGAGCTTATAAGGGATTTAATGAACAGGGTAAAATTAAAATTTCTTTAACAATGGATGACACCAGTAATCTTTTTTGGATACCACAAGAATTAATTTTATTTAACAACTGTAATTTTGATAGAAACATTGAAGTAAATTTAAGTCCTAATTCAAATTTTGTATTGGCTGAAACGACAATATTTGGAAGAACAGCCATGGGTGAATATCTTGAAAAGGGTTATTTCAATGATAATTGGAGAATATATGTAAATAAAAAATTAATTCACGCTGAAGCTCTAAATTTAAGTGGAAATATAAAAGAAACTCTCTCTAACATTGCATCCTTAAGAGACGGCGTTGCAATTTGTAATTTTTTTATTTACGGGAAAAAGCTATTATCTTATGAGAATAATTTACGTGAAAATCTAAAAAACTCAGAAACAGTGTTGTTGTCTCATTCTAAATGGAATGATAAAATATTAGTCAGAATGGTTGCCAAGGATGCATATGATTTGAAATCAATACAAAAAAATTTAATATCTATGCTTGCCGACGATAAAATTCCAAAAGTATGGAACAGTTAGGGAGAGAACATGAAATTATCACCTAGAGAAAAAGATAAACTCTTAATTAGCTTAGCTGCAATAGTTGCAAGAAATAGAAAAAGTAGAGGAATTAAACTTAACTACCCTGAGGCGATAGCTTTAATTTCAGATTTTGTTGTAGAAGGAGCTAGAGAAGGACGCACCGTAGCAAACTTAATGGAAGCTGGTGCTCATGTTGTAAAAAAGGATGAATGTATGAGTGGGATTCCTGAAATGATACATGAAGTTCAAGTTGAAGCCACATTTCCCGATGGCACAAAATTAGTCACAGTTCATCATCCTATAAGATAATGGAGATTTAAATGATACCTGGAGAAATTATTACAAAATCTGATGAAATAGTTTTGAATAAAGATTCTGATGCTTTAAGGATAAAAGTTTCAAATACAGGTGATAGACCAATCCAAGTTGGTAGCCACTATCATTTTTACGAAACAAACGATTTTTTATCTTTTAACAGGGATAAAACAAAAGGAATGAGACTAGATATTGCAGCTGGAACTGCAGTTCGTTTTGAACCAGGTCAAACAAGAGAGGTAAATTTAATCAATATCAAAGGTGATAAAAACATTTTTGGGTTTAATCAAAAAATTATGGGAGCCTTGTAATGAGTTCAAAAATAACGAGATCATCATATGCAGAAATGTTTGGCCCTACAACAGGTGACAAAGTAAGATTGGCTGACACAGACTTGTTTATAGAAGTTGAAAATGATTTAACTGTCTATGGCGAGGAAGTGAAATTTGGTGGTGGTAAAGTAATTAGAGACGGTATGGGCCAATCACAAGTTACAAGAAAAGATGGCGCCGTTGATACTGTTATTACAAACGCTCTGATAGTTGATGTAAATGGAATATTTAAAGCAGATATTGGAATTAAAGATGGTATTATTCAAAAAATTGGAAAATCTGGAAATCCTGACACTCAACCAAAAATTGATATTATTATTGGACCTGGTACAGAAATAATCGCAGGTGAAGGTAAAATCATTACAGCAGGAGGATTTGATTCTCACATCCACTATATATGTCCTCAACAAATTGATGATGCTCTGCACTCAGGTTTAACAACAATGCTAGGAGGAGGTACTGGACCTGCTCATGGAACATTGGCAACAACATGCACACCTGGATCTTGGCATATAGGTAAAATGATACAATCAGCGGATGCTTTTTCTATGAATCTTGCATTTGCTGGTAAAGGGAATTCTTCTAAACCAGAGGGATTAATTGAACAGGTAAATGCTGGGGCTTGCGCACTGAAATTACACGAAGATTGGGGAACCACTCCTGGTGCTATAGATAACTGTCTAAATGTAGCTGACAAAATGGATGTTCAAGTAATGATACATACAGATACATTGAATGAAAGTGGATTTGTAGAGAATACTATAAAAGCTATTAATAATAGAACAATTCATGCCTTTCATACAGAAGGTGCTGGTGGAGGACATGCTCCTGATATCATAAAAGTGTGCGGGAATGAAAATGTAATACCATCATCAACCAATCCAACAAGACCCTATACTATTAATACTTTAGAAGAGCATTTGGATATGCTTATGGTATGTCATCATTTAGATAAATCAATTCCAGAAGACGTTGCCTTTGCCGAAAGCAGGATTAGAAAAGAGACTATAGCTGCAGAGGATATCCTTCATGATTTAGGTGCCTTTTCAGTTATAGCTTCTGACAGTCAAGCAATGGGAAGGGTTGGAGAAGTTATTATCAGAACTTGGCAAACTGCTCACAAAATGAAAGTTCAAAGAGGTCGTCTACAGGAAGAAAAAGGCGATAATGATAATGTAAGAGTTAAAAGATATGTAGCTAAATATACAATTAATCCGGCTATAACTCATGGTTTATCTAAGCATATAGGCTCAATAACTGAAGGTAAAAGAGCTGACATTGTGATATGGGATCCAGCTTTTTTTGGTGTAAAACCAGAGATTGTGATGCTTGGTGGAAGCATTGCTTGTGCTCAAATGGGTGATCCTAACGCATCAATTCCAACTCCACAACCTGTATATACAAGACCAATGTTTTCTTCTTACGGAAGATCTTTAGAGACATCTTCAATTACTTTTGTAAGCAAAGATTCCATTAAATCTGGAAGTTTAAACTCATTAAAAATTGCTAAAAACATTGTTGCAGTGGAGAAAACAAGAGATATCTCAAAAAAAGATATGGTTTATAATAATTATTGCCCAGATATTTCTGTTGATCCTGAAACATATGAGGTTATAGCTGATGGGGAAATTCTTACCTGCGAGCCAGCTACTGAATTACCTATGGCTCAGAGGTATTTTTTATTTTAGAGAAAATAATGATTTCAGAGAAGATTTTAGTTAATCCAGAAAATAAAAAAATAGAAGATACTATAACCTTAACTTATGATCAAAGGTTTATTCGAAGAAAAAAGCTTGTCTCTGACAATAATTTTGGGTTTTTAGTAAATTTATCAGAGACTGTTTCTTTAAAAAAAAATGCTGGATTTTTACTTGATAATGGATCAGTCATTTTAATTAAATCTGCTGAGGAAGATCTATTAGAAATTACAAGTAATAATCTTATGAAAATAACTTGGCATATTGGTAATAGACATATCCCTTGCCAGATTGAAAATGAGAGACTTTTAATACAAGTTGATAAAGTAATTGAAAACTTAATCATAAAACTGGGTGGACATGTAAAAAAAGTAAAAGAAGAATTTAACCCAGAAGGTGGTGCTTATGGTTTAGGTAGAACTCATGGACACAAGCATTAAACAAAAACAACCAACTTTTGATTATCATCAGTTACTACTTTCTTGGTTTTCACCAAGTTTTCCTATAGGTAGCTTTAACTTTTCTCATGGTTTGGAAGCTGCAATTGAATTTGAATTTGTATATGATAAAATTAGTTTGGAAAAATGGACAAAACATTTAATTGTAAATGGTACTGGGAAAACTGACAGTATTTTACTTGCCAACACTTATAATGGTGAAGAAGTAAATGAACTTGCATTTGCTCTTTGCCCTTCTAAAGAAAGATGGATTGAAACTTCAAATCTAGGAAAAGCTTTTTGTAAAAACATTAAAGAAAATTGGGGTTATAAAATTGATACAAATTTAGCTTATCCAATAGCTATTGGAAAAGCTGGTTCATATTTTAAAATACCCCTAGAAAAATTGTTAATTGCTTTTCTACAAAGCTTTGTATCAAATCTAATTAACGTTGGAATTAAACATATTCCCTTAGGTCAGAGCGAGGGACAGAAAATTCTGATTAACTTATTGTCAGTGATTGAAAAACAAGCAAACATAAATAAAATTGCACAAATCAATAATTTAGGAAGTTCTGCTTTTTTGTCTGACTTAAGTAGCATGTATCATGAAACATTAAATAATAGGATATATCAAACATGATTAATAACTTTGGACCACTTAAAGTAGGAATTGGAGGCCCTGTAGGTGCAGGGAAAACTAGTTTAACAGAGGCTTTATGCAAAAAACTTTCTAAAAAAGTCTCTATGGCAGTTATTTCTAATGATATTTATACAATTGAAGATGCAGAATATCTAATGAAAGCACAGGCACTTCCCTTGGAAAGAATAAAAGGAGTTGAAACAGGTGGATGTCCACATACCGCTATTAGAGAAGATGCTTCAATTAATTTATTAGCGGTCGATGAATTAAAAGAAAAGTTTCCTGACTTAGAATTAATATTAATTGAATCAGGAGGTGATAATTTAGCCGCTACTTTTAGCCCTGAATTGGTAGATTTATCTATTTATGTAATTGATGTAGGAATGGGAGGTGATATTCCTAGAAAAGGAGGGCCTGCTATAACAAAATCAGATTTTTTGCTTGTAAACAAAACAGATCTTGCACCACATGTTGGCGTTGACCTTGATAAAATGAAAAATGATGTTGAAATAGCTAGAAATAAATTACCTTATGTTTTTGGTCAGATGAGAAATAATACTGGAGTAGACTCAATAACATCTTTTCTCAATGAACACGGTGGATTGTCCTTAAATTAAAATTTATTTTTATACTTTAAAATTTGTAATCCATACAGTTTGATAAGGATTAAGTTTTATAAATTGCCCGTCTGTTATTTTTTCATTTGGGCACAATAAATCAAACCATTGTTCATCATCAATTAAATTAATCTGGTTACTATTTAATTTTACAGTTTTTGAAGACACATTTGTTAAAGCAAAAATGCTCTGCTTTCTGTCTCTACTCTGTCTCCAAACAGAAAAAATATTTTTATCTAAATTAAGAGTAAATTGAGTTGCGTTTGGATGAAAAGCCGGCTGTACTTTTCTAATAGAAATTAAATATTTAAATGCATCATAACTGTTATGTTCAATGCTATCTTTGTCATTTAATAAACTAATTAAAGACGAATAGTCCCATTTATATCTATTCAGGTTTCTTTTAATTCCTGAACTAGCAAAAGCTTTCTCATCATTTTTTGTTGCAAACAATGAATTAAAATAAAAAGCTGGAACTCCCTCAATTGCTAAAATTATACAATGAGCAGCAATAAATCTTTTTAAGTCAAATTTTCCTTTTTCATCACTTTCGGTAAATTTCAGAGCGTCAAATAATGAAATATTGGCCTCATACACTTTTTCTTCACCATTAGATAATTTTCTCATTGAAAACTGGCTTCCATTTTTCTTTAGTCTTTGAAGCATTTTTTTAATTTCTTTATCAGTTAATACACCTTCAGCAGGTCTCATTCCAATGCCATCATGCGATGAAATAAAGTTAAGATAGGCGTTTCCTATCTGAGCGGGCGGCATTTTCATACTCCATTTTGTAAGGGCGCTTGAATCCTCAAATAGAAAAGTATTTATAATTAAAGGTGGTAATGGAAAGTTATATACCCAATGAGCCTCGTCATTCTTGCCAAAATAACTTAAATTTTCTTGTTTTGGTAAATTGGTCTCAGTAACAATTATTATACCCTTCTCTAGTTGATCTACAATATCTCTTAATAATTTAATAATTTCGTGCGTTTGCGTTAGATTTAAACAAGTCGTTCCAGACTTTTTCCAAATAAATGCAACTGCGTCTAATCGAAAAATTTTGATTCCATACGATGCAAATGTAAGTATTAGATTAATAAATTCTAATAAAACTTCAGGATTTTTAAAATTCAAATCAATTTGATCATAACTAAAAGTACACCATAAAAATTTTTTTTCATTTAAAAATTTTATCTCTGAAAGAAGATTATGGTCACGAGGTCTTACAACCTTACTACTGTCATAATCTTTATCTACAATATAAAAATAATTTTTGCCCGGTCTTTTCTCTTTTAAAAAATTTTTATACCATTGACCTTCAGAAGATGCATGATTTAAAACTAAATCAGTCATTATGTTAGCATTTTTTGACAACTCTTTGATATCATCCCACGTACCATATGTTTCATCTACTTCAAAATGATTTTTGACAGAGAAACCGCCATCTCCACTTGACGGGAAAAAAGGAAGAAAATGAATACAATTAATAAATTTTTTAAGATAATTTTTGTAGAATTTTCCAAAGTTGTTAAGGCTTTTGCCTGATATACCTTTACTGATACTGTCTGCATATGTGATTAGTAATATTGAGCTTTCAGACCAAAGATCCTTTGTTTCAGTTTTAACTTCCAATTTTTTGTAATGATTAATAAGTCTATTAATTTTTTTTGAGTACTCTAAAGTTTTCTCTTTAGAAATTATCGTATCGTAAATATAATTTAATCTTTTCAAAATATCTAAGTTAATATTTTCTTCAAACTTATTATTTGACTTCTGCATTATCTAATTCAACACTTAATTTCAATCTATCTAAAAAATCTGGGATTGCACTCAAGACTCTATTCCACGTTGGAATAAAAGGCGTCTCCATTGGATTTTCAAAAAAAGAATCCCCAGCTTTCATTATATTTAATGCAAATAATTCTACAGTTTTTTCTTCAATATGAGAGTCAAAATTTAAATCATTCATTTGTGCATCACTTCTATATATATCTATCATATCAAGTGCAGCCCTGTAATATGTTGCTTTAATACTTCTAAATGTCTCTAAGGTAAAAATATTTCCCTGAGTTGCAAGTTTTCTTATTAATGCCTTGGTTATATCAATAGACATTCTTGATAATCCGGAATTATCGTCATTCTCTGACAAATCTTGATGTTTATGGTCATATTTCTGAGCTAAATCAACTTGGCAGATTCTGTTACTTGCGTGGTTTCGTTGCATTTCAGACAAAACTCCAATTTCTAACCCCCAATCAGAAGGTATTCTTAGTCTTGGCAACAAGTTTTTTCGAAAAGAAAATTCTCCGGCTAAAGGATATCGGAATGATTTCATAAAATCTAAATATTCACTTCGACCAATTGTTTTTTCCATTGCAAGTAATAAAGGAAAAACAAGTAAACGAGAAACTCTTCCATTCATTTTCCCATCTGCAACTCTAGGATAATATCCCTTACAAAACTGAAAATTAAATACTGGATTAGCCACAGGGTAAAATAATTTTGCTAATAAAGATTTTTCGTATGTTAAGATGTCACAGTCATGTAAAGCAATAGATTCCGCCTTGCCCCTAGCTAGGGTCATACCTATGCAGAACCAAACATTTCTACCTTTTCCAAATTCTTTGGGTGACAAACCTTTATCTTTTAATTCTTTGTCAAGTTCAATTAATCTTGGTCCATCATTCCAAAGAATGGAATGAGGTATTTCTAAATTCTTAAAAAAGTTAAAAGCTTCTGCGTATTGATTTTTGTTTGCTCTATCTAAACCTATCACTATATGGTTTAAAAATTTGGTTTTATTAATTTCATTAATAATCTTAGGCAATGCCTTTCCGCTAATTTCAGAAAATAAACATGGTAGAATTAATTCCATTGGATTGTTTTTAGAAAATTTAATTAAATCATTTTCTAACTTTTTATAATTCGCTTCCGAAGACGTTCCATATGAAAAATCATGTAAATTTGCAACTATGCCATTTTGATAAAAACTACCCATATCACTATCCTTCTAATTCAAAATTAATTTTTTTAAGCGATTCTCTTACCACTTCTTCCCATCCTTGTGGTGCTGTTTGAGTTGCTCTAATTATTTTTTTATCTTTTAAATGACGTAAATTCTTTTTATTTGGTAAAGGAATTATACAAGGTTGATCAGAAACATTTAACATTGAAATATCATTAGGACTATCCCCTACAACTATTGTGTGATAGTTGAAATTAAATTCATTTTTTAACTTTTCAATTAATGTAATCATTGCTTTACCTTTTGAACAATCGTCACATATATTATAAATTCTTCCACCTTCATGCAGTTTCATGCCAATTTCTTTTAAAAGCCTAGTGAATTCATTTACTATCTCCTTGGAGCCTTCAAAAACTAATGGTATTGAATATTCTCTATTAAGAGCAAACGGCAAATATTTTTTATTAAGACCAAGAATTTTCATTTGTTCGATTGAGCTCATATCTTTTAAAAAAAAACATCTTTTTTGGAAATTTTTAGGAATTTTTTTTTCAAATAACTCTAAAATTTCAGCTAATGATCTACTGAAAACAAGAGAGTTATTTTTACCTTTGATTTTTGGGTGAACTAAGTCAAGATTATGTATTGCTGCACCATTTTCAACAATAAAAGGAAGATTTTGTCCTAATTGGTCAAGAAATACCTGAATTTCTGAATTTGTCTTACTAGTGTTTGGTATAATCTTAATACCATTTTTAATACAATCTAAAATAAAATCCTTTATCTCCTTAAACTCAAAATTATTATGATTTAATAATGAACCATCAAGGTCTGTAAAAATAAATATTTGACAACTTTTCATGGCAACAAGTTAGGGATTATTAAATTATTATAAAGATTTTTGTTTAGCCATAATAAAATTTGATGATTTATTAGGCAAAAACATTCCAGAAACAATTACAGCTATAGATATAATAGCTAATGATTTTAGAACGTGAGAAAAATCAAATCCATTTTTTAACAAAATAGATATTGCAGGCAAAACTGCAGCACCAGCACATAAGTTAACCATAAACTTGATTGAAAGCACTCGACCTCTCCAACTATCTTGAACATATTTTACCAAAATAATATCTGTTACGGGAACTTGCCCAAAGACAAATAACATTCCGGCTAACATAATGAATAATAAACTGTAATCTAATGTAAAACTTGCTAAGTAAATGAAAATTAGTTGACCAACACCCATAGCTGATAAAACATATTTTGGAGGAATTTTATCAGCCAACCAACCTGTTCCAATTTGAGCAAATGAAGCAAAAGCATAAACTAATCCCGCTAATATTCCCGTTATTGCAATATCATTTGAAATTTCTGATAAATTGATTTCAAATAATCTTGGTATTAGAAATGTCATTGAACCAAAAATAAATCCTCCAGATAGTGTAACAATACTTAAGCAAATAAGAACGGTTTGCCATCCATCCTTTACAACTTGATTTTTTTCATTTTGAATTTCTGATTTTGAATTTGAAGAATTTTCTTCTAACTCTATAAAAGAAATTAATTGAGTAATTCCAAATATAATACAAAAAATTGCAGGTAGCATGAAAGCTAGTCTCCAATCGGCATAAGCTATAAGAAATCCTGTTAGGACTGGTGCTAAAGCTACCCCCATATTACCCCAAACACCATTTATACCTAGCCTCAAACCTACTCTACCTGGTCTTTTTGTAATCATTGCAATACCAACAGGATGGTAAATTGCTGCAAAAAAACCCAGAATGCCTAATGATATTCCTAACATCTCTACAGAATCTGAAAAAGCAGTTAGTAATGCACCTAGGGCCAAACCAAAAGGAAAAATTGTAATTAATATAGCTCTTGAAAATTTGTCAGCTAACCAACCCGCTAAGGGTGCTGCAGCTCCAAATAAAACCACACCTAAAGTTCCATAAATAATAATTTCTTCATAAGATAACCCAAATTCTCTACCTGCATCAAATGCTGCCTTGGCAAAAATAAGCATCATAAAATGATCAAGTAAATGTCCTATATTCAGATATAAATCTGGTATTGAGTAAGTTTTAGAACTATCAAGATTTAATAATTTCATATTTACTAGTCTGATATAAGTAAAATTAATTTAGGAAAAAAAAGTAGTAAAATCATTATAATTTAATTTTTCAACTCTCAAAGCATTTTCAGGAGCATCAGTATCCTCGTAGCCAATTGAAACACCACATACTAACATTTCGTTCTGTTTGAATCCTAAATGGTCTGCAATTAAAGTATGAAATCTCGTAAAAGCAACTTGACCACATGTATGCAATCCTTCGCCCCTAGCACCCACTAATATACTCTGTATAAACATACCGACATCCATAAATGTTCCTGTTGCAAGTCGTCTATCCATAGTAATAAACATCCCAAGGGGGGCACCAAAAAAATGAAAATTTTCCTGCATTTGTTTATCTCTAGCTTCAAAATCATCTCTTTTAATGTTAAGAAGCTTATAAAGTTCAAAACCAACTGCCCTTCTTCTAGAAATAAATGGTTCAAACCACTCAGTTGGATAATAATCAAATTCTTGTTTAAAATTTTTTGCAGAACCATTTTCAATAGATTCTAAAATAGAATTTGTAATTGCTTGTTTTTTTTCACCTTCTACAACATATACATGCCAAGGCTGTATATTATGTCCACTTGGCGCAAAAGCAGAACACTCTAAAATATTTTTTATCTTGTCTTTTGGTATCGGGTCTGGAAGAAACCTTCTAACTGATCTTCTTGAAATGAAAGCTTCCTTTACATTCATGCTCAAAACCTCACAATAAAAATTAAATAAATAACAATTTAACTATTTACGTTATTTAAATTTTAATCAATTAATTAATTTAATTTTGTGAGAATATATTTCTAAAAAATTCAACTTTCTCTATTCTCTCAAACAAATAAGGTTGCCTTTTTCTAATCATATTAGCGAGTGAATTTTCATTTATTTTTTTAAAACTTTCATATTTAATATTTTTAGCTTTGATTATTTTCTCTTCTGCAACTTTTTTCCAAAAACTTTTAACTTTAATTAGATAAGGTTTATTTTTTTTTGGATCAGAAGAGTGGTAGTGCTTAATTGCTTTATCCCATGAACCATATTTATTTTTTAATTGTTGTAAAAATGAAGCTGCATATGAAATATTAGGATTAATCTCAAACATATCAGAAATCTTCTTGAAATTGTTTTTATGCCATTTGATATTAATCTGCATGCAACCAACATCAATATTAAAATCATTTCTTTTTAAATTTTTAAAAACATAATTTGTCATTTGTTTTTTCGTATCAAAAAACAAACTTTTTCCAGCATGATTTATTGTCCAAGGCCAGATAATATATTTATTATTGATTTTTCTAATGGCCTCAGCTTTTCCTATACCAAGAAGAAGTCCTTTTGGAATGTCAGTTTGTAACTCTACGCTTTCGATTGTATTTTCGCATAATTTTAATTTGTCAATATTATCAGCGAAAGCTTCCTTAGCTAATATAAGAAAAGATATAGTAAATATTATTGATGTTTTAAATAACTTCATACTTTTGATAAGCAATCAATATGCCAGACAATCTACTTTCTTAATTTTTTATAATCTGGTTCTCTTTTTTCTAAGAAAGCATCAATACCCTCTATGCTCTCTTTGTCACCCATAGATTTCACCATTAAATCGGTTTCCATTTGAAGCTGCTCTGAAAAATTATTTCCATAAGCAGATCTAGATAATTTCTTTATTCTAGAAATTGAATTTTTTGGAAGATTATCGAAATTTTTAGATAATTCCAAAGCAGTTTCTTTTGCATTTCCTTTTTGAGACAAAACATTAATAGCCCCTATTTGATATAATCTAGAAGCATCTATTTTACCTCCTATCATTGCCATTTCAGCAAGCATTTGACGTGGCATAGTTTCAGATAAGAATTTAGTTGCATTGCCATCAGGTGTTAATCCAATTTTAACATATGCTAAGGAAAAAAATGTATGTTCACTCATCACGACTAAATCACAAGCCATTGCTAATGAAACACCTGCACCAGCAGCTCCACCTTCAATAGCTGAAATAATTGGTTTTGAGCAGTCATATATCGCTTGAATTGTTCCATTTAACTGACCTAATGCATTATATCTCTCATCTTCTGTCATTGATCTTCTTGTTTTAAGACCATTCAGGTCACCACCTGCACAAAAGAAATCACCTGCACCAGTGATGATGATTGAGTTCACATCCTTATTTTCTTCACCCATTTTGATCGTTGATTGTAATTCATCGTGAAAACCAATGATCATTGAATTTCGTTTAGAAGGATTATTAATAGTTACTAGCAAAGTATTTCCAATTAATTTATTTTCTATGATAGCCATTTCATTCCTGCACTTTAATTTATTTAATGATTGAATTTAAAAACTTATGAAGTCATTCTTTAAGAAACTAATTAAAATTGCAAATTTATTATGAATTTTGAAAAATCACTTAAACTGATTATGAAATCTGCACTTGATGCAGCTAAACCTAAGGGTAAATTTAGAAATCTTCCTCAAAAGCCAAAAGGTAAGCTCATTGTATTAGGTGCTGGTAAAGCAAGTGCAAGTATGGCACAAGAATTCGAAAACATTTATGATGGTCTTCTAGAGGGTTTAGTTGTAACAAGGTATGGTCATTATACTAAAACTAAGTTTATAAAAATTGTTGAAGCCTCTCATCCCGAACCAGATAAAAATGGTTTATTAGCATCTAAAAAAATATTTGACTTAGCTACACAATCATCGAAAGACGATCATGTAGTTTTTCTTATTTCAGGCGGAGCATCATCTTTACTAACACTGCCAGCAAAAGGTGTAAGTTTTGAAGAAAAACAAAGAATAAATAAGGAACTTTTACGTTGTGGTGCTCCAATAGATAAAATGAATATTGTAAGACGATCTTTATCTCAAATCAAAGGTGGCCGTCTTGCTCAAGCAATTTTCCCAGCAAAACTTACAACTTATATGATATCTGACATTCCTGGTGATGACCCTACTTATATTGGTTCAGGCCCAACTATACAAGCCAATGGTTTAAATGAAGATTCAATTAAGATATTAGAAAAATATAAAATTTCTGTTAATGACAAATTGAGAGATATTATAAAAAAAAATACATTACCAAAATTGAACAAATCTCCTAAATATATGCTTGCAACCCCAATGATGACTCTAAAAAAAGCAGCTGAAGTAGCTAAAAAGCAGGATTTCATTCCTGTCATTATCTCAGATTCACTTGAGGGAGAGTCTAAAATTGAAGGTAAAAAGATGGCTGAGTTAGCAATAAAAATTAAAAAAGAAAAAAAATATCAAGATATTAACTTACAAAAACCAATATTACTTTTATCTGGTGGAGAAACTACAGTGACTGTTAAGGGTAATGGTAAAGGTGGTAGAAATACAGAATTTATGCTTTCAATGGCAATTCACTTAAAAAATACAAATGGTATAAATTGTCTTGCAATTGATACAGATGGGATAGATGGTGTTGAGGATAATGCCGGAGCATATATATCAGAAGAAACTCTAAAAAAAGCTTATATGAAAAAAATAAATCCACTTAGTTATTTAAATGCTAATAACTCATATGAATTTTTTGAAAAGATAGATGATTTAATTTTTACTTCACCTACCTTAACAAATGTAAATGACTTTAGAGCTGTTTTAGTTCAACCTTAGATTTAATTATTATTTAGGAGCTGTTTCAGCAAAACCTGGAAGTTTTAATGACACATTATCAAACCATTGACTTATTTTTGGTCTGTTTGATTTCCAGTCTCTTACATTTCTAAATGACATGTAGTCAAGTGCAGTGGCTAGAGCAATGTTTGCAGCGTCAAACCCTTTTGGGTTTGACCAGTTAATAATATCAATTTCCAAAAAATCTAATGTTTTATCTATTTTACCTAATTGTAAATCTAGCCATAATTTCGAAGGTGTCTCATCTCCTGCATATCTTTCTGAATAGACAACAAGAAGTGATGCGTCAGTTAATCCTTCAGCAAGAGCCGATCTACTTAATATAATATCTCTCTCTGAACCATTTTCAGGTATTAATCCACCTCCTAATTTATTTAAATGGTCAACAATTACTCTACTATCAAATAAAAAATCTCCGTCATGTTTTTGTAATACTGGAATTTTTCCAAGAGGGTTTTTACCTCTTAATAAGGTATCATTTTCACTTCCTTCCTCCACAAGTTCTAATTCATCTTGAATTCCAGCTCTATAAGCTGATAATAAAACTTTACGTACATATGGAGAAGCTGGACTAAACGTTAATTTAAACATAATAACCTCCAAAATTAATTTACTGTATAATATGAGATGATATTTAACTAGACATTTTGATTTAATTTAATTTTAATTATAGTAGATATTTATGAAGTATATGATTGTTACACAAACTTTTCCTCCTCGAACTGGAGGCATGCAAAATGTCATGGATTCAATTTGTAAAAGATTATCAATCAATAATGAGATACATATTTTCCCAGATCATTTTCTATCAAAAAAATATAAAGATTCAAATTTCAATATTAATATTCACAACAATTTTTCTCCCAAAATATTCAGACCATATGTCAAAAAAAATTTTTTAAAAATAATTTGTAAACATAATGATATTATCATATGTGACAGCTGGAAATCTCTAAATGCTGTACCTAAAAGCATCAATAAAATATATGTCTTTGCTCATGGACAAGAATTTTTAGGAAAAGAAAAAAAGTTTGAAAAAATAAAAAAATCTTTAAACAGAGCTTCTTGTATAATTTGTAGCTCTGATTACACAGCTAACTTGATTGATAAATTAAAAATTTCAAATACAAAAATAGTAGTTATTCCTCCTACTTATTCACTTAAAAAAACATCAAAAAATAAAATAAAATCTGCAGAGAAGCCAGAAGTAGTCACTCTTTTAACAATTTGCAGACTGGAAAAAAGAAAAGGCATCCTTCCCGTTTTAAGATGCTTATCTAATTTAAATGCAAATAACTTATTGAAACCTTTTAAGTGGAATATTTGTGGTGAGGGATTACAATTAGAAGAATTAAAAGAAAATATCAAAAAATTAAATTTATCAGACAACGTATTCTTGGTTGGAAAAATAAACGGCAATTTAAAACAAAAATTTTTAGAAAGTTCTGATGTTTTTGTAATGCCATCATATAAAGTAAACAACTCTATTGAAGGTTTTGGTATATCTTATATTGAAGCAGCCGCCTATAGAATTCCATCAATTGCAGGCATAGATGGGGGAGTAACAGATGCCGTTATTGATAAAAAAACAGGTTGGTGTGTAGATCCTTTAAATCAAGAACAATTAGCTAATGTTTTAAGAGATGCTATCAATAATAAAAGTCAAAGACAAAAATACGGCCTACGTGCAGAAAAAAAATTTTTACAATATTTTTTAGGAGAAAATGTTTTCAGGAAATTCATGGATACCATTAGCATTTAAGTGTAAATTATAAATCTTTTCTGCAAATTTTGTTTTTAAATTCCCATAGTAATGGGGAAAAATATCACCATTTCTAGAAACTTCCCATTTAATATTATCTCGTATTTTTTTAGTGCTAAAAGAGATAACTAACAAATTTTTCTTTCCCCGAAAATGTTTTGTTACCGTTTCATTCAATTGTTTTTTTGTAGATAAATGAATGAAACCATCTTTATTATCGATTTCTGATCCGCCATAAAATTTATTTAAAATTGCTTTGTCCCATTCATCTTTAGAACAGATTTTATAAACTAAATTCATAATTTATTTTCATTTTCTGTCATGAATTCTTTTATTAAATTTATTAAAAGTTCTGGTTCATCTTCTTGAGAATAATGACCAGCATTTGGCATTTCGACAACCTTAGAACTAGGGAAAAGAGCTTTAAAGTCCCTTATAGCATAATCAGGTTCAATTGCTTTATCTTTCATTCCATATGCCAAAACAGCAGGTTTCGAACATAAAGACTTAAGGTCACCTTGTTTAATACCTTCCACGATATAAGGTACAATTCTATTTAAAAGAGCATCTAAAGGGAAATTAATAGCTCCTTTACAACTCGCTCTGTCTGGAAACTGGGCTGAATAAGCATTAATCCATGTTTCATTAATAATATTATTATTTGTAAAGTTAGGTATCTTCATGACAGAAATGAGCGTAGATCCTAGTTCACCTAATATACCGTCTAATGTTTTATCTTGATAATGTTTGTTTATCCAATGAAACCATGGAGATAAATTCTTCGGTCTTTCTTCTTTGCTATATCCAAATAATGTATTAATTAAAACAAAACTTTTTACCTTATTAATATTTCTTATCGAATAAGCAGCTGTTATTGGACCACCCCAATCTTGACCAACAAACGTAATATTGGTTAATTTTAAATTGTCTATTAATTTACTCAAATTTTCCACATGAGTTTTCAAAGTATATTCTTTATCTTGCGGAGTTTCTGATTTACCAAAACCCATCATATCTGGAACAACAACCCTATATGATTTTGATAATTCAGGTATGAATTTTCTATATAAATAGCCCCAGGTAGGTTCGCCATGAAGAAGAATAATTGGATTAGCCTGTCTTGGCCCCTCATCTACGTAATGCATTAAAAAACCATTTCCATCAAAAAAATTAGGCAGAAATGGCCATGTTCCTTCAAATGTTTCTGACGCTTTTATCATTTATAAAACCTTCTAAAAATCAATCTACATTTCTGTACTTGTGGCTTCCTTCTCATACGTAAAAGTACAAACACCTACGAAATTATTTTCCTTAAAAACCAGACTTCCTTTCAGATCTGCAATAATATTTAGATAATTAGATTCAAAGCTTTTCAATGCATCTGGATTTTCAAATTTAATGGAAACATTTAGATCACCTGATTGACTTATGAAAATATTAAGACCTACAATATTATATTCACTTATTTTAGAACCAAACTTTTCAGAGCAAAATGATGCAGCCAATTTTGCTTCGCTTATAGATGTGAATTTAAAATTTAAAATTTTTCCAAACATTTTCAACCTTTAATTTGATCTAACATATTCATAAGATGTTTATTGTCAGATGAAAGATTTTTTATACGTTTCAATGTTCCAATATTCAGTTTTAATTCTGATTTTAAATTCTTCCCTTGTGAAGATAGTTCAAGAATATCATTCTTTTTATGAGCAATACCAAATTGCATTAACAACTCTTCATCATCTCTTGAAATCTGTTCATTTATAATAAATTTTAAAATTGTAATTGCTTCTATTATCTGAAGGTTTTTAAAATTTCTAATTAATTTGTTTAAAATATTAATTACAGATTCAGCAGTCCCTTTTCTTTGATTAACTTGTACTTCTAATTGATAAGATAACTTCGATGCCAAACCTTTTAATAATTTAATTTTGTTTTTTGTTAATCTTCTTACTCTATTATCACTTACACATAACGTTCCAAGAGTATAACCATCTGAAGTAGTAACGGGAAATGCTGCATAGAACTTTACTCCAAAATCAACAACCGCTGGATGGTTCTTAAAACGATAGTCAATTGTCATATCATTGATGATTAAAGGTTCTGTTTTTTCAATTGCGAATTGACAAAGTGTTTGGTCTCTTGGCATTTCCATTGGCACTTCATCTGGAAAACCATCTCTTGCTAAAACAAATTGTTTTTCATTATCGATAACCCCAGTCCAACTTACCGGACAACCAGTTATTTCTTTTGCAAGAAAACAATAAATATCATATAACTCCTCTTTACTTTCATCTAATACACCAGTTCTTCGGACTGCTTTAACCCTGAGTGCATCATTGGAAGGTATATTTGCTGGTTTAAAATTCATTTAGTACACTTTATTTTTGATTAGAATTTTGAAATTGTAGTTTATACTAACTTTACAATTTCCATTCATCAAGTATCACTTATTATTAAATTAAAGAAAATGCTATAATGATTGAAAAAATAACTAAATTTTAAAATTCAAATAAAAATAAGTAACCATAACTCACAATTATTGCTGGAAAAGCTGAGTAGATTGTGGCTATGAAGGCCGCTTTGGGGTGCAATGCAATTGCAGGAAACAAAGCATCACCGTCATTTGAAATTGCATTACCTATTTGTGCAGATAAAGGTATTATACCATTTAAGTATAGAGTGGTAACTAATATTTGTGGTCCACAACCAGGTAAAAAACCTATCAGAATAGCAAATAGTGGAATTAACATATAATATGAATTGAAGATAGTTTCTAAATTAAAACCTCCAAAATGAGAGGTTAATTCATAAGCAAGGAAAGCTAGAATTACCCAACCTGTTATAAAGTTGGTATCTGAAACAGTTCTTCTAATTATCTTTTCATTAGGTCCTGAGGGGCTATACTTAAAACCACTAATGATAGGTATAATCCACATAATAAAACACAGAGAACCTGCAAAAAAGCCAAAAAATGTTATTGGATTCTTAATAAAATTATTTGAAAAAAAGGCATCAAGATCAATTTGAAAAGCTGATAAAATTCCAAAAATCATACCTGGTATTATTAAAGCTAGCCATATTAAATCTAAAGTTTTTGATGATTTATACTTTGATGGTTTACAATTTAATCTAATCAAGTCACAACCATTCATCTTCATGAAACTCTTTCCATGAATTGAATTAACTAGTAAACCGGACACATATCCAACAAAAAAACCAATTAATAGAATTAATAATCCAGTTGCTGGTTCTCTTGCAATTAATAGAAAAGCTGCATCACCCATTGTCGCAGTCAAAGCTGCAACAACAGATCCAAACGATGCTTTACCTCTTGAGTATTGAGTTAAAACAATAATTGCTCCTCCACAGCCGGGGAGGGCTCCAAGAAAGGAACCTATAAAGACTTCTAATTTTGGTTTATTTAAGAGAATATTTTTTAAATCAATTTTTAGATACTTCTCTAATGTAAAAAAAAGTAATAATGTTCCAGCCACAAAACTAGTAACGCCTATGTAAGCATCAGAAACTGACGATTTTATAATTTCCCATGTCTGATTATCCATATTAAAAAATAGGTAAACTCCAACAAATAAAAACAAATAACTAAATATCTGCTGATACCTAATAATAAATGGGTATATGGTGGCCTGTGATGAATTATAATTCATAAATTCTCTATAAAATTTGTTTTAGTCCTTATATTGCATACAGCATTAATAACGTCAATACTCTAATAAACTTAGTCATGACTAACTTTATGATTATTTGTACGTAGATTTAAAAATTTTATTTAAAATAAATGTTAATATGGTTATAAATATTTAAAAAAAAGAGATACTACATGCAAATTGATAAAGATACACAAGCCTTAATTAATGAACGTATAAATAATAATGCACCTGCTCTAGAGAGCTTTACTCCGCAGGAGCTTAGAGATTTAAGAGCAAAAATGGCTGAAACCCCAGATGAGTTAAAGGTTGATATAACAGATGTAGAAGATTTCTCAGTTAATGGTACTCTTGGAACCATTCCACTAAGAAAATATTTTAACAAATCTTATCATAACATTAATAATGATAAGTTACCTTTAATAATATATTTTCATGGAGGCGGCTTTGTAATGGGTGATCTTGAAAGCCATGATTTAGTGTGCAGGCATCTATGCAAACAAACTCATGCAATAGTAATTGCAGTTGATTATAGACTTGCTCCAGAATATAAATTTCCATCCCAAATAACTGAGACAAAAGATGCAATCACAGAAATTATAAAAAAATCGAGTGAACTTAAGATCGATGAAAATAAAATAATTTTATGTGGAGATAGCGCCGGAGGCGCTTTAGCAACTGTTGGTACGATTATGTCGAGAGATAAAATCATCCCAAAAGTGCATGGCCAAATATTAGTTTATCCTTGGGTAGATATGACTATGTGCAGAAGATCTATGGATATAGAACTGGAGGGAATGATCCTTAATAAAAAGACAATAGAATATTTTGTTAATCATTATCTAAATTCTTATGAAGAACAAGTAGATTGGAGGGCATCTCCAATTTTAACACCTAACTTAGAAAACATGCCACCAACTTATATTTTTGGAGCTGGTCTAGACCCTCTAGTTGATGAAGGTGATGCTTATAAAAGAAGACTTTTGTCTTTTGGAAATGAAGTTCATTATCGATTGTTCCCGGGTCAAATGCACGCTTTTGTAAGTAATTCTGTACAATTGCCAACAGCTATAATATGCATAAAAGAAATGAGTGAAGCGGCTATTGCAATATTTTCAACGCTTAAATAATTATTTGAATCAAGCTAAATCAAAAGTTAAAATTTAAAATTTAATTGTAATTATTTAGGGGTATAAATATTATCTTTATTTAAATCATGAACATTTTTTCTGCCACATAAAGCCATTGTCATATCTGCTTCTGTTTTAATGATATTAAGTGCTTTTGTTACACCTTCTTTTCCAAGAGCTCCTAAACCATACAAAAATGCCCTACCAATATATGTTCCTTTTGCTCCTAAACACATTGCTTTAATAACATCCTGACCAGATCTTATACCTCCGTCGAAATGAACTTCAACAAGTTTACCTACCTTATCTACTATTTCAGGTAAAATATTTATAGTGGAGGATGCCCCATCAAGTTGTCTTCCTCCGTGATTGGAAACAATTATAGCATCTGCTCCTGTTTTAGAGGCTAATAGAGCATCTTCACTATCTAAAATGCCTTTTATTATTAATTTACCACCCCATCTCTTCCTAATCCAATCTACTTCTTTCCAATCAAGTTTTTGATCAAACTGAGTGCTTATCCAAGAACCTAAAGATCTTACGTCTTTTATTCCTTCAACATGACCAACAATATTTCCAAAAAAATGATTTTTAGTTGTTAGCATTCTTAAACACCATATTGGCCTAGTTAATACTTGATATATATGCTTGGGAATTAATTTGGGTGGAGTTGATAGTCCATTTCTTAAATCTTTATGTCTTTGGCCTAAAAGTTGTAAATCAAGTGTTAAAACTAAAGCACTACATTTAGCTTCTTTTGCCCTGTCAATGAGACGTTCCATAAATTTTTTATCTTTCATAACATAAAGTTGAAACCAAAATGGTGTTTTTATTTTTTCAGCTACTGCTTCAATAGAACAAACGCTCATAGTTGATAAAGTGTAAGGAATACCAAATTCTTCTGCTGCTTGTGCAGCTAATATTTCTCCGTCTGCTCTTTGCATTCCTGTCAAACCTGTTGGAGCAATTGCTACAGGCATTGAAACGGGCTGATTTATCATTTTAGTTTCAAGAGTTCTATTTGACATGTCAATTGCAACCCTTTGTCTAAATTTAATCTTTTGGAAGTCAGAAACATTTTCATTGTATGTTTTTTCAGTCCATGAACCAGAATTTACATAATCAAAAAACATTTTGGGAACACGCTTTTTTGCTAATGTTTCTAAATCTTTAATTTCTAAAATTTCCATTAAATCTTCCTATTATTTTATAATATATATTATTAAATAAAATTTCATTAAACTCAATAATGCAATTGTTAAAAGGTTTATTTTAAATAGGAGGAAATATTGAAAATTTTTGAATTAAGAACTTATACATTATATGTTGGTAAATTGTCAGCAGCAATAAAAATTTACGAGGATTTAGGTTGGCCAGCATTAAAAAAATATAAGGATAATATTATACGATATTACGTTGGTGATGTAGGTGCATTAAATCAAATAATTCACGTCTGGCAATTTCAAGATGATAATAGTAGAAGAGAATTGTGGAAAACTATATATAATGATAAAGACTTCATAAGGTTTGCCTCAGAGTTTAGACCACTTGTTTTAACACAAGAAAACAAGCTAATGACAGCTGCTCCTTGGACACCTTAAAAAATAATTAGGAAAATTTTATGCAAAAAAACAAATATAATATTGCTGTAATACCAGGTGATGGTATTGGGACAGAAGTTATGCCGGAAGCTCTAAAAGTATTGAATATAGTTTCAAATAAATATGGTATTAATCTTCACTTTGATCATTTTGACTTTAGCTCTTATAATTATTATTCAAAACATGGTCAAATGATGCCTGATGATTGGAAGAATCAAATTGGAGAGCACGATGCTCTGTTTTTTGGGTCAGTAGGTTGGCCAGATAAAATTCCTGATCATATTTCATTATGGGGATCTTTATTAAAATTCAGAAGAGAGTTTGATCAATATATAAATCTTAGACCAGTTAAATTAATGCCAGGAGTTCCCTCCCCTCTTGCAAATCGTAAACCAGGAGATATAGATTTTTATATCATCAGAGAAAATACTGAGGGAGAATACTCTTCTATAGGTGGCAAAATGTTTCCGGATACTGAAAGAGAAATTGTGATGCAGGAAACTATCATGTCCCGAGTAGGAGTAGATAGAGTTCTTAAATTTGCATTTGAATTAGCAAATAGAACAGAAAAAAAACATTTAACTTCTGCTACAAAATCTAACGGTATTTCTATAACCATGCCCTATTGGGATGAGAGGGTTGAAGAGATGGCCAAGCAATACTCAGAAGTTAAATGGGATAAATATCATATTGATATACTTTGTGCACATTTTGTACTTAACCCTAACAAATTTAATGTTGTGGTCGCATCAAATTTGTTTGGTGATATTTTATCAGATTTAGGACCTGCTTGTACTGGTACAATAGGTATTGCTCCATCTGGTAATATCAACCCTGAGAAAAAATTTCCATCATTATTTGAACCAGTTCATGGATCTGCACCAGACATTGCTGGACAAGGAATTGCTAATCCTGTTGGCCAAATTTGGGCAGGCGCAATGATGCTTGAATATCTTGGATTTAAAGAGGCATCAGAACATATTATTAGAGCTATAGAAGAAGTTTTAGAAAAGGGAGAATATCGAACTGGCGACTTAGGAGGAAATGCAAACACAATTAGTTGTGGTTCTGCAATAGCAGATGCAATTTAAAATTCAAGAATTTAGTTTTTGCCTTAATTTTTGCATGCCTCCAATCCACCTAGAATAATTATTAGCTTTATTTTGAAAGTAACCTAAAACCTGCTCATGTGGTAAAATAAGAAAAGTTTCTTTTTTAATAGCTCTTATGACATCTAAGGCCACCTGAGTTGGCTTAATCATTCCATCAAGCGCTGACACCTCATTTTCTCTACCCATTGTCATGGCTGTCTCTACAGCCTGAGGACATAAAATTGAAACTCCAATACCTCGCTTTCCATAGGTAATTGCAATCCATTCAGCAAATCCAATTGCAGCATGTTTAGTAGTTGAATATGTAACAGAATCGATATGGCTTAGTAAACCTGCTGCAGATGATGTGTTTACAAAATATCCACTACCTCTTTTTAACATTTCAGGTATTAGTTTTTTTGCTGCAAAAACATGTGACATGACATGTAAATTCCAGTTTTTATTCCAATCTTCGATAGGTAACTGTTCATTTCCTAAACTCAATATTCCGGCGTTAGAACAAAAGATATCGATAAGACCAAATTCAAGATTAATTTCATCAATTATTCTAGCTAACTGATTTTCATTAGTTACATCGCAAACTACAGGAATTAACTTCTTACTTTCTGACACAGAATTATCAAAATTAATATCAAGAACTATAACAACTTTTGAATTTTCATTGATAAAACTCGTTGCTAAAGCTTTGCCAATACCGCCTGATCCACCAGTAACAACAATGACTTTGTTTTCTATTTCCAAATTTTAAACCTAATGTCTTTATTTTTGTTTTTCGATTATATCAAGAAAATGTCCTAAAGTTGTAACTTCTTTAACATTAAACACGTCCGCAAGAAACTTATTATTTTCGTCACTAGGACTAAACTTTACACCCTCTTTTTTTGAATAAGAAACCCAGTTATTTTTTTCTAGTTTTTTTACATGTCTTCTAACTGTTTCTATACTTAACGAAGTTAATGATGATATAAGGCTATAAGTTAAAACGCTACGTGTTTTAAACCCAGTTTTAGTTAATTTAAACCATAGTTCTACCGCTTCGTCTCTTATTTTAGATTCAGCTTGATCTGTCATTACTAAAATATGATGCCAAGCAGTAACTTGAAAAATTAAATAAGCGTTTCCACTACCCCAAGTTTCAACTGCAAATTTTGATCTACTAATTTCAAACGAAAGAAAATGATGCCAAATTGCAACAAAATTTTGTTGCAAGACCTTCTCCATTTTATTTTCCAAAAATTATCTCCCAACCAGCTTTTTAAGATTAAAACAAATCTTTAAAAATATCCACATAGAAATTATTATATTGTTAATGAAGTGAACTCAGTATCGCTAGTTGGAAAATTTACTGAGCTCACCAAAACTTAAATAATTTAAAATTTGATTGTGAATCAAGAATATGTGTTCACGTATCGTGAAAAATATTTGATTGACTATTTTAAAAAAACAATATAATTTCATGCGATTATTAAGATAGGTGGCCGCTCCCTAGTAAAAAAATTGGTATAGCATTTCATTTGCATATTGGAGTTAATGAGGTACTTATGATGGTGGAAATTGAATTAAATACAAAAATTTTTAGAAAAGACAATTTAGACATAGTTTATTCAATAACTGGTAAAAAACATCTTAATGGTATACTTCACTACAAATTAAAATCTGATAATTCTGAGGAAATTTTTTTAAGTGAGCATGCTGTAAATGATAGATTTGTTACTGAACAAAAATATTGTGCAGAATCAAACAACTCTGTTTCTAGATTATTTACTAAATTAATTAATAAAGGTTATAAAATAGGAAAATCA
>CACNGC010000010.1 GCA_902619805.1 uncultured SAR116 cluster alpha proteobacterium | reverse complement strand
ATATTTGATTTGATTGTTCGGGTGGCATCTGGTGAAAAATCAAAATCTGAAACCCAAGGCCTTGGTGACTTAGAATTTGTTCCTTGGCAAATTGGAGCAACTATGTAGGGAGTTTTTATGATTAATCTAGAAGGTAAGACTGCTATTTTAACTGCTTCGGGACAAGGTATTGGTAAAGCAACAGCTGAAGCCTTTGTAAAAGCTGGTGCATATGTTATTGCAACAGACATTAATGAAGAAAGTTTAGACAACTTAAAAAAAACTGTACATGAAACTCATAAACTTGATGTTACTAATCAAGATGCAATTAGAGATTTAATGAAACTTATTAAAGAACCTAACGTTCTATTTAATTGCGCGGGGATAGTTCATAATGGAACAATTTTAGAGTCTACAGACGATGACTGGGATCTGGCTTTTAATATCAATAGTAAAGCGATGTACCACATGATAAAAGAAGTCTTACCAATAATGATCAAAAATGGTGGAGGATCAATTGTTAATATTGCCTCTGTAGCATCATCAACTAAAGGTATCATTAATAGATTTATCTACACTGCGTCTAAAGCTGCAGTATTAGGGATAACAAAATCAGTTGCAGCAGATTATATTTCTGTTGGAGTAAGGTGTAACGCTATTTGCCCTGGCACGATTCAAAGTCCATCTTTGGAGCAAAGACTTTCAGATATGGGAGATTATCAATTAGCCAAGAAACAATTTGTTGCAAGGCAACCTATGGGAAGATTTGGTGAAGCAGAGGAAGTTGCTAATCTTGCAGTTTATCTAGCTAGTGATGCGTCAGCCTTTACTACAGGTCAATTCCATATAATTGATGGTGGAATATGTATGTAATAAATCAATAATAAAATTTTTAATTATTTTAATTAGAGAAAGGAAGTAAAATGAAGTTATTACGCTACGGTGAAATTGGGAAAGAAAAGCCTGGAATTTTAGATCAAGAGGGAAAAATAAGAGATTTATCTAATCATATTTCTGATATCAATGGAGACAATATTAGTGAAGAGGGCTTGAATAAAATTTCTATGATTGATGTTTCATCTTTACCAATTATTCCTGAAAATACAAGATTAGGAGCATGTGTTGGTAATATTGGAAAATTTCTTTGTATTGGATTAAATTATTCAGATCACGCTGCAGAAACTGGAATGCCTGTACCAAGTGAACCAATATTATTTTCAAAGGCAACATCTGCTGTAGTAGGTCCAAATGATAATGTTGAAATACCAAGAAATTCTAATGAAACTGACTGGGAAGTTGAACTTGGTATCATAATTGGAAAAAAAGCTAAATATATTAATGAAGAAGATGCAGAAAAATATATCGCTGGATATTGCGTAGTTAATGATGTTTCAGAAAGAGAATTTCAACTAAAAAAAGAAGGACAGTGGACTAAAGGCAAATCTTGTGACACTTTTGGGCCAACTGGACCATATTTAGTTACTAAAGATGAAGTGTCTGACGTTCAGAACCTAAAAATGTATCTAGATGTTAATGGTAAAAGAATGCAAGATGGTTCAACAAAAACCATGATATTCTCTGCAAAATACATTGTATATTATTTATCACAATTTATGAGTTTAAATCCTGGCGATATTATTGCTACGGGTACTCCACCTGGAGTTGGAGGTGGAATGAAACCACCTGTTTTTTTAAAGGCGGGCGATAAAATGAAGTTAGGTATAGAAGGTTTGGGTGAACAAAATCAAACATGTTTCCAAGGTTAATTGGATTTTAACTTAGAACTTTTCGTATAAAACTTAATTAATTTTGAACCTTAACTATGCAGGGAGTTTCAGTTTTTTGATTAATGTCAAAAATTGATCTTCCTGTATGATTGAGGTGTTTTCCATATGTATTTATAGAAAGAGCTATCTCACGACCATTATTCCATACACTATGTATGTCTTCAGGCAAACAACAGGTAGCATCTCCTGCGTATATAGTCTCTTCATTTGTTTTTACTAAATCCGCAAAACCGTCTGTAGTTCCGTCATCTATTCTTTTGTAACTAGTTTCATGTTCTTGTCCTTGAATACCAGCAACCACTGCCCATGTTTTGTGATTATGTGGCGCAAGTCCCTCTCCAGGAGCCCACGCAATTGCAAAAACAGCTAAACTATGATCTTTTTCTTCGTGCAGTAAATGTAATCCAAATCCCTGTTCTTTATCTACTTTAAAATATTCTTGTTTAACCCAACTTTTGTTTGCTGCTATTTTTTTTGATAATGGTTTTATTCTATCGATTATCTTTCCCTCGTCAGTCTCTTCTTTTACAACTAAACGAATATCAGTTACATAATCCTCAATTGAATATTCAGTCATTACTTCCCCAAGTTTCTAAAAACATATAAAACTAATTACTAAATATAATGATAGACAAATCGAAATATTTTACAAAAAATTTTTATTTATTATTGATTTAGAAAAAACAGGAAATTATTTTGACAAACTACTTGCTAATAAAGCTCTTTTTGTAATTTCTTTATAATCTCTGCTTTCAGATGGAATTATCCAACTACCGCCTACACATATTACATTCTTTTGACTAAGCCATTCATGAGCATTATTTTGGTTAATACCACCTGTTGGGCAAAACAAAATTTTAGGAAATGGCCCACTTAAAGATTTAAGATATTCAAGACCACCTGCGGCTTGTGCTGGAAAAAATTTAAAAAATTTATAATCTAAATTCATTAAATTCATAATATCACTAGAATTTGAAACTCCCGGCAGGAATGGAAATTCCTTTTCTAGTGCATGTGTTGCAAGGGAAATTGTAGAGCCAGGACTAACAGCAAATTTCGCTCCAGCATCTTTTACGGAATTTAAATCTTCATTGCTTAAAACTGTACCTGCTCCAATTTTCAAAGAAGGAAATTTTTTAGACACAATCTCTATTGCTTTTAGGGCACAATCCGTTCTTAAAGTGATTTCAACTACCTTAAGATTTCCATTGATTAGAGCCTCGAATAAATATTCAACATTATCAATATTATTGATTGTCAATACAGGCATAACAGGAGACATTGAAAGAGTAGTTTTAATATAATCATGCATCAATTTATCAAAAATTTATTTTTTATTTTTATTTTCTATTTTAATATGTTGTTATTCAAAATTCTTCAATCAATAAATTAATAAAGAGGGCTTTATGAAAATATTAATAATGGGTGGAGCTGGGATGATTGGGCAAAAGCTGCTTAATCTCTTATTAAAAAAAGAAAAATTAAATAATCAAAAAATCAGTGAAATCACATTGTTTGATATCATAGAAGCGCCCTATCCTAATAATACTAATATTCTAATACAATCAAAGTCAGGTGATATTTCAGATATAGATGTCAGTGAAAATCTTATTTTATCTAAGCCAGATATAATTTTTCATTTGGCTGCTATAGTTTCAGGACAAGCTGAACAGGAATTTGATTTAGGTTGGGATATAAATGCAAAAGGAAGCTGGGGCTTATTTGAAGCAATAAGGCATCAAGGAGAAAATTATTGCCCAAGATTAGTTTTTACAAGCTCAATAGCAGTTTTTGGTGCCCCATTCCCAGATAAGATACCCGATGATTTTTTTACAACCCCTCTTACATCTTATGGAGCCCAGAAAGCTATATCTGAGTTATTGTTAGCAGATTACTCAAGAAAGAAAATGATTGATGGTGTGTCAATAAGATTACCAACTATTTGCGTAAGACCAGGCAAACCTAATCTTGCAGCTTCAGGTTTCTTTTCTGGAATTATACGTGAGCCTTTAAATGGTCAAGAAGCAATTCTTCCCGTTAATCCTGATGTAAGACATTGGCATGCAACGCCAAGAGCCGCCGCAGGTTTTCTAGTGCATGCCGCAGAAATGGATACATCAAAATTAAATGACAGAATAACATTAAACATGCCTGGTTTATCTGTAACCGTTCAAGAACAAATAGAAGCATTAGAGAGAGTTGCCGGCAGTGATGTTGTAAAACTTATTAAACATCAACCAGATCCAACAATCCAAAAAATAGTAAATGGATGGGCAAGAGATTTTGATACAAAAAGATCTATTGAACAAGGTTTCAAAGCAGAAACAAATTTTGATGAGATAATCAAAACCTATATTGAAGACGATTTAAAAAAATAATCTTACTTATAAACGTAACACTGGCAGAATAATATGTGGCAATTTTGGATAGATAGAGGTGGAACATTCACCGATATAGTAGCAAAAAAAACTAATGGTAAAATAATAATTGATAAGCTTTTATCAGAGAACTCTGATGCTTACAAAGATGCTGCAGTTGCAGGTATAAGAAGAATTCTTGACCTGAAAAACGAAGATAAAATTCCTACAGATATTATTTCTTCAGTGAAAATGGGCACAACTGTTGCAACTAATGCATTACTTGAAAGAAAAGGTGATAGAACTCTACTACTTATTACAAAAGGCTTTGGAGACTTATTAAGAATTGGTTATCAAAATAGACCACTATTATTTGATTTAAGTATCAAATTACCAGAGTTGTTATACGAAAGAGTAGTAGAAGTATCAGAAAGATTAAACGAGAAAGGTGAAGTAGTTACTGAATTAAATGAGGAAGAAGTACGAAATTCACTAATCAAAGCAAAATCAGATGGTATAAATAGTGTAGCTATTGCCTTTATGCATTCATATATAAATCCTGATCATGAAAATAAAATTGAACAAATTGCAAAAGAAGAAAATTTTAATCAAATTTCAGTAAGTCATAAAGTATCTCCACTAATTAAATTAGTTGGTAGAGGCGATACCACTGTAGTTGATGCGTATTTATCTCCAATCCTAAGACGTTATGTAAATCAAGTTTCAGAAGAACTTCAAGATACTAAATCTACTCAATTAATGTTTATGCAATCCAATGGAGGCCTAACAGACGCAAATCTTTTCCAAGGTAAAGATGCTTTATTATCTGGCCCAGCTGGAGGAGTTGTGAGTATGACGCAAACCGGAAAGCAAGCTGGATTTAATAAATTAATTGGATTTGATATGGGTGGAACTTCTACAGATGTATGCCATTTTGCTGGTGAGTTTGAAAGATCGTTTGAAACTGAATTAGCAGGTGTAAGAATTAGAGCTCCTATGATGCAGATTAATACTGTGGCAGCAGGTGGTGGCTCAATTCTTTCTTATAAAGATGGTAGATTTCAAGTTGGCCCGGAGAGCGCTGGAGCAATTCCTGGCCCAGCATCATATGGTAGAGGTGGACCTTTAACTGTAACTGATTGCAATGTCTTATTAGGTAAATTAAATCCAGATTTTTTCCCAAAAGTTTTTGGGAAAACTGGCGATCAACCTTTAAATTTTGAAATTGTAAAGAAAAAGTTTTTGGATTTGTCAGATACAATTTCTAAAGAAAAAAATGAACCTATGATGGATATCTTTAAAATGGCTGAGGGGTTTTTGAAAATAGCTGTCGAAAATATGGCTAATGCAATTAAAAAAATATCAATTCAAAAAGGTTATGATGTAACAAATTATATGATGAATTGCTTTGGAGGTGCAGGCGGGCAACACGCATGTAATGTTGCTGATTCTCTTGGCATTTCAAATGTTATGATACATCCATATGCTGGGGTTTTATCTGCTTACGGAATGGGCCTTGCTGAAATTAGAAGTATTAGGGAAGGTCATTTTGAAAAAAATATCACAAATATTTTAGACGCAGATAACTTAATTGAAATCTTATCTTCACAAGCAAAAAAAGATCTAAATGATCAAGATATTTCTGATGCTTCAATTATTCTCTTAAAAAATGCTTTTTTGCATTATAAAGGTTCACATCAAAATTTAGAAATCAAATTTGATACACCTGAAAATATGAGAAAATCTTTTGAACAAGAACATAAAAAACGCTTTGGTTTTTTTGTTGAAGATAGAGAAATATTTATTGAAATGCTAACTGTTGAAGCAGTAGGTAAAAAAACAGAAAACTATGATTTTTTAAATCCTAACATATCAACTACAAAGGCAAATCCCATTGCATTCAAAAAAATGTATGTAAATGGCTCAGAAATTAATACACCAATCTATAAAAGAGATGAATTAATTATTGACCAGAATATTTCAGGCCCAGCTATCATAGTAGAAGCAACAGGTACTAACATAATTGATGATGGTTGGTCTGGAACTTTAGACAAGCATTATAATTTGATTTTATCTAGAGTAGAAGAAAAGAAACATCAAAAAGGAATTGGAACATCCGTAGATGTTGTAATGCTTGAAGTATTTAACAATCTTTTTATGAATATTGCAGAACAAATGGGTGCAACGTTAGCAAACACTGCTTATTCAGTGAACATAAAAGAAAGATTAGATTTTTCATGTGCTTTATTTAATAATGAAGGATCTTTAGTTGCCAATGCCCCTCATGTTCCAGTTCATTTAGGATCTATGTCAGAAGCAATAAAAACAGTAGTTAGGTTAAACAAAGATAATATTTATCCAGATGATGTTTTTGTACTCAACGCTCCATTTAACGGTGGAACACATCTTCCAGATGTAACGGTGATAACTCCAGTTTTTGATAAAAATGGAAAAGAAATTATATTTTTTGTTGCCTCTCGTGGTCATCATTCCGACATAGGAGGTAAAACGCCAGGTTCTGGTCCACCAGACTCAAAGCATATTGAAGAAGAAGGTGTATTGATTGATAATTTTAAGTTGTTTGACAAAGGTATATTTCGTGAGCAGGAAATGAGAAAAATCTTATCATCAGGTAAGTATCCATGTCGAAATATTGAGCATAATATGGCAGATCTTGCAGCTCAAGTTGCAGCAAACAAAACAGGTATTCATGAAATTAATTCAATGATTGACCAATTTGGTATTGAAACTGTGCATGCCTACATGAACCATGTACAAGATAATGCAGAAGAAAGTATACGTAATGCCATAGTTAATTTAAAACAAGGTGAATATGAGTATGAACTTGATAATGGAGAGTTCATAAGAGTTAATGTAAAAATTGATAAGAAAAATCGTGAGGCTATAATTGATTTTACAGGCACAGCTCCTAAAAATCCTTTCAATTATAATGCCCCAATGGCAGTATGTTATGCTGTAATTTTATATGTATTTAGAACATTAGTTGGAAATAATATTCCACTTAATGAAGGATGTTTTAAACCAATCAAAATCATTATACCAAATAATTCAATGATAAATGCAAAGTATCCTTCTGCTGTGATAGCAGGAAATACAGAAGTAAGCCAATTGACATGTAACGCTTTATTTGGAGCACTAGGAGTGATTGCTGGTAGCCAAGCAACCATGAATAATTTTATCTGGGGAAATGAAAAAATACAAAATTATGAAACCATTTGCGGAGGAACTGGTGCTGGTCCAAATTTTCACGGCACATCAGCCATTCAAACTCATATGACCAATACCAGAAGCACTGATCCTGAGGTATTGGAAACCCGTTTTCCAGTAAGACTTGAAGAATTTTCAATAAGAAAAAATTCAGGTGGTAAGGGTAAATTTAATGGAGGTGACGGCGTTACTAGAAAATTAAGATTTTTAGAGCCTATGACTGTTACAACATTATGTTCACATCGAAAAATAAAGCCTTTTGGTTTAAATGGAGGTGGTCCTGGAGACTGTGGTAAAGAATGGCTTGAAAAAGCGGATGGAAGTATACTTAGTCTTTCTGGAAACGATAGTTGTGAAGTAAAAATTAATGATCTTTTTGTTATGGAAACACCTGGTGGTGGTGGATTTGGAAAAAAATAATTTTAAATTACACACCCTGTATAAACTTTAATAAATTTTTTCTTATATCTTCACTTTGTATATGAAATCTATCTACAGTTTGGGCCCAATCAGTTTCTTTAAAATCACTCTTTAAAACTTTATATTCTTTACTCATTTCTAAATCTTGTTTTAGTTGCGACCTAGAATATAGTATTAACACAACAGATCTTGGGTCCATTAGACTAATATCAAAACTTAATTCAACTACTTTATTATAATCCTTAGCAAAAAAATAACCGAGAATTAAGTCTTTTACTCTGTTATCTGACGATGACTGACCTTGAGGAATGGGATCAAGCTCATATGCTTTATTAAGTAATTCTAAACCTTTATCAACCTTTCCTGTTCTCACTAAAACTTCACCATATCCGGATAGTACTCTTGGATCGTTTGGAACCATATTGAATGCCTTTCTTCCATGATCCTCAGCTAAAATATAATCATGATTACTTAAGTAAACAGCGGATAACATTCGATGACACTCAAAATCATTCTCATTTAGTTCTAGAGCTTTATCTATATTTTGTTTAGCTTCTGCAAAAATTTCTTCAGGATTCTGATCTGAAAAACCCCTAAACATTGCTTGGCCCAGAGTACAACATTTCCAAGCATATGCCTGAGCATTATTAGCATCTGCTTCAATGGCCTTGTCGAAGTTTTTTAATGCCTCATGACAAGCTTCTTTTGTAAATTTATGATGATTTTCTTTCCCTCTTAATAAATATTCATATGAACTTATATTCTCAGTAGGCTTTCTTTTTGATCTTTGCAACGAACTAATTTGAATCTCTCCTAGTAGAGCGATTGAAATTTTTCTTACTATTTCATCCTGTAAGTCAAAAATATCTTCAAGAACCCTGTCATATTTGTTACTCCAGATAATACTATCATCTTTCGCATCACTTAATTCGATACTTATTCTTACTCTTTTACCAGAAGCACGGATGCCTCCTGTCACAATAAAATCTAAATCGAATTTCTTTGAAAATTCTTTTATGTCTTGATTTTCATCTTTGAAATTAACAGTTGTTTGTCTTGAAAGGATTTCGAATTCACGCATCATAGAAAATTCTGTAATTAAATCCTCAACAATTCCATCTACTAAGAAACCACTATCCTCATCTTTACTGGTATTCGTAAAAGGTAAAATTGCAAATTTTGGTTTTTTATTAATATTTTTATTTGAGTTATTTTTTATTTTACTTTTCCCATCACCAAGCAAAGAAAAAACTTCGAAATTATTTGAAATATTTTTCAACTCAATTTTACCTAGAGGATGAATAGTCTCTTCAATTTTATTATAAATTTGCTGCCTTACTACATCTGAAATTAAAATTTCTCCAACTGGTGATTGACTCTCAAGACGAGCAGCTATATTTACACCATTTCCATAAATGTTATCACCTTCAATTATGATATCGTCTAAATGGATCCCTACTCTCCAAGATAATTTAGGATTTTTATCCTCTGTTAAATTCCTATCTTTAATAGATTTTTGAAATTCAACACCCGCTTTTATGGCTCCCACTGGACTATCAAATTCAGCTATTATTGAATCACCAGCAGTATGGAAAATTCTACCAGAAAATTTATTTATTATTGGATCAATGATATCTCTACATTCTTTTAAACTTCTTAGTGTTTTTTCTTCTTGGTATTCCATATGCTTACTGAAATCAACACAGTCAGTTGCTAATATAGTTGCTAATCTTCTTTTAACTTCAGACATAAAACTTTACTAAATTAAAATTTAATCTTATTTCGTGAATCATAATTGATATTACGCTCATTTAGTATGTTACGATTTTTTTTTAACAATTGAAGTAAAACTTTATGAATAATGATAATAAAATTAATATTCCATTAATCTGATTAAAAACTAGATCAAATGCAAAAATAATTAGTTATTTTGATAAAGATGAAGTTCCTTATGTAAAAATAAGCATGTAAATGCAATTTGAAGACACGAAATTTCATGTACAAAAAACGATTCCAATTGACGATTTTAAAGATCAATTTAGTTATAATAAAGCTAAAACCTGTATTTAAAAAAACGCTTGAATACCGGTTTGCGCTCGACCAAGGATTAATGCGTGAACATCATGAGTACCTTCATAGGTATTAACAGTTTCCAAATTCATCAAATGTCGCATTACCTGATATTCAGCATGAATACCGTTTCCACCGTGCATATCTCTTGAAAGTCTTGCAATTTCAAGAGCTTTTCCACAATTATTTCGCTTAATAAGTGAAATGGCTTCAGGTGCTAAATTGCCTTGATCAAATAACCTGCCAACTTGAAGTGCAGCACCTAAACCTAATGTAATTTCTGTTTGCATATCAGCTAGTTTTTTTTGAATTAACTGCGTGGCAGCCAATGGTTTACCAAATTGTTTTCTATCTAATGTGTACTGACGAGCTCTATGCCAACAGTCCTCAGCAGCTCCCATTACTCCCCAAGCTATGCCATATCTTGCTCTATTCAAACAACCAAATGGTCCCTTTAGACCAGTTATATTTGGCATAAGACTTTCATCTGGAACAAAAACATTATCCATAACAATTTCACCAGTTATAGACGCTCTTAATGATAATTTTCCTTTTATTTTTGGTGCACTTAAGCCATTCATCCCTTTTTCAAGTATAAATCCTTTAATGGCGTCACCATGTTCTTTAGACTTAGCCCAAACAACAAAAACATCAGCTATTGGAGAATTAGAAATCCACATTTTTGAACCAGATAAAGAGTACCCACCCTTTACTTTTGTTGCTGTGGTTTTCATAGAGCTGGGATCTGATCCAGCATCAGGTTCAGTCAATCCAAAACAACCAATAAGATCACCTGTAGCCAAACCTGGTAAATACTTTTGTCTTTGTTCTTCGCTACCGTAAGAGTAAATTGGATGCATCACTAAAGATGATTGAACAGACATCATTGATCTATAACCTGAATCAACTCTTTCTACCTCTTTAGCTACTAATCCATAGGATACGTATGAAGCACCAGCACAACCATACTTTTCTGGAATAGTAATTCCCAACAAACCAAGTTCTCCCATCTCCTTAAAGATTTTTTTATCAGTTTTTTCTTCTAAAAAAGCTTCCTCTACTCTTGGTAAAAGTTTGGCTTGAGCGTATTCGTGAGCAGTTGATTTAATCAGAGTTTCTTCTTCAGAAATCAACGAATCTAATAAGAGAGGATCTTCCCAATTGAAATTGGGTTTAACCTTTGACTTTGATTTAAGATCAACTACATTTTTTTGATCTATATCAATACTTGTATCCATGACATATCCTTAATTTTTTTGCATATTACTCAAATAATTTTTTAAAAACAATACTTATTAGTTTAATTTAGACTTAATAAATGTCTTTCAACAAAATCTAACCTATCTTGCCCCCAATAAATTTGATCATTTATAATATATGTTGGAGCTCCGAAAACATTTTTTTTAATCGCTAGTTGGGTATATTCTTCAAAAATTTTTTTACATTCTTCACTTTTAGCAAACGAAATTATTTTTTTTGAATTTAAGTTCATAAGGTTCAATATGTTTGTAAGCACATCTTCATTGTCTACATCTTGATTTCTCACCCACAAACTATTCATAATATTATCGGCAAGCTCAAAATAATTTTCTACTTTTTGAATTTTTGCAGCTATGATTATTAATGACGGAAGAACAGATTTTGATGGGAAAAATTTTGGTTGTGGATTTAATTTTATATTTAAAAATTTAGACCATCTATTCAATTCTTGTAATCTCAAATTTTGTCTTTGAGGTGGTCTCTTTGAAACAGGAAGACCTCCTGAAATTGGGAAAATCTCCCCATAGTTTACTGGATACATATTTAAATTAATATTGAATTTTTTTATCAATTCCCCTAAACGACCATGTCCAAGAAATGTCCAAGGACTTCCATGGCTCATAAAATAATCAATTGAAATCATTATGAACCGAAACCAGAACCAGCAGATTTATAATTTTCTCTAGGAGGGCTAAAAACATCAAGGATTTTTGCTCCTTCTGGACCAGCTATAATACCATGTTCAACCCCGCCAGGCGTCTGCCAAAAGTCACCCTTTTTAATTTCTATTTCTTCGCCACCTTGAATTCTAATTCCAGAACCTTCGATCAAAAATCCCCATTGCTCTTCTGGATGTGAGTGAATTTTACCTTTAGCATTTGGCTCAATGTCAACCAGAGATAGCATAGCTTGTTTACCACAAAAAATTCTAGTAGAAACTCCTTCAGCAAGCTCTCTTTTTATTCCTGAATCTAAGTCATTTATGTTATTAAAATATTTTTTTTGCGACATCTTTTTCTCCACTTTTTTGCTTATGACGGTTTGTCTCCTGCGAAAGTAATTCTATGCATTAATCGTCTTTGTCCATGATAATCGTTTATAGGATTATGCATTGTACATCTGTTATCCCAAATTGCTACAGACCCTGGTTTCCATTGAAATCTGCAAGTAAATTCTGATTTGATTTGATGCTTGTATAAGTACTCTAATATTGGTGTACTTTCTTCCTCCGTCATGCCAACAAAATTGGTCGTATGAGCTTCATTAACATATAATGATTTTCTTTTAGTTTCTGGGTGTGTTCTTACTACTGGATGAATAGCTTTTAATTCATCTCCTTTTAGACCAACTGATGCATGTTTCATAATATCCGATCTGGTTTTAGCAACACGTGATTTGCCTGAAATATTTACTGCTTCAAGTGTATCTAAAAATTTTTTCATACCCTCAGATAAACTTTCATAAGCCATATATTGATTTGACCACTCTGTATCTCCACCATAATCAGGTGTTTCAATACCATACAGCATTGTTCCCATAGGAGGTTTTTCTTGATAGGTAGTATCACTATGCCAAATTCCACCAAAATTGTTTGTATCAGTTTCTTTTTTCAAAATTGGCGTAATTTCAGGAAAATTCTTTAGACTTTTTACAAAAGGATAAACTATTGGCTTTCCAATTCTCTCTGCAAATGCTTTTTGACTATCTGGACTGAACTTTTGGTCTCTAAAAAATATCACTTGATAAGCTAACAATGCATCATAAATTTCAGAAATAATTTCATCAGGTAGGTTTTCTGACAAGTCTACATTATCTATCTGAGCACCAAGAGCACCTGCTATTGGATTTACTGTTATGTTCTCAAAATTCATATTCTGATTAGCATTTGATTTCATAATATTTAAAGGCTCCCAAAGAGTAGGCGAATAAAACATTAATATTTATTTGCACTTATTAAGTTAGTGTTAAATAATTTAAATCATAAATAAAAAATAAATTATTTTCAATTTCTACAGAGAAATTTAGATGAAAAAAATCAAATCACCTCACCTTGATGTGAGACCAAGCTGGTTAAATAAATTAAAAGAACAACCTTTACTTCCTGATCTGAGCATTATTGATCCACATCATCATCTTTGGGATGTTGGATTTGGAAAATATTATGTAGAAGAATTATTGGAGGACATTGAATCTTCAGGTCATAATATAAAGGCAACTGTTTATATTATGAGTTCATCTAACACAAAAATATATTTACAAGATGGACTTGAAGAATTCAGAACTCTAAGTGAAATTGAATTTGCTACAAATGAAGGCAAAAGAGCAGATTTCATACCTGATAATAAAGTTAAAGTAAATGCATCTATAGTTGGATCCCTTGATCTAACTTTTGGAAATAAATTGAAACCAGTTATACAAAAAGGTTTAGAAATTAGTGAAGGTCGACTAAAAGGAATAAGAATGCTTTTAGCAGCACATCCAGACCCTAGAATTAAATCTGGTGCTGTAAATTCTGATTTATCCCTTATGTTACATCCAAAATTTGTTGAAGGTGCAAGATGCTTGCAAGACGCAGGACTTTCACTTGATTTTTGGATATATCACACACAACTAAGTGAAATGGAAAAAATAGCCAGGACACTACCAGAACTTAACATTATTCTTAATCACATTGGAGGACCTATTCATCTTGGTGAATATGAAGGAAAGCAAGCCTTAACTCATAGAGAGTGGCGTACGGCTATGATGAGATTATCAAGATTACCAAACATCAAAGTTAAATTAGGTGGATTAGGTATGGAAGTTAATGGTGCAAAATTTCACTTAAATCAAAATCCACCAAACTCTTCTCAATTAGCTGATATTTGGAAGTCATGGATTTATGAAACAATTGATATGTTTGGCGTTGAAAGGTGTATGTTTGAAAGTAATTTTCCAGTTGATAAAGGTTCTTATAGTTATGGTTCGCTATGGAATGCATTCAAAATAATTTCAAAAAACATGTCAGATAATGAAAAAAATAAATTGTTTTATGAAAATGCTGCAAAAACATATAAGATAAAATTATGATTATTATTTTTTGGCAAATTCTATGAAAGTTTCAATTCTTGAACAATCAGTCTCAGTTGAGGGAAAACCACAGTCGGTTACAATTAAAGATAGTATAAATTTAGCTAAAAAAGCCGAAAAACTTGGTTACAAAAGATTTTGGGTTTCAGAACACCATAACCACCCAACAATTATTGGGACTGCACCTGAAATATTGATGGCAGCCATAGCATGTAACACATCTTCAATAAGGATTGGAAGCGCAGGCATAATGTTACCTCATTATTCACCACTTAAAGTTGCAGAACAATTTAGAGTTTTAGAAGCAATAGCCCCTAACAGAATTGATTTAGGTTTGGGAAGAGCACCAGGTTCTGATGGAAGAACTGCATTAGCATTAAATCCAAACAGCAGGAGTGATAGTGAACATTTTCCAAGTCATGTAAGGGATCTAATAGCGTGGGTTTCAAACGAAAAGTTAATCGAAGGTCATCCATTTAGACATTTAATCGCTCAGCCTATTTCAGATACTATTCCAGAAATTTGGATGCTTGGAACATCTAATTACGGTGCTCAGTTAGCAGCTTACTTGGGTATTCCATATTGTTTTGCACATTTCATTACAGACGGACAAGGACTGAAAGAAGCTTTAGATATTTATAGATCTGAATTTCGTCCGTCAAAAAAATTTCCTAAACCTCTAGTTAATGTATGTATGTGGGCCTTAACTGCTAATACAAATGAAGAGGCAAAATATTTATTTGCATCCAGAGCCGCATGGAAAATTGGAAGAAATTATGGTCAGCTTGGATCTATCACTGATCCTGATAATGCCTTGAGCATTATCAATGATAATGGTTGGAAAGAACAATATCAAAATATGTATCAAAACTCATTGGTAGGAGACGCAAATATAACAAAGGATAAAATTTCTAAACTAGTAGAAGAAAATAATATTGATGAGATTGCTATTTTAACTTGGTGTCACAACGAAAATCATCGTATTAAATCTTACGAAATTTTTGCAAATGCTTTTGAATTGTCTCCAAAAAGAAAATCTGAAAAAACTGCCGTATAAATTGAATTTAGAAAAAAAACTCTTATATCATACAAATAAAATGTGGAGTAAAAATTGTTTTCTGTCAGTGAACCTATATACAAATTTAAAGTTTTTTTTATATTTTTATTTATATTATTATTAAGTGCTTGTAGTAAAGTTGATATGAAACAATTTGAAAATAATACTCCTAAACTAGATTTATTTTCTTTTTTTGAAGGTAAAACTATAGCTTATGGCATTTTTGAAGATAGATTTGGGAATTTAAAAAGACAATTTAGAGTTAACATTACTGGGAAGGTAGAGAATAATACCTTAACTCTTGACGAAGATTTTTTATATGATGATGGTGAACAAGCAAATCGTATTTGGAAAATAAAAAAAAGCACTGACAAAGATAAAATCATATATCAAGGGCAAGCTGATGATATTGAAGGTGAAGCGTCTGGATCCATTTCGGGTAATACACTTAATTGGTCTTATGATATTTATCTTAATATTAAAGGCTCAAATATTAAAGTTCACTTTAACGATTGGATTTACAAGCAAAGTGAAGATCTAGCAATTAATAGGGCTTATGTAAGTAAATTTGGTATTAACATTGGTTCAGTAACTTTAGTATTTTTAAGAGGCAATGCTTTGAAAAGCATTGGATCTTTAAATTTAAATAAATGGTAAATCTAAATGTTTAAAAAACATTTAGTTATAATTATTTTATTTTTTTTTAATATTAATATGTTAATTGCAGATGCATCTAAAAAACATTTTAATACTGAAACCCATAAAATAATAACAAAGCATCTACCCGAGTATAAAATAGTAGGTAAGGCAAACTATAGTTTTCTTATTTGGAATATTTATGATGCAACTTTATTAACTAAGTCGGGTAAATTTAAAGATGATGAATTTGTCCTAGTTCTCAAATATAATAAAGTCATAAAAAAAGAAAGATTAATTAATGAGACAATAAATGAGTTTAAAAAACAGGCAGAATTTAAAGAAGAATACTTAAATAGCCTTAGACAAATATTTAATAAAACTTTTAAGAAAACTAAAATTAACAGTGTTTTTGTAGGAATAAAAGGAAAAAAACAAGCTTATCTTTACTTTGAAGGTGAAGAGGTGTTTAAAACGAATGATGAAAAGTTTATTAATTATTTTTTTAATATCTGGTTACGAGAAGATAGTCAAAATCCTAGTTTTACAAAAAAACTTTTAGGAAGATAAAAGGATAAATATTTATGAGACTAAGTGCATTCTTTTTTGAAATCATTCCACTTGCCGGCTTTTTTATAAGTGCCCAATATTATAATTTAATAGTAGCGGCAATAATTTCATTAATATTGAGCTTGTTTGTAATTATTACATTCTACCTTATTGAAAGGCGTATTTCAAAATTTCAAATTTTTGCTATTTTTATGTCTAGTCTTATAACGATGTTTGCTTATTTATTTAATGACGAAACATTTGTTAAAATTAAACCGACTATTTTTAATGGATTTTTTAGTGCGGTTTTATTAATTGGAATTTTAAATGGAAAAGCAATGATGAAACAATTTTTTGGTTCTCAGTTTTATTTAAATGATGAAACTTGGTATAAATTAAGTTTAAGATGGGGTTTATTTTTTTTATTTCTAACAATTGTAAATGAACTTACATGGAGAAATTTTGAAACAGATGATTGGGTTTTTATTAAAGTGTTTATATTATCACCCTTAGTGGGAGTATTTATGTTATGCCAATTACCAATTACATTAAAAGGAAGAATTAAGGCTAAATAAATTCAACTTGAACGAAGAGAGTCACGGAGACATTAAATGGATATAAAAATAATTGATGTAACCGTCCATATCATTAAATCAGATCTAGATGTACCTTTTGCTTTCTCACAAGGTTGGGTAAAGAAAAGATCTGCTTCACTTGTAGAAATCAAAACAAACTCAGGTTTAGTTGGCTGGGGGGAAGCATTTTGTCAAGGATTAGAACCTCCCGAAATCTCAGCAGCTGTAATTGAAAATGCTCTAAAGCCTATTTTATTAGATCAGTCCCCATTAAATATAGAAGTCCTGTGGCACAAAATGTACAATTCTACAAGAGATTATGGAAGAAAAGGATCTGTAGTATCTGGCATAAGTGCAGTGGATATAGCATTATGGGATATTGCAGGCAAATATTGCGAACAACCTGTATATCAATTATTAGGAGGTGCATTTAGAAAAAAAATTAAACCTTATGCAACGGGTTTTTACAGAATAAAAGGTAAAGGTGAAGCAAGCAGATTAGCAGAAGAAGCTTTATCTCATTTTGAAAATGGTTTTGATCATATGAAGGTTAAACTTGGTTTTGGAATAGACGACGACCTGAAGTGTATGGAAACTATTCGAAATGCTCTGAAAAATAAAAATGTTACTCTTATGATTGATACTAATCACGCTTATGGAAGATCTGAGGCACTAACATTAGGGAAAAATCTAGAAGATTTTAAATTACGCTGGTATGAAGAACCAGTTGTTCCTGAGGATATTAAAGGTTATGCAGAATTGAGATCTAAGTTAGACATTCCTATTGCAGGGGGTGAAAATGAGCATACTCTATTTGGATTTAAATCACTTTTCGAAAATAATGCAATTGACATTGCACAACCTGATATTGGGTCATGTGGCGGTATAACAGGAGCAAAACATATTATTAATTTAGCACATAGTTTTGGTGTAGAGGTTAATCCTCATGTATGGGGTTCAGCAATTGCTCAAGCTGCATCTATTCAAGTTATTGCCTCAATTCCAGCAACCCATTTCTCAATTTTTGCTAGAGAGCCTATTTTAGAATATGATCAATCAAGTCATCCCTTTAGAAGAGAATTACTTTCAAAACCTTTTGAGCTTGTGAATGGCATGATAAATATTCCAGACAATAAAGGTTTAGGAATTGAAGTAAATCTAGAAACTATTAAAAAATTCAAAACTAATTGAAACAAATCATGATTGAACTTTTAGACCCAATAATCAAATCACATAATGTAGAAATCTCAAATGGTCTCAATGTTCATTATTTAGAAGCAGATTCAAACAAATCTCAAAAACCAACGGCTCTTCTTCTGCACGGGTTTCCCGAATTAAGTTTTAGTTGGAGAAAAATTATACCTTTTTTAGCTGCTGAAGGTTTTAGGGTTATTGCACCTGATATGAGAGGATATGGCCAAACCTTAGGTGGGGGAAAAGAATTTCATGCCGACATATCTGAATATCGATTATTAAACTTAAGCACAGATATAATAAGTCTTATGAGTTCTTTAAATCTTGATAAAATTGACTTATTGGTTGGACATGATGCAGGCTCATCAGTTGCTGCAGTGTCAGCTATAATCAGACCAGACATCTTTAAATCTTTAGTTATGATGAGTGCTCCATACGCTGGAACTCCAAATATAAATAGTAGTTTGACATATGAAGATCCTATTCACAAAGAATTAGAAAAATTAGACCCTCCCAGAAAACACTACCAATGGTATTATTCTACAATTGAAGCCAACAAAGATATGCACTTAGAAAAAAAAGAACTACATAAATTTTTAAGAGCTTACTATCACATGAAAAGTGCAGACTGGAAAAAGAACATTCCTTACAAGTTGAATTCTTGGAATGCGGAAAACTTAGCTAAAATGCCAGAGTATTACATTATGCACCTTAACGAGGATATGGTCCAAAGTGTAATGCCGCACTATCCACAGTCAAATTGTTATGAAAATTGGTTAAATGATCAAGAATTAGAAGTTTACACCAACAGCTTTTTAAAAAATAGTTTTCAACCTGCATTAAACTGGTATAGGTGCATGACCTCAAATGATCTTAATAGTGATTTAAGAATTTTTTCTGGTAAAAAGATTGAAGTTCCATCTTGTTTTATTGCAGGTGAAAAAGATTGGGGTATTTACCAAAAACCTGGAGTATTAGAAATAATGGAAAATAATTTGTGTTTGCATTATAAGGGCAGACATATTATCCAGAATGCTGGACATTGGGTTCAACAAGAAAATCATGTCGATGTGGCAAAAACTTTAATAGATTTTTTTAAAAATAATAATTTATTTTAGGAATTATTTTGAACTTCTCTTTATCTGGAAATCTTTTTAAGGGAATTGGAATAGCCACTATTGGTGCATTAGTTTTATCTCCAGACACCTTGTTTATGAGATGGTCTGAAATGGACGCATGGTCAATGCTGACGTGGCGAGGCTTTGAAATGGGATTAATGCTTATCTTATTTTCTAGCTGTTTTGGAATTTATAGAAAAAATTTTAAAAAAGTTTTTTCAAGAGTTGGTATCTGGATAATTTTATCTCAGATATTAAGTTCTATATTTTTCACGTATGGTGTTGCTGAAACTTCAGTATCGTTAATTTTATTTTGTCTAGCTACCTCTCCAATATTTGCCTCTATATTTTCAATTTTTATTCTTAAAGAAAAAACAACATCTTCGACATGGATAACTGCATTTTTTGCATTGATTGGAGTTGGGATTTCTGTGGCAAATGGTGAAAATGTTTTAAATGCACCTCAGGGTAGTGTTTTCATTGGGACGGTATGCGGAATAGGAGCTGCAGCCACATTAGGCTTGAGTTTAGTATTTTTGAGAAGCAAACCTGATATACCAGCTATGACTGTTACTGGATTGAGTTCTTTTGGCTATGGTATAATTGGTTTATTTATTGTATCTCCAGATCTTCTTTTTAAAGGGGATATAATAGCAATTTCTTTATCTGGATTAATAATCCTTCCAATATCTTTTGCATGCTTAACTTTTGCAACAAGGTATACACAAGCTTCAAATATTGGACTTTTAATGCTTTTAGAAACTTCTCTGGGTCCATTTTGGGTATGGCTTGGCACAAATGAAACTCCAAATATCTATATGATAGTTGGTGGAGTTATAGTTATTTTTAGTCTTGCTTGGTATATTTTAGTTGATCAAATAAAAATTTCTTTTTCCAAATAATTTGATTTATATAAAATTTGGAAAAAAATTATTTTGAAAATTGAAGTATTAACTTTGATCTATTTGATTTAGATTTTTCATCGAGTTTATTTTTAAAATTGAATCCCCAAACAGGACCCGGCCATGCTGGATCATGTTTATTTCGCATTACCAAATGTAAATGTAATTGAGATACAACATTTCCTAATATACCAATATTTGTCTTATAATATCTTCCTTTAGATTTAAGATAGTCACCAAGTTCTATTGCAAAATTTAATAAATAATTTCTATCTTTTATCTCTAATTCATATAACTCTGTTAAGTTTGATTTTTTTGGAATTAGGATCACCCAAAAAACTTCACTTATGTCCATTAATCTTATTTGAAAATCATTATTTTCCTTAACTAGAAAACTATCCTGTTCTATTCTATTATCTAATTTAAACATTTCTATTTCCTAATAAATTGGTTAATTTTTATATTATTACGATTTATTAAGTTAATAAAGATTTCAAATTAAGGGAAAATCCAATGGTTAAAGAAACAAATATTTCAATTAATGAGAATAGATTATGGGATAGTTTGATGGAAATGGCAAAAATTGGTCCCGGCATAGCAGGTGGAAATAATAGACAAACTGTTACTTTCGAAGATGGTGAAGCTAGAAAACTTTTACAGAAATGGGCTTCAGAAGCTGGTATGTCTATGAAAGTAGATGAACTTGGTTCAATGTTTTTTAAAAGAGATGGAACAGATAAAAATGCTCTTCCTGTAGTAATAGGCAGCCACTTAGACACTCAACCAACAGGTGGAAAATATGATGGTGTTCTTGGTGTTTTAGCTGGCCTAGAAGTTATCAGAACACTTAATGATTTAAATATACAAACAAAAAGACCTATTTTAGTCGTCAATTGGACTAATGAAGAAGGATCACGTTTTCCTCCTGCAATGATGGCTTCAGCTGGATATGCGGGTATTTATGATGTTAAAACTTTACTTGCAGCAACTGATTATGAAGGAAATATTTTTGGTGAAGAACTTGAAAAAATTGGATGGAAAGGAACCGAACCAGTTGGTAAAGAAAAATTTCATTGTTATTATGAACTTCATATTGAACAAGGCCCAATACTTGAAAATGAAAATATTGATATTGGGGTAGTTACTCACGGTCAGGGATTAAAATGGTTAGAAGTAAAACTTACCGGAGTTGAACAACATACTGGAACAACTCCAATGAACATAAGGAAAGATACTGCATTAGCATTATCAGAAATTGTCTTGACCGTTAATAAAGTGGCAAATAAAAACCAACCTAATGCACTTGGTAGCGTGGGGCACATTGAAGTCTCACCTAATTCAAGAAACGTAATTGCTGGTCAAACAACATTTACAATAGACATAAGATCTCCAGAAATAAAAAAACTTGATAAAATGGAAGAAGAAATAAAGTCATCTGCAAAGAAAATTTGTAATAAATATAATGTTAGATTTGAAATGGAACAAATAGGTGGTTTTGACCCTGTTGCTTTTGACAAATTTTGTCTTGATAACATTAGAGATAGTGCCAAAAAATTTAAATATTCTTATAAAGATATTGTTTCAGGTGCTGGCCATGATGCATGTTGGATTAATACTGTCGTACCGTCTGCTATGATAATGTGTCCCTGCATAGATGGTTTAAGTCATAATGAAGCTGAGGAGATAAAACCTGAATGGGCATACTCAAGTACAAACGTTTTACTTCATTCTGCTATTGCATCTGCTTCGTAAAATCCAAAATTAATTATTAATTAAATTTAAGCCTGCACCATTTTCAGCGCCAGTTGCATTGCTTCTTAACAAAGAAAATAAATTTCTACCAAAATTTAAGTTTGTATTCTTTTCTGACGTTATTATTTTTCTTTTTGAAATATTCTCATTAACGTTAATTTTTCCATTACTTGCATCAATTTCTATTTCGTCTCCATCTTGAATTTTAGCTATTATACCACCGTCAATTGCTTCAGGTGTAATGTGGATTGCAGAAGGAACTTTCCCAGAAGCCCCAGACATTCTGCCATCAGTAATCAAAGCTACTTTAAAACCCATATCTTGAATATTAGAGAGAATAGGTGTAAGTGCGTGTAATTCAGGCATTCCGTTAGCTTTTGGTCCTTGAAATTTTAATACAACTATTACATCCCGGTTTAGAATACCTTTATTATAGGCTATTTTAACGTCTTCTTGATTATCGAATACCATAGCAGGTGCAGTAATATTATAATGCTCAGGTTTTACAGCAGATATTTTAATAACCCCTTTGCCTAGATTACCTTTCAATATTTTTAATCCACCATTTTTTTGATGTGGATCTTTAACAGTTCTTAATATCTTATCATCATATGATTTTGATTTTTCTTTATTCCAAATTAATTTAGCATCTTTTAAAGTTGCCTCTGAAATATAATCAAATAAATTTTCGCCCCAAATTGTTTTAGCAGATCCATCCAATAAACCTTCATCTAATAGCTCTCCAATTATAAAACTCATACCTCCAGCTGCATGAAATTGATTTATATCTGCACTACCATTTGGATATACCTTTGCCAATAAGGGGGTAATTTCTGATAAATCCTCAAAATCTTCCCACAATAATTTTATGCCTGCAGCTGCGGCCATAGCTGGGAGATGTAATGTATGATTGGTTGATCCACCAGTTGCAAGTAAGCCAATAATAGCATTAACAAAACTTCTTTCATCTATAGTTTTTCCAATTGGCCTTACATCATTGCTCTTTCTTGAGATTAAAATTGCTTGTTGCGTTGCGGCAATATTGTATGCATGTCTTAAATCACTATGAGGATGGATAAAAGCGGCACCAGGTAAATGTAAGCCCATAATTTCCATCAGCATTTGATTAGAATTTGCAGTTCCATAAAAAGTACAAGTCCCCTCTCCATGGTATGCTGAAGTTTCTGCTTTTAGTAATTCTGCTCTAGATACCTCACCTTTAGCAAAAGCTTTTCTTACTCGAGCTTTTTCTTCATTAGGAATTCCAGATGACATTGGTCCAGCTGGAATGAAAATAATTGGCAAATGTCCAAAAGAAAGAGCTCCGATAAAAAGTCCAGGTACAATTTTATCACAAACACCTAAGCATAAAGCGGCATCGTAAACCCCGTGACTTAATGAAACTGCCGTCGACATTGCAATTACATCTCTTGACATAAGAGATAGTTCCATCGCAGGTCTACCTTGAGTAATACCGTCACACATCGCTGGCACACCACCAGCCATCTGGGCTGTTGCACCAAATTGATTTGCTGCAGCTTTAATTATTTTTGGAAAATTTTCTAACGGTTTATGAGCAGAAAGCATATCATTATAGGCTGATACAATGCCAATATTTGGTTTAGTATTAAGTAAAATTGAATCTTTTTCTGTTGAAGGTGAGCCAGCTACCACATGTGCCATGTTAGAACATGCAATTGAACCCCTATCGTTATCATTATCATCTTCCATAGCAACGACATTATCCAAGTATAGTTTTCTATAATATTTACTTCTATCTATTATTCTGTTGGTCACTTCAATGATTTTACTGTTTATTTTAGTCATTTACTTTCTCTATAAAAAAATCTGTATTTCTATTTTTAATTAAATGATGAATTGGTAATTTCTTTTCTTTTTGAGCTTTCTCAAAAATATTTTGCTTAGCTTTTCCTTTAACTAATAAAATTATATTTAAACTTTCCATTATCAAAGATAAATTCATGGTTAATCTTGGTATTAAGGGATTACCTTGAGGTGGTGTTATTAAAATTTTTGGACTTGCATTTAGATCAAAAGCTTCATTTTGGTTTATCATATCAGGAAACAAAGAAGCAAAATGTCCATCTTCACCCATACCAAGTAGAGTGACATCAAAAGGTTTTTTGAATTCTGTGTTTGATAAAAAATTTTCTGTAAGAGGAAAGAAATTAATATTTGTAGCTTTATTTTTTATGAAATGATTATGTAACAATTTTTGGTTACTGTCTCTATGATCGGGGTTAACTAATCTATCATCTACTAATGTTAGAAAAACTTTCGACCAGGATATATCAATATTTGATAATTCTTCATAAATACTAATTGGACTAGAACCACCAGATAATACTAAACTAGCAGACCCTTCATTTTCTATAGAAAAATTTAATCTATCAGAAATTAATTTAACAATACTCATCATTATTCATCTTTTGGATCAAGCCATTGATGCCCTTCCAAAACCAAAATTTTATCTTCTGGGCCCATAGTACCAGTTCTATAGAGTTGCGTTTCTTGATTTTTTGCTATTTCTACAATTGGATCAATAAAATCCCAAGCAGCAAGCACTTCATCAGATCTCATAAAAAGTGTTTGATTACCTCTAACAACATCCATTAAAAGTCTTTCGTAAGCATCAGGTAATCTGTCATCAAAAGTATCACCAAAAGACAGATTGAGTTCTGAAGGAAAAAAGCGCATGCCACCTGGGCCAGGTGCTTTTGAAGTTAATTTTAGTTTAAGGCCTTCTTCGGGCTGTACTCTTATTATAAGTCTATTGGGTTCGTCATGAGCATCTGTAGTAAATTTGGAAAAAATATCATGTGGTTTATTTTTAAAGGTAATAATTATTTCACTTGCTCTAGTAGATAATTTTTTACCAGTTCTGATGTAAAATGGAACTCCAGCCCATCTCCAATTATTTATTATAACTTTTAGAGATACAAAAGTTTCTGTATTTGAGTTTTCTCCTAATTCATCTGAAAAACTTCTATATTGACCTGTCTGAATTTCTTCTTCTGTTATTGGTTTGAGAGCTTTTAAAACTCTTAATTTCTCGTCTCTAAGTTGATCTGCTTCATAAAATGAAGGCGGTTCCATAGCTATTAAACATACAAGTTGTAAGAGATGATTTTGTAACATATCTCTTATTGCACCATATTCATTATAATAAGAAATTCTATCTTCAACACCGACTGTTTCAGAAACTGTAATTTGGACATTGTCTACATTTTTATTGTTCCATTGATTTTCAAAAAATGTGTTAGCAAACCTTAAAGCCATCAAATTTTGAACTGTTTCCTTACCTAAATAATGATCTATTCTATAGATTTGACTTTCTTTAAAAACGCTTGATATTTCATTATTAATTTGTATAGCTGTTGATTTATTTTTGCCAATTGGTTTTTCAATTACAAGCCTACTTTGAGGAACATTTAAACCAGAGTCTCTAATGAATCTACAACTATTACCAAATAAGCTAGACGCTATTGCTAAGTAAAATATTATGGGTCTATTTGGGTCAAATTTTTCTTTTAAAATTTTAACTAATTCAAGATGACCATTACCAGAAACAACGTCTAGCTCAACAAATTTTATAATATTTAGAAAATCATCCCAGATTTTTTCATTATCAATAACTTTTTTTATAGCTTCATCACATTTAAATTTTAATGCCGAAAAAAATTCACCCTTGGATTTTATTTCTTTATCGCACAAAATTATATTTGAGTTTTCATCAATCTGCTTATCTAAAAATCTCCAAAATAAAGCTGGTAGTATTTTATTTTTAGTGAGATTTCCTGTCCCACCAACGATTATGAATTCACTTGGAACGATGTTAGATTTATCTGATATCATGATATAACTTTTGTTTACTCTAAAATAATTAATAAATACCTTAAATATTATAAATAATTGTAAATTAATATTATTTAAGTTTAATGTTGATTAAATAATTAGCAATAAGTTAGGGAGAAGTATTTTATGAGTGAACCGATAGCTTTTATTGGTCTTGGCGCAATGGGAGGACCAATGGCTCTAAATATTATAAAAAAGGGAACAAATTTATCTGTTTATGACATAGAAAAAGAAAAGATGCAGCCCCACATCAAGTCAGGAGCTATTTCAGGAAATAGTATTAAAGATACTGTTGAGGATGCAGAAATTATTATAACAATGTTGCCATCTACAGAAAATGTTAAATCCGTAATAACCGACCCTGATGGTGTTTTGTCATACATAAAGCCTAGATCGATTATATTAGATATGAGTACAATTGCACCAACAGGAACAGATGAAATATATGAGATATGCAAACAAAAAGACGTTGATTTTATAGATGCTCCAGTTGGAAGATTAGTAAGTCACGCCATCTCTGGAAATTCTCTTTTTATGGTAGGATGTGATAACGAAAAAGCTTTTAAAAAAATTGAACCTTTACTTAATGCAATGGGAACCACTATTATAAGATGTGGGAAAGTTGGGTCAGGAATAAGAGCAAAAGTTGTTAATAATTTTCAAATACTAAGTATTGCTCAAATAACAGCTGAAGCTCTAACTCTTGCTGAAAAAATTGGTTTAGATTTAAATACATTTAAAAAAGTAAACGCGGGAACAACCGCTAACAATGGACAATTTCATATTAATTTCCTATCTAAAGTTTTACAAAATGACATTGAACCAGGGTTTACTATTGATCTTGCTCATAAAGACATGGGGTTAGCAATTGAGACGGCAAATAGTTTTAGAGTTGGTTTACCAGTTGGTTCATCAGTCCAAGCAGTTTATGGTCAAGCAAGATCCGGTAAATTTGCAAAAAAAGATTTTAGCGCATTACTTGATTATGCTTGTGAACTTGCTGAAGTTGATCCACCAAGAATTAAAAAAAGTTAATTGTCTGTCTTTTAAATCTATACTACAGGACACAAACCACCATCTAAATTTATAGCAGTTCCTGTAATATATGAACTTCTTTTAGAAGATAGAAATGCAACTAGGTTGGCGTAGTCAATTTCCTCACCAACCATGCCCATAGGAACTTTTTTTGATAGTTCATTATAAAAGTCCTCAATACTTCCTGATCCAGCTCTACGTTCCCATTGAGCACTTTTAATTAATCCAATACATATTGTGTTAACTCTTATTTGATCTTTTGCATATTGATTAGCAAGAGATTTTGTTAAGTTTATACCAGCAGCTCTAGTAACAGTAGTTGGTAATGATCCAGCGTTAGGGGCTTTTCCGCCTCCAATTGTGGCATTTATTATAATTCCACCATTATTTGATTTCATATAAGGTATTGCTAAACGACACATTCTTATCGTAGACATTAATTTTAGATTTATATCATCTTCCCAGTTTTTATCAGTTACATCCTCAAAAAGTGCAGCAGCTGATGCCCCAGCATTGTTAACTAATACATCTATTTTTTTATATTTAGCAATAGTTCCCTCAACTAGCTTTTTGCAATCGTCTGGATTGCTAACATCTGCTTTTATCGGTAAAACCTCATTGCTTGTTTTTTCTGTAATAATTTTTGCTTTTTCATGTAAATAATCACCTCTTCTTCCACAAATAACTACGTGCGCTCCTTCTGATGATAATAATTCAGCTGATGCGTAACCCAAACCATCACTTCCACCAGTGATTAATATTACTTTATCTTTTAGGCCTAAATCGTACATGTCATTTCTCCAAATTCTATGATTATATCTTAACTATACTATTTAATTTAGCTGACTCAAGAATTGAAAGTGCTACCTTAAGTGTTCTTTTCGCGTCAGAAGCATTTGTAATTGGGTCCACTTTTTTATTAATCACATCAATGAAGTGCTTTATTTGGGAAATGTAAGGATCGACTTCATCTAAATCATAATTAAAGCTCTCTAACTCACTTTTCCAATTATCACCTTCATTTTTATAACTCCAAAGCTTAAGATTTGGAAATTCTAATGAGCCTTGTGTACCAATTATTCTAAGATTATTTTCTTTAAGATACGGTAGGTGAATATTTTCGCCCGTTCCTGTCTCCCAAGACCAAGGAGAGGTACCACTATCGCAAATTAAAAAATTGCCTATCAGCCCTTGTTCAAACTTCAAATTTGCAGAAATAATATCTTCTTTTTCAAAATTATTTATATTATTTGATGAGAATGCCGAAACCTCTGTAATTTCTCCAAATATAAATCTTAGATAATCAATATCATGAATAAGATTAGTTATTACAGGACCAGCACTAATTTCTTTTCTCCATTCAGGTAAAAAATATTCTTCATCTTTTCTTAGCGCCCAAATACCAGATAGCCCAACAACTTTTCCAATACTTTTTTCATGAATAATTTCTTTTGTTTTTAATACTATTGGATTAAATCGTCTTTGATGACCAACTAAAACTGAACAATTATTTAGTTGTGCAATCTTCTCAATTTGATCAGCTTCAGATGAAGTGGCTGAAATAGGTTTTTCAATCAAAACGTCTAATCCTAAATGCAATGCTGATATTGCATTTTCATGGTGCATAATGGTAGGTGTAGAAATAATCACACCATCAACTTTAGTAGATTTTTTTAATTCATTAAGATCATCAAAAAATGATATTTTATTATCATTACAAAATGATCTTGCTTCTTCAGTTAAATCAACTATTCCACATAGGTTCAAATTTTCTATTGTATTGATAGCCATTAAATGGCGTTTACCAATAGTTCCTATGCCCATAATGGCAAGATTAATCATTTGATTATTTTGCATTATGATTTAAGAGTGCTCATAAATCTATTTATTGAAACCGATCCATCAAATGAATGTGGGAAAACCAAAGGTGTTGCCTTTGCTTGACATTTTGCAACAACAAGTGAAGGACCTTCTTCTTCATAAATAGTTTTTATTATCCTGTCATAGTCTTTTTCACTATGTATTGTGTAAGAATTAGCAATTCCAGAACCTTTAGCTACAATTTCAAGATCTGTTTTTCCAGCGGTTGCAGTAGGTTGACTTCCTGTTTCAACATAAGATTCATTATCCATAATCATAATAGTAAGGTTAGTAACTGGATGGTTTGCCACTGTAGCAATTGAACCAAGGCTCATTAAAGTATCTCCATCTCCAGTAAACAAAAGAATTCTCAGATCTGGTTGTGCCATAGCTAACCCTAACGCAAAAGGTATTGCCTGCCCCATTGCTCCAATAAAACCAAAATTCGCCTTATCATCGCCACCAGACATTAAATCCCATGTTGAAGTTCCTAGGCCACTAACAACTCTAAGATTTGATTGTCTATTTTTTAAAATTTTTTGAACAAAAGGTCTTCTTTCAATCATAATATTTATCCATTTTTAAATTGTTTTGCACCTATCATTTTTTGAGACAACAAAACTGCTGCAGAACAATTGGTATTAAAAGCAAATCTTGCCGCAGCATCTACTGTTGACCCAACTTCTTCTTTATAATCAGCTCTAAAAACTTTAACGTCCATTGCTTCCAAAACTTTTGGGGTTCCTAAACCCATAGGAACTTGCCATGGAACAAATTCTCCCCATTCACCTCTCATAGAAACTAAAGTTAAGAATGGGATTCTACAAATATTTGGTAAAGCAAGAGCGTTTATACAATTTCCTACACCACTTGACTGCATTAGCAATGCACTTTTTCTACCTCCCGCAAATGCACCACAAGATAAACCAACTCCATCTTGCTCAGTTGTAAGTGTTACAACATCAATTTCATTATCTTTTTCACAGAGATTAATAAGAGGTGTATGTCCAGCATCGGGAACATGGGAAACCATTGTAATATCTAATTCTTTGAAAACTTTGTAAATATCATTACGCCAGTCTTTAATCGTACCCTCCATAGTTTAATCCGTTTGTTTGTAATGAGAATAATGTTAAATTGTAATTAAAAAAATTCAAGTTTATACATTAGTGTAGTATGTAAAATAGTGTAACTATTTTTTCTTAGTATTATTAGAAATCGTTTTAACAATCTACTTTTATGGGAATTATTTTAAATGACTGAGAATAAAGGAAAAGTTGCTATAGTCACTGGAGCGGCCAAAAATATTGGAAGAGCAACTTGTGATAGTCTTTCGAAGTTAGGCTTTAATGTTTTAGTTCACGCAAACTCTGACAAAGAGGGTGCTATGGAAACACTAGAAATTGTAAAAAAAAATGGAGTAAATGCTGATATTTTCATTGGTGACTTAACGAAAGAAGATACATCAAGTCATCTTGTAGATGCTGGATCAAAATTAGGTAATGTTTCAATTTTAGTAAATAATGCATCACAAAGGGAGTTCAATAAATTTGATGATATGTCATTTGATCAATGGAGATTTGTATTGTCTATTAATCTAGATACATTATTTCATACTTGTAAGGCGGTAATCCCACAAATGAAAAAAAATAATTGGGGAAGAATTGTAAATCTTGGAGGATTGTCAGCACATATAAGTGCAATAGGAAGAGCACACGTTATAACATCAAAGTCAGCAGTAGTTGGTTTTTCTAGAGCTTTAGCAATGGAATATGCTGAGTCAGGTATTACTGTTAACACAGTTGTACCAGGGTTGATCGATACCGTTAGAGGTGCCTCTGCAGGAAGAAGTCTTGTCCATCCATCTCATTCAAATCCTCCTATTGGAAGAAAGGGTAATCCTGTTGAAGTTGCTACTATGATTTCTAATTTATGTGGTCCTAATTCCGATTTTATAACTGGACAAACAATTCATGTTAATGGTGGAAGTTATTTTCCGTAAAATATTAAATAATGAATAATATAAAAAACAGATCAGTTGATTTTCTAGCTGCATCTTTTTTAATAATATTTTCTATTTTATTAGGCTTAAACCAAGTTATGATAAAGTTAGTAAACGAAGGAATGCATCCAGTTTTTCAGGTAGCCTTAAGATCCACTTTTGCAATTTTTCCAATTTTAATTTATTGCTTTATTTTAAAAAAGAAAATTATCATTAACAACGGTAGTTTAATACCTGGAATAATTGCAGGGATATTATTTGCAATAGAGTTTATTTTTTTATTTACAGCCTTAGATTACTCAACAGTCACACGCGTATCATTAATTTTTTATACAATGCCTGTGTGGCTTACTTTAGCTGCACATTTTTTAATAGAAAACGATAAACTCAATTTGAATAAAATTTTAGGGTTAATAATTGCATTAGCAGGATTGTTTCTTGCTGTTTATGAACCAACTACTGGTTATGATACATCACAATTCTATGGAGATGCATATTCATTATTGGCGAGTCTTTGCTGGGCAACAATAGCGATAATGCTAAAAACCACGCGTCTTTCAAACGCAACACCTGAAACACAACTATTATATCAACTAGTTGTTTCTGGAATTATTTTATTACCTTTATCAATGCAATTAAATGATTATGTTAGAAATATTAATCTAGATTTAATATTAATTTTTTCTTTTCAAGTAATCGTAATTATGTGTATGGGGTTTATTGGATGGTTATGGATAATGTCAAAATACTCTGCAAGCAGCACTAGTTCATTTGCATTTTTAACACCAATATTTGGAGTGTTATTTGGATGGTTAATTATGGATGACCCAATAAATAAACAAATTTATTTATCTTTATTTTTTACTTGTCTTGGTATCTATCTAATAAATAAAAAAGTTTCCAAATTAGTCTGATATTTATGATCTTTTGTTCTTAACTTAAATTTTTTTGGATCTTTTATTATTTTTTTTATCCTTACTTAGTTTAGAAGAATCACTCCCAATCTTGCTTCTTTTTTCTATTTTTTTCCACCTATCAGATTTTCTTTTACCTTTGAAATCAATATTTTTAGGTTTATTAAACCCCTCATCGCCTTTATCTTTTAAAAATAATTTTGAACTTCTTTTTCTTTTATTTTGTGAAGGTTGGGAATTTCCTCTATCAAGTTTTGGCGGATCCTTCAATAATTTTACCATAATATGTCGTTCTATTGGCTTTTTATTATTTACAAACTCAAGCAAAGAATTAGAAGTTTGTTCTGAAATTTCGACATAAGTAACTTTTGGTTGTATTTTAATTGAACCAATATCTCTTTTTGAGAGATTTCCAGCTTTACAGAGCATTGCAACTAACCATCTTGGTTCTGCTGTGTCATCTCGTCCAACCGAAAGCTCAAACCATACACTTTTAGTAAAAGTAGAATTTTTTGAGTTTGTGTCTCTTTTATCAGATGGATTTTTTAAATCTTCTGGAACAGATAAATCCTTGCTAACTAGTCTGTAATAGGCAACCGCAAGTTGCTTAATTGAGTTTTTTGAAATTAATTCGTCTACAAAACCTTTCTCTTCTGCTTCTATTGGATTTTCAAAAATTTTATTTTCTAGAATTCTTCTTTTATCTTCGATTATGATTTCTTCTCTAGATGGAGGCAAAGTCCAATGAGGTTTTATATTTGCTTGACCAAATAAACGTTCAGCAGTTCTATTTCTATTTTGAGGTACAAGAATTACACAAACACCTTTTCTCCCAGCTCTTCCTGTTCTTCCACTTCTATGAAGTAATGTGTCTGATGTTCTTGGTATATCTGCATGAATGACTAAATCAAGATTTGGTAAATCCAGTCCCCTAGCTGCAACATCCGTCGCGACACACACCCTAGCTTTTGAAGATCTCATTGCTTGTAAAGCCATATTTCTTTCGTTTTGACTTAATTCACCTGAAAGAGCTACTGCCGAAATACCTCTATTTGTTAAACGACTAGTCATGTGATTTACGGCCATTCTAGTAGCACAAAAGATTATAGAATTTGTAGCTTCATAATATCGAAGAGTATTAATAATAGCATTTTCTTGATCACTTGATACAATTTTGAATGCTTTATATTCAATATCAACATGTTGTGAATTAGATTTACCAACAGTAATTCTAACGGCATCTTTTTGATAATCTTTTGCAAGCTTTGCAATGATTTTTGGAACAGTTGCTGAAAACATTAAAGTCTGTTTTTCTTCAGGTGTAGTATTCAAAATAGCTTCTAAATCTTCTTTGAAACCCATGTCTAACATCTCATCAGCTTCGTCAAGAACAACAGTTTTAATATCCTTTAGATTTAATTTTTGACTTTCTATATGATCTCTTAATCTTCCAGGAGTACCTACAACTATATTGGGTTTCATCTCTAAGTTTCTTTTTTCAGCACGTATATCCATTCCACCAACACAAGAAATAATCTTTGCATCACAACTTTTTAGGAACCAAGTTAATTCATTTTTTACTTGCAGAGCTAATTCTCGAGTAGGAACAATAATAAGCGCTTGAGGTAGTTTTGATTTTTTAAAATAATTATCTTTACCAAGTATATTTTCTACTATTGAAAAGCCAAAGGCTATAGTTTTACCTGATCCAGTTTGTGCAGATACTAATAAATCTAATCCTGAATAGTTTTTTTTTATAACTTCTTCTTGAACAGGCGTTAATTTCTCATAACCTCTTTGGATCATGGCCTCGGCTATTGCATCAGGAATTCCAGAATTTTTTAACATGATCGACTTTCAGATTAAAGAGACATTGTAAGAAATACTTTTTATATTTCTTTTAAATTAACTAGACTGTTCTTTTAGTCTTCAATATCAATAAAGTAAAGCATTAGAAACTTTATTTGTATTAGCACTTAAATTTAACAATAAAGAAATAATTGAGAATGAATATAAATTTTGATGTTGTTGTCATTGGAGCAGGTGCAGCTGGTCTTATGTGTGCTATTGAAGCAGGAAAAAGAAACAAAAAAGTCCTTATAATAGAACATACTTCAAAGATTGCAGAAAAAATTAGAATTTCTGGAGGAGGAAGGTGCAATTTCACAAATATATACAGCAATGTTGAAAATTTTTTGTCAAACAACAAGCATTTTTGCAAATCTGCTTTTTCAAAGTATACTCAAAATAATTTCATAGATTTGGTAAAAAAACATAAAATTAAATTTCATGAAAAAAAATTGGGTCAACTTTTTTGTGATAATTCTGCAAAAGATATTATTGAAATGTTAATTACTGAATGTGAAATTCAAAAAGTTGAGATTAGTTTAAACACTGAGATCAAATCAATAATCCGTGAAAAAAATTTATATATATTAGAAACAGAAAAAAAGGGGAAATTTATATGTTCATCTCTTGTTATTGCCACAGGTGGATTATCAATACCCAAAATAGGAGCTTCTGATTTTGGATATAAAATTGCTAATCAGTTTAACCTAAAAGTTACTAACCTTTATCCTGCTCTTGTCCCATTAACTTTTAAAGACGATATATTAGAGTTTTGCAAATCGCTAGTAGGTATTTCAATTGAAGCTTCAGTCAAAATAAATAAAACAATTTTTAATGAAGGTTTAATCTTTACTCACAGGGGTATTAGTGGACCATCAATCTTACAAATTTCTTCTTACTGGAAACCTGATAGAGCTATTGAAGTTAACTTATTACCACAAAACTCAATTTATAAAACTTTAAAAGAAAGAAGAATAAAAACACCAAAACAAAACATATCAAATGTTTTATCAGATTTTCTTCCAAATAAATTAGCAATGGCTATTACTAGTTTGCTTAATACAAACCAAAAAATTGGAGATGCATCGAATAGCACACTAAACAAAATTTCTAATTTTATAAATAAATTAAATGTTTTGCCAACTGGTACTGAAGGTTACAAGACTGCAGAAGTTACGTTAGGTGGTATCGACACAAATGAAATTAATTCAGCAACAATGGAATGTAAAAAATACTCAGGATTATATTTCATTGGAGAAGTTGTTGATGTAACTGGGCATTTAGGAGGACATAATTTTCAATGGGCTTGGTCAAGTGGCTATGTTGCAGGTCAGAATGTTTAGATTAAATAACAGTCCGCTTAGCTGCATCTGAAGTATGATCACCAGCTTCATCCCAATAAGGTATAGGTCCATAAATTTCGATTAAAAAATCTAAAAAAGCCCTTACCTTAGGAGATAAATGTTTGCCACTTGGATAAACAGCATAGATTGGAACATCCTCTTGGACATATTCATCTAATATAGATACTAATGAACCTGCTGCTAAGTGTCTTCCAACAACAAATCTAGATAACATTGCTAATCCACCACCATTAATTGCTGACCTAAGAATTGCATCACCGTGGTTGAACTGTAACTTTCCTTTTGCGTGTATCAATTTGATTTTACCGTCTACTAAAAAATGCCACTCATTATAAGGACTTCCACTTCTAAATGAAATAATATCATGGTTTAATATCTCGTCTGGGTGATTTGGTTTACCATGTTTTTTTATATATTCTGGAGAAGCAAACAAAGTTCTTGGATTTGGGGCCAGTTTTCTTGCAATAAGTGATGAGTCCTTCATAACCGCAATTCTGATCCCCAAATCAATATTGTTATCAACTAAATCAACAACCTCATCTGAAATAATCATTTCTATTTCTACCTCAGGAAAGCGTTCTCTAAATAAGGGAAGATGTGGGGCTATATGCCTATAAGAAAATGTTCCTGGAGCAGTGATACGAAGATGTCCTCTTGGTGCATTGGTGGCACTTGAAACGACTGCTTCAGCTTCATCTACGTCACCAATAATTCTTCTAGCTCTATCGAGATAAGCTAGACCAACCTCGGTAAGTGATACAGATCTTGTAGTTCTATAAAGTAATCTTGCTCCTAATCTGTCTTCTAATGCAGATATATGTTTTGAAACCACAGAGGGCGATAAATCTAACTCTCTACCTGCTTTTGCAAGTGAACCATTATCAGCTATAGAAACAAAAACTCTCATTCCAGATATTAGATCCATACATCACCTCTCAATAAATCTATGTTTAACATAAATAGTTAGATTTTCTATAATACATTAAAAAAACTTGAAATAATTTTTGTCATTTTGTATTACGAGAGAGCATACAGCGTGAAGTAGGACACTTAAGACATTTAACGAGCCCGCGGAGGGGTGGCTGAGTGGCTGAAGGCGCCGGTTTGCTAAATCGTTAAAGGGAGCAATCCCTTTCGGGGGTTCGAATCCCCCTCCCTCCGCCATTATACTGTTTCCTGAAAGATAAAATAAAGTAAATTAACGCCCATATTGGCCTATATAAACCCAAATTTATTGTTTAAAAACAATGACTTGCGCTGATTTGATCTTTATTTTATAATTAAAATCAACAGTTTAAAGATTATTTTAAACTGGGGACTCAAATGGGGATTGGAACACTTTTATGAGAACTTTAACAAACAAAAAAATAGAAGAAATATTTGAAAAAGGAAACCATTATGATGGAGATGGTTTAAAACTTCGTGTTGATAAAAATTTAAATAAAAATTGGATTGTTAGATATCAAATTGATGGAAAAACTAGGGAAATAGGATTAGGTAAACATCCTTTCATATCCCTTAAAGATGCTAGACAAAAATTATTCAATATAAAGAAAATGATTTATGACGGAATAGATCCACTTGAATTAAAAAAAGAACGTCAATTACAAAAACAAAATAAGAAAATAACTTTTCAGGAAATGTGCGAAGAGTTTATTAATACTTTTCAAGTAGAATGGACAAACAAAAAACAAAAACAACAATGGACTAATACTTTAAAAACTTACGCATATCCTATCATTGGGAAATTGCCTTTAGATAAAATAAACAACAAGCACATATGTAAAATTTTAAACCCAATTTGGAATACTAAACATGAGACCGCAACAAGAGTAAGGCAAAGGTTAGAAAGAATTTTTTCATACTGTATTGCTCTTAAAAACATGAAAGGCCCTAACCCTGCTGATTATAAAGATAACCTTCAACATCTTCTACCAAACGTTAGTAAAATTATAAGTGTAAAACATCATAGATCATTAGATTATAATGATGTTCCAGATCTTATAAGTAAATTAAAAAAAATTAAAAAAACATCTTCATACGCCCTAATATTCTTAATTGCTACCTCTGCAAGAACAAATGAAGTTATAGGAGCAACATGGAAAGAGATTGATTTAAAAAATAAAATTTGGACTATTCCTGCATCAAGAATGAAAATGAGACAGGAACATTCGGTGCCATTAAATGATACTGCCTGTAAAGTTCTAAATATTATACAAAAACAAAATTCGTCAAATTTCATTTTTTTAAGTAATAGAAAAAAGTCACATATTTCTAAAGACTGTATGAGGCTACTTCTCAAAACTGATTTTCCAGAAATCTATATAAAAGCTGTGCCACACGGATTTAGATCTTCATTTAGAAATTGGGCGGAAGAGAACTTTAATTTCTCCAGAAGAGCAGTTGAATTATGCCTAGCTCATACAAACAAAAACAAAGTTGAAAAGGCTTATTTAAGAAGTGATTTATTTCTGAAAAGACAACAGATAATGAACGAGTGGAATAATTTTTTAGTTATTTAGGTAGGTAAATATGAATAAAAGTAAAGAATGTGATTTTTGCATGAAAACTCTGGATGTGAAAAAAAATAAAAGAGAAGATAAGAGATTTTGTGATCCTGTTTGTAAAAATAAATATCATTCTTATAAACGAAGCTATGCTGGAATTTTAATTGATACAGGGCAATTAGATTTTCAAACAGTCAAAAAACTTATTGAAAAAAACTATTAGAATTAAAAACTTAAAGAACAAGGAAATGTTTCTGATATTAATTAGCGATTAATAGCCGTGCACGGATCTCCTAAACATACTTATCTTGAATTAGGTTTAACGTATAGACAACGGACTATAATTAGCCGTGCACGGAAAATAATTAATTTTATTTGTAGATAATTAAATTAGTAAAAAAATTTGATTGAACAAACACAAGTTATAACAGCACTACTAGTTATAACAGTTCTACTAGTTATAAGCATTAGTTTATACAAGTATAAATATATATAAAAACTAGTTATAAAGATAGTTGTTATAACTAGTAATAATATAAACTTACTAGTTAACTAGTTATAACTAGTAATAAGATAAATATACTAGTTAACTAGTTATAACTAGTAGGTGTAATAAATTAATTTTTTAATTTTCTTGTGTGGCATATACTAAGTCATTTATGTGATGGCACTTATTATACTTGGGCATACTGGGTAGGTGGGGTGCCAAAAGTTAATTTTAACTTTTAGTATAGGCAGGAATTATTATACTTCTAGGTATGGTCTTTTATCAATTTATTCAATTTAAATTTTAAATCTTTAATAATTTCCTCAGAAGTTCTATCATTAACCTTTGTTTTTGCTTCCATTTTATTGCTAAACATAGACAGTGTCTTACCAAGCAATTCTAAGGCACGAATTCTACTTGAGGCATTTTTACATTGTTCAACTTCTTCAATTAACTTTTTAAAAACGAACTCTTCCCTTCTTATAGCTATCATCCGGTTATCTTCAGCTTTGATGCGTTGAAAAGCTTTTATCCTTGACTGAACCTTGACGTTTTTAATTACTCTAGATGCCATCTCATGAATAGATTTATTTTTGGCAAATGTACTTGGTTTATAAGCTTTTCTGTAAGCATCGCTACTTGTTAAATTTTCTTCTGCTACTAATCGCGCGAACTCATATTGTTTGGCAGTAATTCTTTGTTTAGGAAAGAAGGCGTTGTTAGATTTTGAATTAGTTAATTTAATCATATTGAAATCAAAAACCTTTATCATCATATCTATCTTGTAATTACTTTATATATCAAAATAGATTCTACAAGGAGGTGACATTGAAAAAAAACATATTTTCACGCATTCTATCTAAAATAAATTATATATGGCAAAACTTTATTGAAGATATGTTTGGCATGGGAAATTTTTCTTGTCCAACATATGAAAATGAAAAAAAAATAGCTAAAAATAAAAGTTCATAGTTGTAAACTTCTAGACTATTTAGTATATATAATTATCGCCGAGTTAAGAGCAAATTGCGGGCGATTAATAAATACAGCTAAAGCGTTGTTAGTCGTTTCAACGTCAGTTGTAACGGCTTTTTTTATGGATTGATCTACCTAAAAGATTGGGCAGTTATACCAAATTGTGCGCCCTGCTATTCCAGCAAAAGTACTAAAAAGGAGACTAAAATGACCAAAAAAAACTTCAATAAAAATAAAGAGCTATTATTTCTAGAGCCTATTAAACCTGAAATGTCGGTTGATGAAATTTATAATAAGTTAATAAGAATTTTTGAGATCAAAGGCATAAAAATTTACCCTGAAACAAATCAAGACAGGGGAAATTAAAAATGAGTTATGTTAATAAAGAAACATTTTATGTAAGCTCTGATACATACATCAAAGATAAGGATATTCCCATAAAACCTAATTCTATTTTTAGACAAGAGCTAGCTACTTGGGAATACACAGACAGTGGTATTAAAAGAACTACAATTATAAGAAGTTTTGATGGTAACAAGCATATAGATAGCTATATCTCAGAGCCAATAGGATTTAAAAAATCTCATTAATGCATTACAAAAAAAGAGAGAAGACCCTACTTCAAAAAGAATTTGAATTGCTTATTCAAGATCTTAAAAAAAGTGGTTTAGTTATTAATGAAAATGTTGAAAACATTGAAACTGATAAAATATTAGTTACATTTATATCAGGAAAAAAAGAGAAAAAAGAGGGATAAACATCCCTCTTTTCACATTAATGTGTTGTCCCTTTAGGTGCTGGCACAAAACCAACAAGTGTGGGTTTGTTAGGGTGATCCTTACCGTCCTCAAACTGCTTTCTTATGAGTTCATCCATATCTTCACCCCTTGCTTCAGCGTCCCACCACTCTTGAAGGGCTTTAGCTAGTTCGTCTTCATATTTTGGATTATTCATTTGAGAATAGGTTACGCCAATTTTCATAAGCTTTGATTTTTCATCATAGTTAGATCTCCAAATCAATTTATGCCCTTCGTATTCAATATTATCAAAAAACATCTCATATGTTTTAAGTTCTAAAACACGTGATTTAACAATTTCAAAAATATTTTTAAAGTGCGTCTCAAGAGGATAAAGATCATACTCTTCACCAGCCTTCAAGTTATTGATGACGCTTATTTCATCATTTGATACAAACGCCTCAATGACTTCAGGTGCAAAGTAAATTTCTACATCTACTTTGTTTATTTTGTGTTTTCCCATAAGGGATGTCTTTACATGATTGTTTGTCATATAATTCTCCTTTTTTTACAATGTCAAACAGATGACGCAACTGTACTGTTGAGTAAATTACGCCACGCATTGTTTAAATTGTTTTAAAAGGATTTCATTTAATGACTTCGCAAGTTTTCTTTATTTATTAAATTTTTCGTCAAAGAACCTATGATTAATTGTCATATGATCTTTACTTATTGTTTCAATTTCACTTCTAACTTTATCTCCGATTTGTGAAACAGCTTTTAACTTTTTATCAAATGTTCCATCGTCTTTCATTCTAACTAAGGATTCCATAATTTGTTTTGGTGGAAATGGTGGTTTATTTCCAAAATAATAAATATATTTTTTAAGCAATTCTTTTTCCATATCATATCTCCATTATTAGTGAGAGGGGTTTATCCCCTCTCATTATTTTATTAGTTAGCTCGCTCAAGGAAATCTACGTCAGTCTCAAAACCTATATAACGTACAGATATTTCAAATCGCATTTTGTCTGGGACCCATTCAGATTTAAAAAACAAGACAGCTATATTGTTTGTTATGTAACTTGTTTTGTGCCCTTTATTTATCAAGTCACCTATATTATTAACTAATGCAGATCTAGCTTGAAAACTTGGATAGAAAAAGACAACTCTTTCACAAAATGAAACTTGTGCTTCTTCAAGCCTTGTATGTTTTTCGATTAGATAAACGGGGGTATTGTCATTATGATGATTATTCATAAATTATCTCCTTAGATTCAAATGTCAAACAGATGACGCAACTGTATTGTTGAGTTTATTTCACGCCACAAATGTTTGAATTGATCTATGAGGATTTCATGTAAATTTTATACTACATAATCTATAAATTTTCAAGACCCTGATTTAACTATTTCAGCATAAAAATTTACTAACTCCATCTGTTTTAAATTATTAACAGGTGTTGTTACTAGATTTGGAGATCCTACAACAATTGCAAGAGATTGTGCTCTGGATATCGCTACATTAAGTCTATTTTTTGAAAATAAAAATTCTATTCCTCTGGGACTTTCTGACGCATTTGACGCACACATCGAAACAAAAACAATTGGTGCTTCTTGGCCTTGAAATCTATCTACACTTCCTATTCTTGCATCAGAATGTAAAGCATTTCTTAATAGGTTGACCTGATAATTATAAGGAGCAACAAATAAAATGTCCGACCATTGAATTTTTCTCGTGTCATATTGAGAATTCTCTGACCAATATGAAACATTAATAAGTTTTTCAGATAGATCTTTTATGATCTCAACCTCTTCTTCACTTCCTTGTGTGTTTCCTTCATGAAAAACTGGTATAAAATGAATTCCGTGCTTTCGAGGAATTATTTCAGGAGATATATCGATAATGTGTTTATTAGTTACTTCGGCTGCAATCAAACGATCATCATAAACTTGATTTGATACTACCTCACATAAATCAGGATGCATTCTATAACTTTTAGGAAGAAAAATTCCCATGTCGGGAGGTATTGTAGACTTGTCTTGCAATAAATAATCTAAAATTGACTGCCCACTTTCATCAGGATGACTGCCCTGAGAAGGTTGTCCTAATTGCATTTGGTCTCCCATAAGAATGATATTTTTAGCAATCCTACTCATTCCAACAAGATTAGCTACTGACACTTGACCTGCTTCATCAATAAATAAATAATCAAACTTTTTTATGCCCTCTTGTTCACTCAACAAAGTATTACAAAACAACCAAGCCGTTCCACCGACACATATTGAAGAGTTATTAAAATCATCACCAACAGATTTTGCATCTCTCTTAAATGAAACATTTGCCTTATCAAAAATAGTATCTTCTTCACTACCTCCAATTTTGATTAAATTACCAGAAATATTATTTTTAATAAGATGATCAGCTACACCATCCATTAAATTTACTATAGCTTTATGGCTATTAGATGAAATTCCAACTCTTTTTCCCTTTGACATTAGGTCACCTATAACATTTCGCGCTGTAAAGGTTTTACCTGCTCCCGGAGGTCCTTGTATGCACAAATAACTGTTATCTAAATCATTAGCTGCCAAAATAATTGATTTTATGAAGTTTTCAGGAGGTAAGTTTGGTTCCAAAATAGGATTTTTAGGACCACTTAAGAACCTTGGTTTTTTTCTAAACAAAAAATCTGAAATAGCCGAATACATAAAATCATTTTCAAGATTAGTTTCTATAACATCTTGGATAGCTTGAGGAATTGGTGCGGGATTTACAAACTGATCTGGAATTAACGAAATTCTATTTGGAGGTATTTCTTTAGATTGCAAACAAATAAGACCTTTATCATCATCAAGTGAAATTGTATTGAGTTTAAAATTTACATCTCCTAAAACATAAAAACTTTTTGATTGACCTTTAAATGGTTGGTTTATGTCAAAGGAATATTCATAAGTTTTATTTCTTGCTCTAGATGTATGAAGAAACGGTTCCTTACTTGTTCTTGTAAGTCCAACTAAACATTCCATATCGTCATGAAGATCTAACTCTGTTAAACCTAATCTATCAAATAGTCTCCACCAAGTTGGCTTATTTTCTCTTCTATGAAACTCAAGTAGCCAAGCTAAATTTTTTAAAACAGACTGTTTTAGTTCATTATTTTCAATTAAAGCTTTATTAAGAAGTTTATCGCGCAATAATGTTGTTTCTGTTTTTTCTTCTCTGTTTTCTTTTTCTTCTTCTTTATCTAGAGATCTGGAATAAACAATGTTATGAGATAATTGTTCTGATCTCAGCCATTCGGCTAATTCTTGAGTTGAATTACAATCATCAATATTATAATCTCTTATAGCTTTTAAAACTTTGGAAGTTTTCCAAGAAAAGCCATCAGGATTAGCTCTCCATTCTTCGTAAACTAAGATTGAATCTCCACCACTAGATACTTCAGTTTCTCTTTTTTCACGATAAATATGCTCAACATTTTTAATCGAATAACTTGGTTCTCCAATCAAAACACCGTGCCTTATAATATTGTAAAGATCCACAAAAACCTCATTTCTCAACAATGTGTCTACTTCGTATTCACGAATACCATAATTACCCATTAACCTTCTTAATGCTGTTATTTCATATGAACCATAATGATAAATATGCATAGACGGGTCTCTGCGCCATCGTTCAAAAGCCCAATCAACAAAATCAGTAAAAGCTTTTTGTTCCTCCTCTACATCATGTCCCCAAAAATCTTTGAAATCTCGCTCACCTAAGTCATTAAAATAAGTAGATCCCCATAAATATTCCAAACCTCCTTCAACATGTGGAAAACCTTCTATATCAAAAAATATATCAAAGTCTGAGTGAGGAGGTAGCAGAGAAAGACCCAATGAACGATCATTTTCATGAGGTAGTATTATATAATCTGGCCTTTCTTTCTGTTCAGAAGAAATTTGTATTTCTGCCTGATTTTTTAATCTTTCTGAAATGTCCTCACTTAATTTCGGAATTGATTGTGGTGATAACTTAGCAGCATCATCAATTGTATTAATACCAGCATTTTCTAATCTTTTAATTTGGGATTGCGTTATATTAGCTATCAAAGATAAATGTCTTCGATCTTCTAAAATTTTCTTTGCATACTCTGACCACCTACCATGAGTTTTTGTATCAGCTGGGTCAGGTTGATTATTTGGTATCCAATTTTTATTGAATAAAATAAATGATGATTTTAATGCGTGATAGTAAGCAAAATAATCTTGTGTTCTTAGATGAATAATTTTTTTATCACCTAACACAATTGCTACATTCTTTGGTTTTATACCTTGTAAACTCTCTAACATTTCGGCATAACAACATAATTGAATTGCAAAATATGGTTTCATTTTTTTTGAAAGCTTTGTATCCCAAACCTCATAATGATAATCACCCAATTTTGAGTTTCCGGGTACTTTAATTAAAAAATCAGCTATTCCACTAAAATTATCCAGCTGTAAGAACGCCTGTGCAATTACGTCAATTCCATTATTCATTGACAAAATTGTTTTAGATAACATTGTTTCATTATCTTCACTTTCAATTTTTATTACATTTTTACCATCTGAAATAAGAGAAGAAATGAATTCATTTTCATGCTCAAAACCTTTTTTGCGAAGATTAACAAGCATCTCATCTGGAGTATCTAATAATACTGATTTAGTTTTATCTTCTAGTAAATATCTATCCATATATGTTGCAAATGGAGATTCAAGGAAAGTAATTAAATCTGACGGAGAAAATATAATTTCTTTATTATTAAATCTCACAAAGCACTCTTAGTTAATATTTAAATTTTTTTAATTATACTTTCCTATCATTTTAATATCAAAACTCATTTTAATCTTAATGGGAAGTAATTTATTCAAATTTCAAAAACCAATTTTGTAATTGTAAATTAATATTTTGAGTATCTATCTATAACTTTACAAAAAAAATTGAATATGCCAGTTTTTACATTAGTATTGGAGAAGATTTATGCAAACACTTCCAAAACAACTTATTAGCGGTAAACAATCTCGTTTATTCTCTTCTTTAAAATTGTCAAATAAAGAATTAATAGCTACCTCAACATTGCTAGCTGTATTTCGCATAGTACCTGAACTACTTGCTGAATTGATTAAAGATACAGGAATTAAAATTAATAATAGAACTGTTCTAGAAACTTATACAGAAATTGGTGTTGCTAAATCACCCCATACAAAGAATGATAGACCAGATGGCTTTATTTATATTAAAAATAGAAACGAATGGACATCTTTAGTAGAGGCTAAAGTGGGTAATAATTCACTCAATTTAGAACAAGTAACTAAGTATGTTGAAGATGCAAGGGCAAATGGTATTGATTCTGTGATAACAATATCAAACGAATTTACTCCTAGGGTTGATCTTAGTCCAATAACTTTACCAAAAAGATTACTTACAAAAGTAAAGCTTTATCATCTATCATGGAGGCTAATTCTTTCATCTGCGATTTTATTAAAAAATAAAAATGAAATAGAAGATCGAGAAAAATCTTTTGTAATTGAAGAGCTGATAAAATTTTTAAGAGATGATTCTGTTGGTAATAAAAGTTTTACTCAAATGCCTGCTTCTTGGACACAAGTCTGTAATGATGCATCAATTGGTGCAAAGTTTAAAAATTCTGATCCGAACATTGCTGAAGTATCAAACGCACTGGTAGAAGAATTTTCTGAAATTGCACTGAATTTGACAGATCATCTTGGAGTGGACTGTAATACAAAGTTACCATATGCCTCCAAAAATAACCGAAGTGAATGGCAAAGTGAAATTTCAAAAGATATTATTAATAAGAAAAAGGCCATTTGTTCTTTTTCAATTCCTAACGCAGCCAATGAACTTGAAGTGGAAATTGATCTTGCTAAAAACAGTATTATGGTTGGAATGGAATTGAAAGCACCAGAGGATAGATCTACATTATCTGGAAAGATAAACTGGTTATCTAGACAATTGAAAGTGAAAGATGATAAAAAATCATTTGTTAAAGTCAGATGGAAGTCACGAGCATCTGATGAATTTATTGAGCTTTCAAAACTTGAATCAGATTATTTTAGAGAACGTGACCTAAATACTACTATTCTGTCCTTCACACCATTAATGCAATTACATTCAAGTAAGATATTTAATTCACGAAAAAACTTTATTACCGAACTTGAAAAAATAGTAATAGAATTTTACGATATACATGCTCAATATTTGAAACAATGGGTTCCCAAAGCTCCTAAGCCAATTGAAAATTCTGACATAGATGAAGAGTTAGAGTAACCTGCAAATTTAATATTAGAAGTATGTGATTATAAATTATACTTATATAGAGTTATAACGAGATGAATTTTTTAGACAAAATATCGGAGTATTTTTCAAGTCATAATAACTTGATAAACGCTTCAACAGGTAAATTTAATAAAATTAGCAAATCTAAAATTGCCCAAATATTAGATATTGAAAATAGAAGCCTCGAAAAAGCTAATAGAAACATTCCTAAACCTAGCACTAGCATGAAAGATGACATAGCTGCAGACATTGATGAATGTATGACTTTTATACTTACAGAAGGTAAAGAATATATAAAAACAAAAATTGAAGGAATGAGTCACACTACCCAAGCTCAATTGGAAGATCTAAAAGATACAGATAAAAGTAAAGCTAAGATTAGAGAAATTGGAGAAGGTATTTTAAGTAATTTATATTCAAATGTTAAAACTCAGTTCAATATTATTTATGATTTAAAAGAAAAGTTAATAATTAGCAAACAATCATTAAATGATTTTAAAATAAATAATGGCATTGATAGAAACCCTAGAATACCAGACTCAAAGTTTCTTAGTCTTGGTATTATTGGCATTTTATTTATTTTAGAACTTTTCATTAATGCTTTTACTCTTAGAGATGTTCACCCAGACGGTTTGGCTGGTGCTTTAATTGAAATTTTTATGTTTTCATCTATCAATATTTTTGTTGGATTTTCTGTTGGATATTTATTTATAAGAAAAATTTATCGAATTGAAATATCTCAAAAAATAATAGGTTTTGTGATGACATCTATAGTTTTTTTATTAGGTCTAATATTCAATTTAGGTATAGGTCACTATAGAGATAACTTACTAAAATTAGTATCCTTAGGATACGAAGACAGACTTATACAAGTTAATAATATTGGAACACCTGTTTTGAACGATTTAATGTCTAAGACAATGATTTATGGAGATATGAAGTGTTATTTGATTACTTTTGCTGGAATTTTATTTTTCTTGTATTCATCAAAAAAAGGAGTGGACTGGGATGATCCTTATCCAGAATACGGATTATTTGCAAAAGAAGAAAAAGAAAGATATGAGTTTTATACTGATCAAGTAGATGAATCTCAAAATGAACTCACAAAAATATCTACAGATGGGATTAGTGACGTAAATGGATGGTTAACAACTAACAAATCAAGTGTCCAAGCTATTAAACAAAAAAGTAAAGATATAATAAATTTAACTGATCAGTATCAAACCTTAACGGAAAGAGTTAAGACAATAGGTAAAGCATTATATTCTCAATATAGAACAATAAACATTGATAACAGAGAAGATAATAAAACCCCAAAAAGTTTTGAAGTTAACCAATTTAAAATTAGTGATACTTTATTAAAACTACCTGAAACACACATGTCATTTAATCAAGAGTTAGCTGATATAGATAACTTGTACAAAGAAGCACAATCTTATCAGAATAAAATAAGTGATTCACTTAATGAATATTTAAGAGTTTTTAAATTAATAGAAAATGTAGAAAAACTTGATAAAAATTCTATGTACGCAGATGAAATAGATAATATTCATAGAAAGTATTCCAGTGGTCGTTAATATTAGACAAGACAAAGAAAAAAAAGCAAAAAAGAGAGGTATTTACCTTATTATAATTTCTGTAGTGTTAATTATTACTCTTCTTACATTTATTTTACTTACAGAAAAAGAACAGCTAGATAATAACAACTGTCCAAGAAATGGCGCTGAAGCAAAAACTATTGTAATTATTGATACTTCTGATCCTTTAACAGATATTCAGGCTTTAAAATTAAATGGTAAAACGGGTAGTCTACTATCACAGTTTCAAGATACATCAACATCATCAATTATAAATGAATTAGGACTAGGTAGACAACATCAATTATCAGTTTGGACCATGAGTGCTTTAGGTAAAAAACCAAAAAATCATGGTAGAATTTGCAACCCCGGAGAAGTGGATAGTGGAGAGTTTTTTAAAGATATGCAAACTGGGAAATTAATTAGGTTAGCTAATTATGAAAAGTTTAAAAATTTTATTACTAACCTCTTCCCAAAAGATCTTTCAAAAATGAAACAAGAAAATTCTCCCATTTTGTATACATTAAATTATGTATTAACTTATGAATTTGGACAAAAAAGAGCTGAATTTAACAAAAACAAACCAAATAGAGTAATTTTAATTTCAGATATGCTTGAGAATGGATCTAAAATATCTCATTTCAGAAAATTACCAAACATTAATAAAATTGATAAAATTGACTTAAAACAGCTTGTTGTTCACATAAGGTATTTAAAACGTGATCAATATTCAAAAGTTCAAAATATTAATCATAAAAAATGGTGGATAGATTATTTTAAACAATCTAAAGCAGTAGCAATAGGATGGAAAGATTGGTAGATTTAAAAATTTTTAAAAACGTACAAGATGATTCAAAGGAAAGGTTGTTATTTGGTATATTTACAGTAGTTGGTGCTGCCATCATAATAACTTTAAGGATACTTAATGACTTATCAGTACAAAGTTTTGTTCTTAATTTTGTAATAGCGTTGATAGCGGTTTCTTTTATTATAATTTATGGATTTATTAACCTTAAGACTCTAAATTTAGTTGGTAACGCTCTTGATAGATCTAGCGATAATGCATATTACCTTGGGCTTTTATATACATTATTTTCTTTAACTTATTCACTAGTAAAAGTAGGTAAAAATTTAGGTAATGATGGAGTTGCTACAGGATCATTGGACATATTAAGTTTACTTGCAGGTTTTGGTATTGCGTTATTATCGACAATTGCTGGAATTGGCATGAGAGTTTGGATGCAACAATACAACAATGATCCCGGCACAATAGATAATGAGGCACGTCAGCAACTTGGTAGAATGCTTGATGAAATAAAAACCTCAATGATAAGGTTCCAAGGTGACTTAAGTACTTTATCAACTACTTACAACACAACTTCAGAAGAATTAAATAGACGGGTTTCTGAAACTTTGGAGGAAGCAACAAGAATTCATGCTGATAATATAAAAACAGTTTCCAAACAGCTTGTAGATTTGGCTGCAGAAAATAAAAGACAAATTGAAGTTATTGGTAATTCCGCTCAAGAAATCTCAGAGACATTAACAGAATCAGCAGAAGTTTTAAAATCATCATTTAGTCAAATTACATCGAATATAGAAACAAATCTCAATAATTTTTCTAATAGATTAGACAACTCATCTGAAAAAATTTCTGACGTTGTAGATAAAATAGATAATGCTGCACAACAAATGACGAATACAGTAAATATCTTGAGTGAGATCAATGATAAAGAAAGTGAAATGCGAAATGGGTTTAATCAACTTATTAAAAGAGTAAGTGATACTATTCCAAACATAGACAAAGCAGATGAAAATATTAACAAAATCAGTAATATTTTTGAACGATCAAGAGAAAAGTTTGAACAACCTGTAAAAGAAATTGGAGATGAAGTAGATAATATTAAATCTAGTTCAAAGGCTGCAAAGGAAGCTACTAACAGGTATATAAAAGGTTTAAATGACGCAGCGGACACAATAAAAGATGCCACGGAAAAAAAGTTATAACTCCGAGTATTTTCCTGACTTAGAAAAACCATATCGTCGAGGTTTAATATTAGGATTATCTCTTGCTGAAGTTTTTTTACTATTAGTATTTTTATTACTTTTAGTTGCTGTTGGATATGCTCGCCTCGTTGAGAAAGAGAAAAAAAAGGTAGAAGACCAAATAAAAATTGGAGAGGAAGTTATCAAACACTATCCAAATATTTTACCTAAAGAAATTGACGAAGTATTTATTCTTTTAAAAGAAAACTTAGTCGGTGATAAAGACATTGATAAACAACTTGAAGAAATTTTTAAAAAAATCAAAGAACTTGAAGCTGAGATTGAAAAATTAAAACAAGAAAATGCAGATTTTAAAAAATACGGTGATGACGTTACAAAACTTCAAGAACTTTTATCTGAAAAAAATAATGAAATAAAAGAATTAAAGTTAGAATTAAATTCTCTAAAGGAAGATTTAAAAAAATTAAAAGAGGATAAAGAAAAGCTTGAATTTCAAAATTCTGCATTAAAATCAAAAATAAATGAACTTGAAGAAAAAATAAAAAAACTACAGGCTCTAATTGATAAAGATTTATCAAAATTAATAAAAGACCAGCAAGAAAAAATTAAGAAACTAGAACAAAAAAACAAAGAGTTAGAAAGAGCAAATCAAGCTCTTATAAATGAATATGCTAAGGATAAAGATGTACAAGAAGAGTTAATAAGATTAGTGGGTGATGGTACTCAAAAAATTGCTTGTTGGACAAAGTTTGATGAAAATTTAGGGAGATTACGATCTCTAAATATTTTTGATGTATTAATAGATAATAGAGGAATACTAATTCATAACAGAAAAGATCATAAATTTCTAAATAAAGACGAATTAAATGCTAGAAAAGATAGAATACCAATGTCTAGAATTGAATTTGATAGAAGTTTATCAATTACCGAATTTTTATTTCAAACAGAGCCTATATACAGACATGGATTAGACAAAAAAGGATACTACTCAGATTTAAAAAATAGGTATGTAGCAATTCCTTGTTTATATAATATTCAAGTATATGACCAAACAACTAATGATACTATATATCGAAATATCGTCGAAAAAGGTCTAGCCCAGCGCTTCAATCTAATTATTTTACGAGATGAACAATGGCCTCATTAGAACATAAACATCTTGAAGAAATAAATAGTTTAACTCTATCTCTACAAAACTTAAGAAGGGTTGCTAAAACTAAAAATTACTTATTGTTAATATCCAGAGCTAAAAAAATTATTAAAAATGAAAAAAAGAAAACATTTGTTATTGGTCCTCACGACGTTTTCTTAGTAACTACCCTTTTCTTTGCAACATTATACCATTTTATTGAAATTAATGATTTTATTTGTAAAGTTATTATAAAATTAAATTTTGAATTATTGTCTCAGTGCATTTAGGCAAATAATCCTTTTATTGAAAGAAAAAAAATGCTTTCAGGTGACCTTTTAGAATTTTTTCAAGAAAAATTAGAAAATTTACGTGTTAAAATTTTAGATTTTTCTCGTTCTAATCCTTTAATTAATACCCGTATGGGCACTAGTTATCAGAACTACATTAGAGTGATTGATGAACACCCTGAAATGATCCTAAATGGACTTGAGTTTTCTGAATTTGAATTAACATCATTGCCAACATTAGAAGATGAACCAAAAGATGAATTAAACCCTAAATTTGAAAATAGATTTAAAGAATTATTAGTAACTGATGAGTTGTATTTTGAAGAATTATTTAGATTAGAAGAAGAAAAAGACACTTCACAGGATAGTTTATTAAAAGCTCAAAGAGATCTTAAAGATAGAATTAGAGAAGAATTTAAAATGCCACCAAGGGTTAAAAGAGATTCTCTTAATCTAAGACAGCACGCCAAAAATAACGATATTAATCCAAATTATGACTTACCGACTCCTGATGAAACACATGATGATGGTAGGCATTCAGATAATAAGATACAAACTTTGTTATTACCAAAAGATCTGGAAAGATTAGCTGGTAAAATATTTTCAAAAGGAAGGACATCAGAGTTAGAAACAGGAATTAACACTCTGCATGCGGCCTTCGGATTTCTAGAATGGATTGAACTTGATGGAGAACAAGAAAACTTATCTCCTTTAGTAATTCTTCCATTAAATCTTCAAAGAAAATCTTCTGCGCACGGAATTAAATACTTTATTGATGGTGTTGGTGAAAAAGGAAGAACAAATCGTGTTTTAAAAGAAAAACTAAAACAACAATATCAAATTGAGTTTCCAGAATTTGATGGAACTTCAATAGAAGATTATTTTACTATCATTGGTAATTTAAAGCCCAAAAATTTCACTAAATGGAATGTAAAACGATTTATAAATTTTGGTAATTTTCCATCAGCTCAAATGTCTATGTTTAATGACTTGAAATTTGACAATCATGATTATGAAAACAATCAATTAGTTCAAGACTTACTGATAGGTACTGATACAAGCCTACAGGATTACTCATTTGCTGAAGATTATAATAATGACTTACCTGAAATTGAAAATGAAGTGCCAAATTTAGTATTAGATGCAGATTCCTCTCAGTTTAGCGCTTTAGTCGACATTCAAAGAGGCAAAAGTCTTGCAATTGAAGGACCTCCGGGAACTGGTAAATCACAAACTATAGTGAATGCAATTGTATCAGCTATTGCCAGTGGAAAAAAAGTACTTTTTGTTGCTCAAAAGTTAGCGGCTTTGGAAGTTGTCTTAGCTAGAATTAAAAGCCTTGGTTTGGAAGATTTTATTTTGCCACTTCAAGATACTAGAACCTCTAGGGGCAAACTGATAACTAGCATAAAGAAAAGAATTGAAATTTCCGAAAATGAAATAAAGTCTGAATTGGGAAAAGATTATAAAATAAATCATCAATCAGATATTGAAAATTTTAGAGAATCTAGAGAAAAACTATTATCATATATAAATATTTTAAAAAGCGAATTTATTGAAGGGTATACAGTTTTTGATATTTTTGGAAAAAATATCCGATTAAGTGAAACAAATTTAAAAAAAGAACAAATTAATCAATTTAAAATAGAAAATTCCTTATTACTGTCAAAAAACAAAATAAGAAAACTTTTAGATGATTGCAAAGAGTTAGAAAAAAATTGGTATTCTTGCAAAGATGTTGATTCTTTTTGGTCAAATATCAAGCTTAGTAATGTAAATAAGTTTATCATTGATGACATTTTATTGAAATCATCAGATCTATCTAAAGAGATTATTAAATTTAATAATCTCTTTTCTGATTATCTAGATGATGAAGGTGAAATAGATATATCAATTAGCCTTCAAAGAAATAAAATCACTGAAAACTTCAAATCTCTAGAAGAGTATTTAGAAAATTCTGATGTTCAATTTTCATTGCTAATGATAGAAAATAACAGCACTAAATTAGCTCAGGATTTTCTAGATCTAAAGAAAAAAATTCAAGAATTTGAAACTAATTTTGAAGACATGTTTATTGAACCTCTTAATAATGATCTTCAAGTTAAATTGAAAAATGATATTAGCAAATTACAAGAATTAAATTTATCTTCTTTAAATTCAGGAAGTTTAAAATTAGATCTTGATAAATTAATAGAGGAACAGAAAAAAAATGTCCAAACTCATGAGAGCTTTATTGATTTTTTTGATAATTTTCCAAATTTAAAAAAATGCTCTTTTGAATCATTTAAAAGCGCTAATAAAATTATATCAGAAACTACAGAGACTGTATTTTTTCTGAGAGATAAAAAATTTGAAAACCCAAATGCATTAACTGTTTTAAACGATGCAATCAAACAAGTTAATTCAATAAATGACATAAAAGATAAATTAAATAATGATTTTCATATTGATCGTATTCCTTCAAGTGATGTTTTATTAAAGCACATTGCTTATCTTCAAAACTCTGGATCATTTTCTTTTTTATCTTCTGAAAATAAAGATGCAAAATCTCTTTTTGAAACAGTTGTAAAAAAATATAAATTCACAAAAAAATATGCGATTAAGTTTTTTCAAGAATTGTTAGATTATAAAAAAATTGAAGAGACACTATTCTCTAATAATCTACTAATTAATTTAGCTGGTGAAAACAACGATGGAATAAAAACTGACTTTGAAAGTCTTGTTCAGACATGTAAATTTTATAATACTTTAAACAATTCCTTTAATGATATTAATGATCAACCAATTCTAGAATTTCTAAAAATTCAACCTTTAAACATAATTAAGTCTTTTCCAAAAATAGAAAATTTTGAAACGGATATCTTTACAAATTTTGAACAAGTTGAAAAGTTTCTAACTAATATCGATGATAAAATAAAAACCATATCTACTGAAATAGAATTTATTGATAACAATTTTTCATATTTAAAAAATAAAGAAGATATAACAACTAATAAATTAATAAATTTTGAAGATAGTTATAAAAATTATGATGAAAGGGTTACTAGATTAAATGATATCAAACATGATCGAGTATTTGAAAAATTTGATTTAAATAGTCTTGATCAAAAAAAATTGGATCATTCAATTAATCTTATTAAAATAATTGAAAATTTAGAATTTGAAAAAGAAAAAACTATAGAATTAATAAAAGATAATCTCTTAGAACAAATTGTAAAAAACCACGAAAATTTTTTAAATGATAAAAAAATCTTAAAAGTTAAAATTCAAGAATTTGTTTCAAATTATAAATTGGAAAATATCAATATAGATGATGAAGATTTTAAATATATATCATTTTCAAAAGAGCTAGAGAAAGCTAATAATGAAAGAACAAATCTAGAAAACTTTGCAAATTTTAATAAAGAATTAGTAAATTTCAGCAATAAAGACATATTAAGTTTTATAGAATTTCAACTTATGGAAGAACAACATTTAGATGGAATAAATTTAACTGTAGAGACACTAATTTTTCGAGATTTAATGTTAGAAATCTATAAAAAATATGGTGAAAAACTATCAGGATATAATGGTCAAAATTTAGCTACCTTAAGAAAAAAAGTTAGAGAACTCGATAAAAAAATTATAGATAGTAATTGTAAAAAAATAAAATTAGATCTGATTGAGAACTGTTCTCCTGACATAGGTAACGGAAAAGGGAAACCTACAACATATACAGGTATGTCTCTCCTTTATCATGAAATAGAAAGAAAAGCTGGTCATAAATCACCAAGGTTCTTATTAGATAAAGCAGGTGAAGCTTTGCTTGAATTAATGCCTTGCTGGACAATGCCTCCATTAAATATAGCTAAGTATTTAAAATCTAATATGAAGAAATTTGACTTATGCATAATTGATGAAGCATCGCAAATGATACCGGGTTTTGCTTTAGGTGCACTACTTAGATCTAATCAATGCATTATTGTTGGTGATGTAAATCAAATGCCACCTGACAATACATTTATATCTAACTTAAACAATAATGATCTTGATGAGGATTTAGCAACACCAGAAGAATCCATTTTAGAAATAGCTAATGTTACATTTAAGCCAAGAAGGAGACTGAAATGGCATTATAGATCAGAGGATTCAAGCTTAATTGCTTTTTCTAATAGATATGTTTATCAAGATGAATTAATTTTATTTCCATCCTCGTCAGAAAATAGTCAAGTGCAAGATATGGGTGTTTCACTTGTTAAGTTAGATGGAATTTATAAATCTAGTATCAATCTTATAGAAGCAACAAAAGTTGTTGAATATGCAACAGAATTTATGAAAAATCACCCCAAACGCTCTTTGGGTATTGTGACGATGAATCTTCAACAAACAGATCATATTTTAAGTTTAATAGATACAGCACAAAATACATTAAAACATGTAAGAGATTATATTGATTATTGGGATAAAGTTAACGAGGGTCTTGAAAGGTTTATAGTAAAAAACGTTGCATCAATTCAAGGTGATGAAAGAGACACAATTTTGATTAGTACTGTATATGGCCCAGAAACACTTGGTGGTCCCGTGGCAAAAAAATTTGGTCCAATAAATGGTAACTCTGGCAAGAGAAGACTCAATGTTTTGTTTTCTAGAGCAAAGAAACAACTCGTAACTTTTACTTCTATGAAACCATCAGATTTGAATGTAAATAAAGGAAGTAATGAAGGCGTTTATTTACTCGGAAAATGGTTAGAATACTCACAAACTAAAATTATTGATGCAGGTGAAGAAACAAACAAAAACCCTGATTCTGATTTTGAAATATACGTTATGGAACAAATAGAAAAATTAGGTTACCAAGCTATTCCACAAGTTGGAGTTGCTGGCTATTTTATTGATATTGGGGTTAAACACCCCGATTGGGATTATGGTTATATCATGGGTGTAGAATGTGATGGACGTCAATACCATTCATCCTTATCGGCAAGAGATAGAGATAGATTAAGACAAAATGTCTTGGAAAATCTTGGTTGGTCTTTTCATAGGATATGGTCCACAGATTGGTTTAATACAAGAGATCAAGAAATTAGTAGACTAAAAACACGCCTCGATAGCAGACTTGAAGAACTTAAATCAAGTAAAAATATTAAAAACAATCCTACAATTGAAGATTTGAGTATTGAGCTAAGAAAAGAAGAAATCTCAAACTTATTAACTGAAAATAAATTAGATAAAAAAGAAGATAAATTACAAGAAATCACCAAAGAGAGATTTGAGGATGCACTAAAAAACACAAAACATTCAAAAGGTACAGAAGAGTACAACCAAGAAGTAACAAAAATTATGGATGGCCTAGTTGAAACTTTAGAAAATGAAGAGATTAAAAGTATTAGTAAAGAAAATAACAAGTTTATACAAACCAATGATAAAGTTTGTTTAGAATATTTAGATGGCGATAAAGGTGTTTTTGAATTTATAATATCTGAAAAAGAGAATAATCTCGAAAATGGTATAATTAATCATAATATGCCAATTGCAAAAGCGGTTTTAGATCAAGAAAAAGGTGATGAAATAGATGTTTTAGTTGGTGTAAAAAGACGAAAGGCAATTATTAAAGAAGTAAATAAACAAGTGGGAAATTAACTTACTTCATTACTTAAAATTAAGCATTAAATGAATAATCCAATCCATTATAACAATATGCATCCAACCCTAATTCTGCAATGTCCTTAATATTCATATGTGGTTGAGAAACTATTTTAAGCCAGTCTGGTTTTTTTAAATAAAATTTTGAAAAGTCATATTTTGCATAATCAAGATATTCATAAACATTTAAATAAAAGTCATGAAAATAGATTGTATCATCAATTAACTCAGGTGGTTTAAATCCATAATCAATTAGTCTTTCAACTATGCAATACATATATCTTCCATCCATTGTTGTAAAACGCGTTAAACGACCATCGTCATCATCAGACATTTTATCATTTAACCACCCTACCCAGCCGTTTGGATATTTAGCACGTACAATATCTTTACTAGTAAATAAACTCTCAAATTGACTCCTCATATTATAATATACCTGACCTATTGCTCCCTATCTTCCACTATTAAGACTTTTTATAATTTTTTTTTATTTTAATATACTTTTTTAAAACAAAGATAACAAAAGCTATATAAAACAATCCAATACACAAAAAATGCAAGTTATTTATTGCAATTACGCCATGCAATTGATTTAAATCAGAAATAGGGAAAAGAGGCATCATATCCTTATGCATTACACTATCAAGAAGCAATTGTGAATAAGCGCCCACAAAAGCTCCACACCAAGCAGATAACCTTGTAATTTTTACCTCAACCTTAAATAAAGAAAACTTTTTGGTATAAAAAATTATATTCCAAAACTTTAAGCCTATCTCGCAAAAAGATCTAAAAAATAAAGCAACAAATATTGCTATTAACGATGCACCTAAAAAAGTATGAAAAAATTTATGTGAAGGAATTCCAGTAGTATAAATATAAAATAAAACTTCTGAGTCAATAATGACGTTTGTTAATGTAAAAATTGAAAAACTAAAATATTTTGGAAAGAAAGACTTAACTGATGTACCTGCCATTAAATGAAAGGGTGTAAAAGGCAAACTATGAACTCCAAAACAGAAATTGTAATTTAGAAAACTATTAATTCGCAAACATAGCTATTAAAACTATTATTACCACTAAAATTATTGCAATAGGAATTAATATGCCTAACAAACCTATAAGAATAGGAAACCAAAACGGAAAAGTAATTAATAGAAATACAATAGCTGCAAATTCTAGAATGAAAGCAAAATCTCCATTATTAAGAATATAAACTTCGTAAATTTATATTTTGGACTGTTTAAATAAAAATTCAACTTGTATGTCACAAACTTACCTTATTTCGTTCATAATCAAGTCTTAATTTGGATAATAATTGTGACTATGAACTTAAAAGTATTTTATGCTTCATTTATAAACCTCCTAGTTGCATTAGCAGTTCCTGCTGCTAATGCAGACAACTCAATTACAAAATTAAACGTTGGTAAATTCTTTTTGGAATGCAAAGGAAATTGTTCTGATAAATTTTCTTTTCGGGATGATGGTTTTTTAACTTTTGGAACTGATAAACAAGTTATCACTAATAAAGATCAAAATAGTATTTATACATATCATATAATAAATGACTTTCCTGAAGATAGAATACCTCAATTTTGTATTGATGGATCCCCAGATTTAAAAATTGGAAGGAAAATTTATAAACATAAAAAGGTAAATAATACCTTTCCTTTCTTTGATAAAAATCCTACATCTATTGGGATTTATACTTCGACTTGGGGCGCAACCGGTTGGGGCAGTTCTACAGTTCACATTTTTGATACCAAGACAGGCAATTATTTTACTGAAACTGCTTCTTCATGTAATTATCCAAAGTTCATGGCATTGGATAATGGTGTCGAATATTATGTTAACTATGAATTTAAGGGATTTTTTGGCCCTCCCAATTTTTCACTCGCTTATATAGATTTTCCTTATGAAGCTAAAACCTTAAAAGGTGATTTGCTTAATGATAAATTATTATCTGCATATGGTTATCTATATGATGAATATATGAAAAAAGGATGGTTTAGTCATAGAGAATTCAATAAGTTAGAACGTTTATTTAATTATTGGGAACAAAATGATTTCGTTGGCGATATATCTCTTTTTGATCAATCAGAACAAGAAACACTCTCAAGATTTATTGTTGCTATTGGTTACGATATGCTCCACGAAAACGGTCTTCCAAAATTTAAAGAATATTTTAATCAAATTCAAAATTCTAAGTCAAATACAAACGCAGTTAAAGAAGTGGCAAATATGGTTGCAAATGAGTTTTCTGACTATTTTGGAAAAAATTCATACAAAAGATTTTCTACAAGATATGAGGTTGATTAATAAATGAAATTTTGTTTTAAAACTTTTGTTTTTTTTTTAATGATATCTGTTTTTGTTTCACAAAAAGCAATTGCCCAAAGAAATTATTTATCTGAGGAGTGCCAAAAAGAAGCATCTGCATTTTACGATAAAAGAAAAATTAGTTTTAATGATTTTAAAATTCTTGACGATGAGTATGTTCCCCTTCCAACCATATTAAAAAGAAAAGGCGCCGAGGAGGTTGATATAAAAGCTGTTGCTGTGACAGATCATAAAACACAAAATTTTTATGGACTTCAATTTATTTGGAAAGACCAGTCAATCATAGACTGTAGAAGCTGGTACCATGCTCCCATGATTTCTCTGGTAGAAACTTATAAGTATTATACACCCTTCATAATGAAAGAATTAAACGCTATCAAAATCAGCACTCATAATTTGGTAAGTTGTGGTTCGCCTTGTCATTTTGCTGAAGTCAATACTATTTATATTATTGACGATATTTCTTACCATCCATTAACTCAAACAGAAATTTCTACGATCACATATGAGTATCCATCTAAAATGTTCATAGATTATCTTACCCTTGAAGAAGTTTATCAATTTATGATAACAGGCGATGGATTTGAGATTTTTGATTGGAGAGGAAAAGAATATCATACTAAAGATTTAAAGAATATTTACAAATAACCAATTTGACAAAAATTTTAATTTATATTACTATATTTAAAATTCCGATTTCTATAACTTAAATTTTTCTATACATATTTTTATCAGACTTAATAATCCTCACTTCTTTGTGGCAATCCCCACAATATCCAAGAGTATTATCCTGTATTACCATTAAATCCTCAACATCATCTATGATACATGCCAGACGATTTAATCTTACATACATTTTCTCATACACATTGTGACTTCCACAATTAAAACAAATCCAAAATCCCATGTTATTTTACCCTCTTCTTTAACCCTTTATAAATAAAGGGGGTTAAAGAGAGGGTAATACCTGATTCTTTGTAAATCACTTTATATAGGCACACCCATATAATCTCTTTTCTCCAGTAATGGGTAAAAGAAAAGAGATTATATGGGTGTGACCCTAAATACCAAACATTCTCTTTTTAAAACATCAACTCGTTCAAAGGAGAACAATATGCACGAAGAATTAAACCAAATTCAATCTGACGTACATTTATACGAAGATTTTATTAACTCATCCATGTACCTACAGGACTTTGATGAGATATTTCAACCTAAGCAACTAGGTACACTTACACAAAACATTATAGATGACATAAAGGAGACCAACTAATGGCTGATGATAAATATTATATTAATTGTTCTTATAACGACAAAGACGAAGCAAAACTTCTAGGTGCTAGATGGGATGCAGATAAACGTAAGTGGTACATACCATTTGGACTTGATAGAAGTAAGTTTAAAAAATGGATGACTTCATCCAACACACAAGCTCACTTAAGAGTTATCAAATGAGCTATCACGATATTGATTACGATGATGATGCAGAAGAGGAGAGTGAAACCACTCTCCAATCTGCCAGAGAAGAACTAGAATATTGGACAGAGTTTTTCCAAGAACAAAAAGACGAAAAACCTGAAGAATGGATGTTCTACAGAAACCCTTTTCTTGACCCATCTGTATATGCCTTCTGGATATTAACAGATGAGGAAAAGGAACTTCTACTTCATTGAAAAAATTGACAAGGCGATATTATAATTTACGATTTTAGTATCGCCTTTATTCGTAAAGGAGATTTAAATGAAACATAGAGATAGATATAGCTTTTTTGACAGAGAAGAATTATTAGAAAAAGTAAGAGAGGCACATAAACAAGTCTTTGGGCACAGACCAGATGGTGACATGTACAATGCTTTAGAAATAAAAGCTCTTGAAGACATGTTATCAGAACTAAGAGGAATAATTATACGAAAATATTTCTTATAATATGATTTAGATTTTAGGAAACTTCAAATGCAATTTACAAAACATGAAATTAAACTACTTCACCATCATATGCATTTTTATGATGAATTAAGAACTGGTGTAAAGAAAGCTGACACTCCACAGAGAGAGCATTTTGTCAAAGCTGTAAAAGGACAGGTAGAAGCAAAAACAGACCACG
>CACNGC010000009.1 GCA_902619805.1 uncultured SAR116 cluster alpha proteobacterium | reverse complement strand
ATATGACGTGTTAACACACTGATATGTAAACATAATTTTTTTACGTATTGATGGGTGATGCACAAAAGATAACAATCTAAATAAAATTTTCTTAACATAAAAATAAAAGTTGTTTATTATTTTTTTATGAAAATCAGCTTAAAAATTTATGTTTTTCTTTTCTCAATTTTTTTAATCACTAATCTTTTTTTTAAACCAATTTATGCAAATGAAAATGAAAACGGAGTTAAAGAATCTCTCGGCTTCATGATTGGTGGTGATGGTGGATGGGAATCTTTTTCTACTTTCCATGAAGTTAAAGGTTGTAATGTAACCTATCATCAAATGTTTATGGGTTTTAAACTTATTGTAAATTATAACTTTGACAAAGTTTTTTGGAAATCAGCTTCCTCAGAAGAAATTGATGGTAAAACATTCTTTATACTAGATGGTCAAATAGGCACACAATCAATTAAGGCAATTAACATAGAAACAAATGAGGATGTTACTCATGGTTTACTTATTTTTGGATTAGTAGGAGGTGAAACTTCAAGAATTAGATTTCCAATAATTACAGATATTTCAAGATTTGAAAATGCCTTGATTGATTTATCTGAAATATGCCAAGGTATTAATACTAAATATTAATTAACAGAAGGGTTTTTAGACATGGCCTATAAAACTTATATCAAAATATTTCCATTTTTTGTAATTTTTCTTCTTTTATCCAAGAACGTTTATGCACAAGGTGCTGCTAGTGACCAATATAAACAAATGGGAGGTGTAACAGGTTTAACTGAAATTTGCTTTAAAACTAAAAATTTAGAGCTAACTTTGTTAAAGCAAATTGGTCAGTTGTTTTATACTCAACCTGAAATGGGAGAAATGATATTTGGACTCCTATATGACTTTTATGATGCTAAAGCAGTAGCGATGGAAAAAAAAGTTATATGGAATGGAACTACACAATCCTACAACAAAAAACAATTTGATTGTAACAATGCAAGTGATAAAAAACTTATAAAACAATTTGATATGCAACTTATGAATGGTTTAAAATCACAAGGCTAAATTTTACTGAATTAAAAATGATTAAAGTATATAAGAAATTCATACTTATGCCTGGACTAACAGTAATATTCATCTACGTACTGTACCAATTCTAAAACCCCATAAATGCTTATTACTTGTACAGTCTTATATTTTAAATACGTAAATACTTTACAGATAAATCATTATAAATGAGTATAATTTTTTAATTTGAGATAAATAAAAGGGAAATCTAATGAATAAATTAATTACAAATTTGATAAGCATATTAATTATAATAGTATTTGCAAATGTCGCCAATTCAAAACAATTAAAACCACAAGTGACAGTATTACATTCAAGTTCTAAATCCAGTGCAGGTGAAGCTATTTCTTACCCTAAAGGCACTCCAAAAATGACTATTGCTCAGGTAATATTTCCAGTCGGTGGAAAATTACCAAAGCATACCCATCCTGCACCCCTTATCGTGCATATAATGTCAGGGGAGGTTACCTCAGAACGTTCTAATGGAAAAAAGGTAGTCTATAAGGCTGGAGATACTTTTGTAGAAGCAACTAATTCACCTCACACTGTTACAAATACAGCTAAAATTCCCACAATAGTCTATGCTGTAATTGCTGGAGCTGAAGGTCTTGGACCACTTACTGTATTCGCCAAATAATTACAAATTTAAATAGTAATCTACCCTATAAAATACTCACAAGGTGGATTACCATTTAATAGGTTTCTACGAAGTTTGATATAGGTGCTACCACAACAATCCTGACTCATACAGCTACTGTAACTATATCTTATGCTCCAGTTGACAGTGATTACATTTACCCTGTTGTATGACTCTGTATGAGTAATTAAATGGTTCACACATTACGAGGTGTATTTTTTTGATTAAGGTAAGGATTATAACTTAAATAACTAAATAAATTAGTAATCAATATTTTTAAATAGTCTAAAAGAAATTATTCTGAACTATAATTGAATCCACAATGCTGCCTTTTGAATTTGGCACCCAAAGGAGTTAGTGTATCAATTAAATCTTGTTTAGAATTGCCAAAAACTAGCCATTCTTTAATATCAACATGTTGCATTACTTCTTCGGCTATAGGGCTTGACATATGGTTGTTCAAACGTTGCAATGCACCATCACTATCAATAAATGATTCTACTAATGTTGCTTCTGAATTATCATCAGACAAATGCCATTCATAACTTATAGTTTTTTCTTCCTTTAAATTGAACACATATTTTGCGGCACGATCTTTTGCCCATGTTTGAAATTCATTAGCATCAGATTTGATACTACATTGAATGACAAATATTATTTTTTGTGATTTTGTATTTAGTTCTCTCATTATATTTTCCTCATTTAATTCAATTTAATCATATAGGAACATAATAAGTTATAACATTTTTGAATTTAGATTATTTATTTTTATAAAAAAATATAATTTTACTCTTTAAAATCCCCTTCCACAGCATACCCTAACTATAAATATCTAGCCATACCCATCTTGTCTCATACAGCCACTATAATCACATCTCATATACTATTGAATATACTGGCATTAATGCTGCTGTATGAGACATTAAAATGTTTACGCTTCATTAGTTATTTGTAATGTCTCAAATGAATAAATTAATTATTAATTTTTCGCAGCGTATGTTTTAGCAGCAGTTGCGTTGAATTCTAAAGCTACACACTCAGTATCGCCTTCAACCCAACCATCATGTCCAGGTTCAATTACATATACATCACCAGCAACAAAGGTATCAATAGTACCATCATTATGCTTCGCTGACATGGAACCTGATAGTACAGTTCCAACATGACGTGCTTGACAACTTTCTCCACCGACTACAGGTTTAATGCAAGTTGACCAACTCCAACCTGGTTGAAGTACCATTTTTGCTGCGGCAACACCACCTAAGTCACAGACATGAACATTTGCTTTATCTGGACTGCGAACTTCATCCGGGTTATTGAAAGATTTTTTAACTATTCCTGACATGATTTACTCCTATTTAAATTTGTATATTATTTTTCTATTATTACATATATATAACAATACAAATTAATATTTCACTTTGTTAGTTATATATTCTGAATGATTTTACTTAGGATTCTGCTGCACACCCTAACTTTACATATCTAGCCATACCCCCATGTCCTATGCCCGTGGAGTGTTATACTGTAAATGATACATATAAAAAGAGGGGTATATTAATACATCTACATACCCACTTACCCTATACTAGTAACGGTTAATTTTACTGATGCACAAAATGATGGACATTTCGTGCGTATCGACATTAACAATGTTATACAGAAACTAATGTTATAGCTTATGTAGCAGTGTGTGTGGTGCATTGAATAGGCATAGAACTTTCCCTCAAAGCGCACCAATAAATTTCTCAACTTACTAATTTTATGAGATATTATTTTTTTATATTTAAACTGATGTAAAAATTGATGCACACACTGTTAAACATATTTGCTCTTTATTTTAAATATATATAAACTTTTTATAATTTTATGATTTTGTTAAAATTTAAATCTGGAGTTTCTGTTGGACACAAAAGCAAATTTAATGACTTATAATACTTTTACTTTTAAGACAGAAGCACAAATGCTCCTTTTCATAAAAATTTGGGAAGATAATGGTACAAAATTATTTGACAAACTCAAAACAAAAGGATGTACAAGATTTTGTCTTAACCAAATATGGAACGTGAAAGGAACATTTAAAGCATCTGTACTATTTGAATACGATGGTCCAAATGCTTTCAAACAATGCCAAGTAGAGTTAGAAAATTTTACTAAAAATATTATGAAAGAACTACAAGCTGCTGACCCTGTAATAGAGGCAAGTAGAAATATTGTCCTTCAGGATTTGAGAGTTTAGTTCTTCGTGTCAGACGAACAATTCACTATAACCACATCTGATGTACAATTTTAACTGTAATTACACTAAACCTGCTGTATGACTCTAAATGTACAATTAATATAGTTAATATTTTATTAGCAAACTTTACTTAATTTGTGGAACGTTTCTTCCATCACATCTATGAATTACAGCAAAGACTATTAACTTTTTTCTTAATTCAAAATTATCTTCTCTGTATGGGCTATTAATCATTGATAAAAAAGCTTTATGAGACGGATACCAATAAGCTAATATTTCATCTAACGGTTCTAGATTCCCATTAATTAAATGTGGAGCCTCTACTTTTAGAGTCCATATAACCTCTCCATTAACCTCACTTATCATTTTTTTATTTATTGTCCTCCATTTTGAATAAAGTTGACCGTCTGGAAATTCACTCTTTAAATATCTATTTTGATTAATCATCAGAACTGGATAATCGTTATTTGATTTAGCTATGATTTCCATGTCTTCTCTATCTTTTTGTATAATAGTATCCATTGTATTCCTTTTTAATTTAAAAATTAAATTATATATTCAATCGTTTATTAATTTTCTAAAATACACTACCTACAAACGGTATTAAAAAAAGTGCAATTATGTATGTCAAAATACCAGACCTGACTACAGCATCTGTTTTGACATTATAAATTGATGCAAATATTAATGCCATCGCACCAATAGGTGCAGATGAGAGCATTAAAGTAGTTTTTGCATCTGTAAAAGTGATGTCTGATAACCAAATTATTATTGTTAATACTATTAAAAAACCAAATAACTTTAAAAATGTTATTAGAAAAGATAATTGTATCTGGGTTGTATCTGTCTTGTAAGACAATAAGATGCCCATTCCTAACAGGGTTAAAGGAACACCTGAGTCACATATAAAATCTATTAATCTATTACCACTCTCTGGAAGATTTATAGAACTATGATAAATTATTAAACCAAGTAATAATCCAATAAAAGCAGGATTCTTTATCTGTTTTATTAATGCTTTTTTTATATCTAATTTATTTTGAGTGGTAAAATCCAACGCACACACACTTAGGCCAACTGTAATGAAGTCGGCAGCAATAACTGTTTCAATTGGAACAATATCTTTCGCAGCAAATTCAACTAATACTATTGGATATATGAAAAATAAATGATTTGATGAACTTGATACTAATCCAATTATTATACATTCTGGGTTACTTCTGTTAAAAAACTTTTTTGCTATTATAAATGCAATAAAGTAGATTATTACTTGGCCCAAAAGATAGCAAAAATATAACTTCCAATTTATGAATTCATAATTGAAGTTTCCGATTATTTTTATACCCAAAGCAGGTAAAACAATTAATCCGACAAGTTTAGTAAATACTTTTGCTTCAGTGTCATTAAATAGTGAAAATTTTCCTAAAGAGTAACCAATGAAAACTAGACCAAAAAGTGGTATGGTTGAGAAAAATAGATTTGTAAACATCTTAATATTTCCTTCTTTAAACATTTAAATGGAAATATCTAAATGTAAGTTCCAATTTATCGTAATCAGCTTATTTAACAAGTTAATTATTACTATTAAAACAAAATGCATAATTATTCACCATAAACTTCATTTAAAGTGATTAAATTTATAGATGTAATGAAATATTCATAAATAACATTTAAATTTAGTTAAATTAAATTTTTTGAGGTACATTTTATGAAAATAATAATAGCTATTTTAAGTTTTTTGTTTGTTAATTTTAGTACTTACGCAGATGGGCATTCTGGCAAAATTCACATTGAGGGTTTTGGTGCGTGGTCTTTAAATGTTATGAATGCTGGCAATGGTAACCTTTCAATAACATATGACGGTTTATACAGCGGTGTTGCAATGAACGGAACACAATTTGGAAACAACGCATCTGTTCAATGTGTGGGTGGGCTTACTACATCTAAAGGTAAATTTAATGACGAAACAGGTATATGTAAATTTTTATTTGCTGATGGAGATACAGCTTTTACAAAATATACAGGTTCAGGTGAAGTAGGAAAAAATGGTTCATCAACTTTTGAATTCATTGGAGGCACTGGTAAATATAAATCTATATCTGGTTCAGGAACCGTAACTAGAATTCAAATTCAAGCAGCAAAGAAAGGTTATACTCAGAGCAAGAATATATTTAAAGGAAGTTATAAACTTAACTGATTATATTTTAAAATTTTTTAATTAAACAGTTTCTTTAACTGCTTCTCATGCATGATTGAATCTGATTACATTAACCTTGATAAATATCTTTGTATGAGTGATTAAAATGATTGCATTAGATTAGTTTTTTGTAATGTTTTATATGAATCAATTATTAATTTGGATTATGGAGTTTTTATTATATGGAAATGCGTAAAGGTGGTCGTCTTATAGATAGACCTGAATTTAAAACAAAACCTAAACCTATTACATTGTTAGCTAAAGACAAAGTATCAAAAGCAATCGAGGTTATGGCTGAAAAAAATTACGGGTCAGTCGTTATAGTCGATAGTAAAGATAAAGTAATTGGTATCGTAACAGAAAGAGACATTGTTAAAAAACTTGTCAAAAATAATATGTCACCTAAAACAACTAAATTAGAAGATATTATGACCTTAAATCCAAGAGTAGCAAATGAAAATGATGATGTGCTTGATTGGTTACGGATAATGTCAAATGACAGATTTAGAAGATTACCAGTTGTCGATGCAGAAGGCAAAATTAAAGTTATTTTTACTCAAGGTGATTTTGTTTCATATACATGGCCAGATTTAATTTACCAAGCATCTCAACTTGCAAAAGCTTCTTTTATGAAAGGTTTTTCTTTAAACACTCTCTTAATAATGATGCTTGTTTATGGAATAGCATTAATAGCAGCTATGAAAGCAATCCTGTAAATAATTAACTATTTTAATGTAATAATTATTTACATACATTCTATATTTGCTCTACATGCTATCATTATATATTAGCCAATTCGCGATAGTTGATTCTATGGTTCAAATGTTTAGATAAATTCTTCCGCAGTAAATTCGTGTAGAACAATACCTCTACTACCAACTACTTTGTTTACAAAGGTTTTGACTTGAGGTGCATGATATTTATCTAATAGAGTTTGACATGCAACAAATGCCTTTTCGTCCCTATATTCAAATAATATTCCTACCCTTGCAACACCCTCTTTATTCCAAATTCTAGTAAGAACTCTTCTTAACATTCCTGCTTTTTTGAATTCTTCAATAACTTTAGGAGTAAAAATTTCATCTTGTTTTTTGGCATATAATTCGAGTTCATTATCTGTCATGAACTCTCTTGTTGTATAATTTATTAATTTTGATGTTGGCATTTAATAATCCTTTTACTTTTTTATATTAAAATGAAAGTATATTTATAAGTTATAAAATTTGAAAAAATTTAGACCAAATTTCAAAAATAAAAACATATATTCCATAACCATATAAACTGTAAACACAAAGCTTAAGTATTTTATTTAAAACATCATCAGAATTATATACCCATTGATGATATTTTTTTTCTAATCCAAAACTCATATTTTTCCTTTTGTTCCATAACAGGAACCAATAAGGAATATTTAGCAAAATATAAAAACATACGACAATGGTTATTAAACCTAAACCTAAAATTATCCCAGTACTCATTTTTTAAATTCACTCATACTTAATTTATAACTGTATTATTTGTCCACCCAATAAACTATTGTAGGCAAGAACAATAAAAATAATCCCATCAAAATTAATTCTAATCTTGTCATCTATACCTTACATTTATTAAATATAAATCTTTGAGTCATTTTCAATACGCAATAAATCTATATTAATTTGTAATTTAGTTTAATTATAAATAAAAATGTTAAATAAAATTTCACTCCATCTGTTGCACACCCTAACTATATATATCTACCCATACCCCCATATCCATGCACAGTGATACACTTTAAGTGATAAATATAAGTGTTATTATAGTTAGGTATATTTATACATATCCATACATACTTACTCTGCACTGGTAACGATTAATTTAACTGATGCACAAACTGATTCACACTTCGAGCGTATTGACATTACAGTATTAAATCCTAATTTGAAGGCATAATTTATGTAGAAGTATGTGTATTTAATCATAATAAAATGTAAAATAATCCTATAATCTAAATATTAGACTTTGTATGTGATTTATTCTTTTTATGGAATTAGTTAATTTAAAATCAAAAAAATCATTAGGTATATCACTTTCTATAGTAGAGGTGACTTCAACTATTCTTATCGCATCCTTGGTAAAACTTATAGCAGCTGAACTATCTGTTTTTCTGATTTTATTTTTTAGATATTTATTTTGTATACCTTTACTATTTTTAACTTCCTTCTATCAAAGAAAAAAAGACACTTTTAAAATTATATCTAAATCAGGGTTATTTGTAAGAACTGTGGCTGGACTATTTTCATTTGGTTTTTTATTTGCTGCACTTAAATATATTGACTTAAGTTTAATGACTACATTATTAAACACAATTCCGTTATTTGTGACATTGTTAGCACCAATTATTATTAATGAGAGAGTTGGTTTATTTAAAATAATAATGGCTTTGATAGGATTTATGGGGGTATATTTAATAATTAATCCAAGCTATGAGTTATTAAAATTTAATAATTTTGGAATTATTTATGGAATTCTTTGCCCCTTGTGTGCATCAATAATGCTTATTTCTTTGAGGAAATTGGGTAATACAGACCATCCTACTACTACAGCTTTGTGGTATAATATTATTGGAGCAGTAGTATTTTATTTAATTTGTTTAATTATTAAAATTGATTTCAAAATAATAGAAAATTTTTATTTTATTTTGATTTTAATAGGTGTTTTATCAAGTTTACAGCAAATATGCTTGTCATATAGTCATAAATTACTTCCAGTAAGTCTTTTAGCTCCTTTAAGGTATATATCTGTTCCATTAGGAATATTAGTTGGAGTAATTTACTTTCAAGAAACAATGCAACCCTTGTTTTATTTAGGAGCATTTATAATCGGGTTGACTTGTGTTTTGATTGTAGCCAAAGAAGATATTAAAATTAAAACAATTTCTTATAGAAGAAAATAATTTATTAAGTTCTTTAAGAAAAATTTTATTTTACAATAATAATAATCAATTGATATAAGAAATAATAATCTAAAACTTGAGAAAAAAATTAATTTAGATGTATTTTTTTCATTATATATTTTGTTTGAAGCGTTTTAATTAAGAAAAGTTATATGAATATCAGGAAATTTACTGACATTTTAATTTTTTTTCTTTCAATCTTTGCAATTTTGACGGTTGCATCATTTTATTTTGATGTATATGTCATTTTCCCTTTCACATTAGTTGAGAGTAACGAAATACCATATGAAAACTTGCTTGGAATTAGGCTTGCTATATTTTCAACTTTTGCATTTTATGGGGTAATGCATTTATTGCACGGAAGTAAAGAAGTATATCCAATTCACTTTTTAAAAACATTTATATTTATGCTTTCAATTATGGGATTGTCTGTCTTTATTAAAACAAATGCAGAAGTTTCTTTGAAACAATGGTTAATTATTTTATTTTTTTTCTGTATAGCAATAATTCTTCATTTTTCGACTGTTTCAAAAATTAGACGTTTTGGTAGATAATGGTCAGAATATTTTCATTTATATTATTTTTAATAATTTCTAATAATGCAATTGCAACCATTAAAGGTGAGACATTAATTTGTGATGTAGATAGAAGGGGATATAATTTTATAAGTGAGGATAAAGTTGAAGTCCTGAGCATCAACTATGATGAATTAAATATAATTTCTATTAATCATTCATATAAACTAGCCGAAAATGCAATATTTATTCAACAGCCTTTAACAGAATTTAATGAGGAAAAAATAAAAAAACCAATTGGATGGATATTCAGAAAAAATCTTGATTATGTATCATTAGATTATATTAATGGAGACTGGAGTAGAAAATTTTCTTGGAGATGTGAAGTTATTTCATCAAAACAGCTGGAAACTAGATTAAAAAATAAACTCGATAAATTTATAAATGCTAGTAAAAAAAAAATTAGTTTCACAATCCTTAAACCACATAGGTTTATTAAAGTTGAAAATAAAATTAATTATATAAATTTCATCAACATCAATATTATTCATAAAATTTTTAAATGTTAGATATTATAATCCTAAATTAATGCATGTTGATCATTAATATGTAGCATCAAATTTAGACCCTTCAACTTTGAAAGGTTTAGTTGCTTTTGACGCGTATCACATATCTCCTGATAAGGGGCTTGGTATCTTTACTTGTGATAACAAGACTAATCTTGAAAAGCACATTCCTGTTTTAAAAGATTTTTTTAAAGACTATCAGGATAGATTTTCATGTAAGGCAAGTATTGAAACTGGTATAGTTAATGAAGAGTTAGATTATAAAGCATATAAATAAGGCTTAAATGTTTATTTGATTTTACATTTAAAATTTAACATTATACATTATAAAATGTTGGCTATTTTTTTAAGAGGTTTTATAGATGTCAAAAGTTTTAATACATATCCATAGTGGCCCAGAATTAAAAAACAAAGGTACACTTGGAATGTTAGTTGCTCTTACGGCTTTTAAAAAAGGTGATGAAGTTAATATATTTTTGGCTGCAGATGGTACCCATTTATTAAATGTTAAAAATGAAGGTGAAGTGGTCGGACAAGGAACAGGCGATTTAAAAATTCATTTGGATGAACTTAAAGATAATAACATTAAATTATACGTTTCTGGGATGTCAGCTAAAGCAAGGGGATATGATGACAGTTTATTAAATGGTTTTAATGCAGAGTTTTCTTTGCCTGATAAACTTTTAGAACTAACTAAAGAAAGTGATGCTGTTCTTTGTTATTAAGCTCTAATAATAATAATTTCAACTAGTTTATATCTTTAATAACTTGAGACACTTTTTGACTATCATCATACAAATTAAATTTTACTTCTCAACCATCTTTAATAACGAAATGACATAACGACTTTGAAGAAACATTTAATTTATGAATATTATAAGAATTTAATTTTTATTAGATTTTAGACTTTATGGGGTTTTTAATATGGATAAATTTAAAGATGTTAACGTTGATAAATTAGCAAATATTTATTTTAATGGAAATTTTATTAGTAGAAATTTTTTTTAAAGATGGTTCTAGAGAAACACTTGGAGTAATGTTGCCTTGGCAGATATGAATTTAATACTGAAGAAAGGGAACTTATTGAAATTATGTCTGGAATACTAAATTTAAAACTTCAAAATGATGATGAATGTAAATTGATAAAAGATAGAATGGGTTTCAACATTCCTAAAAACTCATCTTTCCAAGTAGAGGTTTTAGAATTAGTTAACTACACATGCTCATACTTTTATTATTAAGATTGTTCACATTCCAATTTGTTTTTTAACACAAATTTAGATTGTGCATGACATGTCTTGACCACAACATAAGGGAGATTTGATCTTTCCGTGACCATTTGGACATTTTGAAATTTGAACGTTTGATCCATTATCTAACTCTAACGTATCATTTATTAGACTTTCATCACATTTCCCACATGTTGCATTCACAGACATTCCACATTTATTGCATTCATAAGTTGCCATTTTAAATTCCTTTAAAAAGTAGTTACACTAGATGTATTCTAAATTTTTTAATAAAAATATCAACTTTTCAAATACTTATATCAAATCCTACATACCACAAAACCTATTTTAAAAATTCGATTAAATCATTTAACTATTAGTAATTTTTATAGTTATTAACACTTTACCTAATTTATTGTATGATTGAATAATGGAGTATTCCTTGATGATCTTTTGTGTTTTTTTAAAAAAATTGCTTTAGAAATTTGAAAGTAAAAAACAGATATGTTCATTGTTTTAAAAATTATAATAACTGCTTTGATTATAGTAATTGTTACAGAAATAGCTAAGTTTAATGATAGAATAGGTGGGTTAATAGCTGCTTTACCTATTACAACGTTTTTAATTTTATTTTGGTTGTATTATGAAAATAATTCGGTAGAAAAAATATCAAATCATGTATCATATACTCTCTTATATGTGCTTCCTACACTGCCAATGTTTCTTGTTTTTCCTTATCTTATAAATAAATTTGGTTTTTACTGGTCAATTATAATTAGTGTGTTAATAACTACTTTTTTTATATTTTTAGTCCACTTTTTAACTAAAAAATATGGGTATAAGATTTTTTAAAATTATTTTAATGATAATCTGGAAGCATTAAAGTAAAGAAACATCAATAGACCCAATTTTAAGGCATGAAGTAAAATATGGATTTAAACTATTTTGAAACTTTTACTATAACTTTAATTTTTTTATCTATTTTTATGGGAGGTATAGTTAAAGGATCTGTAGGTATTGGAATGTCTATGTTTTCTGTTCCGATAATAGCTTTTATCTTACCTCCTACTAAAGCGATGATGCTTTTATGTTTTCCTGTAATTATAACAAACCTAATTCAAATGAATATAAAACAAGGAATAAGCAGTTATAGATTTCTTCCAATGTTCTTAATACTTTTTGTAGGAATATTAATTGGTGGTAAGTTGATATTGAAACTAAACTTTCAAACAATTTCAATTGTCATTGCTTTAACTATTATTTTTTTTACATTGATCAATTTTTTTGGTTTAAATCTAAAAAATATAAAACAAAAAAATGAAAAAATATTATCTGTAATTATTGGTTTTTTCTCAGGTATACTTGGTGGATTATCAACATTTTATGCACCACCAATAATTACCTTTTTAGTTTCATTAAATTTAGAAAAAGAGAGTTTTATAAGAACAACAGCTACAATGTATTTTTTAGCTTCAATACCATTGTATTCATCGCTCATTTACCACGGTTTAGGTAATTTTTTTGATTTATTAATAAGTTTAGTTGTAACTGTGCCAGCATTATTAGGTCAGTATTTTGGAACTAAAATTAGAAAAAAGTTATCTAACGAAATATTCAGAAAAACCATTTTATCAGTTTTAATCATTATTGGATTTTCATTATTAATTAAAAATTTATAAAAACTTATTGATATTATTATTAGAATTTTCTTATATTTTTTTTATTTAGTTTAGAACATAGATAATTTTATAATTAATATCTTTGGTAATTTTGATGAGACATAATATAGCTGTTCTTTTAAGTGGTAATGGTTCCAATTTGAAAGCTATAATAGACAAAGGTATAAAGGTGAGTTTTGTTGCATCTAATAATTCTAAAGCTTTGGGTTTAAAGATTGCCAAAAATGCAAATATACCATTTTATTCTTGGAAGAACGTCTTAGATTTAGAAGAAGAAGTATTAAAGTTAATTATTGAGTATGATATTAAATTATTGGTGCTTGCTGGTTACATGAGATTGTTAAGTCAAAATTTTGTAAATTCTTTACCTTCTAAATTTATCGTTAATGTTCATCCATCTCTATTGCCAAAATATAAGGGTATGAACGCCATTAAGCAAGCAATTGACGATTGCGCTGAAAATACGGGTGTAACAATACATTATGTAGATGAGGGAATGGATAGCGGATCCATAATTAAGCAAGATAGTATTAAAATTAATGAAAATGACACTGTTGAAACTTTAAAAGACCGTTTGCAAACTATAGAACACCGTCTTTATTCTGATACAATAAAGTCTATTTTAATTAAGAATTAACAAGATTAAAATTTAAATATTTTTTATTACTTTATAGTTAACTAAGTCTAGTGTATAACTCTACTTTTAGTGGAAGGTTTGAGTTAAATTATGAATATTGGAAAAGCGTCAAAATTATCAGATTTAACAGTCAAAGCAGTTAGATATTATGACAATATTGATCTTGTAAAACCACATCAAAACATTTCTTCTGGTTATCGTGAGTATAACGAAGAAGATGTATTAAAGTTAAAATTCGTAGGTAAAGCACGAAAATTCAATTTTAGTATAGATGAATGTAGAGAATTATTATCATTATATGAAAACAAAAGTAGGCCTAGTAAAGATGTAAAGAAATTAACTTTAGAAAAAATTTCTCAAATAGATGAAAAATTAAAGCAGTTGCAAAATTTAAAAGATGAATTGACTTATCTGGCAGATAATTGTCAGGGAGATGATAGGCCAAATTGTCCAATACTTGATGCTTTATCAAAAAAATGAAAAATCCTTCTGATACGACTGTATCAATTATATTAATGATTATATCTGGCTTTAGTTTTGTAGTAATGCATAGTGCTGCAAAATTTTTATCAGATCAAATTCATATTTTTGAAATCACATTTCTTAGGTGCGCACTTGTTGCTGTTGTACTAGCTCCAATGATATTCAAAGAAGGGAAGTCTTCATTAATAACTAAACAACCAAAATTTCAAATTTATAGAATTATTACAAGTTCAATTGCTATGTTATGTTTTTTTTATGGATTAACATTAACCACACTTGCTGAAGTAACTGCTCTTAATTTGACAGTTCCTATTTTTACAACACTCTTAGCATTCCTGTTTAAATGAAAAATTAAAAAAACACAGACTTTCAGCTTTGTTTTTTGGCTTTTTAGGTGCAATTATAGTTTTAAGACCTGATATTTATATTAATATTGGGGGAGTTTTAATACTCATTTCAGCATTAATATGGTCGGTTTCATTAATTTTTATTAAAAAATTAACTGAAACAGACTCTCCAGTTACAATATCTCTTTATGCAGGTGTAGGTATGATACCTGCTACATTTGTAGCTGCATACCCATATTTAACAATGCCTAACTTATATCAATTTTTAATAATTTTATTTATTGCTGTAACTGGAACAATTGCCCAAACACTTTTAAATAGTGCATTTAAAAGAGGCCAACTTGCAATTCTGTTACCTTTTGATTATTTGAAATTAATTTGGTCGGTATTGATTGGGTATACTATTTTTGTAGAGAGCACAACAATTAGCCTTTGGATAGGTGGTACATTAATCGTTGGAGCATCTTCATATATTGCTTGGAGAGAGAAAAATTAAACATTAATTATATAAAAAAAAGTCTACTTAATTGTGCGGACTTTTTAAATATTAAATTTATTAAATTATTTTAACCACGTTAGATGTTTTTAATTTTCCAATTTCGTTTGCTCTATTTACAACATTTTGGAAAGCATCAGACATTCCTATTCTGTCAATAATATCACCCATTGCTTCAAAAGATGAGTAATAATAAACAACAAATAATGAATCCATTTTGTCTGCAATTATAGGATAAAGAGCTAAAACTTTAGTATCTTCATCCTTTCCAATATCTTCAACTTCGTTCAGTAATTCAATTGTTTGAGGAATATATTTTCTGTCAACATCGTATTCCCTTATCAATAAAGTATTATGATCAACAGAGGGCTGTCCAAAAACAGTCCTGTAAACTTCAGGGCCAATTAAATGACCTGATGGATCATCTTCTCTTATACTCATCATTTCAATAATTTCCTTATTTTAACTAAGTTCTGCAAATGATTTTGTTGCAGTAGTCATGTCGGAATATATTGCAGTCAACTGTAAACAACCATTTAATTCACCTCCAATAAATGTTCCCAATCTTGTTTTTATCCCTTGGGAAACCATAATATTTTTATATTTTGTAGCTCTTTCCATCGCTAATTTATTTTTACCCAAAATTGGTTTTAAAATTCGCCTAGATACTATTGCCAAATATTACTCCATTAAAGCATTTTAGATTAGCTTAATTTTTAATTTTTTTTGAGCAAAGATCTTATTTCAATTTATTGCTAACTGATTAATAATTAATCATTAGCGGGAAAAGTTTTCTTATTCATAATAATATTGCTGTAGAACATTAAATTCTAATTAAACTATATTATTTATCAAGTTAGAAAGGAGACAATTTTGTTAAACAAATTACTAATAATACTAGCTTCGTTATTAATTTCAATTACAAGTTATGCAGATACTAAAATACCATTTACATTAGATTGGAAATTTGAAGGTCCATCAGCGCCATTTTTTAATGCTATCGATAAAGGTTATTTTAAAGATGCAGGTTTAAATGTTGAGATTTCACCTGGTAAAGGATCATTAGATGCAATTCCAAAAGTTGCAACGGGTTCATTCCCTCTTGGCTTCGCTGATATTAATTCTTTGATTAAATTTTTAGATCAAAATCCTGGTGCACCAGTTACAGCAATAATGATGATTTATGATAAACCTCCATTTGCAGTAATAGGAAGAAAATCTCTTGGTATAAAATCACCGGCTGATTTGCCTGGCTCAGTTTTGGGTGCCCCTCCGCCTGATGGTGCCTGGGCTCAATTTCCATCTTTTGCGAAAGCAAATGGCTTAGACATGAATAAAATAAAAGTTGAATCAGTTGGCTTTCCTACTCGCGAACCCATGTTAGCTGAGGGTAAAGTTTCTTCCGTAACAGGTTACTCATTTTCATCTTTTCTTAATTTAGTTCGTCTTGGAGTTCCAGAAGATGATATTACTACCATATTAATGGCCGATCACGGGCTCAAGCTGTATGGAAATGCAATCATTGTCAACACCGATTTTGCATCTTCAAATGCTAAGGTTGTTAAATCTTTTCTTGGTGCAGTTGGTAAGGGTTGGAAAGATGCTGTTTTAAATCCAAGTTCAGCCATTGATGCACTTGTTAAAAGAAATCCAGCTGCTGACAAAAATTTAGAAGAAAGAAGGTTTAATTTGGCCTTATCTGGTAATGTTATGACAGATTATGTCCTAAAAAATGGAATGGGTAATATTGATAAGGCACGTTTTGAAGCAGCTATCGCTCAATTAAGTGAGACTTATAAATATAAAACTAAACCTGATGCAGAGTTATATTTTACAGATGAGTATTTACCAAAAGGTGGGTTTAAGTTGAAGTAAATTTAAAACAAATATAAAATAGGGTGAAATTTTTTCATCCTATTTTAAGGTATATTTATGTCATTATATAAAAAAAAAGACACGATAATAATTAAAGATGTAACACATACCTATAAAACTGAAACTGGGTTACTACCAGTTATAAAAAACTTAAATATGAGCGTACCAGAAAATGGTTTTACAGCTGTTGTAGGACCCTCCGGTTGCGGGAAATCCACCCTAACTAAACTAATTTCAGGTCTTCTGCAACCAGACGAGGGTGAGGTTTACCTTGGTGGAGAAAAAATTACCACACCTAGACCTACTGTTGGAATGGCCTTTCAAAATCCTGTTTTATTAGAGTGGAGAAGTGTTATTAAAAATGTTATATTACCACTAGAAATTGTCCCAAATAAACTAAATTCGCTAGAAAAAGAAAAAAGAGCAAAACAACTTTTGTCTTTAGTAGGATTAGAGGGATTTGAAGAAAAAAAACCTTCTGAACTATCTGGGGGAATGCGACAAAGAGCATCATTATGTAGAGCATTAGTACACAAACCGGAAGTCCTTATTTTAGACGAACCTTTTGGAGCATTAGATGCATTTACACGTGAGGATTTATGGCAAGTAATGCATAATCTAAGAAAAGAAGAACCATTTACTGGAATACTTATTACACATGATTTAAGAGAGTCAATTTTCCTTGCTGATGAAGTTGTAGTTCTTTCTGGTAGACCAGCTTCAAAACAATTCTTTGTTAAAGTACCAAAATCCAAAATACCAAAACTTGAGAGCCTTTATTCATCTAAATCTATCGATCTTTTAAAAAGTCTTCGAAAACAAATAGAAATAGCTCAAAATCAACAAGAACAAAATAAATGAGAAATATTTTAGTACCATTATACGCCATCATTATTTTTCTTGTTTTGTGGGAGCTTTTAGTATGGGTAAATGATTGGCCAAACTATAAAATGGCGTCTCCTTCTGACATATGGCCTGCATTTTGGAAATTTAAAGTTTTATTTTTCCAATATGGTTGGGATACTCTTTGGCGAACGGTTGTTGGCTTGTTTATAGCAGTACTATGTGGTGTTTTTTTAGGAATGATTATGGGTTTTTCAAAGGTTTTGCGTGAAGCTATATATCCTTTGTTAGTAGGATTTAATGCAATTCCAAAAGCTACTGTCGTGCCTATAATTGCATTAATGTTTGTAGGTCAGCACGATCTAAATACTGTTTTGATAGCTTTTATGATTTCTTTTTTCCCAATAGCAGTTTCTGTCTCAATTGGTTTATCAACTTTAGAACCAGAATATAGAGACATTTTAAGGTCTTTAGGAGCATCAAAATCATTAATATTTTGGAAAATTGCATTGCCTAAAACTTTGCCTGAGTTTTTTGGGGCATTAAAGGTAGCTGTTACACTAGCATTTATTGGTACAAACTTGATGGAAATTGTATCTCCTCATGGTAGGGGGTTAGGTGCTCTGTTTGATAGTGGTAAGACTAATTCAGATTACCCTCTTATGTTTGCAGTACTTATTGCTTTAGCATTATTAGGTATTGGTTTATATTATGTTGTAGTTGTTTTAGAAAAAATTTTTGCGGGATGGGCAGAACGTTCCTCTGATTAGAAACTTAAAACTATTATTTAAATGATAATTAATTTTAACTTAAAAAATGCTTATTAAAAAAGAATCTTTAATTAAAAATATTAGAGGAGATTTCGGTAAAGGTCTAATAATCGGTACATCAAGTATACTGTATGCAATTTTCAGATTATTTAATGTATTAAATAACCCAATGCTTTTTCTTGATATTTTTATGCTAGGAATTTTTATATATTCGATTTATCTTATTTTATTTAAATATGTAAAATAATTTTATCTAATTTATTCTATTCACTACCTATCCAAATATATCCGTCTTTATCCATGATTGGTAATAAATCTAATGGTATTTCTTTAATGGCTTTAGTGAGTTCAACTGCTTCATCTGGCATCCAGTCTGCACTTGTTGTAACCCATTTTTTTACAGCACCAGTTCTTAAACAAAATTTACTATCGTGGAATGGGCATAAGAACTCATTATCTGTTGTTATCTGGCCCATTTCTAGTGGTAAATTCATATGAGGGCATAAATTAGAAAATGCTGATAAATTATCATCATTTCTAACAATTAAAATCTCTTCATCTTGATAACTAATCTTCTTTTTTTCACCATTATCTAAATCTTTAGATAGCATTACTTTATTCCAAAAAATACCCGATTCAAATATTTTATCATCTTGAGATACTAAAGACTTTCCTTTAAGTTTTGAAATTTCATATAACGTAGATCTTTGAGAGGAGCCTTTTAATTTAACTCTAACAAAATCCTCAACCTCAGCTCTATCTTCAATTTCTTTAAATGCCTCTTCTGAGATCAATAATCTTGTTTCAGCTTCTTTGTTAGCCGTTTCGACTCTACTAGCTATATTAACAGATTGGCCAATTATACTTAAACGCTGATTTCCAGCATTTCCAAGCATACCTACTATGGCTTCACCATAATGAATACCTACTCTCACATCAAAATCAATATTATAATTATCTAAAAAAACTTTTTTCTTGTTATCTACATCTTCTAATATTTCTATAGCGGCTTGAGTGCATCGATAAACTGAATCAAGTTTATCGTCTATACCAAAAGCTGCAAGAAAGGCATCTCCAATAAAATTATTTATATCACCACCATTTTTTTTAACTATTGTTCCCATATCATCAAAGTATCTATTTAGAATATACATAACGTCATAAGAGGGTAGTTGTTCACTTAGAGGTGTAAATGCGACTATATCTACAAACATGAGTGCAAGTTTTTTGGTGTTACCAATTGAACCAACAGAATTCTTAGTCATTTGATTGGCTAAAATCATGTCTTTCTGGTCAAGCAATAATCTTTTGAGCTTTACATCGCCTTTAATTTTTGTTTGACACGCTAATCGAATGTTATTTGGTAATTCTAGTTTTTCAGATAAACTTTGCTCAGACTTGGTTTTTGGAGATAAATTCTTTTCTCCTTCTATAATTTCAACTCTACAAGTAGAGCACATTCCAAGACCACCACACGCATGAAGATGTTGTATGTCATTTCTTAATGACGCTGTTAAAATAGTTTCGTCTTCTGAAATTGATATTTCAGTATTGTCTGGTATTAAGTCGATTTTAAATATGTTACCATTCATAAATAAAATCATAATGAAAATAAAAATTGAATCAACTAATGAAAAAAAACTTCCAAACTTAAAACTTTTTTGATTAAATTTTTTCCAATTAATTAAATATACTTAAGGAATTTATTTTGAAATATAAAAGTCTTCAAGAAATACAGCAAAACCCTGTTTGGATCAAATTACAGTCTAAAGGTACTGGTAAGAAACAACTTAATGAACAGTTTTTGTCTCTTACTGAGGATGAAAAGGTTATTGCAATTGATTTATTTGAGTCATTAAAAGTCGTTATGGAAGATTTATTAAAAAAAAATAACACGCAACATTGATAATTTGAATTTTAAATATGTTTTTTTAAATTATTTTCTGATAGTATTTTAAAAAAACTATTGTACTCATAAAAATGTTAAAAAAAATAATTCTAATAATTTTATTTAATTTTTATAGCTTCCATATATATGCATTCGAACCTTATTCAGGTATTTCATGCCATAGTGACAGGGTAAAGGGAAAAGAAGAATATTTTTTTAAACATGATGAAAATCATATCTATGCAACTGCTTACAAAAGGGTTAACGGACAATTCAGCAAAGTAGGAAATGTTGTTGGACAAAAAGTTTCATCTTTTTTATTGTTTGAAGACATGACAATCGATAAAAATTTAAATTTTGCATGGCATTTAGATATGGTCACAAAAAATTTAAAACCATTTATATTGACTCTTGATGATAAAAATAAGTTCGAAATGCCAGAAAAATATGATTGCATAAGTAAAAATTTTTGGTTTTAGTAAGTGTGTGCAAAATATGGCTAAATCTGAAATAATGATTGATAATGAAAAGACACGAGTTACACGTTGGTCTATTGAGCCAGGTGAAGATACGGGTGAACATATTCATGAATATGATTATGTTGTAGTTCCATTAGTGGATGGTCAACTTAAGATTATTAACCATGATGAAGAAATTGCTATTTCAGAACTTTCTGAGGGAGTAAGTTATTTTAGAAAAAAGGGAGTCAACCATAATGTAATTAATAATAATGATTTCCCATATTCATTTGTTGAAATTGAGTTTAAATAAAAAATTCTGTGAAGGTTTTTAAAATGAGTAATTCAAAGCTTGTAAGTTATATAACTTCTGACTTTCAAACAAAGAGTGACATGAAAGTTGGGGAAGTTGAATGGGAAAAGATAATGAAAAAAAACTTTGATAAATTCAAAAAGGCTGGAGCAGTCAGACAAACAGTTACTCAAATATGGAATAAAGAGGGTGCATTAAGGTTAGGCCATTTGTGGGAATATAAAGATGAAAAAGCTTTTGTAGAATGTCAGAAAATTTTTAGAGAAGCTGAATTAGAATTCAAAAATAAAACTGGTATAGTTTGGAAGGTTTTTTCTAATAGAGGAATTGTTTTGTATGATGTTAATTATTGATGAGTAATTATTTGGAAACAAAATCTTTTCATCATTTATTAGTAATTAGTAAAATTTTTTTATTTTTCATAATTATTTTTATTTCTTTTTTTCATAATGCTTTTTCATCCGAGTTAGATAATCTTTTTTTAAGATTAAAACAATCCGAAAATCCTATGATAGCAAGAAATTATGAAAGTAAAATTTGGAAATTATGGCTAAATAATGGAACAAGTGATGCAAGCAATACCCAAATGCAAAAAGGTGTAGACTTACTAAATAATGGTAAATTAGACCAAGCACTTACAATATTTATAGACATATCCAAAAAAGACCCTAAATGGGCAGAAGCATATAATAAAATTGCAATTATCAAGTTTTTAAAAGGTGATTATTTAGGTTCAATAAATGATATAAAAAAAACTCTTAAGTTGGAACCAAGACATTTTGGTGCTATTTCAGGTTTAGTTCAAATCAATATAATTTTAAAAAAATATGAAGAGGCGTTAATAAATCTTGAATACGTACTTAATATACACCCTAATATTGGTATTAAAAAACTTAAACCTTATCTCAAGAAATTGTTAAAAAAATCTTCTATATAAGTTAAATACTTGTTTGTATTAAGTAAGAAATAATTGAGAGTAATTTATGGACAATAAAAATTGGCTATTAGTACTATTCCTAGGAATTTTATGGGGATCAAGTTTTTTATTTGTAGAAATTTTACTTAATTTCATGAATCCATTTATAATTGTTTATCTCAGAGTCTCTATTGCCTCAATTATTTTAATTTTTTATTTGTTACTTATAAAGATTGAAATTCAATTTTCAAATAAGCTTATTTTTAATCTTTTCATTATGGGTCTTTTAAATAATGTCTTTCCTTTTCTTCTAATAACTAACGGTCAACAGTATATAACAGGAGGATTAGCATCAATACTTAACGCTAACACATCTTTTATGACAATTTTAATCGCATCTTTGTTTATTAAGAATGAGAAACTTTTAAGATCAAGACTTATTGGTGTTACGTTTGGGTTGATAGGTGTAATAATAACAATTGGTTATGAAAATCTATCAGGTATTGTTTCCACTGAGATTGGTAAATTTTTTATAATTCTTTCAAGTGTTTCTTATGCATTTGCTGCCATTTTTGCAAAAATTAAATTAAATGAAGCAGATCCAAGCTTAGCGGCAACAGGGATGTTAACCACTAGTACAATAATTTTAACTCCGATTATGTTTTTTTATTATAGTAATGAAATTTACAATTTGAATTTTATCTCGATTAAATATTCTATCGCCTTTGCTATTGTGTGCTCAGTTTTAGCGTATTTGATTTATTTTAAAATACTTTCAACTACAGGTCCTGGAAATTTGCTTTTATGTACAATTATTATTCCACCTTCTGCAATTATTCTAAATGCAATTTTTATCAATGAAATGATAAAAATTCATGAATTTATAGGGATGTTGATTATAATTTTTGGTTTGCTGATTTTAGATGGGAGAATTTTTAAAAAAGTAAAGGAAATTAGTTTGTTTAAATTACACTAAATATTTAATAATTTTAAACTTTCAAGTTTTAAATCTAAATTTTTTTTAAAAAGAATGTCATTTTCTTTTGAAATATCTTTTTCATTTTCAAAGCAACTAGAGCAGAGTTCAACTTTTCTTCCTTTTTTAGATATAAAAATTTTAGTAGGTATAGTTTCATAAGAATAGTCAGGATGTGGATTTTGAGTTCTTTTACACCACATGCATTTAGCATTTTTTTTGTTATAATTGAATGACATTAATACAATCCATTATTTTTTATTTTTTAAAGCCTTAGCAATTTCTTTTAATTGTTTTTCAATATTAAAAATTTTTTGATGTAATTCTTTTTCAGATATTTCATCTTCTGCATTACCATCGTTTGATATTTGTTGCATTGCATCAACTATTATTCCTATAAATAAATTTAGCACTGCAAATGTTGTAACTAGAATGAATGGTACAAAAAACAACCATGCTAATGGAAATTCTTTCATTACAGGCCTTACAATTCCCATTGACCAACTTTCTAAAGTCATAATTTGAAATAGTGTATACATTGAGCTTCCAACTGTACCAAACCACTCATAAAATTTGTCTCCAAAAAAAGTAGTGGTCAGCACAGAAGAAATATAAAAGATCAAAATAATAATTGTGCCTACAGATAAAATACCAGGAATAGAAATAAATATAGCTTGTATTATCCTTTTCATTGATGGGACAATTGATAATAATCTCAATGTTCTGAAAATTCGGAAAGCTCTTAAAACTGAAAAAGGGCCTGATGCTGGAATTAGAGAAACTACAACTATTATAAAATCAAAAATATTCCAGCCATTTCTAAAAAATCTGAGTCTGTAAAGAGTAATTTTAGCTAGTAATTCAATTGTGAAAATTGTTAGAGCTATAGTGTCAATTAAAGATAAATAAAAACCATAATCTTTTTTGATGTTTTTGCTAGTTTCAAGACCAAGGGTAATTGCGTTGATTATGATTACTGTTGTAATAAATGTAACGAAATATTTATTTTCTATAATATTTTTAAAAGTAGACATAAAACTAACCAAAAATTGATAATAAATTGTTTTTAATAAAAAACTTTAATTTTACAAGAATAAAAGTTTAATTTTTTTCAAAATTTATTATCTTTACGATAGCTAATTTGTTTGATTAAGTAACATATCTTTATTTTAATGTGGGTGAATTAAATGTATGTGAGAACCATAAAAATAACATTTAAAGATAAAATGTCTAAAGACATGTTCGTAAATTATACTGATACCAAGGCAGATGCTAAGGGCATAAAAAATGGTACACTTATGAAGTTGATTTTTAGTAATTCAGACGTAATTGCTACTTTATTTTAATTTTTCCAGATCATAATACATTTATGAAAGATCATAATAATTTAGCTGGTCCTATTATAGATTCTTTTAAAGAACAAGGTCTTAAGGTTAATTTAAATGATGGTGAAGTATTAGGAGCTACAGCGGTCTCTTCTAATTTCTTAGAAACATTAACTAAAGAAGCTACATTTTATAAATCTGATTAAAGTTTTTTTAAATATTTTTTGAATTGAATAAACAATGAGCAATTGGAAAACTGATTTTGAAGTAAAATTTAGACTTGAATTTAAACATGAAGATGGAAGAAAAGAAATTAAAAATAATAGTTTGATTGTTGAAGCAGAAAATGAAGATCAAGCTATTGAAATGGTAATAAATGAATATGATAATAGTGTATTTTTAAAAGTAGACGGGGTAAAGAAGATTTGGAATTATTGATTACTGAATTATCTAAGGATAAATTTGAAATTACAGTAAATGTTGATCAAATAATAAAACATGTTGTAAGTGTAACAGATCATATGCTACTCAACCTTACTAAAAATAGAATTTCTAAAGAAGAACTTTTAAACTTTAGCTTTAATTTTCTTCTTGAAAGAGAACCAAATACTTCAATATTATCTAAATTTGAAATTACAGTAATTTCAAAATATTTTCCTGAATATACTTCAAAAGTAGAGAATTACTGTAGTTAGTATATTTATTTAATTTTATTGGTAAATAAAGTGCAATCTTATCAATTACTTATAAAAGTAATTAAAAACATAGATTTAAAAGTTGGAAAACTAGGAAGATTTATTTTTCCTGTAGGATCTTACGTGTATACTGGCTCTGCCAAAACAAATATAGATAAAATAATTGAAAGACATCTTTCTAAGGAAAAAAAACTCCATTGGCATATAGATTATTTACTGAATAATGATGCTGTAAAAATTATTGATATAAAAAATTCAGAAATGATTGAATGTAGTTTAAATAAAAAAATACACGGAACGATAATTATTAGAGGTTTTGGTAGTTCTGATTGTAATTTATGTTGTGGAAGTCATTTAAAATATCTAGGAAATTATGCATTAGCTGAATTATCAGCTAATGCTACTAGGAGGTTATAAATGAAAAATATTTTTTCATAGTTCGATAATAAACATAAAATTATGACATAAATCTGAAAAAATAAGGTAAATTAATGGCAAATATATTAAAAAGTAGAGATTTAGTTTAAATTTTTAACACACCTAAATCCAATATAAACTGCTGACATTTTTTTATCTTTCCTTGCTTGATGTTTTAAATGCATCTGTTCTTTTCCATACCACCAAGAACCACCCTTTGTAGCTTTGACATCATTATTGTCTATATTTGCCCATTCCCAAACATTAGCACCCATATCATACAATCCATTAATCCCTTTTTTTGTATAACCAATTTTGGAATGACCATTACCTCTTGATAATAATTTCTTGTAATTTACATAATTGTTAAAGTCACAATCTCCTAAACAATTAGCACCTATAGGTGTATTACCAACTGGGTACTCATAAGTTTTTTTATAAATAAATTTGCTGACAGATTTTTCTCGAGTTTCTGTATATGCTGCGTATACCCATTCTTCTTCAGTTGGCAGTCTTTTGTTTTTCCATTTACAAAACATTTGAGCTTCATCAAAATTAATATGAACAGCAGGTTCATTTATTTCACCTTTTATTCCATAAGGTTTTTTCCAGTTCCATCCTTCTTTTTTAATCCAACCAAATTCATACACATAACCCCAGCCTCTTTTTTCAGCTTCTGTTTTATAATTTATAGTTTCAGCAAATTTTCCAAACTCTCCAATAGAAACTTCATTTAAATCAATGGAGTAATATGAAATTTTTTGCATTGTAATATCCTTCGCCAATGTAAAATTTGTAAAAAAAATAAAAGCAAGGTTAAAAAAATAAATAATCATCTTTTTTGTAAAATGTTTATATAGCATTTGTCTAATTTGTATTATTATCTAATTGAACGTTATATATGTAATTTTAATAAATATTCTAATTAATATTAATGAATTACTATTAGATTTGTAATTAAAATTTTATTGGATCAGTCTGTTATGATTAATAGATTTAAGGCTTGGCATATAAATTTAATTGAAAAAGTCCAAAAAATAACTGGTTTATCAAATTATCAGATAATATGGATTAGTTTCATTGAAGGTTTAACAATTGGGTTTATCATTGGATATTTTATATAAACTAGATTTACTTTTTTAAAAACAAGAATTTTTATGCTCTAATATATATCCTTATAAAAATCATTTTCGTTCATATGTTTTGGATCTTTGTTTCCGGTGAATGCTTGTATTTTTTTAATTAAAGTTTCGATTCCAGTCTTTGAAAAATTGATCTTAGTCAATTTATTATTTTTAATTACTTCCGTTTTAATTCCGGGAAGATCAACAGGTAATTTGGCTCTATTAAAAATAGTACATGAGTAGGAGTTTTTATCTTTAGAAAAAGTGAAAGAAATTACATAGTAATTATAATCAAGTTGACAAATACCGTTAATAAATTTTAATTCTTTAAATTTCATCTTTTTTATATTAAATTTGATTTTATATATTAATATTTTAAATAAAGGTTATTAATAATACTTCATATTATATGTTTTAAATTAAAACACATAATAATTCTTCAGGTAATTTTTTTAACTTTATAGTCCCTTTACTCAATAAAACTGGTTTCAATTTAAGGGTGTTTTTATCATAATGCCAGGCAAAATCTACTCCAAGGTAAGCATATTTGTCTTCAAATAAGATAAAAGAACCTTCTTTTTGTCCGACCACATCTCCAATTTCAATAAAATTATTTTTTATCTTTTTAAATACCGTTGTGTAAAGGTTGTTGTCTTTATTTATTTTAAAATCTAAAATTTTGGTGTTATCTGAATTCTTGCATTTTATAAAAAATGGTTTTTCCACAGCTTTAACTAATTTAATGTTTAGAAATGTAAAGAATAAGAAAATCCAAAAAAACTTCATGCTAAATAATCATATATAAATTAAATTAATTATCTATACTAAAATTCTAAATGTATACAATTTTAATTGATTAATAAACAATGAATTAGTTAAATTGCATCATTATTAATCTTAAATTCAAAAAATGATATTTTAAAATGAATACTAAGCTTCCTTGCCCATTCTGTTCAATTAAAAAAGGTTATGTATATATCCAATCACATTATCAATGTCTTGAATGCAAGAGAGTTTTTGACGATTGTTGTAGTGGAGAAGTCATAAGCTGTAAATTTCAAAAAGAACTCCAAAAAAATACTCAATAGAAAATTTTAAAGCTTATTGATTATCTATTTTGTTTTGTAAAAATAAATAAACATGTTAACTGACATTCTCTCGCTTTAATAAGAATTTTTTGGAATAAATTTCAGAAAATTAGTTAAAGAAAAAATAAATTAATTTTTTTATATATCTAGATGTTTCAATTGTGTCCACTTTAAATATTACTTAATGATATAATTTTTAAAATTTACTGGTGTTAAGAAATGACTGATTTAACAACCCGTCTTTCAAAATGTTATGCTAGTGCTATTCATGATGTACTTAGAGAAAAGGGGTATCAAAATTGTGTCCTACCACCTGAAATACAGGCTTTACAAAGAGGTCAAAAGTTATTTGGAGAAATTTTTACAGTATCTGGCCATGTAGACAAAACATTATCAAGACATGAGTCTTTACTTTTATGGTCTCAAGTTTTATCCAAGGTTCCAAATAATAAAGTTATTGTTTGTCAACCTAATACACATTCTATTGCTCTTATGGGAGAACTATCTGCACGAGCATTAATGGTAAAAGGTACCAAAGGTTACTTAATGGATGGGCACTGTAGAGATGTTGAAGAAATTATAGATGCTCAATTTCCAGTTTTCTGCCGATTAACAACTCCTGCCGATATTGTTGAAAGATGGAGATATAACTTACTTGGGGAACCTATCACTATAGGAAGCGTTACGAAATGTTCAGGTGACTTTATTATAGCTGATATGGATGGAGCTTTTATAATACCTCAAAAAGTAGTAGAAGAAGTGATTCAAAAGACTGAAGAAGTTATGATTACTGAAAGTGAAATGAGAAAAGCAATATTAAATGGTATGGATCCAGAGCAAGCATATCTTAAGTTTAGAAAATTTTGGATTTACATAGGTCTAAAATTTATATGGTTATAAATAGAAAAAATATTTGGTCCTTATCTTGGCCTTTGATAATTGCTAATTTTACCATTCCCCTAGTAGGCCTTACCGACACCATAATTATGGGACATATGCCTGAAAGCACATATATAGCAGCAATAGCTCTTGGAGGTATAGTTTTTAACTTTATGTATGCAGGATTAAATTTTTTAAGGATGGGAACAACTGGAATAGTGTCTCAAAAACTGGGTTCTAAAGATTTCGATGAAGTGTTTTTAAGTTTGTTAAGACCATTATTTATAGCTCTTTTAATCGGAATAGTTTTATTTTTATTAAAAGAATTTCTGTTTAATTTATCAGTTTATTTTTTAACTCCTGATGAAAAATTACAAAAACTATATAAAGAATATCTCTTTGTAAGAATGATTGGCTTGCCGGCTGGATTACTGAATATAGTATTTTTAGGCTGGTTTTTTGGAATACAAAAAACAAGATCAGTGATGACACAACTTATTACTATCAATGTTGTAAATGTAATTTTTTCCTTATATTTGGCAGTTGTTTTAGACTATGGAATTTTTGGTGTAGCGCTAGGTAGCGTATTGGCACAATTTTCCGGTCTTTTTATGTCAATTATAATTTTTTCATATTCATTAAAAAAATTAAACTTAAAAACTGTAAATTTCAGAAAGTTTAAAAATTTGTCTAGATTTCTTAAATTTTTTTCTATCAGCAAAGATTTATTTATAAGAACAATGTTGATGGTTTCAGTACAAGCATACATAATCAAAAAAGCAGGTCATATTGGTGTTGATGAGCTTGCTACTATTGAAATTTTATTAGTAATTTTTAGTTTGTCATCATACTCGTTAGATGCGTTTGCACACTCTGCAGAATCTTGTGTAGGAGTTTCTATCGGTTCTCAAAATAAAAGAAATATTTATAAGGCTATAAGAATTACAACTGAATTTGCTTTATTTTTTTCAATAATTATTGGTATTGTATTGTATTTTTTGGAATTTTATTTAATTTCTTTTTTTACAGATATAAGCGCATTGCAAGATTTGACATTCGAATTATGGGGATTAGTTGTTATCACACCATTTATATCTATGTTGGCTTTTCAACTAGATGGAATTTTTATTGGCTCAACATTAGCTAAAGAAATGCGTAATTGTATAATATTTTCATCATTCATTTTTTTCATTATTTTAGAATATTGTTTTGAAAGCAATTTAGATTTAAAAGGCTTATATTCTTGTTTTCTTTTATTTTTAATTTCTAGGGGGATATTTTTAACGATGTATTTGCCTCGCGTCTTTAAATTGGTAAAATTGAATAAGGTTTGATAATGATTAATGAAAAAGTAGATGTTAATAAATTATTTTTTAGAAGAATTATTTTATTAATGGTTTTTACAGTGATATTGACAGTTCTAATTCCAAGTATTTTTGATTTTGAAAAATATTATGGTATCAGTCGTTTTATAAACCCTGGGTATACATCAGTATTATTAGATGGTAAATTTGAATTCTATGCTACAATATTTATGTCTTTTTTTTCACTTTTTAGTCTGATTTTAATCTATTTTTTTGTTCCTATTGGGAAATATTTTTTCTTAACATATTTTTCTTTAAATTTTTTTTTAATTATGTTTGGTGGTGATATTATCAATTATGGTTTTTTGTATCCATTAGAATGGTTAAAAAATGTAACTGAAGCTCTATTGTTATATCAAATGTTCTTGGGGAGAAATAAAGAAAATTTTCGAAAAAAAAATTAAAATTAATTCCTCATTTTATAAAATCTTGAGAATTAAACTTCAATAATTTAAATCAAAGTCTTTTTTTCAATGAAATCATTTCCTTTTTCAAATATTATTTGTTTTCTATTCTCATTCATTCTCTCCAATGATTTAACCAATATTGCAAGCCTTGGATTGCTTTTAAAAAAAGCTATATTATCTTTCATAAATATCCAATATAATCCATCAACTATATCGCACCATTCATCTTTTTTATAATTACTCATTTTTAAAATATAATTAGAGCCACAGGAATAAGGTTTTGTTGCAAATATTCCACCATCTGCGAATGTACCCATTCCATAAACGTTAGGAACCATTACCCAATCTGAGGAATCTACAAACATTTCCATAAACCATTTATATATTTCATTTGGATCTATTTTTGACAGATTCATTATATTACAAATAATCATTAACCTTGGTATGTGATGTGTGTAACCATATTTTATACAATCTTTAATTGCGTCATCTAATGGTGTTATCCCAGTTGTGCCTTCATACCAATCAGTAGTTAATTTTCGATCATGTTTCCAAAAATTAGAAGTTTGTTCTTCTTCACCTTTGTAATGGTATATGCCTCTAATAAATTCTCTCCATCCAATAATTTGCCGAATAAAACCCTCTAAGGAATTGATAGGAATTGAATTTAACTTTGCAAAATCTAACGCTTTTTGAATTACTTCTTTAGGTGTTAAAAGTCCCATATTAAGTATTGGGCTAATTGCACTATGAAAAAGAAAATTATTTTCCGAAACTACAGCATCTTCGTAATCTCCAAACTTGATAAATTTTTCTTTAAAGAATTCATCTAACCAATTTAATGACTCATCTCTGTTTGTTGGCATCCATAAGTTATTTACTAAACCAGGATGATTTTTAAATTTTACATTAATAATAGACTTTAAATCATTGATATCATGCCTATTATTAATGTTAGGTATTTTTGGTATTAAAGTATTTTTGGGAATTTTTTTTCTATTATCCTCGTCATAAGACCATTTTCCTCCAATTGGTTTATTATTCTCATCAATAAGAATATTCATTTTAGTTCTGATTTTTTGATAAAAACTTGCCATGCGGATTAATTTTTTTTGTTCTTTAGCGAACTCAAAAAATTCTTTTCTTGAAGTGAGAAACATTGGAGTTTGAATTACTTCTTTATCAATATTTTGTTTATTTATAAAATTAACAATTTTATCTTCAAAATCATTGTCTTCAATTTCAAAATATTTTAATTTTTCGATATCATTATCTTTAATTACTTTAAGTAACTTATCTTCATACTTATCATGGAAACTTTCTTCATCAATTGAATGATAAAATACAGTGTAACCATTTTTAATAAGATTGTCCCTATACTGCCTCATTGACCACAAAAACATTAAAATTTTTAATTTATGATGTTTATGATTTGTAGTTAGACCAAAATCCTCAGCCATAAAAACCATGCTGACTTTAGTTTTTTTAATATGTTCAAGTGTAAACAATTGGTTGCCAAGAACAATTAATAAATCATTTTTTATCATTTTATTACTCAAAAACAGTTACGTTGGTTGTGTTAGTTTTAATAAAATCCCAATCATATTTAACACCCAATCCAATTCCATCAGGTACTGGTACAAAGCCATTGTTATTTATGCAATCAATCATATCACTGTAGCCACAAGTGTATACTGGAGCCATTGTATTAGGGCAATCTGGACCAACTAGAGCAACTTCATAAAAATTTGTGTTTCTAGTAGCAGCCATTACATGCCTGTGAGCAGGGCCGCATGCATGGATTTCAACATCTACACCAAAAGATTCTGCTAAATGTGAAATTTTTATTGCTCCAGTTATGCCCATATCATATTCTGGATCAGATCTAAGAAAGTCAGTTCCTCCAGCAATAAGAAAATCACATTTGGTTTCTAATCCTCTAATATGTTCTGTTTGCAATATTGGAGTTTTTAACATTTCCCTAAGACGTTTATGTGAAAAAGCAGACACACCACTATCTCTATATGGATCTTCTAACCAAAAGAAATTTGCTTCATCACAAGCTTTGCCAACATAATGTGCATCGGCAAAAGTTTTTAGTTGGCATGCTGGGTCAAGCATTAAAGTCATTTTATCTCCAACTTTTTTTGCTACGTGTAAAACATTTTCTGCCTCTTCTTTTGCATCTCCTTCATGCCATCCATGTATTTTGAAGGCTTTGTAACCCATATCAAAACATTGCTCAGCAAAATTAGCAAAAGCTTCCTTGCTATCTAATCCACCATTTCTGTCACCATGATATGTGCTTGCATATGCTTTAAGATATTTTCTATAACTTCCTAATAATACAGCAATTGAACAATTTAATTTCTTGCCAGCCCAATCCCACAATGCAATATCTAATGGGCCATGACCCATGTGGTCAAATTGCCTAAGTTCTCTTTTAAAGTCGTCGTATATTTTTTCTCTTTCTTCTGCATTATATTCTAATAATTTGGGTGCCAACATTTTAGCTTGTGCGCAAGCTACTTGATTGCCTCCCCAGTGAGTAACGTACTCACCTCTACATCCATCTTTAGTCTCTATTACAACAGCAAACTTATCCAATTTAATAGATTGGCCTTTAGAATATCCAACTGCTCCAATTGTGTTTGCATTAGTCAATAGACCTAAATTTGTTGCTGAGTGAGTAAATTCGTGTATTTCAACTCTTTTAATTTGGTTCATTTATTTTCCATTTAAAATTTACATAGACAAAATTTAAAAAACTTATATTTATGTAACTACTAGTAAAATTATTAAAAATTATTACTTCAAAATAGTTACTACTTCATTTCATGTAAAGGAAATTTAATGAATTTAAACGATTGTCATAACTTTCAAGATTTTAGAAAACTAGCTAGAAAAAGACTTCCTTCACCTATATTTCACTACATAGATGGTGCGGCAGATGATGAGGTTACTTATAATAGAAATACAGCTGCTTATAATGATGCTGATTTAATACCAAATGTACTTAGAGGGGTTGAAAATGTTGATTTATCTACCACTGTTTTTGGAAAAAAATTAGATTTACCATTTTATTGTGCTCCAACTGCTTTACAAAGATTATTTCATTATGATGGAGAAAGAGCTGTTGGAAAAGCAGCACAAAAATTTGGAACTATGTTTGGGGTTTCTTCATTAGGTACAGTGAGTGTTGAAGAGATATCTTCTATTGTTTCAACACCTAAGATGTTTCAATTTTATTTTCATAAAGATAGGGGACTTAATGACAGTATGCTTGAGAGGGTTAAAGCAGCTAAATTTGATGTTTTGGCTCTTACTGTAGATACAATCACAGGAGGCAATAGAGAAAGAGATCTCAGAACTGGTTTTACATCTCCACCAAGACTAACCCTAGCTAGCTTATTTAGTTTTGCATCTAAGCCTATGTGGGCAATAAATTATTTAACAAAACCTAAATTTGAATTACCACAATTACAAGATCATGTAAGTGAAGGAACTAACACAGCAACTTCTATAGGAAATTATTTTTCATCAATGTTAGACCAGTCTATGAATTGGAAAGATGCTGAACGTTTAAGTTCAAAGTGGGGTGGTCATTTTGCACTTAAAGGTATAATGAGTGTTGAAGATGCCAAAAAAGCGGTCGATATTGGATGTACTGGTATAATGGTTTCAAATCATGGTGGTCGTCAATTAGATGGAGCTAGAGCACCTTTTGATCAATTAGCTGAAATTGTTGATGCTGTAGGTGATAAAATTGATGTCATTTGTGAAGGTGGAATCCAAAGAGGTACTCATATATTAAAAGCATTATCGGTAGGTGCAAAAGCTTGCTCCGGTGGAAGGTTATACTTATATGCATTAGCTGCAGCTGGTCAAAAGGGTGTTGAAAAGGCTTTAGGTTTATATCGGAGTGAAATTGAAAGAGATATGAAACTAATGGGATGTACGAGCATTAAAGAATTAAATAGATCAAATATAAAATTTAGATAAAAAATTCAATTGGTAAGTTGTTGAAATCAAATTTGAAACTAATTTCAAAAATTTTTTTGATAACTTTAGTTCCTAAAACAACTTGGAGTTCACATAAACCTGATAATATCACCCCAAAATTAGAAACTTTTTTTTTACTATGTTTCGGTTTGTTTCTATTTGGTTTAGGTGAAAGTATATTAGTAATTTCTCAAAATGGCGTTACACCATGGACAGTCTTAGCCGAGGGTATTGCTAAGGAATTTGACATTGGTGTTGGTTTATCCACGTTTTATATAAGTTGTGCAGTATTAATTTTATGGTTTCCGTTAAAACTTAAACCTGGATTAGGTACTATCATGAACATAATTATAATTGCATTAACGATGGGTGGTTTAATACCATTAATTCAATTTTTCAATGAAATCTTTAATCCTTTGTTTTTATCTATTTTGGGAACATTTATAGTTGCTTTTGGAAGTGGAATTTATTTAATTGCTAACCTTGGTCCTGGGACTAGAGATGGTTTAATGACTGGAATTGCTAAAAACTATAACAAACCTATTACCCTCATTCGTTTCGGCATAGAATTTTTGGTAGTTTTTTTGGGCTGGCTTTTAGGAGGTACTTTTGGCATTGGAACAATTATTTTTGCAATTTTCATAGGACCATTTATATCACTAAGCTTAAAGTTAGTTCCTATTTTAAAAAAATAATTTATTTATATTGTTTTAACAAAAAGCATTATACCAAGAATAACTAAAGTTACTAGAATACAGTTTCTAAACTGTTTTTGATTAATTTTATCCCTTACTCTTGTGCCTATTTGTTGGGCTATTAAAGCGGGTATAATCAATAACAAGCTCATAATAAGATCTTGTTTTGTAGCAAATCCATAATAAATCAATGATCCGTATAATGGAAAAGAACCTATAAAGTACATAGTTGATACTGTTCTTACAAATTTCTCTTTTGGTAAGTCTACTGCAACCAAATAAGCTAACATCGGTGGTCCGTAGATAGTTGATAATCCTCCTAATATTCCTGATCCAAAACCAATAAAAGATGTGATTATTCTTTCGTGTTTTTTATTGATATTATTATTAATTTTAAAACCAAAACAATTAATTATAGCCGCAAATATTATTAAAATCGCGATTATTTGGGTAATTGTATTTATATTTATTTCAAGTATCAGCCTTGCACCTACAATCAGCCCTACAACAAGAAATAAAAACATTGGCAAAAACCTATAGCTACTAACACCTTGTTTAAATTTTATTTGTAAAAAATTAGTTAAAAAAATAGGAGCACAAAGTAAAATCATAGCTGTTGTTACTGGAACTGCGAATGCAATTAAAGGCAAAGCTACCATAGGCATCCCAAATCCAATAGTACCTTTAATAAGCCCTCCAGCCATTACTGCTAATATTATTACAATTACTATTGTTGGGTCATTATACATTGTTAATTTTTAAAAAGTATGGCATTGATAGTAACATTTGTATTATAACACTTTACAAGTAAAGCTTTATTTTTGTTAAATTAAATGTATGAAATAATAAATTTTCTTAAAACTAGAAGATCTACTACTGCAAAAACAATGATTTCAGGTCATATTAATGAAAGTGATCTAAATGACATCTTAGCGTGCGGTATCAGAGTGCCTGATCATGGTGCTTTAAATCCTTGGTCTTTAACTGTTATAAAAGACAAAGCAAGATATAGGATAGGAAAAGAAATTTTAGCTCCTGAATATATTCTCAAAAATCCTGAGGCTACAGAAGAAGAAATAGATTTTGAAAAAAATAGATTTTTAAGAGCCAGTGCTGTGATAGCAGTTTTATTTAAACCTGTTTCACATCCTAAAATACCATCATGGGAGATGGAATTATCTACTGGAGCAGTATGTTCAAATATACTTGTTGCCGCTCAATCTTTAGGTTATGCCGCTCAGTGGTTAACAGAGTGGTATTCTTACAATGATAGAATGATAAAGGTAGTTGGTGGAATCCCGGAAACTGATAAACTGGCTGGTTTCATTTACATTGGACATAAAGAAAAAGAGCCAGTTGAAAGAAGAAGACCTAAGATTGAAAACGTTATTAATTATTTAATAGAATAATTTTAAATTGCTTGTTGGTTTAAGCAATTTTCAAAAATATCTTTATCAACATTTCCTCCAGATGCAATTACTAGAACATTCTTATCTCTTATATCTATTTTTTTAAATATAGCAGCTGCTAGCGCAACTGCACCGCCAGGTTCGAGAACAATCTTAAGATATTCAAATGCTGTTTTCATTGCAATTAAAGCTTCTTTATCAGAAACTGACAAACCAGATGTTAGATTTAATTTGTTAATTTTAAAAGTAATTTTTCCTGGTTTATCAGCTAAAAGTGCATCGCAAATAGAATTATGTTTCATAGAATTTGGAATTATAGAATTTTCTTTAAGTGATTTTTTGGTATCATCAAAATTTTCTGGTTCAACAGAATATATTTTAGCATTTTGAAATTTTTCTTTTATTGCTGTACTTATACCAGCAATAAGACCACCACCTCCGCAACAACATAAAACAATGTCTGGTGAAACATTGATTTCATTTAATTGTTCAATACATTCTATACCAGCAGTTCCTTGTCCAATTATTACTTTTTCGTCATCAAAGGGTGGAATAATCTTGGCATTTATATCCTTAGCTATTTTTTTTCCAATTTCTTCTCTATTTTCTTTGTTCCTATCATACTTTACAATTATTGCACCCCAAAAAGCTGTTCCATTTAATTTTGCCTTTGGAGAATCTTCTGGCATTACGATTGTTGCTTGGCGACCCGTTATTTTTGATGCAGCAGCAACAGCTTGTGCATGATTACCACTTGACCATGCTACAACTTTCTTAATATCTGATGGAAGCTGAAGTAGAGAATTCATGGCGCCTCTAAATTTAAATGCACCAATAGTCTGAAGATTTTCAGCTTTCACAAAAATATTAGATTCTAATTTTTCATTAATATATTTTGATTGTAAAATAGGTGTTCTTACAATTTTCCCTTCTAACCTCTTAGATGCTTCTAAAATAGAATTGAATGTAACATTATTATTAACCATTAATATTTTCCTAGATTATTTTATTCTATATCTTGTTAAATTTAAATGACATGAGTATGATAAACAAATCATTTTTTTTGACGAGGTTTTATATGTTATTTCATGGTTCTTACACTGCTTTATTAACGCCAATCAAAGATAATAAAGTAGACTTTGATGCTTTTAGAAAATTAATAGATTTTCAAATAGAAAATGGTACAAATGGCTTAGTTCCAGTAGGAACAACTGGTGAGTCACCCACTTTATCTCATGATGAACATAAAAAGCTTGTTGAAGTATGTATAGATCAGTCAAATGGAAGAGTTCCAATTATAGCGGGTGCAGGTTCAAATTCTACGAACGAAGCTGTTGATTTTGTAAAACACGCATGTTCAGCTGGTGCTGACGGTTTGTTAGTTGTTACGCCTTATTATAACAAACCTACCCAGTCAGGCTTAATTGCTCACTATAATGAACTTATTAAAAATTCTAATAAGCCAATAATCATCTACGATATACCAGGTCGTTCTGTAATAAAGATGAATGATTCCACAATGGCTAAGCTAGCTAAAAATGAACTAATTGTAGGTGTAAAAGATGCAACTGCTGATTTAGCAAGACCCACAAGACTGCAAAATATAATCGGTGACGATTTTATTCAATTATCTGGTGAAGATGGTACGGCATTGGCTTATTTAGCTGCAGGGGGGCATGGTTGTATTTCTGTTACATCAAATATTGCTCCTAAATTACTTTCAAGGATGCATAATGCATGGAAACAAGGTGATATCTCAACTGCACAAGAAATAAATAAAAAACTAATGCCTCTGCACGATGCGTTATTTTATGAAACAAGTCCAGGTCCACTTAAATATGCTGCATCACTATTAGGTTTATGTTCTTCTGAGGCTAGACTTCCAATTGTAGAAATTGAAGAAGTAAGTAAAACATATGTAAAAGACGCTCTTGGAAAAGCTGGATTACTATAAATACTTGTGTTTTGAATGAATAAAAAAAAAATAAACAAAGCTATTTCTCAAGGTAGAATTGCAGAAAATAGACGTGCTAAATTTGATTTTTCAATAATTGATACTGTAGAAGCTGGAATAGTTTTGTTAGGCAGTGAAGTTAAAAGTTTAAGACTTGGTAGGGCTAGTATTAACGAATCATATGCAACTAATGAATTTGGACAAATCGTTTTAGTAAATTCAAATATTCCAGAATACAATTTAGCAGCATCTGGTCAAAATCATGATCCTAAAAGAGTGAGGCGTCTTTTAGTACATAAAAAAGAAAGAGATAAAATTTTAGGACAAATAAATAAAGATGGATGTACAGTTGTCCCCTTAAGTTTATATTTCAATAACAAAGGTTTGGCTAAAATATCTTTAGGAATTGCGGAGGGTAAAAAGAAAGTTGATAAAAGAGAGGTAATTAAAAAACGAGATTGGGATAGAGAAAAACATAGAATTTTAAAAAATAATAATTAAACCTTGTATTTTTAAATACTTAAGTTCTATATCAATTTATGCAAAATAAAAAAATAATAATTGGTATTGGTGGTAATTTAAAGTCTGAGGAAGGAGTTCATCCAATTAAGGTTGCGATGAAGGCAATCAGCTATTTCAAAGATTATTTAATTAATGTTACTAATCAGTCAAGCTGGTATGAAACTGAACCAATTCCAAAAAGTGATCAGCCAAATTTTTTCAATTGTATAGTTCTTGCAGATACAAACTTAAATGAGTTAGATGTTTTAAAATCATTGCATGAAATAGAACATAAACTTGGTAGAAAAAGAAGGATGGTAAATGAGGCTAGGATAATAGATTTAGATCTCATTGATTATTCCAATAAAATAATAATAAATAAAGAAATTGTTATTCCTCATCCAAGGGCTCATCAAAGAAGGTTTGTAATGGAACCACTAGCCGAACTAGACAAAACCTGGGTACATCCAATTTTAAAAATAAATATTAATAAGATTTTAAAAAATTTACATAATCAAAATATTAAAATTTTTAATGAAAAAGAAATTTTAGTTTGATTTTTTATTGTATATTACTTAAATAACTCATGAAAAGTATGGAGATATAATATTATGGCACGTGTAACTGTTGAAGATTGTGTAAAAAAAATACCTAATAGATTTGATCTTGTTATAGCTGCAGCACAGCGCTCTAGAGAAATTTCAAATGGTATTGAAATTGAGGTAGATAGAGACAATGACAAAAACCCAGTTGTTTCATTGCGTGAAATTGCTTCTGAAGCAGTTGATGCCGAAACCTTGCAAGAAAGATTTATACGTTCTATGCAAAAAAATTTAATTAAAGAAGATAATGAAATTGAGGAAGAAGCATCTTTGGAAGAAGAATTTGCTGCTTATTTAAATGAATCAAACCCAGAGACTAATATTAATAATGATCTTGTTATTAATAAAACCACACAAGAAGATGAGGGTTCTTTTGAGGACATCTCCGAAGAAATTATTAAAAACGAAGATTAAAATTTTTAATTTGTTACTCATTTAATCTAGATTAGTAATCTTTTATAATATATTGTAGTGTAATGATCATTACAGCATCTCGTCTCTATAAAAAAATATCTAAATATGATAACTTAGCTTCATTGAGTGCAATTAAGAAAGCATATAATTTATCAAAAAAAGCACATGCAAATCAATTTCGAGGCAGTGGTGAAGCTTATTTTACTCATCCTTTAGCTGTAGCTGATTATTTAGTTAATATGAGATTAGACACATCTACGATTATTACAGCACTTCTTCATGATGTAGTTGAAGATAGCGAATTTACTTTAAAATATATTGAAGATGAATTTGGATCTGAAATATCAAAACTTGTTGACGGAGTTACTAAACTATCAAAGTTAGATTTAAAATTTGGATTTGCTCAAGCTGAAAATTTTCGAAAGCTTTTGTTGGCATCTTCTGATGACATTAGGGTCTTGTTGGTAAAATTAGCTGACAGATTACATAATATTAGAACTATTGATGGCATTAAAAACGATACAAAAAGGTCTAAAATTTGTTTTGAGACCTTAGAGATTTTTGCTCCACTAGCTGAACGTTTAGGAATTAATGCTATACAGAGAGAATTAGAAGATAGATGTTTTGCTGTTTTGAAACCAGAAACTCGTGACTCAATATTAAAACGTCTAAAATTAATATATTCTCAAGATGAATTGAACATACCATACATTACTAATGAAATTGAAACTCTTTTAAAAAAAAATGATATCAATTGTTTGATAACTGGCAGAATTAAAAGCAGTTATTCAATTTGGAAAAAAATGCAATATAAAAATTTAAGTATGGACCAACTGTCTGATATAATGGCATTCAGAGTTATTGTTGATAATGTTCCTAGCTGTTATAAAAGTCTAGGATTATTGCATCAAGAATATACTGCAATAATGGGGCGTTTTAAGGATTATATTTCCGCTCCAAAAAGAAATGGATATCAATCACTTCATTCAAGCTTAATTGGCCCAAAGAAAACAAGAATAGAAGTACAAATAAGAACTTCCATTATGAATGAATTTGCTCTTAATGGAGTTGCTGCACACTGGATATATAAAGAGGGGAAAAAATGGTCTGAAGGCATAAAATATAAGTGGGTTAGAGAGTTAATTCAAATTATTGAGGAGAGTACTGAGCCTGAAGAGTTTTTAGAAAATACAAAGTTAGAAATGTATAATGACCAAATTTTTTGTTTTACGCCAAAGGGGAATTTAATAATTTTACCAAAAGGAGCAAACGCAATTGACTTCTCGTACGCTGTTCATTCTGAAATTGGCAATTCTGCAGTAGGTGCAAAAATAAATAATAAGAATAGATTGATAACAACAGAAATTAAAAATGGTGATCAAGTAGAAATTTTAACCTCTAAAAGTGGGTTTCCAGATCCAAAATGGATAGAAATATGTATCACTGGAAAGGCTAAATCAGCAATAAAAAGATTCATTAGAAATAGAGAGATAAAAGAATTTTTACAATTAGGTACTGCATTATTGCAAAAAGAATATAGACAACAAAATAAAATAATGCATGAAAAAAGTTTAATTAAAGTTATTAATGCATTTGGTCTTTCTGACTTAGAAGAATTGTTGATTGAAATAGGAAAAGGAAACATAAAATCTAGAGATGTGTTAAACTTTTTATATCCAGAAAAAGAAAATTTAAAAAATAAATTACCAATATTAAAAAAACCGCATTTACAAGAAACTATGAAGATTAAGGGTTTGATTTCTGGGATGGCTACGCATTATGCACATTGTTGTCATCCACTGCCGGGTGAACGGATTGTTGGAATTGTAACTACTGGGAAAGGGATTACTGTTCATGCTTTAGATTGTTTTGCACTAGAGAAATTTAATGATATGCCTGAGGTATGGCTTGAAATTTCATGGGAAAGAGAGGGTGAATCTTTTCATAAAGGTAGTCTGGTAACAATTTTGTCAAATGAGCCTGGAAGTCTAGCAGACGTTACTAAAATAATAAGTTTAAATGAAGGAAATATATCTAACATCCAAGTGGTTTCAAGAGACTTAGATTTTTATAAATTTAATATTGATTTAGAAGTCAGAAACTTAAATCATTTAAATCAAATAATCGCAGCAATAAGGTTGTCTCATTTTGTAGAAAGTGTACAAAGAGGTAAGGATTAGGTGGGGTATTTATATAATTAATTTTAATTTTTATTACAGAAATTTATTAATTAAGGTTAAAAGGGTCATATCTTATTATAAATTAAGATTAGCTCGTTTGCCTGACTCTAATTATGCTATCTCTTCAGGCTTTGCATGTGGCGCTATGGTTTCTTTTACACCTCTTCTCGGATTTCATTTTGTTTTAGCTGTAATTTTTGCTTATTTGATAAGGGGTAACTTTATAGCTGCATTGATTGGAACAGTAGTTGGAAATCCTATAACTTTTCCGTTTATTTGGGGATTAATATATAAAATTGGTACTTATCTCACAAATATTAAGTTACAGAAAATAACTCATGAAATAAATTTTGACATGATAGTGAACCAAACATATGAGATCTTTTTTCCAATGCTTGTAGGTGGTATTATTATAGCGCCGTTGGTTTGGATAATAACTTACTATGTTATTTATAGTTTTGTTGCTTCGTTCAAAAAAAGAAGAAATAAAAAAAACAAAAGGATATTGTAATGAAAAGATATGTTAGGTTAGGCATAAATATTGACCATGTTGCTACATTGAGGAATGCTCGTGGAGAAAATTATCCAGAAGTTTCAGAAGCTGCAAAAATTGTTGAAAAATCTGGTGCAGATTTAGTGACTGTTCATGTAAGGGAAGATAGGAGACATATCAATGAAAAGGATTTAGAGGATATTTTGAATATTATTAATATTCCTGTTAATCTTGAAATTGCAGCAAACTCAGAAATGGTTAATATTGCGATTGAATATAAGCCTAAATTTGTATGCTTTGTTCCCGAAAATCGACAGGAAATTACTACTGAAGGCGGTTTAGATGTAGTAAATAATTTTGATAAATTAAAAAAAATTCTTAAATCATTCTCTAATCATAATATAAACATAGCTTTTTTTATTGATCCAGATAAAGATCAATTAATTGCCACTCAAAAATTAGGTGTAAAAACAATCGAGTTTCATACTGGTAGTTACGCAAATGCCTTCTTAAAAAAAAATAATGTTGAATTAGAATTAAAAAAAATTACTGACAGCACTACTTTTGCAAATAAATTGGGTTTAAATTGTCATGCCGGTCATGGCTTAACTTATGATAATGTAAGTTCAATTGTATCTATAAATGATATTGTTGAATTAAATATAGGACATTTTATTATAGCAAATTCTATTTTTGAAGGGTTAGAAAATTCAATATTAAAAATGCGTAAAATAATTTCAGAAACGATTAAATGATTATTGGAATTGGAACAGACATTTTAAATTTAGAAAGACTCAACAAAATTATAAATAAATATGATCAAAAATTTATTGATCGTATTTATGGGAAGAATGAGATTAAAATTTCAAAGAGTAAATTAAAAAACACTATAAATTATTTTGGAAAAAGGTTTTCAGCAAAAGAAGCAACTTGGAAGGCCCTAAGTCCTACAAGAGGCGAGGGACTGTTTTTTAAAGAAATAGAAATACTAAATGATATCAATGGTAGGCCATATTTATTTTTTTCGGGTAAAACAAAACAATTTATTGAAAAAAAAGAGAAAAATTTAAAGGCTAAATTAAAATTTGATATTTCTTTGTCAGATGACCCTCCATTTGTTATTGCTTTTGTTGTGATTTCACTTGCTCCTTATGTTTAGCTATTGCATAAAGTAAATTATTTAGAGAACACATACCTTTGGAGTATATTTTATGAAGAATTCCTTTAAAGAGTTAACTAAGACACTTTTGATAGCTGGCTCAATAGCAATTTTTTTTCGCTCTATTTTTTTTGAACCATTTAATATTCCATCAGGTTCTATGATACCAACATTATTGGTTGGTGATTATTTATTTGTGTCGAAATACTCATATGGTTATTCAAAATATAGTTTCCCATTTGGATTGGGACCAATAAAAGATAGAGTATTATATAAAACTCCACAAAGAGGAGATGTTATTGTTTTTAGAAAGCCAGGAGATGAAACAATTGATTATATCAAAAGGTTGGTTGCACTTCCAAACGATACAGTACAAGTTAAAGAAGGCATTCTTTATATTAATTCAAAAAAAGCTAAAAGGATTAAAACAAATATAGGGATAATGAAAAACGTATTTGGTGATGAAAAAGTTTTCACACAATATGATGAGGTTTTTGAAGGATCAAAATCACATCAGATAATTGAGGCTAGTGATAATGATCCATTTGACGATACAATTTTATTCAAAGTGCCACCAAACCATTTTTTCTTCATGGGTGATAATAGAGACAATAGTAGGGACAGTAGAACACCTGAGGTTGGCTTTGTTCCAAGGAAAAATTTAATTGGGAAAGCTGAAATTATTTTTTTCTCTCATAATAGTTCAGCTTCAATTTTTGAAATTTGGAAGTGGCACAAAGCAATAAGATTTTCAAGAATTGGCAAGGCTATAGAATAGTGTGTATAGGTAAATTAGAAAAACAGATTAATTACAAGTTTAAAAATATTGCTTTGTTAGAAGAGGCTATAACACATTCTAGTTTTCAAAAAAATAAATTAAAAATTGATAAAAAAAATTACGAAAGATTAGAGTTTCTCGGTGATAGAGTTTTAGGTTTGGTATTATCAGAATATCTCTTAAAAATTTTTCCTGAAGCCAGAGAGGGTGTTTTAGATAATTATTTTCAAAAATTTGCTAACCAGGATAATCTATTTAATTATGCTAAAAAAATAAACCTTTCAAAATTTTTGAAGACACAAAAAGGTGATAATTTAGAAAACAACAAATCTATATTGAGTGATGTTGTTGAATCAATAATTGGAGCAATATACATTGATACAGGATTAAAAAATTGTAAAAGTTTTATAATAAACAATCTCATTGACAAAGATTTTATTTATTCCAAACCCGAAAAACATCCTAAATCCATACTTCAAGAATATTGTTTAAATCAATATAATACTCTACCCAAATATAGTATTTTAAATAAATCTGGAAATGAACATCAACCCATTTACGAAGTTTCTGTATATGTTAAAAATCATGATGTAGTTTCTGCAACAGGTGCTAATTTAAAAAAAGCTGAAGAAGCTGCGGCAACAAAATTATTAAATATTATAAAAATTTAGAGTTAATAGATAAAAGTGGTATATAATTAATTTGGAAAAAATAGACTTGAAATCAGGGTTTGTTAATTTAGTAGGAATTCCAAACTCAGGTAAATCTACTCTTATCAACAAATTAGTTGGCAGAAAAATTTCTATAGTATCTCATAAAGTGCAAACTACTAGATTTTGTATTAGAGGGATATATAATTTTCATTTGACCAAAAAATTGAAATCTCAAATAATTTTTGTTGATACACCTGGTATTTTTTTACCAAAAAGAAGATTTGAAAAAGCCATGGTAACAGCTGCATGGTCCGAGTTAAAATTAACTGATAAAGTAGTTTTTATTCATGATGTTTTAAAAAAAATAGATAATAACACTAAAGAAATAATTAAAAAAATTTTTCAAATAAAACCAGATGTAATTTTAGTTTTAAATAAAATTGATTTGTTGCCTAAGGAAATACTTCTCAAAAAAATTTCTGAAATTAAAAATTTATATGACTTTGAAGAAACATTTTTGATTTCTGCAAAAAATGGAAGTGGTTGTAGCAAGCTATTAGAATATTTAGCAATAAAAATGCCAGAGCACTCTTTTTTTTATGATGAAAATACTATTTCAGATTTACCTCAATCAATTTTAGCTTCTGAAATCACAAGAGAAAAGTTGTTTAAAAATCTTAATCAAGAATTACCATATAATCTTACGGTTGAAACAGAAAAATGGGTAATTAATACTGATGAAACTATAAATATCCAGCAGACAATATACATCAATAAACAAAGCTATAAACCGATAATATTAGGAAAACAAGGTAAAAATATAAAAAGAATTGGCACTTTGGCTCGTAAAGAACTTGAAAAATTGTTAGATTGCAAAATTCATTTATTTTTGCATATAAAATTTAAAAAAAACTGGATGGAAGACCCATCTAAATATTCATCTATTGGTTTGAAATATAATGCCTGAATGGAATGATGTTGGTATAATATTATCTGCAAAAAAATATGGTGAAAAAGGTCTGATTATAAATATTTTGACAGAAACACATGGACGTTATGTAGGTTGGATTAATAATTATAAAACGAAAAGTATTTTATCTAGTGTTCAACCTGGAAATTTAGTTAAAGTATATTGGAAATCCAGAATAATTGAACAAATGGGTAACTTTAAAATTGAACTAATTTCTTCAATTTCAGGAAAGATTTTTGACGAAAAACTTAAATTACAAGCTTTAAATTCATTATGTTCTTTATTAGAAAAATTTTTACCTGAAAGACAAAGTTATTATGAAGTTTTTAATGCAACAAAGGCTTTTTTAAATGTTATTGTTATGAATGATGAAGTAAATAATAAACAATGGATTAAAGGGTATGTGAAATGGGAAATTGGATTATTATCATCAATTGGTTTTTCTTTAGATTTAAAACAATGCGCTGTAACAGGACAAAAAAATAATTTATTTTATGTAAGTCCAAAAACTGGCAAAGCAGTATCTAAGGATGGTGCAGGAAAATTCGCTCCTAAACTCTTAAAATTACCAACGTTTTTAGGAGGTACAGAAGTTATTGGATTAAGTCTTCATGAAGAGATTATTATGGGTCTTAATATAACAACTTATTTCTTCAAAAATAAATTATTATTATCTATAAATGACCCTAGAATTGTGAATTTACCAAATCCTAGAGACAGATTAGAAAACATGATTAAAAAACTATAATTATAGAGAGTTATTTTATGGAAAATGAAGAATTACAAAATGAAAATATAAGCCTTACTCCTTTTTCAAAAGCAATCTCTGAGCGATACCTTGCATATGCATTATCAACAATAACATCAAGATCTTTGCCAGACGTAAGAGATGGTTTAAAGCCTGTTCATAGAAGAGTTTTATTTGCGATGATGCAATTAAAACTAAATCATAACCTATCATTCAAAAAGTCTGCTCGTGTTGTAGGTGACGTAATGGGAAAATTTCATCCTCATGGGGATGCTGCAATTTATGACTCAATGGTACGAATGGCTCAAGATTTTGCATTAAGATATCCATTAGTTGATGGTCAGGGTAATTTTGGTAATATCGATGGAGATAATGCAGCTGCCATGAGATATACTGAGGCAAGAATGTCTAAGGCTGCAGAATTATTATTATCTGATATTGATAAAGACACGGTAGACTTTAGAGTTACTTATGATGACGAAGGGAAAGAGCCTGTTGTATTGCCTTCAGCTTTTCCTAATTTATTGGCTAATGGATCGCAAGGTATTGCGGTAGGTATGGCAACTTCAATTCCTCCACATAATATTTACGAATTAATTGACGCTCTCCTTCATTTAATTAAATTTCCAAATGCCTCTGATACTACGATTTCTAATTTTGTAAAAGGACCAGATTTTCCAACTGGAGGTATTTTAGTTGAACCAAAATCATCAATTGAAAGCTCTTACAAAAATGGAAAAGGAAGTTTTAGATTAAGAGCTAGATGGAATATTGAAAATATTAAAGGTGGACAATGGAAAATAATTATAAGTGAAATTCCCTACCAAGTTCAAAAAAGTAGATTGTTAGAAAAAATCTCAGAGTTTATTGATAATAAATCTCTTCCTATGATTTCTGATATAAGAGATGAAAGTACAGAAAATATTAGAATAGTTATTGAGCCAAAAAGTCGAAATTTATCACCTGAAATGATTATGGAAACACTTTTTAAAAAAACCGACTTAGAGGTCAGAGTTTCCCTTAATTTAAATGTAATTGATGATAAAAATATACCAGGTGTAAAATCTTTAAAAGAAGCACTGAAATCTTGGATAGATCATAGACAAATCATTCTGCAGAGAAAAAGTAAATATAGATTAAATCAAATTGAAAATAGAATTAACATTTTAAATGGTTATATAATTGTATATTTAAATCTTGATAAAGTTATTGAAATCATAAGAGTAGAAGACAATCCTAAAGTTGTTTTAATATCATATTTTAAGATTAACGAAATTCAGGCTAATGCTATTTTAGATATGCGTCTACGTTCACTTAAAAAATTAGAGGAAATTGAACTTAGAAATGAGCTCAGCAAATTAGAAAATGAACAGAATAATCTAAATGAAATTTTAAATAACATTAATGTTCAATGGAAAGAAATTTATGCAGACATAAAAAATCTAAAGAAAGATTTTCAAGATATTTCATCCAGAAAAACAGAAATTAGTGACTTACCTTTAGTTGAAGAATTTGATGAAGATCAATTTTTAACTAAAGAACCAATAACAATAATTTTATCTGATCAAGGCTGGATCAGAACTCAAAAAAATCATTTAAATAATGATGTCGAACTTAAATATAGGGAAGGCGATAAAGAAAAATTTAAGATACATGCCTTTACCACTGATAAGATAATTTTCTTTGCAGACAATGGAAGGTTTTTTTGTGTTTCTGCAAACAAACTTCCATCTGGAAGGGGGTTTGGAGAGCCTGTATCTCTTACTATAGATCTCAAAACAGAAAATAAAATTATCTCTTGTTTTCCATTTTTTGAAGGAAATATAGTTATAGCGCTTGAATCAGGCCATGGGTTTAAAATTAATACTACTAATATTGTTGCACAGACAAAATCTGGAAAACAAATATTAAATTCTAAAGGTAATAATAAAGCAAAAGTATGTAAAAAAATCGAAGGAGATACTATTGCTGTTGTTGGTAATAATAGAAAACTATTAGTATATCCAATAGATGAAGTTCCAGAATTAAATAAAGGGAAAGGTGTTATACTTCAAAGGTATAAAGATGGTACATTGTCTGATATAACTACATTTAACAAAGAAGATGGAATAATCTGGAAAATGACTGGTGGACGTCAGAGAACAGAAAAAGATTTATTAACATGGCAGGGTAAAAGGGGTGGTGCAGGTAGGATGGTTCCTAATGGCTTTCCAAGACCACCCATTTTTAATTAGTTTTAAACTTTCAAATAAATAAAATTATTATTGATCAATATTTAAGCGATTTTGATTAAAATTAATATATTTAATTTTTATGTAATAATTATCTTTTATTAGCATTAATTATGTGTAGTAATGTAAGCATAAATTTAAATTAATAATTACTTAATAGGGAGGACGTTTAATGAAACGTAGAGATTTTATATCTAAGGCTGGTGTTGGCGTGGTAGCAGGTGTTGCTGGCGCATCTGCATTATCTGCACCTGCTGTAGCAGGAGGCCATAAAGAAATTAATATCGTGTCAACTTGGCCAAGAGATTTTCCAGGTTTAGGATTATCAGCTCAAAGATTATCAGCTAGAATTACAGAGTTATCAAAAGGTAAGTTAAAGGTCAATTACTTTGCTGCAGGTGAAAAAGTTGGAGCATTTGACGTTTTTGACGAAGTTGCATCTGGAAATTCACAAGCTTACATTGCTGCAGATTATTATTGGAAAGGTAAGCATCCTGGTTTTGCTTATTTTACAGCCGTACCATTTGGTATGACTACTGTTGAGTGGAATGCTTGGATTAAGTTTGGTGGTGGACAACAGCTTTGGGATAAAATGTCAGGTGAGTTTGGTTTAAAAGCACTTCCGTGTGGTGGAACTGGCACGCAAGCTGGTGGATGGTTTAATAAAGAAATCAACTCTAGTGAAGATCTAAAAGGACTTAAAATGCGAATTCCTGGATTAGGTGGTACAGTTATGTCAAAATTAGGTGCTTCTCCAGTCTCATTACCAGGTGGACAAATATATGAAAATTTAGTATCAGGCTCTATCGATGCTACAGAGTGGGTAGGACCTTACAATGATTATTTCATGAAATTTTATGAAGCTGCTAAATATTACTACACAGGTGGTATGCATGAGCCAGGTTCATGTCTAGCTTTAGCATTTAATGCAAGTTTCTGGGGTAAGTTAACAGATAATGAAAAGGCTCTCATTACTGCTGCTTCCATGGAAGAACATGCAGCTCAATATGAAGAAACATGCGCTAAAAATGGTGAGTATCTTGCAAAACTCATTAATGAACATGGTACTAAGGTAAAATCATTTAATGATGATGTATGGGATTCATTTGGAGAGGCCGCAGCAGAAGTTTTTGAAGAAACAAGAAATCATTCTGCATTAGCTAAAGAAATAGATGACGCTTATCAAGCATTTTTAAAAGAATGCGGAAGTATGATGGCAAAGTTTGAAATATCATACGTTAACCAAAGAAATAGAGTCTTAGGACTTTCATAAAATAATAACTAGAGGTCAGCTAAGAGCTGACCTCTATTAAATAAATGGATAAAAATATTTATACTTATTACCGATTATTTGGATGGTCAATATTAGCGATCATATTTGCTTTTTTGATTGATAATATATTAATGGTCGGCTTTCAATTTCCTGGCATTTTATCTTTGACTAACGGTTTTTCACTATTCTCATCAATTGAGTTAGTCATTTATGTATTTTCCTTATGTCTTGTCTTTTATTTTATACCTAAATACAAAAACCAGTCTCTAAGAAATGATTCTAAATTTTTACATAATTTGAATATCTACATTATTCGTTCTTGTTTTTGGGTAATTTTTTTAATTGGAATAGTTGATATTTCAATAGCTTTCTTAAGAGTTGAAAAAATCTTTGATCTTTTCCTAACAAAAAATATTACAGCTCAATTCACAAGACCCGTTTTTGTTGGTACTTATATACACATTCCGTTAATTATATTTGGTTTTATTATTGGCTTATTTACAAGAACATTAGGTTTTCACTGGTTATCTCTTTTAATTGTGTTAAGTGAACTTGTTATAGTTATCACCAGATTTATTTTTTCATATGAACAAACATTTATGGGAGATCTTGTACGTTATTGGTATGCGGGATTATTTTTATTTGCATCTGCATATACTCTTTATGATGAAGGTCATGTTAGGGTAGATATTTTATATCAAGGACTTAAAGACAGAACAAAAGGTCTTGTTAATTCAATTGGATCGATAACTCTTGGTGTATCCACCTCATTAACAATCATCTTTATAGGATTTAACGGGAAACAATCAATAATTAATAGTCCAGTACTAAATTTTGAAATAACACAACAGGGTAGTGTAGGTATGTTTATAAAATACCATCTCGCTATGTTTTTAGGTATTTTTGGTTTAACAATGCTGATTCAATTTATAAGTTATTTTTTTGAATCTCTTGCTGATTATCATGGTGAAAAAGGTAAACGAATTATAGAAGATCAGTTAGGAAATTAGTCAATGGAACTTTTATTTTTAGCATTATTAATAATTTTGATGGCTATTTCTCTTGGATCAGGTTTCCCAGTTGCTTTTGCTTTACCTGGTTCAGCTATAATTTCTATAGGTGTTGCTGCTCTTTTTGGATATTTATTTGAAAATAACACGGATGCATATTTTTATTCTGGTGGGGCATCTGAATGGTTGTCTGCCGGAGTTACAAACCTGAGAGGTGTTTATTGGGAGGTTGAAAGAGACACATTAATAGCCATACCTTTGTTTATTTTTATGGGCTTAATGCTACAAAGATCTAAAATTGCTGAAGATTTGTTAGTAACCATGGCACAACTTTTTGGACCTGTTCGTGGGGGTTTAGGAATTTCAGTTGTTTTTGTTGGAGCATTACTGGCGGCTACAACTGGAATTGTTGGTGCAACCGTTGTAGCAATGGGATTAATATCGTTGCCAGCTATGCTTAGAAATAAATATTCTGCACCTCTTGCTACTGGAACAATAGCTGCATCTGGAACTTTAGGACAAATTATTCCTCCATCTATTGTTTTAATTATTTTAGCTGATCAACTTGCAACAGCCTCGGATCAAGCTAGCACTATGAGAAAAGCTCTTTATAAAGAAGCGACAGGACAAATATCAATGCCATCAGTATTTGATGTTGTTTCTACTAGCGCAGGAGAAATGTTTTTAGGTGCTTTTCTTCCAGGTATTTTGCTTGTAGGCATATATATGCTTTTTATTCTATTACTAGCTTTTGTTTCACCTAAAAGTGCCCCCTCAGTTCCATATGAAGGGAAAATGGACAAAAAATTCTGGCTAAATGTAATGTTGATATTAATACCTCCACTAACGCTAATTATATTAGTGTTAGGATCAATTATTACTGGAATTGCCACTGTGAACCAGGCTGGCGCAATAGGTGCAGCCGGTGCTATTATAATGGCTGGTTACAGGCAAACAGAAGGAAAAAAATCCTCTTTGTATCCAGCAATCTTAGTTTTAATTGCAATATTACTTTTGGCATATGCAGTCAGCAATTATACAATGAATATAAAACTTATAAATACGTTTGAGGACAAAATAGGTATTTTCATAGGTGTTTTAGGATCTTTTATCTTATTATTTGCTCTTGGATGGAGCAGTTGGAGACTGTTTAAGCTAAATAATACTATGCAAGGTGTAATGATGGAAACAGCCAAAACAACTTCCTTAGTTTTTATCATTCTTTTAGGTGCTGCTATGCTTACAGCTGCGTTTAGGGCGTTTGGAGGAGAAGAACTTGTAAAAGAATATTTAAATTCTTTGCCTGGTGGTTTTTGGTCAAAATTTGTTATTGTAATGATAGTAATTTTTATACTGGGTTTTTTCCTAGATTTTATAGAAATTGCAGTTGTAGTTGTGCCAATTGTCGCTCCTATTTTACTTGCGGATCCCTCAGCAAATATAACGGCTGTATGGTTAGGGGTAATGATTGGCCTAAATATTCAGACCTCTTTTTTAACTCCTCCTTTTGGTTTTGCTTTGTTTTATTTAAGAGGTGTTGCTTCAAAAGCAGTCAAGACTATCCAAATGTATAAAGGTGTTGTGCCATTCATAACTTTACAATTAATAGCTTTAGCAGTCGTGGGCTCATACCCTTTTTTAGTAAACTACTTACCAAATAGACTAAATTTTCTTTCAGAAACATCTCCTCCTCCTAAGAATCCAAAATTACAATTGTGTACAGAAAAATATATGAAAGAGAATGTATTATATTCTAATGGTTTAACAAAACTCTCAGTTACTAATTTATCTAAAGCTGATTTGTCCTCATTGCCAAAGAATTATTACAATACAATTACAAACTCGATTAATACAATTGAAAGTGGTTTATTGAATTTAAAGAAAGCATTTGAAATTGAAGCTAAAATACAAGATCAATCTATAAATTATTTGCCATTATTAAAAATAGTAAGAAATAAAGAAAAAAATATTAGAGAACTTGAAACTTTTATTAAAGATAATGAAACAACCATTTCAAGAATTGAAAATGATGATAAACAAAGAATTTCATTTTTAAAATCAGAAATTGAAAAACTTAAAAATGATATTCGAATTGAAAAAAGAGATTTTCCAAAAAATTGGTCTGATACCTATAAAAATTTTCAGAAATTAATAAAAGAAGAAAATTTAAATCGTATTAAATACAGAAGAGCAATGGATAATTCGTATGACGAAATGACAACATTGCTTAACATTTTATTATCAAGAACTGAATTTTATATGTTTAGAGATGAGTTTAAAAAATTTAGCAATAAATTAGAGATAAGTGAGCCTAAATCTTTATCAAAAGAAATTAAAGTTTTGTCCAAAAAGGTTTCACGTTTACCCGATAATTCAAGAATTACATCCAAACTTTCTAAAGTGTCTAGAAATTTAAAAAAGAAAAAAGTAAATTATAAGAAAGTTGTAAAAGATTTTAATCTTTCTTTTGCAGAGTTTGAAAAAAAATATAGTGATCTTAAAAAAATCGATAATAAAGTAATCGAATCCTTATCAGTATTTCTTGAAAGTACAAAATTTACAATAGGATTAAGACAACAGGAAAAAATTCCTAGAGATATTGCTTTGTTTTTAGCAGGATGTAAATCTGATCACCGTGATTTGTCCTTATATTTTTGATAGGCATTATTATGCTTTCTTCAAAACTTTCTTATAACTATATGATGATTGCTCCTCATCATTTAGCAACAAAAACTGGTTCTGATATTTTAAAAGAAGGCGGTAATGTTGTTGAAGCTATGATTGCTTCTGCTGCAATGATATCAGTTGTATATCCTCATATGAATTCTATGGGTGGTGATAATTTCTGGTTAATTTCTGACAAAAACAAAAATATTCATGCAATTGATTCCTGTGGACCAGCATCTAATAATATAAATATAGATTTTTATAAAAAACTAGGTTTTAACTCTATTCCATCAAGAGGGCCATTGTCGGCTTTAACTGTTCCAGGCGCTGTTGCAGGTTGGAAACTGGCATATGATTTTAGTGTTAAAAATTTAGGGGGTAAAATTCCAATAAGTAGACTTTTGTTTGATGCGGAACAAGCTGCTAAAGAAGGAATTGCAGTAACTAAAACTCTAAGAAATAATTTAAAATCAAAATTAAATCAGCTTGTTGAAGTTGTAGGTTTCAAAGATACTTATTTAAAAAATGGTAAAATTCCTAATGTTGGAGATAGATTAATTATTCCAAAATTGTCGAATACTTTTTCTTTACTTATAAAAAATGGATTACAAGACTTCTATTCGGGAGATGTTTTTAGAAAAATTATTTCTGATTTAGATATTTTAGGATCTCCACTAAATTCAGACGATTTTAAAAATTATAAAGCAACTTTTGTAGATCCCTTAGAATTAAAAATTAAAGATGCTAAATTATTTAACTTACCACCACCTACTCAAGGATTAGCATCTATATTAATTTTAGGATTGCTAGATGAATTATCAATTACTTGCAAAAATAACGTTGAATTAATTCATAATATTGTTGAGATAACAAAAGCAGTTTTTAAGATAAGAGATAAACATATTTCTGATCCAAGATATATGAGCTTTCATGTTAGTGAATTTTTAACAAAAGATTTTATTAAAAAATTAGCTAAGGAAATTAATTTTGAAAAAGCTGTACCTTGGCCTACGTCTTCTTTAGGTGGTGATACAGTTTGGTTAGGAGCCACTGATACACATGGAAATACTGTAAGTTTTATACAGAGTATTTATTGGGAGTTTGGATCAGGTTTAGTTTTACCTAATACTGGTATAACAATGCAAAATAGAGGTGTTAGTTTTTCTCTTGATCTAAAAAATCATAATCATTTATTACCTGGAAGAAAACCATTTCATACAATTCAACCAGCGTTAGCTCATTTCGATGATGGTAGGGTAATGTCATACGGGACCATGGGTGGAGAAGGGCAACCACAGACACAAGCCACAATTTTTTATAGATATAATATTCAAAATTTAAATCTACAGAATGCAGTTAACGAACCAAGATGGCTATTAGGCAAAACATGGGGCGAGGAAACGACCTCATTAAAAATTGAAGAACGTTTTTCTGCTGATACTTTCGATAAATTAAAATCTATGGGTCATATCGTTGAAAAGGTAGGAGCATACGAAGAAATAATGGGTCATGCAGGTGCTTTAGTTTGTTATCCTAATGGTCTGAAAGAAGGAGGCTATGATTTAAGAAGCGATGGATCAGCTATTGGGGGATAAAGTTAAAAATTTTCCCAATCATTATTATTTAATATTTGTCCTGGCTTAAACCTAGATTTGTAAGACATACTGGATAATTCTTCAATATAATAACCAAGGTACAAATACTCATATTTTTTACTTTTACCATACAACAAGCATTGCATAATCATATAATTTCCTAGACCAAATTTATTAAATTCTGGGTCAAAAAAACTATAAACAGCAGATAAGTTTTTTTTATTAATATCTAAAAGAATAACCCCTGTTAAATTTTTAAATTTATCTCTAAACTCTAAAAGTGAAGTTTTTATTGGTGATGTTTCTATCATTGATGTAAATTCATTTTCATCCATCTCTGACATAGTTCCACCAGCGTGTCTTTCTAATTGATACTTTTTAAAAAGTTCAAAATGTTCTTTAGTTGAGATGTTCTTTACTAGCTTAAAACTAAAATTTTCAAAATTTTTGGAAACTCTTTTTAAACTTTTTGTTATTTTAAAATTTTGTATGTCTACTCTATAAGATTTACAGGCGCTACAATTGTCACATACAGGTCTGTACATCCAATTTTCAACTCTTCTAAAACCATTTATAGAAAGCTCTTCATATATATTTTTGTTTTCAGATATATCTGTAGCTATTCTTTTTTCAACTTTTCCAGTTAAATATGGACATGTGGTTGCTTTTGTAAGCATGAAAATAGGTTGCTCTAGAACGTTTTTAGGTTTTATGTCAATCATAATTTAAAATACGACTTGTTTGCTAATTTTTAAAAAGTTTTATTAATTAATGTTTTTGCAACAAATGGAGCAAAATAAGTTATTATTGCATCACAGCCAGCTCTTTTAAAACACATCATGGTTTCAAATATAATCTTTTCTTCGTCAAACCAGTCATTCTGAATTGCACCTTTTATCATTGAATACTCTCCAGATACTTGATAGGCAATAACAGGAAAATTTAATTCATTTTTTGCTTTACTAATAATATCTAGATAAGGCATTCCTGGTTTAATTATTATCATGTCTGTACCTTCATTAATATCAAGTCTAATTTCTCTTAATGCTTCTGCTGAATTTGCTGGGTCCATTTGATAACTTTTTTTTGATTTATTTGATAAATTGACTGCTGAACCAACAGCATCTCTAAAAGGACCATAAAATGATGATGCATATTTAGCAGCATATGACATTATTTGAACGTTAATAAAACCATGTTTATCTAAAGCATCTCTAATAACTCCAACTCGTCCATCCATCATATCACTAGGCGCTATAATATCACATCCAGCTTTTGCCTGTACAATAGCCTGTTTGCATAAAATATCTATCGTTAAGTCATTATCAATTTGATCCTCTTTTATTATACCATCATGGCCATGATCTGTATAAGGATCTAGTGCAACATCAGTTATAACACCTAGATCAGGGTTAACTTTTTTAGAAATCTTAATAGCTTTGCATATTAAATTGTTTTTATTCAGAGCCTCTTTGCCATCAGGTGTTTTTAATTCATTTTCAATTTTTGGAAATAATGCAATTGCAGGAATATTTAAAAAAGAAATATATTCAATTTCTTTGTGAAGTAAATCTAAAGAATATCGATAAATTCCAGGCATAGAACTTATTTCATCTTTAACTTTTGATCCATAAGTAATAAAAATTGGATAAATTAAATCGTTAACTGACAAATTATTTTCAGACATAAGTTTTCTTGAAAATTCTGATAAACGATTTCTTCGCATTCTTACTCTTGGAAAACTATTTATAGAAAATTGTTTATTTGACCGTTGTTTCATGTTGATGTCCTGTTAATAATTACATAAATAATTTATACTGGTATAAACTATCAATCAAATTAGTTTTAATTTAATTTTAGATATAAGCCTATTAGGGAACAAATATAATGTTATTAACAAGATTTTTTCTTCCTGTGTTAAAGGAAAATCCAAAAGAAGCTGAAATTATATCACATATTTATATGCTTAGAGCTGGCATGATACAACAATCAGCTTCTGGAATTTACTCCTGGTTACCTCTTGGTAAAATTGTTTTAGAAAAAATCACAGAAATTTGTAGACAAGAAATGATAAAAGCGGGTGCTAATGAGATTTTAATGCCTACACTTCAATCTGCTGAGATCTGGAAAGAATCTGGGAGATACGATGATTATGGTAAAGAAATGCTTCGTATTAAAGATAGAAATAATAGAAATTTATTATATGGTCCAACTAACGAAGAGCTAGTAACTGAAATATTTAGAACTCACGTATATAGTTATAAAGAATTACCATTAAATCTTTTTCACATTCAATGGAAATTTAGAGATGAGCTAAGACCAAGATTTGGTGTTATGAGAGGAAGAGAATTTTTGATGAAAGATGCATATTCATTTGATGTTGACTACAACAATTCCATTAAATCATACAATATAATGTTCATAGCTTATATGCAGTTATTTAAAAAAATGGGTTTAAAAGCAATACCAATGAAAGCAGATACTGGCCCAATTGGAGGAGATTTAAGTCATGAATTTATTATTTTAGCTGATACTGGTGAAAGTGAAGTTTACGTAGATAAACAATTATTAAATATTGATGATTCATTTTTGAAAATTAATTATAATGACGATCTTCAAGAAAAAGTAAATAAATTTACCTCTCTATATGCTGCTACAGAAGAAAAGCACGATGTAAATAATTTTGACCATAAATGTAATACTTTAATTAAAACTAGAGGTATTGAGGTAGGTCATATATTTCATTTTGGACAAAAATATTCTTTGCCAATGAGAGCTACCATATCAGATAGGGTCGGAGATAATATTCCAGTTTTTATGGGCTCATATGGTGTGGGCCTATCAAGGTTGGTGGGTGCTGTTATTGAAGCAAATCATGATCAAAAAGGTATAATTTGGCCCAAAGAATTAACTCCTTGGGATTATAACATAATTAATTTAAAATGTGGTGATATTGATTGTGATAAAATTTGTTCAGAATTATATAATGCTATGAATATTAATGAAATAAAAGTATTGTATGATGACACTGAAGAAAGGGCTGGCGCCAAACTCGCTAGAGCAGATTTAATTGGTTTGCCATATCAAATTATAATTGGACCGAAGGGAATAAAAGATCAATTATATGATTTAAAGTGTAGGAAAAGTGGAGATATATCTAGATTATCTTACGATGAGCTACTGAATTTTGTTCAAACTAATCAATGAAACACATGAGTAATTTTATTTTTAATGAAACTGAGAGAACTATCGCCTTAAGGTATATAAAATCTAGGCGAGTTGAGGGTTTTATCTCAGTTTCAGCCTGGTTTTCTCTTATCGGCATTGTTTTAGGTGTAGCTACTTTAATTGTAGTAATGTCTGTGATGAATGGTTTTCGTACAGAATTAGTTGAAAGAATATTGGGAATAAATGGGCATTTAATCGTTTATAAAAAAAATGGATTATTAATTGAAAATTATAATAAAATAGTAAGTCAAATTTCAGATACACAAAATGTTGTTGCTGTCACACCGTATTTGGAAGGGCAAGCCCTTGCCAAAACTAAGAATTCTATCTCAGGAATAATTATTAGAGGTACAAAATGGTCAGATTTACCTGCTAAAAAATTACTATGGAAGTCTCTTGATAAGACTGCTATTAATAATTTTAAAATAAAACAAAATATAATATTAGGATATAGGCTTGCTCAAAGATTAAATTTAAGAGTAGGTGATTATATATCGCTTATTTCTCCGAATGTTATGGAAACTGCGATTGGTGTATTGCCTATCAAGCAAAACTTTATGGTTGGTGGTTTTTTTGATATTGGTATGTATGAATATGACAATAACTTTATTTTTATACCATGGGAAAAAGCTGAAAAATTTCTATCAATAAAAAAAATTGCTCATGGCATTGAAATTTTTTTAGATAATCCCAAAACAACTCAAAATGTTTATGATGATTTAATTTCTAAATTAGATGAAAATTTGACAATAATTGATTGGAAAAAAAGAAACTCATCTTTTATGAATGCTCTTGATGTAGAAAAAAACGTAATGTTTGTGATATTGACGTTAATAATTCTTGTGGCAACATTCAATATAATATCATCCATGATAATGCTAGTTCAAACAAAAAAGTCAGATATTGCTCTTATGAGAACAATGGGTGCTTCTAAACATTTTGTTATAAGAATTTTTATGTTAACAGGTTCTATTATTGGTATTATAGGTACAATTATAGGAGCAATTTTAGGTACTATTATATCTATAAATATTGAAACAATTCGAAATTTTGTATCATCTCTTTTTGGGCAAGAATTATTCTCTCCTCAGATTTATTTTTTATCAACATTACCTTCAAATATAAATTTTAATGAAGTTTTAATTGTTATGGTGTTATCTATTTCCCTAACTTTAATAGCAAGCATGTTTCCTGCTTGGAAAGCATCAAAAATATCTCCAGCAGAGGCATTGCGATATGAGTAGTGTTTTGGATAATAAAGATTTATTAATTTTAAAGAATATTTCTCATATTTATAATCAAGAATCACAAAAGATTAGAGTTTTAAATAACGTAAATATTAAAGTTTTGAAGGGTGAAATGATTTCCTTAATTGGACCTAGTGGAACTGGAAAATCAACTTTATTAAATATCGCAGGTTTGCTAGAAAAACCCACATTTGGATCAATTAGTTTAAGTGGCTGTGATTGTACAAAAATAAGTGAAGACAGTAAAACATACATAAGAGGGGCTGAGATTGGATTTATCTTTCAGTCACATCGTCTTTTTCAAGAATTTTCTGCTTTAGAGAATGTTATGTTACCACAACTAATTATGGGGAAATCTAAAATTGAAGCAGAAAAAAAATCTAAAGAAATATTATCAGCTCTTGGTTTGAAGAACAGACTTGAATTTAGACCTGCAAAGTTGTCTGGTGGGGAGGCTCAAAGAGTTGCTATTGCAAGAGCATTGTCTAATTCTCCTAATTTAATCTTAGCTGACGAACCTACAGGAAATTTGGATGCTATTAGTGCTAAAAACGTATTTGAAATTTTATACGAATTAGTTAAGTCATTAGATATAAGTTGTATTTTTGCTACCCATAATAGTGATTTAGCAAAACTAATGGACAGAAAAATAGTTTTAAAAAATGGTTCTGTTTTCGATGAATAATTTTAAAATTAAATTTTAAAAATGAAAAATTTATTTATTCACTTACGATTACACTCAAATTTTTCTCTTGCTGAAGGAATGTTATCCTTCGAGGATTTATCAAAGTTTTGTATTGAAAACAACCAACCAGCAATAGCAATTACTGATACAAATAATCTTTTTGGAGCTTTAGAATTTTCTTTAAAAATGACTTCCTATGGAATCCAACCTATAATTGGAATTCAAATGAATATTAGTCAAAATGGAAAAGATGATAAAGATACTGGAGAAGTTGTTTTATTAGCTAAAAATGAAATAGGTTATAAAAATTTACTTTTTTTAACTAATTCATTTTCGAGTAATGAAAATTATGAAAAATTTATAGATGGAATTGAATTAGAAAAATATAGAGATGGACTTTTACTTCTAACTGGTGGTATTGAAAATGGGTTTTTGGGAAATCCAGCTTCTTTAAATAACGTAAAATTAGTAAAAGAGCGTTTAAAATATTTAAAAAATATTTTTAATGATAATTTATATGTTGAGCTCCAAAGACATGGCATTAAAAGTCAATTAATTGCTGAAAAAAATTTAATAGATCTTGCATATGAATATGATATTCCTTTAGTGGCAACAAACGATTGTTTTTTTCAAAATGAAGGTAAATTTGCAGCCCATCAGGTATTAACGTGTATTGATAAGGGGCTTACAATTTCATCTGATAATATAAGAATGCTGACTAAAGAACATTATCTAAAAGACCCCAAAACAATGATATCATTATTTAAAGATATTCCAGAAGCTATTGAAAACACTATAATAATTGCAAAAAGATGTTCTTTCTTTTTAAAAGAAATAAATCCTATATTGCCAAAATATCCTGGTTTAGAAAATATTTCCGAAGCTGATTATCTCTCAAAAATATCCTTTAAGGGTTTGGTTGAAAGATTTAACTTATCAATAACTAAATTTTCTGATGATGAAAAAAATAATTATAAAAATCGTCTTGATAAAGAACTTGAAATTATTAATGAGATGGGTTTTGCAGGATATTTTTTAATTGTTTACGATTTCATAAAATGGTCAAAAGAAAATGGTATTCCAGTCGGCCCTGGTCGTGGATCTGGAGCAGGATCAATAGTCGCTTGGTCATTGAGTATTACAGACCTTGACCCAATAAGATGGGGCTTGTTGTTTGAACGTTTTCTAAATCCAGAACGAATTTCAATGCCTGATTTTGATATTGATTTTTGTCAAGATAGAAGAGAGGAAGTGATTGACTATGTTAGAAATAGATATGGAAAAGATAAGGTTGCTCAAATAATTACTTTTGGAAGTCTTCAAGCAAAAGCAGCTATTAGAGATGTTGGAAGAGTATTAGAGATGCCTTATGGTCAAGTGGATAAAATTGCAAAATTAATACCCTTTGTTCCGTCTAAACCAATTACAATTCAAGAAGCTATTAATACGAATGATGTACTTCAGAACGAAATAGTTGAAAATGAACAAGTACAAAATTTAATTGAAACTGCCATTAATGTTGAAGGTTTAAATAAGCATGTTTCCACACATGCAGCAGGTTTGGTTATTGGAGATAAACCACTTCATGAATTACTTCCATTATACAAGTTTAATGAAGATGAAATTCCTGCCACACAATTTAATATGAAATTTGTTGAAAAAGCTGGGCTTGTAAAATTTGATTTTCTTGGCTTAAAAACTTTAACTGTTCTTTCTAAAGCTGAAGCTCTAATAAAGCTTAAAGATAAAAATTTTGATCTTAGTAAAATTTCGTTAAATGATAAAAAAACATATGAAATGTTATCAACTGGCTCTACCACCGGTATATTTCAGCTAGAATCTGCTGGAATGAAAGATGTTTTAGTTGGATTAAAACCAGACAGATTTGAGGATATAATTGCTGTTGTGTCGTTATATAGACCAGGTCCAATGGAAAATATTCCAAACTATATAAATAGAAAACATGGCAAAGAAAATATAGTTTATATGCATCCTACTTTAGAAACTATTTTAGAAGAAACATATGGAATATTTATCTATCAAGAGCAAGTTTTAAGAGCTGCACAAATTTTAGCTGATTTCTCACTTGGTAAAGCGGATATTTTAAGAAGAGCGATGGGTAAAAAAGACAAAGAAGAAATGGCTGAACAAAAAAAATATTTTTTAAACGGTACAAAAAAAAGAGGAATTAGTGTAGAAAAAGCAAATGAAATTTTTGATCAAATCGCTGCTTTTGCTGGATATGGTTTTAATAAATCACATGCTGCTGCTTATGCTTTGATTGCCTATCAAACTGCCTGGGTAAAAACAAATTATATACATGAGTTTTTTGTTTCTATGATGACTGTAGAGAACAACAACACTGATAAATTATCTTTATTTGTAGAGGATGCCAAAAAACTAGGTTTGAAAATATTACAACCATGTATCAATAAAAGTAGTTATGAGTTTCTTATCGAAGATATTTCTTCTAGTGAATTTGGTATTAGATACTCATTATCTTCTATAAAAAATGTTGGAGCTGATGCTATTAAAAAAGTTGTGCAGATTAGAGATAAAGATGGTGAATTTAAAAATATTGACGATTTTTTAAATAGGGTATCTTACGGTTTAATAACGAAAAAATCGTTTGAAAGTCTTGTAAAATCTGGAGCTTTTGCCATTATTGAAGCTAATAGGAATAAATTATACAAGTCTATTGATTTGATGTTGAATTATTCTCATTCAATAGAAAAAGAAAAAGTTTCTCAGCAATCAAATCTTTTTAATAATAATGAATCTAACAAGTTACTTATAAATCTTCAAGATACTACAGAGTGGAGTTTTCAAGAAAGTATAAATAATGAATTTTTATCTCTTGGATTATATTTATCAGCTCACCCATTAGATAGTTATTCAAACATTTTATCAACAATGAATGTAAGAAAAAGTATTGAAATACTTAACGAACCTGAAAAATATATCAAACAGAATTTAAAGTTATGCGGTTTGATTTCTAAAATTCAAAAAAGACAATCTCCTAGAGGTAGATGGCTATCAATTCAGTTAAATGATTTAAGTGGTTCGGTGGAGATAAGTATATTTTCAGATGTTTTGCTTAAATATGAAGATTATTTAGTAGAAAAAAATCTAATTTTAGTTGACGCTGAAATTAAAAATGAAAATAATCAAACCTCTATAATTATTGCTAAAAGGATATATTTGTTGAATGATTATGTCTCAGATAACAAATATAATATTACCTTATTTACAAATACTAACAAACATCTAGACAAACTTGTTCCACTATTAAGAACTTTGGAAGTTGGTCATTCGGATATTTTAATAAATAGTTGTAATAAAGAACAGCAAGTTGAAATTAAAATTAAAGAAAATATAAAACTATCATCTAAATTTATAAATGATCTGTCTACAATAAGTGGAATTGATCACTTCAAATTTTCTTGATTTTCTGTTAATTTTAAAACTTGCATAATTAATGAATTTAATCTATGAGATAAAAATCTTGTGTAATGTTTGGTTTTTAAGCCATCCGGTGTTCGTAAACATTACTTTAACATTAACCGGTAAAAGGATTAATTATGTCAATACCTACGTTTACAATGCGTCAATTGCTGGAAGCTGGGGTACATTTTGGTCACCATACTAGAAGATGGAACCCTAAAATGTCACCATACATATTTGGCAAAAGAAATAGCATTCATATCATAAATTTAGAAAAAACCGTTCCTATGTTATATGAAGCATTAGAAGCGGTACAGTCAATTGCTAAAAATGGAGGCAAATTTCTATTTGTAGGAACAAAACGTTCTGCTTCAGATTTAATTGCACAAGCAGCAACCAACTGTGGACAATATTATGTTAATCATAGATGGTTAGGTGGCATGTTGACGAATTGGGAGACTGTATCTAAATCTATAAAAAAACTCAAAAATTTAGAAGATAGAATTTCATCTGGGGAAATTAATAATTTAACCAAGAAAGAAAGACTCAATATAGAAAGGCAAAAGGAAAAGCTAGATTTAACCCTAGGTGGTATTAAAGACATGAATGGTATTCCAGACGCATTATTTGTAATAGATACAAATAAAGAGGCTATTGCAGTCTTGGAAGCTAATAACTTGAATATACCAGTTATTGCCATATGTGATACTAATACTAATCCATCTAATGTAGATTACCCTATACCTGGTAATGACGATGCATTAAGAGCAATCTCTTTATACTGTGATTTAATTGCTGCTTCTGTATTGAAGGGATTAGAGACTAATTTAGAGGAGAGTGGTGTTGATATTGGTGAGACAAAAGATTTAGCAGAAGAAAAAATAATAGATGACTTTTCAAATGAAGTTAATGTTCATGATGTTATTGTAAGTGAAGGTACTGAAAATAAAGAATATATTAATTTAAGCTCTTCTACTAAAGAAGTTGAAAGTGAAGAAAGCCCAATCAAAAATGATTAAATAAATTATATAAACGAATGTAAACTTAATAGTACCTAATATAATTTAGAAAGGAAAAAAAATGAATTTGTCAGCATCAATGATTAAAGAATTAAGAGAAAAAAGTGGTGCAGGCATGATGGACTGTAAAAAAGCTTTAGTTGAATCTAATGGAAACATGGAAGATGCAATTGATTGGCTTAGAAAACAAGGCTTGTCTGCTGTAGCAAAAAAATCTAACAGAGTTGCAGCTGAAGGCTTAATAGGCATAAGTGTAAGTGAAGTTAAAGGAGCAATCGTAGAGATCAACTCTGAAACAGACTTTGTAGCAAGAAATGAATTATTCCAAAATTTTGTAAAAAATTGCAGTAATTTAGTTCTTTCAAATAAATCTGACATTAACGTACTAAAAAAATTGCCTTTTCCTGACTCAGATAGAACTGTAGATCAAGAACTTAATAACAACATTGCTACTATTGGTGAAAACATGAATATAAGAAGAGTAGAATACCTTGAGGTGTCAGAGGGAGTTGTAGCTTCATATATTCATAATAAAATTGCAGAGGATCTTGGGAAATTAGGAGTAATTGTTGCAATCGAGTCTCAAGCAAAAAAAAGTCAATTATTAGATGTAGGTAAACAAATTGCTATGCATATTGCAGCTACTTCTCCTAGAGCTCTTAATATTGATGATCTTGATAACGATTTAGTAAAAAGAGAAAAAGTAGTTTTAATTGATCAAGCCATGTCAACTGGAAAGCCTAAAGAAATTGCAGAAAAAATGGTCCAAGGAAGATTACAAAAATTTTTTCAAGAAGTTGTTTTAAATGAACAAGTGTCAGTAATTGATGGTGAAACTAAAATCAAAGATGTCATAAAGAAATTATCTGATGATCTTGGAACTGAAGTAAAAATTAAGGATTTTAAAATATTAAAATTAGGAGAAGGTATAGAGGTGGCTGAAAATGATTTTGCAGCGGAAGTTGCGGCTACAGCTGGTATAAAGTGATAAAAACAAAATTTCAGGATTAGTTTTGAATAATTTTAATTGGAAAAAAATTCTTCTCAAAATATCTGGTGAATCTCTTATGGGAGATGATTCTTTTGGTATAAATTCTTCAGTTGTAGAGTCATTTGCAAATCAAATACATGAAGTTGTTAAATTAGGTGTTCAGTTGTGTATAGTAGTAGGTGGTGGAAATATTTATAGAGGTATTTCAAATACTCAAAACGGTATGGATAGAGCTACTGGAGACTACATGGGTATGCTAGCCACCGTTATGAACAGTTTAGCAATTCAAAATGCTATGGAAAAAATTGGAATTCAAACAAGAGTTCAATCAGCCTTGCCAATTTCTGCAGTTTGTGAGCAATATATTAGAAGAAGAGCAAAGAGGCATATGGAAAAAGGTAGGGTGGTGATTTTTGCTGCTGGAACTGGCAACCCATATTTTACAACGGACACAGCAGCCGCTCTTAGGGCATCTGAAATGAATTGCGATGCAATTATTAAAGCAACCCTTGTTGATGGTGTGTATTCTGCTGATCCAAAAAAAGATAAAAATGCCGTTAAATTTAAAAACCTTAATTATCTTGATGTATTAAGTAAAGATCTTAAAGTCATGGATGCATCGGCTATATCGTTGGCTAGAGAAAACAAAATACCAATTGTGGTTTGTTCTATAAACAAAAATAAAAACTTTACGAAAGTTTTAAAAGGCAAAGGTTCTTTTACTTTAATTTCTGATTAGGAGGAATTTTTATGGTTGAACTAAAATCTAATGAGATTAAAGCTAGAATGGAAAAAGCTATAGATTCCCTAAAAAAAGATTTAAGTGGACTAAGAGTTGGAAGAGCATCATCTTCGATGTTAGATCAAATAAGTGTTAATGCATATGGAAGTTTAATGCCAATAAACCAAGTTAGTACTGTTAGCGTTCCAGAGCCTAGATTATTGCTAGTGAATGTATGGGATAGTTCGGTAGTGGCTTCAACAGAAAAAAGTATAAGAGAGAGTCCATTAGGTCTTAATCCAATGGTAGAAGGTAATGCAATTAGGATCAATATTCCTCCTTTATCTGAAGAAAGAAGAATAGAAATTACTAGAGTTGCAGCTAAATATGCTGAAAACTCTAAAGTTGCCGTAAGAAACATCAGAAGAGATTATGTTGAAAATGTAAGAAAGCTTCAAAAAAATGGTGAAATTAGTGAAGATCAAAAACATCAAGATGAGTTATTAATTCAAGAAATCACAGACGAAATTATTAATAATATTGATAAAGTCTTTTCAAATAAAGAAAAAGAAATATTAGACAATTAATTATGAAATTAGATCATATAGCTATTATTATGGATGGCAATAGACGTTGGGCAACTTCTAACAACTTACCCTCTTACGAAGGCCATAAAAAAGGAGCTGAAAATTTATGGGATATTATAAATAATATTAAAGAGTTTAAATTAAAATTTCTTACTTTATTTGTTTTCTCAACTGAAAATTGGAAAAGATCTAAAAGAGAAATCTCTTTTTTAATGAATTTGTTGAATCAATTTTTAGATCAAACAATTTCTAAAATTAATGAAAATAGTTTTAGAATTAGGTTTATAGGTGATTTATCAGTATTCGAAAAGAAAATAAAAGATAAGATAGAAATCATTCAAAACAACTCACAATCAAATAGTGGTATTGTTATAACTTTAGCTTTAAATTACGGTGGTAGATTAGATATTATTTCTGCAATCAATAAAATTATAATTCACAACGAAAATTTCAAACCAATTAGTGAAAAAGAATTTAAGAAATATACATTAAACAAAGATTTACCAGATCCGGATCTATTAATAAGGACAGGTGGAGAGATGAGGTTATCAAATTTTTTACTATGGGATTTGGCTTATACTGAATTGATGTTTGTGCCACAAATGTGGCCTGATTTTGATAAATTGATTTTAGAAAATTGTATCTTAGAGTACAATAAAAGAACAAGAAAATATGGTGGGGATAATTAAACTTTTCAAAAACATGATATCTATGGTGAATGTTCAAGAATTTAGACAAAGGTTTATTTCAACTACAATATTATCTTTCTTATTTTTATTTTTAATTTTATTAGGCAATCCTTTTGTTTCAATTTTCTTTTCTCTTTTTTTTAGTTTTGTCTTTTTTGAATATGAAAAATTAACTTCTAAAATTTTACGAAAATTACAAGTTTTTAAGATTCTGTTTCTGCAAGTAATTTTTTTGTTTTTTACTATTTTTGAAATTTATAAAATAGAAATCTTTTATTTGTTTTTTAATAATAATATTACTTTTCTTTTTATTGCAGTTTTTTTTAATATCATTTTTCTTTTCTGTAAAAAATCAAATTTGATCATTTTTATCTTATCAAATTTAATAATTGTTTCTTTTTTTGCTCTAATAGCTATTTTGCATTTTCCTAATGGATTATATACAATCTTATATGCTGTGATTCTAGTCAGCACTATGGATATTTTTGCATATTTGGGAGGTAAATTATTTGGTAAAAGAAAAATAATTCCTTCTGTAAGTAAGGGTAAAACAGTTGAAGGTACTATGATTGGGATGGCTTCCACTATTTTGGTTTCTTTTTTTATCAAGGATTTAATGAGCTTTAATGTTGCAAATTCTTTAATTTATGGCTTTTTTATAGCTGTTCTTGCTTTTTCCGGAGACCTTTTAGAGTCTGCTTTTAAAAGAAAAATAGGTGTAAAGGATAGTGGAAAGTTAATCCCTGGACATGGAGGTTTAATGGATAGATTAGATGGATATTTTGTTGTAATACCTTTTTTATATATTTCTATTTCTTGAAAACTTTAATAATGGATATTAAAAAAAATATTATATTGTTGGGAGCAACTGGTTCTATAGGTGAGTCTTCTTTGCGATTGTTAAGAAAAAATAAAGAAAGATTTAATCTAATTGGTGTCTCTGCTCATAACAACGCAGAATTATTAAGCAAAATAGTTAATGAATTTGATGTTCCTAATGTTGTATTATCTGATCCTAAAAATGCTAAATCATATAATGGTAAAAATGAGTTATATGTAGGGCAGTCTAGTTTAATTGAATTAGCAAAGATAAATTGTGATATTGTAATTTCAGGAATAATTGGAATGTCGGGTTTGTATCCAGCATTTGCTGCGATCAGTGCTGGAAACAATCTTGCTATTGCAAATAAAGAAACATTAGTATCTGCTGGTAAAATTTTTATGGAAAAAAGTCATGAGAAAAAAGTTAGAATCTTGCCAGTGGATTCTGAGCACAGCGCAATATTTCAATGTCTAGAAAAAAATAATATTGCTAATGTTGATTTTATTACACTTACTGCATCTGGAGGCCCTTTTTTAAATATGCCAATTGAAAATTTTAAAAATATTAAACCAAAAGATGCAATAAAACATCCTGTTTGGAAAATGGGCGAAAAGATATCTGTTGATAGCGCCACTATGTTTAATAAAGCATTAGAAATTATTGAAGCTTCCGTGCTTTTTAATATTAAAAGTGATAAAATTGAAGTTACAGTTCATCCTGAACATATTATTCATGGATTAGTTCATTATAAAGATGGTTCAATTATAGCAAACTTAGGTTTTCCTGATATGATAACACCATTAAGTGTTGCTCTTAACTGGCCAGAAAGAATAGATTTAAATTTAAAAAAATTATTATTAAACAATATTAGTAATCTTAATTTTTTTGAACCGGATTTTAATAAATTCCCAGGATTAAAATTAGGTTGGCAAGTACTTGAAAGTTCTGATTGCTCTCCAGTTGTTCTAAATGCTTCAAATGAAATTGCAGTTGATGCTTTCTTGAAAAATAAAGTTAAATTTACAGATATATATAAAATTGTTTACGAAACTCTAAATGTTTGCAAGCCAAGTATCCCCAAAAATATAGATGATATAATTGAAATAGATAATATAGCAAGAATGAATGCATTAAATCTAATTAAAAGGAAATTTAATAAATGATTGAGAGTGGTTTTTTTACATCATTGATTGGTTTTTTCATTGTTTTAACCCCTTTGATATTTTTCCATGAACTTGGACATTATTTTGCCGCCAAAAAGTCTGGAGTAGGTGTGGAGTCCTTCTCAATTGGTTTTGGGCCTGAAATAATTGGATATACAGACAAAAGTAATACTAGGTGGAAATTTTCATTAATACCATTGGGTGGTTACGTAAAAATGAAAGGGGAACTTGTAAATATTACCAAAAAAAATGACGTAAACTCTTTAGAAAAAGATACTTTTTTGCAAGCAAATTTGTTTTCTAGATTTCTGATTGTTTTATCTGGGCCTTTAGCTAATTTGATTTTAGGATTACTTTTAATTACTAGCCTTTATTATTTTAATGGTAGATATGTTTCTCCGCCAATTATAAATGAAGTATTAGAAACTAAACCAGCCAAAATTGGTGGCATCATGTCTGGAGATAAAGTTTTAAGTATAAATAATGTAAAAATAAAAAATTTTGCTGATATTAAAAATATTGTTGAAAAAAATCCTAAAAACAATCTTTTATTTGAAGTTTTAAGAAATGAGGATGTTATTTATATTAATATTGTACCTGATGAATTTTATGAAAAAAATTCAAAAAGAGTGTTGGGTAAGATTGGTGTTACTGCAAAGTCATCTGAATTGGTTACATTATCTATTTTACCGGCATTAAAATTTGGAGTTTTAGATTCTATAAATATGACTCTTGAGTGGTTAAAAGGTATAAAAGCTCTATTATCGTTCGAAGTTGATAAAAAAGATGTGTTGGGTCCTATAGGTATTGCAAAAATTTCTGGTACAAGTTTAGACAGAGGATTAACTGCAACAATTTTTCTAATGGCAATTTTGTCTATAAACTTGGGATTGATAAATCTATTGCCAATTCCTGCTTTAGATGGCGGGTATATTTTACTTTTTACTTATGAGTTGATATTTGGAAAACCTTTATCAGGTTCGATACAATTATTTTTACTAAAATTTGGTTTTTTATTTTTAATTTCATTGATGATTTTAGTGACAGCTTTTGATTTAGGATTATAAATATAAATGCTATACATTAATTAAAAAAAATATAAAATATACACATGTTTAATTTTTCAAAATTTTTTTTATTATTAATTAAATTTTTGCTAATATTAACCATTTTAGCAAAATTCTCATTATCTTATGCCGATCAATTAAGAATTGAAAAAGTTAAAATAAACGGCGCAAAAAGGTTATCTGAATCATTTATCTTAAATTTTCTTCCAGAATACCCAAATACAAATTTCAACAATGAAGTATTAAATAAATTTACAAAAGATATGTATAATACGGGTATGTTTGATAAGGTTAGTGTGAAAGTCGATAACTATATTCTATTAATCAATGTTGTGGAATATCCTATTATTAATGAAATTTCTTTTACAGGAAACGATTTGTTAGATAATGAAACACTTAGCAATTTAATCTCAATAAATTCAAGAGATATTTTTAATAAAAATAATTTAAGTGATGCAATAAAAACAATAAAAGTAGAATATCAAAAAATTGGTCGTTATTTAGCCCAAGTTAATGTTAAGAAAATTGAAATAGGTGAAGGAAGGGTAAATATAAATTTTGAAATTGATGAAGGAGCCTTACTCGTTGTTAAAAATATTAATTTTATAGGTAATAAAAATTTCTCTGATAGTGAATTGAAGTCAAAAATATCAACAAAAGAAGATGCATGGTATAAAATTTTTGGTTCTAATAAATTTATACCTGAACGTTTAGATTATGATAAAGAAAAACTAAGAGAATTTTATAACCAAAGAGGTTATTTGGATTTTACTGCAAAAGTGGCTAGAGGAGATCTTCTCCCTAATTTTTCAGGTTTTAATATAAATTTTATTATTAGCGAAGGTCAAAGATTTTCTATAGATAAAATTAAAATTAATACCTCACTCATTGACGATAACAAAAATTTATTAAAAGAATTGTATGTACAAAAAGGTGATATCTTTGACTCACGTGCTTTAGATGAGTCTACTAAATTTTTGATTAAACATTTCGAAAGCTCAGGTTTCAGTTTTGTTGAGGTTCTCCCTTCTATTAAAAAGCGTAAAAATTTAATCGATATATCTTATAACATTAGTGAAGGCAGTAAGAAATTTATAAATAAAATAATAATACTTGGTAATACTAGAACTAATGATAGTGTAATTAGAAGAGAATTATCTTTTTTAGAAGGTGATCCTTTTAATAAAAATAAACTTGATTTATCTATAAATTCTCTAAAAAGACTAGGTTTTTTTGAAACAGTAAATTATAGATTAGAAGATACTAATGTTTCTCAAGCCATTGATGTAATTATTGAGGTTAAAGAAATGAATACTGGCTCCGTATCATTTGGCGTTGGTTATTCTTCATTAGATAGTACTACTTTAACATTTGGCTTAAGAGAAAAAAACTTTCTTGGCGAAGGAAAAAATGTTCGTTTTGAAACTAGTTTATCAGACCAAAAATCATCTTATAATATAGGTGTTACAGAACCTTATTTCTTAGAAAGACATTTATCTCTTTCTGGTAACATTTTTGATGAAGAAATTGAAAATAAAAAAGGAGATGTAAAAACTAATAGATCTGGAGTTAATTTTGGTGTTGGTTTTAAAATAAATGATATATCTCAAGCAATTAAATATAATTTGTCAACATCTGAAACTACAACCTCAAGTTCATCTACTGCAGCATCTGAAACTGGAGAGGAGGGTAAAGAAATTACTACCTCTTCTGTAACTTATAGTTTGTTCCAGGATACAAGAGATAATTATTTCAATCCAACATCTGGATATAGATGGGGTTTTGATAATACAATAGCTGGTATTGGTGGAGATGCAAAATTTTACAAAACAGAAATTAAAGCCAAAACATATTATCCAATTGAATATGGTGATTATGTATTAGGTTTTAAAACTGGCCTAGGATTAATTACAGCAATAGAGGATAATATCACTTCATCAAATCGTTTTTTCTTAGGGGGTAAAACATTAAGAGGGTTTGATAAGGCAGGAGTTGGGCCACGTGATACGGGAAACAATCAGGCTATTGGTGGAAATAATTATTACAATGTATCTTTTGAATTAAAATCTGATAAATTTATGCCTGATGATACCGGTTTGGAATGGTTTGTTTTTTCAGATATAGGTTCAATATGGGGGACTGACTATAAATCAGGCGTTAGAGGTTATAACGATAAAAACCCAAGAATTACAAATGGTTTTGGTTTGTCAATGATTACACCTGTTGGACCATTACAAATGATTTGGGGATTTCCTCTACAAAGTGAAACTTATGATATTGAAGAAAATTTTCAATTTTTTATAGGTACAAGTTTTTAAATTGTAATATTGGACTCCATATGTTTTTTTTTGATTTTCTTGTTTTTTCTTCATTATTAGACAACCAATACATCAAGTATATAAACAAACATAAATACAAAAATAAATTTTTTAATATTCAGAATATTTCAAATAATGATGTAAATAATAGGATTGGCATTATTGATTTTAGATATATCTTAAAAAGTTCCAATGCGATGAAGCTCTTAGGTAATAAATTCTTGACTTTAGAGGAAAAAATTAACGAAAAAATTAAACAAGAACAGATTTTTCTTAAACAAAAGGAAGAGACTTTAAAAAAAAATAAAAATAACCTGACAGAATTAGAATATAAAAAAAGAGTGAAATTATTTAAAAAACAAGTTTTTAAAATTCAAAAAAAATATAAAGATGAGAGAGCTGTATTGAATAAGTCTTTTCAAAACATTCAAAAAGATATTAAGGATTTATTAGCTAAAATTATTAAGGATGTTTCAATAAATAAAAACATTAATGTTGTTTTGCTTAAAGAAAACGTTTTTTTATTTAATAATCAAAGCATTGATTTCACCAACGAGGTTCTTGAATTATTCAATAATAAGACAAAATCTATGAAAATTATAATTAATTCTCCTAAATAGTTAGGATAACAAATGGATAAAGAATTTTTTAAAATTAATCATAAAATTAATTTATTAGATATTTTACATATTTTAGACATATCTAAAGATGAAATTGTTTTTAAAAAAGAGAACCTAGATGTTCACCCTGAAAAAATTAATATTGAAGATTTTGTTTCATTTGAAAATTTAAAAAAAAATAAATTATCCTTTTTTACAAATGTAAAAAGTAATTTTAAAAATGTATCTTCTGGGATTTGTATAGCTGAAAAGGAAAATTTTAAATATTTAAATAAAGATATTATTAAGATACCTTATAGTAATCCTAAAAAGGGATTTTCAAAAATTTTAAAAAAATATGTAACAGAAAATCAACAATATAAAAAAAAAAATAAAATTCATCCATCAGCAATAGTTCATAAAACTGCTAAGATTGGAAAGAATGTCTTTATAGGTGCATATTCTATTATTTGTGAAGATGTTATTATTGAAGATAATACATATATTTCTGAGCGAGTAACTATTTCTTCAAATTGTAAAGTAGGAAAAGAATGTTTTATTGGTGCTGGTGTTTTTATAGAATGTACAGTTTTAAATAAAAAAGTAAATGTAGCTCATAACACTGTTTTAGGAAAAATAGGATTTGGTTTCATTCCAGAAAACACTAATACAATTTTAACTCCTCATGTAGGAAGTCTTATTATTGGCAAAGGTACTAATATTGGATCTGGTTGCACGATTGATAGAGGTTTGATAGATAAAACTCTAATTGGTAAATATGTAATGATTGATAATCAAGTACACATAGGCCATAACTGTGTTATAGATGATTTTTGTATTTTAGCTGGCCAAGTTGGTTTGTCTGGCTCAGTTGTTTTAGAAAAAAACGTTATTCTAGGTGGAGATGTTAGTGTAAAAGATAATATAAAGATTGGTGAGGGATCTATTGTAGCTGGTGCTTCAAAAGTTTTTAACAGTTTTCCTAAAGCTAGCAAAATAGGTGGTAGTCCAGCTCAAGATATTAATTCCTGGAAAAGACTAGTAGCATCTCAAAGGTTAAGTTATAAAAAAAGAAAGAAAAACTGATATGGTTATAAAAGATGATAAAGGTGAAATAATTACACTTTTACATAATGATATTATTAAATTAATTCCTCATAGATATCCTTTTTTGTTAATTGATAAAGTAACAGATATAATATTTAACGAAAGTGTTACTGGTATAAAATCTGTAACATTTAATGAACCTTTCTTTCCGGGTCATTTTCCTGAACTTCCAGTTATGCCTGGTGTTTTGATTTTAGAGTCAATGGCTCAAACTGCTGCATGTTTGATTTCATATCAAAACAAATCTTTATCTTCCAACAATCTCGTTTTTTTTACTGGTATAGAAAAAGCTAAGTTTAGAAAACCAGTTATTCCAGGAAATGAGTTAATTTTAAAAATAAATCTTATTTCTAACAAACGATCTTTATATAAATTTAACGGTGAAGCTTTTGTCCAAACTAAATTAGTAGCATCTTCTGAATTTTCAGCAATGCTTGTTAACAAGGAAAAAGCAAAATGAACAATGTACATCCAACATCAATAATACACAAAGGATGTGAAATTGACGAAAACGTAACAATAGGCGCTTATTCTATAATTGGCCCGAATGTTAAAATTGGAAAAAATTCTAAAATTCATTCTCACGTTTTAATTGATGGGAATACTATTATTGGGTTTAATAATGAAATTTATTCGTTTTCTGTCTTAGGATCTAATCCTCAACATTTGAAATATCAAGGTGAAAAGACTAAACTTATTATTGGTAATAATAATATATTTAGAGAACACGTGACTATTCATCCAGGAACAAAAGTAGGTATTAAAAAAACAATCATCGGTGATAATGGTTTCTTTATGGTTGGTTCACATGTGGCTCACGATTGTTTGGTAGGAAATAATGTTGTATTTGTAAATAATGCTGTTATTGGAGGGCATGTAGAAATTTCTGATTTTGTTTATCTAGGTGGTCAAAGTGCCGTTCATCAATATTGTAGAATTGGGAAACACGCTATTATAGGTGCTGGAACTACTATTGATGGAGATGTTATACCTTTTACTTCAGTTATAGGAAGTAGGGGTTATCTTAGTGGTTTGAATTTAGTTGGTTTAAAAAGAAGATGTTTTAAAAAAGATGAAATAAAGACATTGAGAAATGTTTATAGACTTCTATTTGCGCCTGAAGGAACATTTAATGAAAGACTTTTAGAAGTAAGTGAAACATATAGTAAAAATGAGATAGTTAAAGAAATACTAAGTTTTCTGAAAGAAAATCTTAATCGACCATTAGTCCACCCTAAAATGGGCAAACACTAATGAAAATAGCTATAATTGCTGGTAGTGGAGATTTTCCTATTCAAATTGCAAAAGAAAATCCAGATGCTTTTGTTTTGTGTATTGAAGATCATTCATCTACAAGTACATTTAAAAATGATACAGAAGTTATTTCTTTAAATGATCCATTAAGTTGGATTTTAGCATTGAGGAAAAAAAAAATTACCCATTTGGTAATGGCCGGTAAGATTAATAGAATTTCAAATGAAAAATTCGATGATAATGAATTTTCTCATGATCTAATAAAAAAAATATTTTCTCTAGGTGATAATTCGGCCTTAAATCTTATCGAAAATTTTTTTAATGAAAATGGTTTTGAAATAATACCAGTAAGATCAATGGTTAAAGACTGTTTTTTTACAAAAGGTTTTTACAAAGAAGAGTTTTTTTCAAAAAAATTTAAAGATTTTGTAATTCAAAATGCTAGATTTGGTAGTGATTTCCTTAATAAAATGTCTGAATTTGATGCTGGTCAATCTGTAGTTGTAAGTAACACAATAGTATATGCAATTGAGGCTTTAGAAGGCACCGATGAAATGATAATTAGAGCAGGAGATTTATATAATAATTACTTCAAAAACAGTGTTTTTGGGCCAGTCTTAATTAAAATTCCTAAATTAAATCAAAATTTTAATATGGATTTGCCAGTTATAGGTTTAGAAACAATAAAAAGATGTAATGAATTAGGTTTTAGCTCAATCGTGCTATCTTCAAAGGGTACTCTTATCGCTGAAATCGACGTTGTTAAAAATTATTTAAAAAAAAACAAGTTTTGCATTTTTGCAATTTAAAATTTTAATTTTAATAATAAAATTATGAAATTAAACAAAAATAACAAAATTTTCATTTTAGCAGGAGAGACCTCAGGGGATTATATAGGTTCATGTATCATGAGAGGTGTTAAACAAAATAATAATAACACCAAATTTTTAGGAGTTGGCGGAAGTTTTATGGAAAATGAGGGTTTAAACTCTATATACAATATAAAAGAATTTAATGTAATAGGTTTTTTAAATACTGTTGTAAAACTAAAAAAACTAAGAAATTATGTTAATGAAATTGTGAAATTTATTATCAAAGAAGAACCAAAAATTGTTATCACAATTGATACTAAAGGTTTTTCTCTTGCATTGGCAAAATCTTTGAAAATTGCTTTTAAAAATTCCAATTACAAATGTCCTTTAATCCATTTTGTACCTCCTACAATATGGGCTTATGGTAAATCAAGATTAAAAAAATGGAAAAACATTCATGATGAACTAATTTGTCTTTATAAAATTGAAGAGGATATTTTTAAAAAATATGATACTAAGTGTATTTATTTAGGAAACCCAATCATTGAAAAATTTTTAGATTTTGAACAGTCTAAAAAATTTAAAAAAAGTTATAATAATATTTCAAAAAAAAATAATATCTTATTATTACCAGGAAGCAGAAGTAGTGAAATAAATTACGTTCTTCCTGAATTTATTAAATTAATAAAAAATACAAATAATAAATTTAAAAATGTAAATTGGATTATACCAGTAACTAAATCACAATACTCAAATGTTTTATCAAAAGTAAATGAAATAAAATCTTACCCAATAGAAGTAATTATTTTAGAAGATAATTATGAAATTCTTAAGCATTCAAGTTT
>CACNGC010000008.1 GCA_902619805.1 uncultured SAR116 cluster alpha proteobacterium | reverse complement strand
CTTTTTTAAAAATTAGAGGATTTTCTAATCTAATCAACTGAATTTTATTTTTATTCTTCTTTAGTTTATAATGTTTTGCACCAATTAAACTTACAAAATTCTCAAGTTTGGAAATAGAATTCTCATTTTCAAAAATTTGTGCAAGAATAGACATGCAATATGTAGAATTAAAAATTCCTGCACATCCACATTCATTTTCTTTATCAGATGACAGATGAGGAGCAGTATCTGTTCCTAAAAAAAACTTTGTGTTTTTTATTGTAACAGCATTTATTAATGCTAATCTATGCATCTCACTTTTTAAGATAGGTAAACAATAATTATGTGGTCTTATGCCACCAACGAAAAGTGCATTTCTATTTAAAGCAAGGTGGTGCGGTGTTATGGAAGCTGCTATATTCGTGTTACTTTCTTTTACGAAATAAACTGCTTCTTTTGTTGTTATATGCTCTAGTGTAATTTTAAGTTCTGGTATTTCCTTACAAATAAAACTTAATATAGTATCAATAAATTTTTTTTCTCTATCAAAAATATCAATTTCTTTATTCGTTACTTCACCATGTATTAATAGGGGCATGCCAATTTCTGCCATAGTTTGAAGAACTGGAATAATATTTTTAATATCTTTGACACCAGAATCCGAATTTGTAGTAGCTCCAGCTGGATAAAGTTTGGCAGCGAACACTTGATGTTCCTCAAATGATTTTTTAAGTTCGTTTTTATTAGTTTTTTCTGTTAAATAGAGAGTCATAAAAGGAATAAAATCATCTTCTTTGGGGATAGATTTAGTAATTCTTTCTTTATATTTTTGGGCATCACAACCATTTAAAATTGGTGGTGACAAGTTTGGCATGACAATTGCGCGTGCAAAATGCCTTGAAGTTTCAGGTACAACCGCTTTTAAAATTTCATTATCTCTAAAATGGACATGCCAATCATCTGGTTTTGTAATAAGTATCTCTTTCATAATTTCTACTAATCTTTAAAAATAAAATTAATTATGTTAATAACATAAATAATTTTAAAATTATATTCATTAAGTTTTGGTGCAAATATTATGAAAATTTCAATAATTTCCGCAAGTCATAGAAAAAATTCACAATCAAAAAAAATATCTAATTACTTATACCACATCCTGAGTAAAATTGAGATGAATCTAAACCTTTTTAATTTGGATCTGGCAGAAGTTAAATTACCATTATGGTCACCAGAAAAAAAAAGTGGTAAGGGTGTTTGGGGAGAAATATGGCGTAATATTTCTGATAATTTTGATCAATCTGATGGTTTTATACTGGTTGTGCCTGAATATGGAGGAATGGCAACACCTAATGCAAAAAATTTATTCTTATTGTGTGGAAATGGTGAATTAGCCCATAAACCAGGTTTAATTGTATCAGTAAGCAGTGGTAGTGGTGGCGCATATCCAATTGCTGAGTTGAGGTCATCGTCTTATAAAAACACACACTTAATGTGGGTCCCAGAAAATATTATCATAAGAAATGTAGATGAATTTAAACCTGGCGCTCATGGAAATAATATACCTGATTGGTTAGAAAATAGAATTGAATATGTTTTAAAATTATTTCTAGCTTACGCATTAAATATGAAACCTCTAAGAAAACTAATTAATAGGAAGGACTTTGGAAATGGGATGTGAGAATATTAAAAATAAATTTGATGACATGGTCGGCTGGGAAAAAACTACTGATGAAAGAGAAGCATTTTGTAAGATATTTAAATTCTCAGATTTTAAACAAGCCTTTTCTTTTATGACTGGAATTGCTATGAAAGCAGAACAAATAAATCATCATCCTGAATGGGAAAATGTTTATAATAAAGTTATAATAACTCTTACCACTCATGATAAAGGTGGAATTACAGAATTAGATTATGAAATGGCTATATTTGCCGATAGTTTTTTTAAAAATTACACTTAATTTTTTGTGAAATTGATTAAAGAAAAAGAAATGTTTTCTAATCCCATAATTTGGTCTCCATCTGAAGATAGGACTAAATCTTCTCAGATGTACAAATTTATGAAAAAAATAAATGAAAAATATAACATAAATCTTGATAATTTTTCTGATTTACATAGTTGGTCAATAGAAAATAGAGAAGAGTTTTGGTCATTACTTTGGGATTTCTTTGAAATCATAGGTTCAAAAGGTACAGAACCATTCATAGAACCGTTAAATCAAATGCCTGGAAGTAATTTTTTCCCAAATGGCAGGGTTAATTATGCTGAAAACATGCTTTCAGGTGATGTTTCAGGTTCGGCTATTGTGTTTAAATCTGAAGATAAAATAAGAAAAGAAGTATCTTGGAAACAGTTAAAAGTTCAAGTGGCAACATTAGCAAATTTTTTAAAAAAACAAGGTATTGCTAAAGGAGATAGGGTTGCGGCTTATATGCCTAATATGCCTGAGACAGTAATAATGATGTTAGCAACTTCATCAATAGGGGCAATTTTTTCCTCTGCTTCACCAGATTTTGGCGTAGACGGAGTTTTAGACAGATTTGGTCAAATAGAACCAAAAATTTTACTTACTACAGATGGTTATTGGTATAATGGTAAAGAAATTAATATTACTAAAAAAGTAGCTGATGTAGTTAAAGCTTTGCCTTCTTTAAAAAGAGTTATCTTTGTATCTCTTTTGGGAACTGAAGTTAGTTATAAAAATAACAAATTTATAAAATATGATTATATTCAAAATCAATATAAAACAAATGAAATGCTTTTTGAGCCACTTGATATAAGTGATCCCTTATATATCATGTTTTCTAGCGGTACTACTGGAAAACCAAAATGTATAGTTCATTCTAACGGTGGGATCCTCTTAAAACATTTAGTTGAATTGGGACTGCATTCAAACGCTAAAAAACAAAGTAGAGTGTTTTATTTTACTACTTGTGGATGGATGATGTGGAATTGGCTTGTGTCAGGTCTATTATTAAAGTCTACAATTTATTTGTATGATGGTTCACCGTTTTATCCAAATGCAGAAATTTTGTGGGATTTTGTTAATAGTGAAAAAATAAATTTTATGGGTGTATCAGCTAAATATATAGATGCATTAAGTAAGGAAAATGTCAATGTAATTGGTAAATATAAACTTAAAAATTTAGAGACAATAGGCTCAACAGGCTCCCCATTAATCCATGAGAGTTTTGACTATATTTATACTAATGTAAAAAAAGATGTTTTGGTTGCAAGCTTATCCGGCGGAACAGATATAGTAGGATGTTTTATAGGTGGTAATCCATTATCCGTGGTAAGAAGAGGGGAAATTCAAGGCCCAATTTTAGGAATGGACGTACATGTATATGATGAAAATGCAAACACCTTAAAAAATGAGAAAGGAGAGTTAGTTTGCGTTAAAAGTTTCCCCAGTATGCCATTATTCTTCTGGAATGATAAAAATAATGAAAAATATCACTACGCTTACTTTAATAAATATGAGAATGTGTGGTGTCATGGTGATTATATCTTAAAGACTGAAAATGATGGGTTTATTATTTTTGGTAGATCAGATGCCACTCTAAATCCAGGAGGAGTTCGTATTGGCACAGCTGAAATTTATAGGCAAGTTGAACAAATTGAAGAAGTTCTGGAGGGTTTGGTTGTAGGTCAAATTTGGAGAGGTGACACAAGGGTTGTGCTTTTTGTTAGGCTTAATGAAAATTCTAATTTGACAGAAGAATTAATGGATAAAATCAAGACTAAAATCAGAAGAGGGGCCTCTCCAAGACATGTTCCAGCAAAGATAATTTCTGTTAAGGACATTCCAAGAACAAAGTCAGGTAAGATAGCAGAACTTGCAGTAAGAGATTTAATTCATAATAAATCAATAAATAATATTACTGCATTGGCTAATCCCGAATGTTTAGAGGAATATAAAAATATAAAAGAGCTAAATGCTTAACCAGTTTGTTTAACTTCTGAATTAACTAAAAATGGTTCTTCTTTTACAGTAATTGTTAATAAAAAAGCAATTATACCAAGAGCAACACTTAGCCACCACATATTTTCATAACTTCCATACAAATCAAAAAATCGGCCACCAAGCCAAGCTCCTAAGACTGCACCCAATTGATGGCAAATAAAACAAATACCAGATAATGTTGCTAGATATTTTGGTCCAATAAATGTTAATATTATAGCATTTGTCATAGGCACTGTCGCCAACCATAAAATACCTATTACAGCACCAAATAAAATAGCTGTAGTTGCAGAAGGTGGAGATAAAACAAATATAGTTATAGTAATTGACCTCATTAAATATATTAAGGCTAATGGCATGGGTTTTTTTACTTTTGTTCCTAACCACCCAAATCCAAGAGTGCCGAGAATGTTAGTAACACCAATAATTGCAAGAGACCAACCAGCAACTTCAGCTGAAATACCTTTAAACATTAGGTCAGTTGGTAGGTGTAATCCTATAAACGTTACATGAAATCCACATACAAAAAATCCCATTATCAATAAAACATAATTACGCTCTTTCATTGAGAAAATTATAGTGTTTTGTAATCCATCATTAAAGATGTCGTTTTTATTGTTTTGTTCATTTGTATTATTTAATAAGGGTAATAATAATAAAAGTGAGATTGTTATTATAGATAAAACAATTAAACTAGTTTCCCATCCAAAAATTTTATTCATCCACATTGTAGGCAGAACCACTGCAAATTGACCAAAAGATGCAGCAGCTGCAATTAAACCCATTGCAAACGATCTCTTTTCTGTAGGTGCTACCTTACCTGCAATGCTGACCATTGTGGCCATACCAGCACCACCTAGTCCAAATCCCATTAATGAAGTGGCTGAAAATAATGTTAGTTGATTGTTAGGATTGCTCATTAAAAAAATTCCAGATGCAAAACTAATGATACCAAAAGCCAAAATTTTTTGTGGTCCAAATTTATCAATTAATATACCTAAGCCAAACGTTACAACACCCCATATAATTGCTTGAAAACCTATTGCAAAAGAAAAAAATTCTTTCCCGTCTTTCATGAACTGACTAATAGGTTCTAAAAAGAGACCTAAAGACTGGCGAACTCCCATAATAATAATAATTATCAATGAGCAAACTAAAACGATTAACTGCCAGTCAACTTTTTTTGAGAACATTCCATTTCCTTATAAATTTATCAATATTACCTTATCTAAGATTAAATAATTTCTTTATCCTCTACCTTTATAATTTGGAACATCATGATCAGGTAAAAATAGATGTTCTGGTTTTTCCCCAGTTTGCCAAAAAATGTCAATTGGAATACCACCTCTTGGATACCAATAACCACCTATTCTCAGCCATTTAGGTGATAAAAGATCAATTATATCTTGAGCAAGTGATATTGTGCAATCCTCATGAAATGCGCCGTGATTCCTGTAACCTAATAGATATAATTTAAATGATTTGCTCTCTACTATAAATTTATTTGGTACATAATCTAAAATTATATAAGCAAAATCTGGTTGAGAAGTAACAGGGCATATAGATGTAAATTCTGGACAAGTTAATCGTATTGAATAATTAACTCCAATCTTTGGATTACTTATTTTTTCAAGAACATTTTTGTTGGGATGATTTGGAATATTACTTTTATTACCCAGTGCGTCAAGCTGATTTGGTTTTGTCATTAATTAACTTTCTTATATTTGTGTATTAATAAGTATTTCATTTGTTTTTTCTAATTCTGTTAATATTATATTCTGCCATTCTTCGATACTGTCCACTGAATATGAATTCTTTGGAAATAACACACTTCTTGACGCATTTATCAATCCAAAATTTTTTAGTCCAAAATAACTTTGGTCTTTAATTAGTGGGGCGCAAGCTTCAGAAGCAGAGGCCCCTTGGGCTCCATATCCTGGAATTAAAAAAGGTGCACTTGGTAATGTTTTTCTTAAAGATATTGCTTGTTCCTTATAGGTGGCACCAGAGACAATGCCAATAGAGGATAATCCTGATTGACCGTTATTTTTTTCAATGACTGGTTTAACTATATTGGCTAAGTGTTCATAACATTTTAAATCTCGATTAATTAAAATCTCTTGAATATCATGTGAACCTTTATTACTAGTATGAACTAAAATAAATAAACCTGATCCAGTATCTTGCGCTTTACTAAAAAAGGGCTCGAGACTATCAAGTCCTAACCAAGGATTTACAGTTAGTGCATCACTAGGGAATGGGGCATTTTGACCAAGATAAGCATTTGCATATGCTTTGCTAGTGCTACCTATATCACCTCTTTTTGCGTCCATTATAATTAAAAAACCTTTAGAATGTGCATATTTACATAAAGATGATAATAAGATCATCCCTTCTGGTCCTAATTGTTCAAATAATGCAATCTGTGGTTTTACCGCTGGAACTTTATCAATAACTGCCTCTAGCAACGAAAAACAAAATGTTTCAACTATTTTAATATTATTAATAGTTCCATTTTCATTGAATATTTCTGGAATTAAATCTAGATGAGGATCAATACCAAGACATAAAAAAGATTTATACTTTCTTATTTGTTCTACAAGTCTGTCACCAAAATGATTGATCATCTATTAATAGATACCTAGTGCATTTTTATAAGTTTTTAACAATGTTTCTTGTTCAAGTCTTTCGTCAATATCCATTTTACGAAGAGCTAATATTTTTCTCATTATTGTTGTGTCATACCCACTTGATTTTGCTTCAGAAAAAACTTCTTTAATATCAAAATTTATATTATTTTTTTCTTCTGATAGCCTTTCAAGTCTCTCTATAAAACTCTTAAGTTTATCATCAACTTTTTGAATCGTTTCTTGGTTATTTTTTGATTTTTCATCCATGTCAGTGATCTTTGGTAATAGAGTTTTCAAATTTATTTTTTTTATCTTCATCTGCATCAGTTTGGTATTTTTCTTTCCAGACTGAATGTGGCATACCGTATACTATTTCTCTAGCGTAGTCTTTATCTACTTTTAAACCAGTTTCTTCGGCTGCCTCTAAGTACCATCTTGACAAGCAATTTCTACAAAAACCACTTAAATTCATTAGATCAATATTCTGAACATCAGTCCTGTTTTGAAGATGCTCTATAAGTTTTTTAAAAACAATAGATTCAATTTTTGTTTTTTGTTCAGGTTTCATATCATTACCTTATTTTAAAAAATATAAATAATTTTTTAATCTAAATTCAATATAAAGACAAATGAATTAAAAATTTGTAAAATATTAAAAATTATATTAGCTTAAGCTAACTTTAGGAGCTTTGTTTATGATTAATGAAATTGAAATTAATTCTGATAGGTTTGCTCAAGTTAGGAATGCTAGAAATACAGAAACAGCTGAAGATTACACTGAAATGATAGCAGATTTAATTAGAGAAACTGGGGAAGCAAGAGCTGTCGACTTAGCAAAACACTTTGGAGTAACTGGCCCAACCGTTAATAGTATTATTAGGCGCTTGGTAAGAGAAGGTTTAGTAGAAAGCAGGCCTTATAGATCTATTTTTTTAACTGAAAAAGGAAAATTATTGGCGGATTATTGTAAAAAAAGACATGAAATTGTTTATAACTTTTTAATTAAAATTGGTGTAAATGAAGATGTTGCTAAAAATGATGCTGAAGGTTTAGAGCATCATGTTAGTGCAGTGACTTTAACTGTTTTTGAAAAATTCAATAAAACTTAAAGTTCATCTTATTTTTCCTACATATAGATAATATGTACGTTTTAAATTTTTAATTGTTTTTGTAGAGATAATTTTAATTAATTTAATTTCATTTAGATCATAGTAGTTCTTTGTTACATCAGGAACATTTTTTACAATTAATATTTTTTCACCTTTAGTTTTATTGATTACGTTGAAATTAAAATTAGATTCATAGAAATTACCAGGAATTAAGCTATTTGTTTTTATAAAAATTTTATTTTCCAAATCGTTGTCTTGTCTATTTAGGTAATAATTAAACCTAGAGATATCCCCTCTTTTTTCAAAAATTATTTTTGATACTCTTTCCTCCCTAAATGTTTCATGAATTTTTGAAGCTAGGTTTTCAAATCCTAAATTTTTTCTTAGTGGATTAGATTTTAAATCTAATGGGTAAAAACTTCCATTGATTGTAATCATTAATATATATGCTGAGATAGCAATATTTAAAAAAAGACCCAAATAAAAAAATATTTTAAAGGTAGCACTTCGTGTTATGTTTACATAGTAACTTATGACTAGAGTTGCACCTACATAAGCGGTAACTGCCCAGTTAGCATTTGCAATTTTTAAAAAACTTTGAATTGTAATTAGGATAATTATAGGAAAAGAAATCATAGCGAATAGGCTTATCTCTCGATTTTTAAAAAAGCTATTTATTATAACTAAAAGATATAACAAAAATAAGAACGGCCCAAAGACAAAAAATTGAGACGATAAAAAATCAATCACATTATTATAGTTAAGAGTTATTACTGAAAGATTTGCATTTGAAATAGTATGATTTACCGTTGCAAAATCATTTAAATAATTCCAGTATAAATTGGTGCTTGCTATCAAAAAGCTCGTAAAAAATATGACTAATATGTTTTTAATACTTAAAAATGTATTTCGGTCGTAAATAAGCCACCATATAACAAAGAAAACAAAAAAATATAAAGCAGCATATTTGGATAAAAATGCAAACCCAAGAAAAACACCTACAAATAAAGATGTAAAGCTGGAATTTTGTCTCAACGAAATTAATAAAAATAATAAAGATAAAGACCAAAATAACAAAAGCGGAGTATCAGTTGAAATTATAAATCCACCTAAAGAAGCTGCTGGTGTAAATATCCAAATTAAAGCTGCAATTTTTCCAGAGTTTGATCCAAATGCAAATTTAGCGGTTCCCCATAAAACTAAGGAAATTAATAAATGTATTATGGGTGAAAAAAATCTTACTGCCCATTCTTCATTTCCAAAAATAAAAGTCGAAAACCCAATTAACCATGCTATTAATGGTGGTTTCGTAAAATAGCCAAAGTCTAAATTTCTTGACCAATGCCAGTATTGTGCTTCATCAACAGACAATTCTATCGGGCTTACATATAAAGAATATATCCTTAAAATAGTTATGATTATTAATATAAAAAGAACTATAGGGGTATTAAGTAAGGTAAAGCCTTCTCTCTTGTTACGGAGTGACAACATTCCGATCTCCAGCTTTTAGTAAATTATTCTATATTTAATAAAATTACAATATTATTGTGGCTAAGTATTTAAAAAACAAATCAAGCTTACGTTCTTGATTTGTTATACAATTGAGTTTAATTAATAACTTAAGTCAACGAATGAGTATTTTTAGATGAATTTTAGTAATGAAATAAATGAATTAATCGAGGATTTTTCTTTTTTTGATTCTTGGGAAGATAAGTATCAATATTTAATTGATATGGGAAGAAATGTGCCGCAAATGGATGAAGTACTCAAAACTGAAGAAAACAAAATGAAAGGCTGTCAATCTGTAGTATATTTTCATAAATATTATAACGAAGATGGAACTATTACTTTTTTAGCTAACAGTGATGCAGCCATAGTTCAGGGACTCATTGCTCTAATGTTAAAGGTTTTTTCTGGAAAAAAACCTCAAGAAATACTGGATACAAATATAAATTTTCTTGAACAAATAGGATTAAATGATCACTTATCACCCACAAGAAAAAATGGTCTTTCTTCACTTGTCTCTTCGATTAAAAAATCAGCTCGAGAAAAATTAACATAGGAAATACAATTTGGTTGTTTCTGGAAAACAATATGAAATTTCTAGTTTAACTAATGATAAAGTTAAATTAATAAATAGTTTATATCATCGTAAATATAGAAGAGATTTGAATCTATTTGTAGCAGAAGGTGTTCGAATTTGCAAAGAAGCTCTGGAGAATAATTGGGAAATTAAATATTTATTATTCAATAAGGATAACAAAGATAATTTAGCTATAAATGATTTATTAAATGACACAACTTCATTAGGTGCAGATACAATAGCAGTATCTACTCAAATATTATCTAAATTGTCACATAAAGATAACCCTCAAAATGTATTAGGTGTTTTTACACAAAAATGGCATCGTCTTTCTAATTCCGTTGATAATAAACGCATTGTTGCTCTTGAAAATGTAAGGGATCCTGGTAATTTAGGTACAATACTAAGGACTATGGATGGTATGGGAGCTAGTGACTGCGTTCTACTTAATGAATGCACAGACCCTTTTTCATATGAAGCAGTAAGGGCGAGTATGGGAGCTATTTTTAACATAAACATTATAGCTTCTAATCTTGAACTGTTTTTAAAATGGAAGTCTAATAAAAATATTAGTTTGATTGGAACTTCATTAAAGGAAGTTTCCAATTACACAAAGGCTAATTGGAAAACACCTTTTGTTTTAGCCATGGGTAATGAGCAAAATGGTTTGTCAGATGAATTAATCAATAATTGTGATCAATTGATTAAAATACCAATGCTAGGTAAATCAGATAGCCTTAATTTAGCTGTATCTACAGGAATTGTTCTATATGAATCAATTAGGAAAAATCCTAATTAAATTATTTATTGTTCCCATCTAGCAAAGATGGCTGTATTTATTTGTCTTGGATCTATCTGATCTTCAACAATGGATAGTTCGCCAGACTCAACTTTACCAGAAAATTCTTTCATTGTTTCATTTAATGCAAAATGTAAAGCTAAGTGACTAGATCTAATTGCATAGCTATTTAGAATAATAAAAATAGGTTCTGGAGTTAAGATTTGAGTAATTAACTTTAATAAATTTGGAAGATCATTAAAAAAATCCCAAATCTCACCATTAGGACCTCTTCCATATTTTGGTGGATCAAGGATTATACCATCATATTTATTTTCACGACGAATTTCTCGTTTAACAAATTTAATAGCGTCGTCAGTTATAAATTTAATTGGTAAGTGTTGATATGAAGACAAGTCCCTATTTTCAAAAGCAAAGTTAATTGCTTTTTTGCTTGCATCAATATGTGTTACAGAAGCGCCATGGGATGCTGCGTGTAAAGAAGCGAGACCTGAATAGCCAAAAAGGTTGAGAACTTTGGGAGAATAACTTTTATTTTGAATTTTTATAAAGGATTGTATTTTCTGTGAAGCCCAAAGCCAATGAGGAGATTGATCAGGAAAAAAACCAAGATGCCTAAATGGTGTAGGTGTAGCAAAGAATTTAATGTTATCATATTTCATTTCCCATTTAAGTGGTAAGTGCTTTTTAAGAGACCACTTACCAGTAGCATCTTCGTTTAATGGATTTGAGGATGATAGAAATGTTCCAGAACACTTCTCCCATTCTTTAATTGGTAATCTAGGTGACCATAGGGCTTGTGGTTCAGGTCTGCTTAATAAGAAATTGCCAAAACGTTCTAATTTTTTACCATTACCAGAATCAACCAATGAATAATCTTTCCAATTAGTGGGATGTAGAAGAAGTGGGGTCAATAGGAAATTTCCTTACAAATAAAATTTTGCAAAGTTTATAACAAATGACAATATAAAGAAAAAAAAAAGAAATTAAATGAAAATAAATATTTCAATAATAATACCAGTATATAATGCAGTTAATACACTGAAAAAAACTTTAAATTCAGTAAATAATCAAAAACATCAATATGAAAAAAAAATTGAAATTCTTTTGATAATAGATGATGGAAAAAATTATAAAAAAATAGTTCCTAAAATGAATAAAAATATATTTCTTAAATTTTTAAAAACTGATGGCATAAAAACTGGGCCAGGAAATGCAAGAAATGTTGGAATTGCAAAGGCAAAAGGAAATTACATAGCTTTTTTAGATGCAGATGATGAGTGGTCAGAAAATTATCTTGAAAAAATGTATGAATTAGCAAAAAAAAATGGAATAACATTTGCGCCGACAAGAGTTTACAAAAATAATATTTTAATTGGTAAATTCGAAGGAAAGGAAAAAGGGTATTTAAGTATAAAAGATATAGGAGAAATTCCTTGTAGCTTTCATCCATTTGTAAAAAAGAACTTAATTAAAAAATTTGAAAATTATAGAAGCCAGGATGTATACAACACAGCGATATTACTCAATAAAAAGAACAAAGTAGAGATGATAGAAAATGAATATTATAAGTTAAACATTCAAAATGAATCAGTAACAAAGGAAAAAGGATTTTCAATTAAAATAGATCAAGTCTATAAAAAATATCAGATAAAATCATTGAAATTGGGGAATTTAAAGGTATCAAAGATATTTGCATTAAGAAGAATTAAAAATAAAAAGTACATGGAATGGACAAAAAAAAATAAAAAAGGGTTTTATGAATTTATAAGTGAGGAAAAAAATGGATAAGATTACAACATGTGTTTTTGATGCATACGGTACATTATTTGACGTAAATGCAGCATGTAGAGAATTATCAAAAGAAGTAGGTGATAAATGGAACGAACTCTCAAGTTTATGGAGATTAAGGCAAGTAGAATACACATGGTTAAGAAATTCAATGAAAGAATATATAGATTTTTGGAAAATCACATCTGATGCACTAGATTATGCTATGGAAACATTAAATATAAAAAATATAAAATTAAGAGATCAATTATTATCACTGTATTTAGAGTTGGAAGCATATCCTGAAGTTAAATCCGTTCTAGAAATTATCAAAAGTATGGGGTTGAAAACTGCAATATTATCTAATGGAAATAATAAAATGTTAGAAAGTGCAGTAAAAAACGCGAATATAAAAAATTTACTTGATGAAATCTTATCTGTAGATGAATGCAAAGTATATAAACCTGCAAGTGATGTATACGATTTAGTAGAAAAAAAAATGGGAGTAAATAAACAAAACGTATTATTTTTTTCAAGTAATGCATGGGACATGCATGCAGCTTCAAATTATGGTTTTAAAACTATTTGGGTAAATAGATTTAATAGTAGATTGGAGAAATTACCAGGAAAACCAGATAAAGTTATAAATTCGTTAGAAAAAATAGAAAAAATATTAAAAAATTAATTATCCTGACCTATACCCCAATGCCAAAAATCAGTTTTATAATTATTAAAAAATCTATTGATAATCATTTGATGAACTTCAGAAGCTCCGTCAACTAACTTTGCTTGACGTGCATAACGATAAATCCATTCAAGAGCAATATCTTTGCTATAACCTTTAGCTCCGGTCAATTGAATAGCTGTATCTGAAACGTTGTTTAAAGTATCAGCAACATGAATTTTCGCCATTGAAACATCTTGTCGAGATTTACTACCATGTTCAATTTTCCATGCGGCTCTCATCACAAGTAAACGGGAAATGTCTATGTCCATTGCTGATTTACCAAGTTTTATTTGCACTGATTCCCTATCAGAAAGTTTAATACCAAAGCCTTCTCTAGTTGAAACATAATCTAAGGCGATTTCTAAACATCTTTTAGAAAGCCCTATCCACCTCATACAATGTGTAAGACGAGCAAGTCCAAGACGTATTTGAACAATTTTAAGACCCTTACCAACATCCCCTAACCTATTTTCATCAGGAATTTCTAAGCCATTATACTCTATTTCACAATGTCCACCATGTTCTTCAGGACCCATGATTGGAATACGCCTTTTTATCTTCCAACCAGGTTGATCTTTATGATAGAGGAAAGCAGTTAAGCCGTCTTTAGTTTTGGCAAGTAGGATAAAATGAGATGCAACAGCAGCCCCAGTAATATACCATTTAAGACCATTTATTATCCATTTACCATTTGAATAAACGGCTTCAGTTTTAATCATAGATGGATCAGAACCACCGCCAGGTGCTGGTTCAGTCATAGCAAGGGATGAACGAACATCACCATTAATTATTGGATCAAGCCATTTAACTTTTTGTTCTTCAGTTCCAATTTTATTAAGTATGTACATATTACCATCATCAGGAGCAGCACAATTAAAACAAACAGGTCCAAAAATTGATCTATTCATTTCCTCATATAGTGCAGACATACCAATTGGACCTAACCCAAGACCAGATCTGGATGTAGGCATTTGCGGTGACCAAAGTCCTGTGGCTTGAACATCCAAGCGAATTTGCTTTAGCAAATCTTCATTTATATTCTCATGTTCATCATATGATGAAATATCTGACTCTAAAGGAATAATATTTTGATTAACAAAGTCTCTTGTTTTTAATCTGAGCGTTTCGATATGTTCAGGAAGTGTAAAATCCATAAATGTTTCCTTTTGTTAAAGACCCGTACTTAATCCACCATCAACAGCTATTGTAGCGCCAGTCATATAGGTGTTTAGTGGATTTACTAACATAGAAATAATTACATCGAGTTCTTCTACAGTAGCAAACCTTTTAAGAGGTATTTTCTTTTTAAGTAAAGCACCTGCATCACCTTCTAACTGTTTTCTATTAATGTCAGTTAATATGTAGCCAGGCGCAAGTGCATTAACGCATATATTATGTTTTGCTAGTTCTATTGATTGAGATTTAGTAATTTGTATTAAAGCAGCTTTAGTTGCAGAATATGCTCCAACAAATGATAAAGGTCTGTAACCAAGAGTGGAAGCAATGTTAATAATTTTCCCATTTTTATTTTTAATCATATTTGGAATTAACGCATTTGATACATTAATTGAACCTAATAAATTAATATCAAATATTTTTGTCAAGTCAGAATAAGTTTCTTCATGTAACAACTTAGTATTTGCAATACCAGCATTATTTATTAAAGCATAAATATTTAAATCTTTTAACAACTCCTGCACCTGTGACTCATCTGTAATGTCCAGCTCTAAATATGAATGCCCTAAATCTTGGTTAGGAAGAGTAGAAATAACTGATTTTAGATTTATTAAATTACGTCCAACACCAATAATTTTAAAACCATCATGTGCTAATACTTTGGAAAAATTTGCGCCTAACCCTCTGCTTGCACCTGTTATTAAAACAGTGTTAGATTGATTATTCATGCATCATATACCTAAAATTAATTTGGATGTGGTATTTCAATTAGAATAAATTAGTCATGTAAATATGTCATTAAAAAATAAAATAAATATTATAAATCTTTGGGTAAAAAAAAATACATCAATCGATGAACAAATTTTATCTATTAAAAAATTTGAAACAGGCCAATCTAACCCAACATTTCTTTTGAAATCTGATAATAAAAACTTTGTGCTTAGGTCTAAACCATTGGGAAATCTGCTTAGAAGCGCACATAGGATTGACAGAGAATTTAAAGTGATGAGTGCTTTATCAAATTCAAAAATTCCAATTCCTAAAATGTATGGATATTGTAGTGATGTAGATATAATTGGAAGTGAATTTTATATTATGGAGTTTATTAACGGGGCACATGAGTTTGATCCAGATCTTTTAAATTATACAAGCGAACAAAGAGATAAAATTTACAAACATAAAATTAAAATTTTAGCTGAATTAGTTAAGTTAGATTTAAAAAAAATTGGTTTAGAGAATTTTGGTAAACCTAATGCTTATCTTGAAAGACAAATTAAATTATGGACAAAACAGTACAGAGACTCTGAAACAAAACATATAAAAAGTATGGAATACTTGATTGAGACTATACCAAGGTATATTCCAACTGAAATAGATAATTTGAAACCATGTCTTTTACACGGTGACTATCGTTTAGATAATATGATTTTAGAAAAACATAGATCTACTCCAAGAATAATTGGTTTGTTAGATTGGGAATTGTCAACACTATCACCCCCTTTTATTGATTTATCATACTGGGTACTAATGCTTAAATTCGAAAAAACATGGCCAATTGGTGGTTTGAGTAATGTTGATAATCAAAATTTTTACTCTGGCATACCAACAGAAGAAAAAATTTTAGAAATTTATTTAAATTTAACTAGTTTTGATAAGCCAAAATATTGGAAGTTTTTGCTAGCATTTAATTGTTTTAGATTTGCAGGTATTCTTCAAGGTATAGCAAAACGTGTTATTGATGGGAACAACTCAGGCGAAAATGCTTATGAAGTTGGAGAACAAGCAGAACCAGTTGCAGATTTAGGTTCAAAAATACTCAAAGAATATCTCTAAATTTTTTATTAATAAATCTTGCAGGATTTATCATAAATATAGAAGCAATGAAAAGTGATATTGAGGATATGGTTAATGCAATACTATATGAATTAAATAAATCTATTATGACACCTCCAAAATAAGGTCCTATCATTTGACCAACACTAAATGACGAAGTTAAAATGGCAGTAGAGACTCTAATTGATCCTTTATATCTAGACTGACCTTCTAATAATGCAAGTGCAGTTATTGGTATAAACGTTGAGCCAAGTAAAATAGATGCAGAAGTAATCCCAACTTTATTTTCTAATAACACGGGCATTAAAATTCCTAATCCCATAATAGCACAAGCTAAAAAAAGAGCTAAATCATTGCCGATTTTTTTTCCAAACCATGGCCAAAAAATAACCATAGGTATGCCTGCTAAACCTACTAATAACCAAACATACATCTCAGTAGCTTCTAAACCAGATGTTTCCCTAGCCATGGCTGAAATAAAAGTCCCTAAAATTACGTACCCAAAACCGTACAAACCATATGAAATAGAAATTAAAGAAAAACTAAAATTATACTTATAATTTGAATTTTGAGAATATGAATGCTGCAAAATTTCGTTAGGAGTACATATAAAAATTGGAACAGCTAAAATTACTGATAACACAGCTACACCAATCCACAAGTCATCCCAATGAAAACCTAATTCTCCTAAAAATGTAACTAGAATGGAAGATATGACTATTCCAAAACCCACACCCATGAAGTGTGAAGTGCTAAGTGATTTTTTCCCAAATGCTTGTATGCTTGGTAGAATTAAAGCCGTCCCAAATATGAGAACAAAAGCACTGGATAAACCACTTATAAATCGAATAATAATAAAAAATACTACTTCATCATTTATGCTCATTAAGAATGTAGTTGATATTGATAGAACTATAGAAATAAAAAAAACTAGCTTAACTCTTTGTTTAAAAATTGATGAAATTGATAACAGTGAACCACATAGGTACCCAAAAAAGTTCCATGAGGCAATTAAACCACCTTCAGTTTTAGTAATATTTAACTCTTCTAACATAAAGGGCAATATAGGAGTATAAGTAAACCTACCAATTCCTATTGCTAGAGCAAGAGCTGCCGTTCCAGTTAAAATTAATACTAAAACTTTATAATTAAAATTTTTCATTTAATAACAATTCTTTTTAATCAAATTTAATGTGATTTTTATTTTAAGTAAAACAAACAATAAAATAAGATTATTCATTGACCAAAACTCAAAATATGTTTCAAATGATTATTTAAACAATTTATGATCAAAAAATGGATAATTTTTTTTCTATTAAAAATGAAACTGAAAACATAGTTAGGATTGAATTAACTAACGGTAAAAAACACAATCCATTATCTTTACAATTGATAAAAGCTCTTTCAAAAGCTTTAAGTGATATTTCTGCGCAATCTAAAATTAAAGTAATAATTATTTCTTCTGAAGGGCCTGGTTTCTCAGCTGGGCACGATCTAGAAGAACTAAGACAAAACAAGAAAAATAAAGTTTTCTTTAAAAATTTATTTGATGAATGCTCAATCTTAATGCAAACCATATTAAAGTTGCCACAACCAGTTATAGCTGAGGTTTGTGGAATTGCCGCTGCTGCTGGTTGTCAACTAGTAGCAAGTTGTGATTTAGCTGTTGCTTCAGACCAATCTTCTTTTATGACTCCAGGTGTAAATATAGGTCTTTTTTGCTCAACACCCATGGTTGCGGTTTCTCGAAACATTAGCAGAAAAAAAATCATGGAAATGCTTTTAACTGGAGAAAAACTAAGTGCACAAGAAGCTGTTCAGTTTGGGCTTATTAATAAATGCGTGCCATTAGAACGGCTTCATGTGGATACACTAAACCTAGCAAAATTAATAGCTTCAAAGCCAATCTCTACAGTAAAGATTGGTAAGGAGGCTTTTTATAAACAGGTAGAAATGTCACTAGATGAGGCTTATCATTATACTTCTGAGGTGATGACAATCAACATGATGGAAATAGATGCGCACGAGGGTATTAGTGCCTTCTTGGACAAAAGAACTCCTTCTTGGAATGAATAGAAGAATTAAGTTGTTTTAAATATTTTCTCTCGAAATAGATTTAATTTTTTTACATAGAAAATTATTAATATATCAAATATTATAAAATCAACTTTTTATTATTTTTATAATTATTAAAGGCAATCTGGATGACACAAAGCTATGATTTTATTGTTGTTGGTGCAGGAACTGCTGGATGTCTTTTAGCGAATAGATTATCAGCAAACAATAAGTATTCTGTAGCATTAATAGAGGCTGGAGGAAATGACAATTACCACTGGGTTCATATACCGGTAGGATACCTTTATTGTATGGGAAACAAAAGAACAGACTGGCTTTACAAAACCACTTCTCAAAAAGGATTAAATGGAAGATCTCTAAATTATCCAAGAGGTAAAATTATGGGAGGTTGTTCATCCATAAATGGTATGATTTATATGCGAGGACAAGCAGGTGATTATGACCAATGGAGACAAATGGGTAATGAAGGTTGGAGTTGGGATGATGTTTTACCATATTTCAAAAATATGGAAGATAGTTATGAAGGTGAAAGTAAGTTTCATGGCTCTGGTGGCGAGTGGAAAGTAAATCAACAAAGACTTTCGTGGGATATTTTAGATAGTTTTAGAGATGCAACTATAGAGGCTGGAATCCCTAAAACAGATGATTTTAATGAAGGAAATAATTTTGGTGTTTCTTACTTTAAAGTAAACCAAAATTCTGGATTTAGGTGGAATACTGTTAAAGCATTTATCAAACCAATTCAAAACAGAAAGAACCTTAAAATAATAAGTAAATGTGAAGTTAATAATATAATTTTGAACAACAAAAGGTGCAAAGGTATAAAAGTATTCAGAAATGGAAAGTTAGAAGAAATTTTTGCTAACAAAGAAGTTATACTTTCTGCTGGATCTATTGGATCACCTAAAATATTAGAATTATCAGGTATTGGTAATCCAAAAATACTCTCAAACTTAGGCATAAACACTTTGGTTGAGAGTAATAATGTTGGTGAGAATTTACAAGATCACCTTCAATTGAGAGTTATTTATAGGCTAGAAAATGCCAAAACACTTAATCAAAAAGCAAACTCTATACTTGGAAAAATAGCCATTGGTTTGGAATATGCTCTCAAGAGATCTGGACCAATGTCAATGGCGCCAAGTCAATTAGGTGTATTTGCAATGTCTGATAAATCCTACGAAACACCCAATCTTCAGTTTCATGTTCAGCCTCTTTCTCTAGATAAATTTGGAGACCCGTTGCATAGTTTTCCAGGTTTAACAGCCAGTGTTTGTAACCTTAACCCTCAAAGCAGAGGCAAAGTTCACATTACTTCAAAAGATTACAAGATAGCTCCATCAATAGATCCCAATTATTTATCAGAAGAAAAAGATAAAATTGTAGCTGCTCAATCTATAAAGTTAGCTAGAAAAATAATTTCTCAACCTGCAATGAAAAAATATAATCCAAAAGAATTTGCGCCAGGTATACAGTTTCAGACTGAAGATGAACTAAAAAAAGTTGCTGGTGATATTGGTACAACGATTTTTCATCCGGTCGGCACGTGTGCAATGGGCTCAAACAAAACCTCAGTGACAGATAGTAACCTAAAAGTGAGAGGAGTAGATGGGCTTAGAATTGCGGATGCTTCAGTAATGCCTACAATAACTTCTGGTAATACAAATGCGCCGACATTAATGATTGCTGAAAAGGCATCAGAGATGATTTTACAGTCACATAAGATTTAGTATGTATAAAATGGTTAATGAAGAGGTTAAAAATGAACTTTGAATATAACGAAGATCAGTTAAATATAAAAGAAATGGCAAAAAATTTTGCTGAAACAGAACTCATGCCTTATGCATCTGAATGGGATCAAAACGAGATTTTTCCTGTCGAAACTCTTAAAAAAGCAGCTGAACTTGGTTTGGCTGCTATTTATGTGAATGAGAATTATGGAGGTTCGGGTCTCAGTCGGTTGGATGCTGCTATTTGTTTCGAAGAACTTTCTAGGGGATGTGTGTCTACTGCAGCGTATATATCTATCCATAATATGGTGACTTGGATGATAGATGCTCATGGATCAGATCATATAAAAGAGAAATTTATTAAAAAGTTATCAACTATGGAAATGATGTCTAGTTACTGTCTTACTGAACCAGGTTCTGGGTCAGATGCTGTGGCATTGAAAACTAAAGCCACAAAAAAGGGGAATAGTCATTACGTATTAAATGGTTCAAAAAGTTTTATATCTGGGGGACCTACAAGTGATATTTTCGCAGTAATGTGCAGAACAGGTGAAGAAGGTGCTAGTGGCGTTTCATGTATATTAGTAGAAAAAGGAACAAAGGGTTTATCATTTGGAAAACAAGAAAAGAAAATGGGTTGGAATAGTCAACACACATCTATGGTAAATTTTGATAATTGTGAAATACCAATAGATAATCTTGTTGGAAATGAAGGTGATGGATTTAAAATTGCAATGAAAGGTCTAGACGGTGGGAGAGTCAATATTGCTGCATGTTCTTTAGGAGGAGCTAGAGCAGCGTTAGAGGCATCTATGAGTTATTCTGCAGAAAGAAAACAATTTGGCAAATCACTTGACAAATTCCAAGTCACACAATTTAAGTTAGCCGATATGGCAACTGAATTGGAAGCATCTCGCCTCATGGTTTTAAGAGCCGCGTGTGCACTAGATTCTGCAGATAAACAAGCTACAAAGCTATGTGCAATGGCTAAAAGATATGCAACTGATGTATGCTCTGAGATATGTAATATGGCTCTTCAAATTCATGGTGGTTATGGATATCTTAAAGACTTTCCACTAGAAAGACTCGTAAGGGATTTAAGGGTTCATCAAATCTTAGAGGGGACTAATGAAATAATGAGAGTTATTATTTCAAGACATTTAAAAGCTAACTAATATTAAAAAGGATTATTTGATAATGCAAGATGAAGTTATATTTACTGAAGATAATAGCGTGGGTGTAATTACCTTAAATAGGCCAGACAGATTAAATGCTCTTACTTATTCAATGGTTCAAAAAATTAATAAAAATCTAAACTCTTGGGAAATCAATGATGATATAAACTGCGTTATAATTGAGGGTGCTGGAGACCGTTCGTTCTGTGCTGGAGGAGATGTTGTTAAGTTAAGAAAAGAAGTTTTAGCAGACGATGGGCCGCCAACCAATTTATCTAAATCATTTTTTTATGACGAATATACCCTTAATTATAAAATTAGTAATTATAAAAAACCTTTTATTTCGCTAATTAATGGATTTACAATGGGCGGAGGTGTCGGTGTGTCAATGCATGGTAGTCATGTGGTTGCCTCAGAAAAAACAATGTTTGCAATGCCGGAAACAGCCATTGGATTATTCCCAGACGTTGGAGGAGGGTGGTTGCTTGGTCAGTTAGATAAAGGAATTGGGGCTTGGTTGTCTCTAGTTGGTGCAAGAATTAAAGCTCATGACTTATTGAAGCTTAAACTAATTACTCATTATGTTTCCTCAGAAAAAGTTGAGATTTTAAAGAACTCAATCATTTCTTCTTCACCAAATTCTAATCAAAAGGTTAACAATATTATTGATCAATTTTCGTCAAAACCACAAACTGAAGATAGTGTATTGATAGATAATGAGGAATTAATAAAAAAAGCTTTCTCTTATGATACAATCGAACAAATATTTTATGAATGTGAAAAACTTGTTGAAAATGAATTTTTGAAGATTCAATATGAAGAGTTGAAACATAAATCTCCAACTTCTTTAAAAATATCTTTAAAGCAAATCAGAAACGCCAGTCATATGAGTTTAAAAGATGAACTTATAATGGAGTATAGAATGGTACAACGTTGTGTAGAAATTGGAGACTTTTTTGAAGGCGTTAGAGCAATGCTTGTAGATAAAGATAGAAAACCAAATTGGAAACCCAATAATATTCAAGATGTTGATGAAACTCGAGTTAATCTATTTTTTGAAGATTTAGGAGACTTAGACTTAATTTTAACAAATTAGAACAAAAGTTACTTTCTGGAGGGAAAATTAAAATGAACAATGTTTACGTTATGTCAGCAAACAGATCCGCAATTGGAGGATTTGGAGGTACTCTTAAAAACCATTGTCCTGTCGATCTTGGAACTTTAGTGGCAAAAGAAGCTATTGCAAGATCTGGATATGAGGCTAACGAAGTTGAGCATGCTGTTTTTGGTAATGTTATACATACAGAACCCAGAGATATGTATGTGAGTAGAGTTATTGCGCTACAGGCTGGAATGGACAAAGCATCTGCTGCGTTAACTGTAAATCGACTTTGTGGCTCTGGGCTTCAGGCAATTGTAAGTGCTTCTCAAATTCTCATGCTTGGAGATGCTTCAGTTGCTATGGCAGGAGGTGTAGAGGTTATGTCAAATGGTGCACACATTGTTCAAGGGTTTCGATGGGGTTCTAGAATGGGTGATGGACAAGTTCATGATATGATGTTAGGTGCACTTCATGATCCTTTTGGTCATGGACATATGGGTATAACTGCAGAGAATATTTCTAGTAGATATCAAATTAGTAGAGAAATGCAGGATGAATTTGCATTAACTAGTCAAAAAAGAGCTCATGAGGCCATTAAAAATGGTAATTTTAAAGATCAAATCCTGCCTATTGAAATAAAAACAAGAAAGGGAATTGAGATTTTTGAAATAGACGAGCATCCAAAACCAGAAACTAGTATGGAAACATTAACAGGTCTCAGAACTGCTTTTAAAAAAGATGGTGTAGTAACTGCCGGTAATGCTTCAGGAATTAATGATGGAGCTTCTGCTTTAGTACTAGCTAATGAAGAAAAAGCAAAAAATGGTAAACCGTTAGCTAGAATAGTTTCATACGGGTTTGGTGGCGTTGACCCTGATGAAATGGGTATGGGCCCAGTACCTGCGTCAAAAATGGCATTAAATAAAGCTCAATTAAATGTTTCAGATTTAGATTTAATTGAATCTAATGAAGCTTTTGCGGCTCAAGCATGTGCCGTTAATAAACAATTAGGTCTTAATCCTGAGATAGTTAATGTTAATGGAGGAGCTATTGCATTAGGTCATCCTGTGGGTGCGACTGGTGCAATTATTATGACAAAACTTGTATATGAATTAAGAAAACGTAAAGGAAAATATGGTCTTGCTACTATGTGCATTGGTGGAGGACAAGGGATAGCAGTAATTATCGAAGCTTTATAAACAAAATGTCTTTCAATCGTATATCAATTAAAGATGCAAAGGATCTTCTATCAAAAGATGATCTAATCTTAATTGATATAAGAGATTACAATTCGTTCAAGAATGGGCATATTGATAATGCCATTCATGTTGAAGATTTAGATATTCAAAACTTTCTTAAAGAAAAAGATAAGAACGATACAATTTTAATTTACTGTTATCATGGCAACTCAAGCCAATCAGCTGCTAATTTTTTCAGTCATCATGGTTTCAAAAATGTATTTAGCATGGATGAGGGATATGAAGGCTGGATAAATATTAATCAAATATGAAATTTATTTTGAATTAAGACTTCATAGCTTGTTTCAAAAAAAATGATTTATACATACATATTTATATATATATATCAAATCATAATAATAAAATGAGGTAAATTTTAGAAACTCGCAAAGGTGGTCGTCTTATAGATAGGCCAGAATTTAAATCAAAACCACAACCTATTGCATTCTTAGGAAAAGATAAAGTGTTTGATGCGATCACCGTCATGGCTGATAAAAATTATGGATCAGTTGTCATTGTAGATAATAAACAAAAAGTTGTTGGTATTGTTACAGAAAGAGATATCTTAAAAAAGTAAGTGAAAAATAACAAATCACCTAAAACTACAAAACTAGAAGAAATAATGACCCCTAACCCAAGAGTAGCAAATGAAAACGATGATGTTTTGGATTGGTTAAGAATAATGTCAAATGATAGATTCAGAAGATTGCCAGTTGTAGATGCTAACGGTAAAATTAAAGTAATTTTTACTCAAGGTGATTTTGTATCTTACACATGGCCAGACTTAATTTTTCAAGCCTCTCAATTAGCTAAAGCTTCATTTATGAAAGGATTTTCTATTAATACATTGCTATTATTTATGATTGTTTATGGGGTTGCGTTAGTGGCTGTAATGAAAGCTTTTTTATAAAAGTAACTTTCATTCATGATTGTTTATTTCTTCATTCATTTATAATACGATAAATGTTATTGAAAAATTTTTGTTTTACAGTATTATTACATAACAAGTTAATTAAAAAATATTTATTTATTTTTATTTAAATTTGGAGGGGGAAATGAAAAACTATAAAAATAAAATCAAAAGAAGATCTTTTATAAAGGTAGCTGGTTTAGGAATGGCTACTACTGCTTTAACAGGTTTTCCTAATATATTAAAAGCTGCGAATAAACCCATTAAAGTTGGGGTAACAACTATTTTATCTGGAAGAGTTGCCATACTTGGTCAGACTGTATTGAGTGGTATGAAAGTGGCAGTGGATGAAATCAATAATGCTGGAGGAATTGACGGTAGGAAAATTGAGGTTATATCAAGAGATTCTAAAGCCAAACCTGACGAGGCAGCAAGGTTAACACGTGAATTGGTAAATAATGAAGGCTGTGAGGTTCTACTTAATTGCGAAGCATCTGGTGCAACTTTTGCTGTTAACGAAGTTGCAAGAGACATAAAGAAATTTTGTATACACTGTATTTCAGAAACTTCATCTTTAACAGCAGATCCTAAAAATAGAGTTCCATGGGTATTCAGAGCTGCTAGACAAGGTATACATGATGCAGTTGGAGGAGGGATATTTGCCTCAGAAATAGCCAAGAAAAATAATCTTAAAAAATTTGCAACTGCCGCTCCTGATTATGCTTATGGAAGAGCAAATACTGCTGAATTTATGGAGTATTTAAAATTATTTTCTCCAGGTATTAATGTGACTACTCAAACTTGGCCAAAGATTTTTCAACCTGATTACACAGAAAACATAACTGCTTTGTTAAATGCAAAACCTGATGCTCTATATACTTGCCTTTGGGGAGGTGATTTAGTTGCCTTTATCGACCAAGCAAGTCTTTATGGTCTTTTTGATCAATTTCAGTCATTTGCTGTAAACTTGGGTGATCTCCCTATTTTAACAGCTATTAAAAAGATACCAAAAGATGTATATGGTGGTGCGAGATATCACAAAGATATACCTGACACTCAAGCCAACGAAGATTGGTATAATAAATATATGGCTGGATCGGATGTTTTACCTACTAATTGGTCATGGGAAGCTGATACTGGAATGAGATTTCTGATAGACGCTCTTAAGAAAACTGGTGGAGATACAGATCCTATGAAATTAGCCAAGGTAACAGCCGGTAATAAAATTAAGTCTCCATTTGGTGTAGACGGAACCATGACCATTCGTGGAGAAGACCATACCTTGGTTAACTACGTGATTGCATACGGAAAAACTATTACAAAAGATCCTTATTTAGCGAATATTCAACAAAGTAATTGGAAAGATATTTACGTTCATGAAAAGGATTGGAAAAAAAGAAAAAAATATATTTAATAAACACATTAAAATTAGTGCATTCTGAAATTAGAATGCACTAAAATTATTGGTATCATTTATGTTTGATTTTGACGCTCTAATAAATTGTTTTGGTATGGCATCATGCGCGGTTAATCAGTTAACTAGCGGCTTGATAATTGGGATGCTTCTTTTTCTCGTAGCTTCTGGTTTAACTCTGATTTTTGGAGTTTTAAATGTAATAAATTTTGCTCATGGAACTTTTTATATGGTTGGAGCTTATTTTGCATTTAGTACCTACTTATTTACAGAGAGTTACTTGCTATCTGCATTTGTAGGGGCTTTGGGTGCAGGTATATTTGGGATCTTTTTCGAGAGAGTCTTGATAAGTAAAGTATACGGTCAAGACATATTAATGCAATTGTTAGTTTGCTATGCTTTTATTTTAATTACTGATGATTTAGTAAAGCTAATTTGGGGAACAGACTATATTGCTATGGGTATTCCTGATGAGTTTAGATTAGCTCCCTTTCGAATTTTCGGAGGGTATGTCCCACCATTATATGCTTTTTTGATTATTTTATCACTTGTTATAGGCATATTAACAATATTGTTAATATCTAAAACAAGATTTGGGAGTATTGTAAGGGCGGCAGCTGAAAATTCTCCAATGGTGTCCGCACTTGGTATTAGAGTTCCGTTGTATTTCGCTTTATTGTTTGGATTAGGATGTGCCTTAGCTGGAATTGCAGGTGCATTGGCAGCTCCCGTTCGTTCGCTTACACCTGGAATGGGTTTTGGTATTTTGATCGAAAGTTTCATTGTTACAGTAATTGGTGGTATGGGCTCAATACCCGGCGCTCTAATTGCAGCAATTATTTTAGGTCTTACCAGATCTATTGGATCAGTAGGTTTCCCTTTGTTTGTTGATGGTCTCATGTTTCTAATAATGGCTATTGTTTTAATCTTTAAACCAACCGGTTTATTTGTAAAGGGTTCTCCTAAATGAGTACTTTTACTTTGTTTAAAAAAGATATTTCAATAGCTCTGTTTTCTGTGCTTTTTTTAATATTAATTGGGTTTTTTGTAGAACATCCTTGGCCTAAAGATTTTTTAATATCAATTTTCTCTTTTGGATTATTAGCTATGTCTTTAAATATGCTGATAGGTTTTGCAGGTATGGTTTCGTTTGGTCACGCAGCTTTTTTTGCATTAGGTGGATATGCTTTTGGCCTTCTATTACAAAGTGAGAGTTTTTTAACAAACTTTGGTGCACTATCAATAATTGTAGCATTTTTTGTTTCAATATTCATCACGGGTATTTATTCGGCAGTAATTGGGGCCATTTGTGTAAGATTAAATGAAATTTATTTTGCATTCCTTACACTAGCATTTCAAATGTTTCTTTATAGCGTGATCGTAAGTTGGGTTTCACTTACTGGAGGTGATCAAGGATTGATGGGAGGTATTGCAAGGCCAGTTTTCTTGGGGATTGATTTATCAAACTCTTTGCATAGATACATATTTTGTTCAGTAATATTTGTAATATGTATCTTATTGCTGAGAATTTTAAATAAAAGTAATTTTGGTTATTCACTAAGATTAATCAGAGATAATCAAGAAAGAGCAGAATTTTTGGGTATAAGAGTTTTTAGAGTTAAGTTGATATGCTTTGTTATTGCTTCCATGGTAGCTAGTGTTGGGGGTATCATTATGACACTATTTACATCTGGGGCATATCCAGAGTGGGCTTTTTGGACACAATCAGGCGAAGCAATATTCATGATAATGCTTGGTGGGATATCAATTTTTTTAGGCCCCTTAGTAGGAACTGTACTTTTAAGGCTTATAAATGATGTTGTTCAAATGTACTCTAGCCATACTGAATTAGTTACAGGAATAATCATAATGATTGTCGTCCTTGGGTTGAGAAAAGGTTTAGTTGAGTATTTATTGGAAAAAACTGGAATTTTGAAAAAGTAATAATAAAGGTGATTTTTGTTAAGTATTTCAAATTTATGTAAATCTTTTGGTGGTGTAGTTGCAACTAATAATGTAACACTTGAATTTACTGAGGGATCACTTTCATCGATTATTGGTCCAAATGGTGCAGGTAAAACTACATTATTTAATTTAATTACAGGGAAGTTAAAGGTTGATTCTGGCAAAGTAAAACTTGATGATGAAGATATCACTAATCTTTCAACAAGAAATATAGTGCTAAAAGGAATTAGTAGAGCATTTCAAATTTCTAATATTTTCCCATCATTAACAGTAAAAGAAACGTTAATGTCATCATTAATGAGTAAGAATAATCATGCTGAAAAATTATTTAATCCTTTTCATTCAAAAGCACTAGAAGAGGAGGCTGATGAGTTATTAGAAATATTAGAAATGAAAAGATTATCTAACGTAATTTGTTCTAACATTTCGCATGGAGATCAAAAAGTCTTAGACATAGGCTTAGCTTTATCTTTGGATCCAAAAATTTTAATGTTAGATGAACCTACTGCTGGTATGGGGCCTGAAGAAAGATGGAAAATGGTAGAAACAATTGAAAGACTTTGGAAGTTGAAAAAACTTACACTTATTTTTATTGAGCATGATATGGATATAGTTTTTAAAATTTCACAAAAAATCCATGTATTAAGATATGGCTCTTTATTAGCTTCAGGTTCACCCAAAGAAATAAAAAACAATGAAGAAGTTATAAATGCATATTTGGGTGAAGATTTCGAAGCAATTTGACTTTAGGCGTTTAATATGAAACTTAATAATTATCTTAGTCTCCATAAATTAAATGTATATTACGGTACATCCCAAATATTATTTGACTTGTCATTAAATGCTACAAAGGGCAAAACTTTAGCACTTTTAGGCAGAAATGGTGCAGGTAAAAGTACAACGCTCAAATCATTGATAGGGTTAGTTCCAATTAAATCTGGAAGTTATAAAATTAATGATAAAAATTTTGAAAAACTGGTATCTTACGAAATATCAAAACGAGGTGTAGGTTATGTTCCAGAAGATAGACAAGTTTTTAAATCCCACACCGTTGAAGAAAATTTATTGATTGGTGCAAAGATAAATTCAAACAAAAAGGACATGTTTCATTTAAATGAAATTTATAAATTTTTTCCTTTATTGAAAGATTTAAAAAGTAGAGACGCAGGTTTGTTATCCGGTGGTGAACAACAAATGTTGTCAATTGCCCGAACATTAATGGGAAATCCAGATATCTTATTATTAGACGAACCTTCAGAAGGTTTAGCTCCAATTATAGTACAAGACATTGCGAAATTAATAAAAAATCTGCAAAAAACAGAGGTAACGATAATTATAGCCGAACAAAATATAAGGTTTTGTTTTGCAATTGCAGATAACGTTGCCCTTATAGATAAGGGAACAATTGTTTATGAAAATACAATTTCAGAATTAAAAAAAGATACAAAGACACTGAAAAAATATTTGGCAGTATAAAGTTGCTTGGAGATAAAAATGAAGTTGTTAAATAAAGTTGCATTAATTACGGGAGCTGCATCAGGTTTTGGTAAGGGTATGGCACAAAGGTTTGTAGAAGAGGGAGCAAAAGTTGCTATTTTAGATATTAATTATGAATCAGCCAAATTACTATCAGACAACTTAGGAAAAAGTACAATTGCTATAAACTGTGACGTTACTAAAAGTGATGAAGTGGATAAGGCTGTAAATACTATTTTGAAAAAATTTAATGCTTTAGACATAGTTATAAATAATGCTGGATGGACGCATGTTAATGCACCTATGTTAGATATTGATGAAGAAACATTTAAAAAAGTTTATGACATTAATGTTTTCTCAATTTTCCATATGATTAAAGCAGTTATACCACTTTGGCGAGCCTCTTCACACAGAGGTAATATTATAAATATTGGTTCAACAGCGGGTATTAGTCCAAGACCAGGATTGACCTGGTATGGTTCTACAAAAGGGGCTGTTAATTTTATGTCTAAGGCCTTGGCAATCGAACTTGCTCCGGACAAAATTAGAGTTAATTGTATTGCTCCCGTGGCTGGTGACACACCTCTTCTCCCACAATTTATAGGTAAAGATACTAAAGAAAATAGAGAAAAATTTATATCTACTATTCCCTTGGGAAGATTTTCTATGGCATCTGACATTGCTTCTGCTGCCGTCTATTTAGCATCAGACGACGCTGAACTCGTTACTGGCGTCGTATTGCCTGTAGATGGTGGTAGAACTATATAGTCTATAAACAAAACAAAGCTATTGAGATTAAGACTTAGTTCTTAACATTTGATTAGATATCCATGTCATGACAATTTCATTTTTCTGATTTATCACAGTGTGCTTTAACCTTGCAGTACCTCTTCTAGGATTTTTTGCTGATTTTTTTGCCTCTAGAACTTCTATTTTTGTTTTTAATAAATCGCCCGGATACACAGGTTTAGTCCACCTTAGCTCGTCAATTCCCCAAGCACCCATGCTTGTTCCATCATAAACACCAGTTTTAAAAATTTGTGTAAATGATTTACCTAGTGTCATAAATCCACTTGATGTTAACTGACCAAATGGACCATTTTTAGCAGCTTCTTCATTTATGTGGAATGATTGTGGGTCGTATTTTGAAGCAAAATCAATTATCTCATCCTTTGTTACTAAGGTGGGTTCTGATTCAAATTTTAAACCTACCTCGAAATCTTCAAAATATTTTGGCTTAAGTTTCATAAAGAAAATACACTATGTATATTATCTAGGAGCTAAACGAACTGAACCATCAAGTCTAATAGTTTCACCATTAAGTAATACGTTAGTCACTATGCTCTCTACTAACATCGCGTACTCCAAAGGTGTTCCTAAACGTTTGGGAAAGACAGTAGTAGCAATTAAGCTTTTTTGAACTTCGTCACTCATCCCTGCAAGCATGGCAGTGGCAAACAACCCTGGTGCAATAGTATTTACCCTGATACCATTTGATGCAAGTTCACGAGCAATAGGTAAAGTCATACCAACAATACCACCTTTTGAAGCAGAATAAGCTGCTTGTCCTACCTGACCGTCATAAGCTGCCACTGACGCAGTATTAATGACAACTCCTTTTTCACCTTCTTTGTCAGGTTCATTGGCTTGCATTTTGTCAGCGCATAATCTGAGCATATTAAAGCTACCAATTAAGTTTACTTTGAGAACCTTTTCAAATAATCCTAAATCATGCATACCTCTACTCGATACAACTTTAGCCCCAACTGCAATACCTGCACAATTTACTAAGCAATTTATCTCATTAAAACCATCAATAGCATTTTTCATCTCTTCTTCGTTAGAAACATCTCCAACAACATATTTACAATTTATGTCATCAGCTACCTTCTTTAGACCATCAGCATTTAAATCAATCAGGAGTACCTCCGCCCCTTTGTTTTTTAAATATCTAGCAGTTCCTTCACCAAGGCCACTTCCTGCACCTGTAATAACAGCTTTAACTTTTTCTATTTCCATTTTTTACTCTCCAAAATCACGCATATCATCTATCACTTTACCGTCGTTTGGTAAACTTTTTATGGGGACTATTTTAGCATTGCCTCTTAAATTTATAACATTTTTAATTTCGTCAGATATTTTTTTTTGCAAAGACTCTATTTGGTCTGGGTCTGTAACTTCAGCCTCGACTTTCAATAATAATTTATCTTTATCATTTGATCTACTTACAATCATTCTGGCAGAACCATTTATGTTTAGAGTTTCTAAAATTTTATTAACTTGCGATGGTTGAACAAACATACCTCTTACTTTTGTAGTTTGGTCTGCTCTACCCATCCAACCTTTTATCCTTTTATTAGTTCTACCAGTTGTGCTACTTCCTTCTAATATTGCCGAAAGATCACCTGTAGCAAACCTAATTATAGGTAACTCATAATTATTTAAAACAGTTACAATAACTTCTCCTACTTCACCTTCATTTAAGGGTATTCCAGTGCCCGGTTTAACGATTTCTAAAATTACATTTTCATCTATAACCATTCCATCATTCTCTGCTGCTTCATAAGCAACAAGACCTAAATCTGCTGTGCCATAACATTGTCTTACGTGAATATTTCTATCTCTAAAATTTTGAGCAACCCCAGGAAAAAGGGGTCCTCCAGTTACCATAGCTTTTGTCAATTTTGAAAGTGGTATATTTTTTTCATCAGCTTTTTCTAAAATAATTTTCAAAAAATCTGGAACACCTACATATGCAGTTGTACCAATATCTTTCATTACTTCTAGTTGTAAATCAGTATTTTCTCCACCAGCTGGAAAAACTGTACATTTTAAAATTTTTGCTGCTTCTTCAAACATGGCGCCAGCAGGAGTGAAATGATAAGAAAAACAGTTTTGTACAATATCACCATAACAAAAACCAGCTGCATGCAATGCTCTAGAAAATCTCCACCAATCTTTTGAATGACCATCTAGATCATATATTGGACCTGGAGATCTATATATATGCGCAAAATCCTTAATTTCAGAAACGTTTAATTGTGCAAATGGTGGACAATCAGATTGTTTTTGAATTAATTCTGATTTTCTTAACAAAGGTATTGAGGCTAAATCTTCTAGAGTCTCAACAGGTTTATCAAGTCTTAATGATTGATTTTTGCTATTTCTAGCAATTTTAATTAGATTATTTATTTTTTCTAAATGATCTCTATTTCTTTCATCAACTGAACGTGTTTCTAGATCATCAAAAAAATTATTTTTAATCATTTAAATATTATAACCATCTTTTACGTCTGCGATATTGTTTTACATCTTTAAAAGATTGTCTTCCTTCACCTGAAATTCCAAGATAGAATTCTTTTACATCTTCATTGTCTCTCATTGACACAGCTGTACCTTCCATAACTACTCGACCATTTTCAAGAATATATGCATATTCTGCATATTGGAGTGCCATATTAGTATTTTGTTCTGCTAACAGAATTGTTACTCCTTCTTTCCTATTTATTTCAGCAACTATTTCAAATATTTGTTTAACTAACTGAGGAGCAAGGCCCATAGAAGGTTCATCAAGTAAAATCATAGTAGGATGAGCCATTAGAGCTCTTCCAATTGCAATCATTTGTTGTTCACCACCTGAGGTATATCCAGCTAGTGATGTTCTTCTGTCACGAAGTCTAGGAAAGTAATTATAAACTCTTTCTAAGTCTTCTTTAACTTCTTTATTATTAGTTCTAGTATATGCACCAGTTAGAAGATTTTCTTCAACAGTTAAATGTTCGAAGCAGTGTCTTCCTTCCATTACTTGGATTACACCTTTCTTAACTAATTGAGATGGGTCAAGATCGTGTATATATTCGTTACTATAAGTAACAGAACCTTTAGTGACCTCTCCTCTTTCTGATGCAAGTAAATTTGAAATTGATTTCAATGTAGTGCTTTTCCCAGCCCCATTTCCGCCAAGTAAGGCTGTGATACCACCTTTTTTAACTTTTAAGCTTACGCCTTTTAATACAAGGATAACATGGCTGTAAACAACTTCTATATTGTTTACAATTAAAACATCTTCAGATGTTTGTGATTTTTTATTTTTACTTACTTTAATGTCATCCATTTTATTTTCCTATGTGTAAAGAGAGCCTAAATAAATAGGCTCTCAATTTAATTTTTTTAACCACAACGCTCAGCAATTTTTTGCTCAGCAGCATATTTAGATGAATCTTCAGCAATTAACTTTTGAACCACATCAGAGTCTCCATACATATACTCAGTAATCATGTTCCACTTTTTAGCTTTAGCATCCCACTGTTGTACTGCAGCAAGTCCACTACCACCATGATTTTCACATGAATTTTTGAAAGGAGGAGCGAAGTCTTTGAAACCTAACTCTTCTAATCTTTTAGCACTTAAATTCACATTTTCCATACCATCTCTATACATAGCTGGAGTGATTTTTGATGTACCATGGATTTTCTGGGCAACCACAGCTGCTTCTACCTGAACCATTGCTTGGAATAAACCTCTGTTGTAAAGTACTGTTCCAAAGTGAGATCCGTCACCAGAAGCCTGACCTTTATCGTGTACATACTTCTTAATATCTGCATGTACTTGAAAGTTAGTACCAGGTGCATTAAAAGTCAGAGACTTGTAGCCATGTGCTCCTTGACCTGCTGGTAAAACGTCATTTTCAGAACCTGACCACCAAATTCCAATAAATTTATCCATAGGAAACTTGATAGATGCTGCAGATTTAACAGCAACTTGGTTCATAACTCCCCAGCCCCACATCAGAACATTGTCAGGTCGAGCTTTACGTATTTTTAACCAAGTAGCTTTTTGCTCTTGTCCTGGGTGATCAACAGGTAATAACATTAATTTAAAACCATGTTTTTTACTAAGTGTTTCAAGTGTTCTAATTGGCTCTTTACCATATGCAGAGTTGTGGTAAACAAGTGCGATTTTCTTACCCTTAATATTACCCAAATTATTTTTAAGTATGTGTCTAATAGCTATTGAAGCACCATCCCAATAAGTAACTGGAGCATTAAATATCCACTTAAAAACTTTACCGTTAGCCGCGGACGTTCTTCCATAACCAGTTGAGTAAACTGTCACACCATCAGCTGTTGCTTTTGGAATTAACTGATAAGTGATACCGGTGGACATTGGCTGGAAAACCATAGCATTTTTTTTATTTTTTTCATAACACTCAACACCCACTTGTGTTTTATATCCTGTTTCACATTCTGGATGAAGTATTTTCTCACCACCAATTCCACCATCTCTGGCATTGATCATTTTGTAATAATCTACAAAACCATCAGCGTTTGGAATACCATTAGGTGCATAAGCTCCTGTTCGGTATACCAACATAGGAAATTTGAGATCCGCAATTGCCATTTCTACATAACTAGAAACAGCAATTACAGAGGCTGTCATTCCTATTAAAAGTTGCTTTATTATCATTAGTTCCTCCCTTAGAGAAAAAATTAAAATTATCTACTAAATCAAATTTAGTAGGGGAAAGGCCATCGTCTTAACTTTTCTTTTGCGATGGACCAAAGTCTTGCAAGGCCATGTGGCTCCACAATTAAAAAAACTATCATTAACAACCCCCAGATTGTTATTTCAAAATGTTTAGCTGTAACAGCTGACAAACCTACCATATCAACCATAAGAAATTTTAGACCTATTGGTAAGGTGACAACAAACGCAGCTCCTAGAAAAGAGCCTAACATTGAACCTAGTCCTCCAATAATAATCATAAATAAAACTGGAAACGAGATAGTCATAATATCAAATGATTCTGTAACTTCAATCGCACCTAAAAAGACAGCAAAATACAATGCCCCAGCAACACCAATGTAGAATGAGCTTATTGCAAATGCTGATAACTTTGTCTTAAGTGGTGGCACACCAATAATTTCTGCAGCAATATCCATATCTCGGATAGCCATCCAAGAGCGACCCATTTTGCTTCTTATTAAATTTTTGGCTGCAAAACTTAATGTTACTACTAGCACTAAACAGAACAAATAAGTTGCGTATGAAGGGGCCTCTGCTCCTGTAACAGGAATACCAAACATCGTCCTTTCTGAAACAGTAATTTGTCCGGTATCAGAGTAATTATAAAACCATGGAACTTTATTAAAAAGCCAAACTAGAAAAAATTGAGAGGCTAGAGTGGCAACAGCTAAATAAAAACCTTTAATCCTGAGAGAAGGAAGACCAAAAATAATACCAACAGCAGCAGTAATCAGTCCTGAAATAAGGATAATAATCATTATATTCATATCTGGGAAATAGGTCATAATTTTGTAGGTTGAGAAAGCTCCAACAGCCATAAACCCGCCTGTTCCCAATGATACTTGACCACAATATCCAGTTAAAATATTTAATCCAATTGCAGCTAATGAAAATATCAAAAATGGAACTAAGATAGCTTTCTCCCAGTAACTATTAATTACAAATGGTATTATTAAAAAAGCTATGAACATGAGTGTACTAAATGCTATTTTATCCTGTAACAGAGGAAAAATGGCATGGTCTGATTTATATGAAGATTTGTATTGACCAGTTTCTTTGTAAATCATTAAATTTAAACCCTCTCGATAATCTTATCGCCAAATAAACCTTGTGGACGAAATAATAAAAAGACTAAAGCCATGACGTAGGCAAACCAATTTTCAAGCGCACCTGTTTCAAAATAACCACCTATATAAATTTCAGCCAACTTTTCACCCACACCTATAAGAAGTCCTCCAATAATAGCCCCAGGTATAGAGGTGAAGCCTCCTAGTATGAGAACAGGTAATGCTTTCAAGGCTATTAATGATAAAGAAAACTGAACCCCTGACTCAGTTCCCCACATAATCCCAGCTACCATTGCGATAAAACCAGAAATAGCCCAAACAAGTATCCAAATACTTCTTAGTGAAATACCAACTGACAATGCAGCTTGATGATCGTCAGCAACAGCTCTTAATGCTCTTCCTGTTTTTGTATACTGTGAGAAAATAGCTAAGGATACAACTAAAATGACAGCAATTACTGTTGCCCAAATATTTAAGACATCCACATACATCCCGTAATAATCACTTCCTTCAGCAGCAAGACCAATTGTAGCTTCTTCCAACCAGATTGATCCTCCACTAGGTATACCTACATCTAAAACTTTAACATCTGATCCCCACATCAAGTCACCAACGCCTTCGAGCGCAAAAGCTAGACCAATAGTCGCCATAAACAGAATTATAGGATCTTGATTAACAAGATGTTTAAGAACCAGTCGTTCTATTATCCATGCAAGAGCAATCATAGTTATCATAGTCAATAAAATAGCAAGAAAATTTGGCATCGAGGCATACCAATTATGATAATTAGTTCCAAAGAGTTCATTTATTAAATGCGCGAAAGGAACTTGACCTGTTTGATAACCAACTAGTGTTAGTGCGGCAAAAAGAGCAAAAACCCCTTGGGCAAAGTTAAATACTCCAGATGCCTTAAAAATTAAAACAAATCCAAGAGCTACAAGCGAATACATCACTCCTGACATTAATCCATTCAATACTGTTTCAATAAAATTAAGTAATTCTACACTCATAAAATAATTTCCTTATTAATCATCAGACACACCTAGATATGCATCAATAACTGTTTTATTGTTTCTAATTTCTTTAGGTAATCCAGATCCAATTTTTTTGCCATAGTCCAATACCACTATTCTATCTGAAATATCCATCACGACACCCATATCGTGTTCTATCAAAACTATTGTTGTCTTTAATTCATTATTAACTGTAAGAACAAATCTGCTCATATCCTGCTTTTCTTCTACATTCATACCTGCCATAGGTTCATCAAGTAAAAGTATTTCTGGTTCCATTGCCAATGCACGACCGAGCTCCACTCTTTTTTGTAGACCATATGGGAGTGATCCGACAGGTGTACGTCTGATTGATTGAAGGTCTAAAAAATCTATAACTCTTTCGACTCTTTCGCGATGTTCTTCTTCTTCTTTTGCAACTGGACCAAAATATAGTGCTTGCATTAAAAAGTTTTGCTTTTGTTTTAACAATCTTCCAGTCATAAGATTATCTAATGTGCTCATTCCCTTAAATAATGCTATATTTTGAAATGTTCTAGCAATTCCACTTTTTGCAGCTAATTCAGGTTCCATTTCATTTCTGTCTGTGCCAGCAAAATTTATTGCGCCACTTGTAGGTTTGTAAAACCCATTTATAACATTTAACATTGAAGATTTACCTGCTCCATTGGGTCCTATAATTGCAAAGACTTCGCCTTTTTTTACATCAAAGGAGACGTCTGTAAGAGCTTTTACGCCTCCAAAAGCTAAGCTAATGTTTTTAAGCTCTATTACAGTCTTTCCGAAAGGTATTTGTTTTAAATCTTCTAAACTCATTTATTCTTTACCCTTACTTGATTTCTTTGCTGTAGAAGTAGGTTTCTTAGCTGTTGTATTAGGAGTTTTTATTAAATGCCTAATTTCCATAGTTGCACTGATTTTACTTTTTCTTCCATCTTCTAGTGTAAATTCTGTATTGATTGTGGCAGTATCTTTATCAAGATATAAGTCTTTTATTATATCTTTATACCTACTATTAATTACACTTCTTCTAACTTTCCTCGTTCTGGTTAATTCACCATCATCTGCCTCTAACTCTTTAAATAACAATAAAAATTTTGCAATTTTAGTATTATCAGGAAGTTGTTCATTAACTTTTTTTATTTCATCCTCAATAAGTTTGTAAATTTCTTTATGTGCTGCCAGTCCAGTGTATGAGGTAAATGGTAATTGTAATTTTTCAGCAAGTTTCGATACAATAGAAAACCTTATACAAATAATTGCAGTTAAATATGGTTTTTCAGAACCAATGACTACAGCTTCACCCACATAAGGAGAAAATTTTAATTTGTTTTCTATATTTTGAGGTGAAAATTTAACACCATCTGATTTAACGGCAATATCATTTACTCGGTCGAGAACATTAAGTCTCCCTTTTTCATCAAAAAAGCCAGCATCACCAGTATACATCCACCCTTTTTTAATAGTATCTTTATATGCTTTTTGGTCATTATAGTAACCAGAAAACATATTTGGGTGTTTTGTTATTATTTCACCAAGTCCATTTGGATCTGGGTCTACAATTTTTACTTCACAATCTGGAAAAGGAACACCTACAGTCTCACAATCCATTGTGCCATCTGGCACTTCCTGCAGTGTGTAAGCGCCCATAAGTTCAGTCTGTCCATAAAGTTGTCTTAAAGGAATACCCATAGCAAGAAAGAACTTAAATGTTTCAGGGCCAATAGCAGACCCGCCAGTGGCTGCAGATTTAACCTTGCTAAAGCCAAGTCTATCTTTTAATGAAGAAAATAATAGTTTGTCTGCTAGAAAATCTCTTTTACCCTGATCAACAGCTTTTAACCCTCTTTCTACCATAGTGTTAAACAACCACTGAGTTATTTTGGGGGCGTCTAAAATTCTTGATCTCATGTCAGCTGCAATTTGTTCCCATAATCTAGGAGCTCCAAGCATAAAAGTTGGCCCAACTTCTCTCATATCTTCCATTGCGGTTTCGGGTCTTTCAGGAAAATTTACTTTCATACCTCCTACAATGTTAAAACCCACACCATAAGTCTGTTCCATTATCCATGGAAATGGTAATACTGAAACATATTCATCATCTACAGACTTTGGATCAACTTTAAGATATCTTATGACATGTTCAACAAACTTAGCGCCTGGAAGCATCGCTAATTTAGGATTTGAGGTTGTTCCTGATGTGGTGCATAGGATAGCATTTTTTTCACCTGAGATTTTCTCTATCATTTTATTATATTTATTAGGGTCTTTAGAGACGATCTCTTTTCCTTCTTCAATTAAATCAGACATGTCTGTAATTTTTGGATCATTCAATTCTTTAAGACCACGACTATCTTCATAGAAAATATGGATCTGGTTATTTTTAGGCCTTTTTATAGTTAATATTTTATCTACTTGTTCTTGATCTTCTGCGTAAACAAAGTTAACTTTTGCGGCATTCATTAAATAGCCAACTTCTTCATCTAATGTATCTCTATATATACCTAAGCTCATTCCACCTATAGCTTGAGCGGCTAGCTCAAAAAATAGCCAGGAAGGTTTGTTATCGCCAATTAAACCAATAACATCCCCTGTCTTGAAACCCCTTTTAGATAAGCTAAGTGCCAAATATGAAACGTTATCATTGTACTCTTTCCATGTTATTTCGTTCCAAATACCCAAATCTTTATCTCTTAAAGCGACTGTGTTTGGTATAGTCTCAGCTCTGTGTTTAAGAATTTTTGGAAGCGTATTATGAATGTTTGTATCTGGATAATTAGACATATCTACCTATAAATTTAACCCCATAACTATTTAAGTATCTACTAATTTAGCAAATTACTTACATTAATAAAAATTGATGAGATCAAACTTAGAAATAAGTAGCCCCCCCATATAATTTATAGGCTATCCAAAAAAACATTAAAATCAACATAAACTTTAATAAAATTTAAAAAAAAATATCTTGCTTATTTTCAATGACTTATTTGATTAAAAAAGCTGATTTTTTATAAAAAAATTTAATTAATTTACTTGTTAAACAAAAGAATCATCTGTTAATTGAACTATAGTTGCCCCTTTCGTAACAATTTTGAAATGAGACTCTACCCTAGGCAAAATATGAAAATCAAAAAATTCAGCTGAGATAATTTTACTTTTTAGAAAATTATCATTTTGAGATTTTTCTAACAATTTTAATTTAGCTTTAACTTTTCCTTTATGCATTAACCATCCACCAATTAAATAGCCAAAACCCATCATGTAATCAAAACTAATACAAGATAACATCTCAGCATCATCTCTGTTTTCTAAAATGAAATCTAGAGTGTTTGATGCTAAGGCAATCATTTTTGACATTTCTTGATTTTGTTCACAATCGATTTTAATTTTTTCTAATAATTCTTTTGCAGTTTCCCCGTTATCTCTAATAGTTTTCCTAAACATAAAGTCATTGGCTTGAATGGCATTAGTGCCTTCATATATTGGTAATATTCTTGCATCTCTCATAAACTGAGCGGCTCCAGTTTCTTCAATGAAACCCATGCCACCGTGAATTTGTAGCCCATTACTCGTAACTTCTTGCGCTAATTCAGTAGACCAACCTTTGATTATTGGAATTAAAAAACCTTCTTTTAATTTACATTTTTCATTGCCGTTATGCGCTCTTTCCATAATTTCGGATGAAACTAAAATTAAAGCACGCATTGCCTCTGTAAGACTACGCATCGATAAAAGTAGTCTTTTTACATCACCATGGCCTATTATTGGTGTGCCTTTTTCTCTGTTTATTGGGGTTCCTTGAATTCTTGTGTTCGCGTACTCTAGTGCTTTTTGTCTAGCAGCCTCAGAAATTGCCATCCCTTGAAGTCCAACATCAAACCGTGCTCTGTTCATCATAATAAACATGTATTCAATGCCTTTACCTTCTTCTCCTAACATATAACCGATAGCCCCTTCATTCTCTCCATAAGACATAACTGCTGTTGGGCTTGCTTTTATACCCATTTTATGTTCGATGGATATGCATTTAAGATCATTTCTAATTGTATAGTTGCCACTTTCATCTTTTAAAAATTTTGGAATTATAAAAGTAGAAATACCTTTTATACCCTCAGGTGCGCCCTCAGTCCTAGCAAGGACCAGATGAATTATATTTTCTGACATATCATGTTCACCATAAGTGATATATATCTTTTGTCCTTTTATTCTCCAATTCTCACCATCATGTTCAGCTTTGGTTTTTATTGTAGCCAGATCTGTTCCAGATTGAGGTTCTGTTAAATTCATAGTACCTGTCCAGACTCCAGAATTGAACTTGGGTAGATATGTTTTTTTTTCTTCTTCTGTACCTACTAGAGTAAATGCGTCAATTAATCCTTGAGTTAATAAGCTACATAACGCAAAAGACATATTCGCTCCATGCCAATATTCATTAATTGCAGCGCTCATTCTTGCTGGTAGTCCCATACCATCATAATTAGAATCACTTGCCACTCCAATCCAGCCCCCCTTAGCAATTTCTGAAAAGGCATTACTAAATCCTTCAGGTGTTTCAACTTCGTGATCTTGTCGAAGAATAGGATTATTCTTATCACCAAAATGATTTAGAGGTGCTAAGTAATTGTCGGCTAGCTTTCCAGCCTCAGATAGAACTGCATCAATTGTTGTATCATCAAGATCCTCATGAGCAGGCAAAAGATTTTCTAAAACAAATTTTGTGTCCTCTAAAGGAGACGTGTAACCCATTTAAAACTCCAGTATATTTTCATAGTTGATAAAATCTTGCCATACTATTATGAATATTATTAGGAGGAAATCAACTATGTCTGAAATAGAAAATGGTTTAAGTAAAAATAAAGCAAATTATGCCTCATTAAGTCCTTTATCATTTCTAGAAAGAACACGAAAAACATTCCCAAATCAAATTGCTATTGAATATAAAGATTATAAATTAACTTACCAGCAAGCTGGTGAAAGATGTGAAGCATTAGCAGAACTTGTTAGAAATAAAAATTATGCTGATGGAAGTACAATCGCAGTAATGCTACCTAACATTCCAGTTATGTGGGAGTGTCATTTTGGTATACCGATGGCAACTTTTGTCTTGAACGCAATTAATACAAGACTTGATAGTTTATCTGTTCAGTTTATTCTTGAACACGGAGAATCTAAAATGTTCATTTTTGATTCTGAATATAGCCAAATAGTTGAAAAAGCCGTAGAGAATTTAAAAAATCCTCCATTACTAATTGAATATGTTGATAAAATTTCTGGTAATCAAAGGTCTAGTTTTGCAAAGAAAATTAACTGCCTGGACTATGAGACAGAATTAGAAAAATTTATTGGTTTTAAATTTGACCACGTTTTGCCGACTGACGAGTGGAATTCAATCGCTTTAAATTACACTTCTGGAACAACGGGTAACCCAAAGGGAGTAGTTTATCATCATCGTGGAGCATATTTGAATGCCATTGGTAACACTCTTACCTGGGACTTATCTATGCACCCTAAGTATTTATGGACACTTCCTATGTTTCATTGCAATGGATGGTGTTTTCCTTGGACTATTACTGAAAGAGCAGGTACCCATGTTTGCTTAAGACAACCAGCGGGAGAATTAATTGTGGAAGCTTTTCAAAAACATAATATAACTCATTTGTGTGGAGCTCCAATTGTAATGCAAATGGTAGCGGATTATTTATTGCAAAATAAAATATCTCTTAAATCAAAAATTAAAATGATGACTGCTGGTGCCCCTCCTCCTGAGGCTGTTCTAAGTAAAATGGAGACCTGTGGTATTGAGGTCATTCATGTTTATGGTCTTACAGAAATTTATGGGCCTGCTGTTGTCTGTGCATGGCATCCAGAGTGGAGCCAATATGATTCTTCAGAACAAGCCAGATTAAAGGCAAGGCAAGGTGTTGTTTACTCTGTACAAGAAAATATGAAAATTATAGATCCTGAAACTAAAAAAGAAGTTCCAAAAGATGGAATATCATTAGGTGAAGTCTTTATAAGAGGTAATATAACAATGAAAGGTTACCTTAAAAACAAAAAAGCGACTGATGAAGCTTTTGAAGACGGTTGGTTTCACACAGGTGACTTAGGTGTTTGGTATGATGATGGATATATACAACTTAAGGATAGGTCAAAGGATATAATTATATCTGGAGGTGAAAATATTTCCTCCATTGAAGTAGAAGACGCTATATATAAACACCCGGATGTTATTGCAGTTGCAGTTGTCGCCAAAGAAGACGAAAAATGGGGCGAGACTCCTTGTGCATTTGTAGAATTAAGTGAAGGATCTTCAATTGGAGAAAATGAGTTAATAGATCATTGTAAATCTTTATTAGCTGGATTTAAGGTACCAAGATATTTTAATTTTGTAGATCTTCCAAAAACAAGCACAGGAAAAATTCAAAAATTTAAGTTGAGAGAACAAGCAAAACTTGTTTGATTTAACTTACTTTTTTTAAATTCTGGTTACTCAGAATTTTATCAAAAGATTTATCCCATTTTTCTTCAGCAATTTTTATATTTTTTTCTTTAACGTGACCATACCCTTTTATGGATAAAGGTATATCAAGAAATTCGATAATCTTTTTATAATTATTATCATTTAAAATTTCTGATATCTTATTAATGGTAGTAATAGTTTTTTGAGCCAAAGCGCGTTCTTTTTTTCTTTCTAAGGTATATCCAAATATATCTAATCTTGTTCCTCTTAAAAATTTAAAATAAGACAATATTTTGAAAATTTTATATACCGAATGACCAAACCTTCTCTTAAGTAGATGACCTGTATCAGGATCTTTTTTAGAGAACAAAGGTGGTGCTAAATAGTATTCTAATTTTGCGTTTTTATTTTCATTTAAAAAGGTTTGGGCAAAATCTCCACTAGTATGTAACCTAGCAACTTCGTATTCATCTTTATATCTCATAGCCCTAAATAAAGTAAGAGCAACTTTTCTGGATAGAGGCAATTCTTTTTCTGACTTCTTTATTAGGTTTTCTTTTTCAATTACTTTTTTTACATTCGAAAGAAAAATTTTTGAGTACTCTTTGTTTTGATATTTTTCAAGGATGCCAGAAAAATTATCTATATATTTATCTATTGATATATTTTTGGACTTTTTTGAGTTTAAGCCCGCTGCAGTAAATACTGATTGAGGTTGTTCGCATAATAATCGTCCCCAATTAAAAGCCCTTAGGTTTTGTTCAATAGCCACTCCATTCAGCTCTATGGCTTTTTGCAGAGAATCAACTTCTATTGGAAGAAGTCCTTTTTGAGCCGCTATTCCCAACATCATTATATTTGCAGAAACTGTGTCGCCAACTAAAGCTTCAGCTAAGTTTGATATATCAATGAAGTCTATATTTTTAGTTTGAAGATGATTTTCTAAATGTTTTTTTAATAAGTTATCATCTACAATTGTACCAATGTGAACGCCAGCAACTCCCACTGGCTCTACTCTTCCATTAATTATAGCATTTGTTTTTAAAGGGTTTAGTGTTCTAGTAATAGAAGGAGAAACTGACACAACAGCGTCACATCCTAGAAGCACGTCGGCCGTTTCATTTGGAAGTCTTGCAGATCTATCATAAAGTGATTTTTCTTTTCCAATTCTGATTTGACTTGTTACAGCCCCATTTTTTTGGGCTAATCCAGTAAAATTCATTGATTGTGCAAAAAGCTTATCTATTCGAGCAGCCATAACTATTATAGCTGCAACAGTTGAAACACCAGTACCACCAATACCTGCCATTATTATATTTTGAATATTATTTAAGCTTTTCTTAGGTTTTTTAAAGTCATTAATTATATCTGGAATTTCTGGGAAAGTCGTTTTTTCTTTAATTGAATTGCTACCAGCTTGCACGCCTATGAAACTTGGACAAAATCCTTTTTTACAAGAATAATCTTTATTACAAACACTTTGATCAATCTGTCTCTTAATTCCATCGAAATGCTCAAGAGGTTTGACAGCTACGCAATTTGACTTTTCAGCACAGTCTCCACATCCTTCACAAACATCAGGATTAATAAACATTTTAATTTCTCTATCTTTAACGTATCCTCTTTTTCTTCTTCTTCGAAGTTCTGTCGCACAAGTTTGAACATAAATTATTGCTGTAACTCCAGAAATTTTTCTTACTTCTTTTTGGATATTTATAAGTTCGTCTCTATGAAATATTCCAACTTTGTCTGCAAATAATTTTAACTCTTTGAACTGCTCTGGTTCATCCGATACAACATAAATTTTTTTAACACCCTCTGCTTCAAGTTGTTTAGATATCGCCCATGGAGTTGAGCCACCAATTGCCTTTTGCCCACCTGTCATTGCCACTGCATCATTGTAAAGAATTTTAAATGTTATATTAACATTCGCAGAAACTGCAGCTCTTATTGCTAAAGAACCTGAGTGAGCATATGTACCGTCACCAATATTTTGAAATGTATGTTTATGATTTGAGAATGGTGCTCTTCCTATCCAATGTACACCTTCACCGCCCATTTGGCTAAAATTTGTTAATTTTTCAGGGTGAAGAAAATATCCAATAGAGTGGCAGCCAATACCAATGCCAACAACCTCCTCATCTGGTGTCTTGGTTCCTGAGTTGTGAGGGCATCCTGCGCAATACCAAGGGGTCCTTGATACTACTGGTGGCAAGTTACTCCCAATAGCTTCTGCTTTTGTTTTAGGAATATCAACGCTTATTGAAGAGTGGATTACTTTTTTAAGTAAACAATCTGCTATTATATCACTAGATAATTCTGATATCTTAGGGATAAGTTCTTCTTTAGAAGATGCATCTAACTTTCCAGATAATTGAGGTCTTGATTTAGAGTTAAAAAGAATATGAGCCACTTGTTCTTCAACGATACTAGCTTTTTCTTCAATAACTAGAATTTCTTTAAATTTTTCACAAAAACTAATTATTTCTTGATCTATTAATGGCCACGGAATTTTGCACGCAAAAAGACCAATACCACTTTTTTCAGGATCTTTAATGCCAATTTTATCCAAAGCATCAATAGTTTCAGTAGTAGCTTTACCTACTGTAATTATACCTAAAGTTTTTTTTGATGGGTTAAATATCAAGTTATTGATTTTATTTTCTTTAATAAAAACTTTTGATGCAGGTACTCTTCTTTTAATCAGGGCTGATTCTCTGTCTAAAGCTGGGTCATGTCTATTAACGTGAACATTTACTGGATTTTCTAAATCATATAAATTAGGTCTTAATTTTCCGAGATCTATTACAGAATTTGAATCTGCTGTATCACTAGTAATTTTAAGGGCAACACATATGCCTGCATAACGTGACAAGGCAAAAGCTTGCAATCCCATTGGTATAACTTCATCTACATTCGCAGGATAAAAAACCGGAATACCCGCAGAAATTAGGGATTGTTCTGATTGGTATGCAATTGTAGAACTTTTTCCAATTGGATCATCTGCAACTGCCAATACCATACCACCTTTTTTGGAAACACCACCCATATTCGCGTGTCTTAAAGCATCCATAGATCTATCTAAACCTGGTCCTTTCCCATACCACATCGAAAAAACACCATCTATTTCGGGTTTGTCATAAAGACCAAGCATTTGAGTGCCCCAAGCTGCAGTAGCAGCTAATTCCTCATTCACCGCTGGTTGAAAAATTATATTATGTTTTTCTAGATGTTTTTTTGATCTTCCTAGTTCCAGATCAAGTGTTCCAAGCGGTGAACCTGGGTAACCACTTACATAACCTTGGGTTTGTAATCCATTATCTTTGTCAAGTTTTGCTTGCTCAATAAGAAGTCGGACTAATGCTTGAACACCATTCATAAGCGCTAAATCATTGTCCTGAGTAAAACAATCGTCTAATCTAATATTATTAATATAGTTCAATTCTAACTCAATGAAGTTTTGTTTGTATATAATTTAAATAATAAAAAAGATTTTAACAAGTAGTAAGAATAATTAAAGGAAAGGTAATTATTTTTTATGCTTAAAAAATTGAATAATTTTGAAGAGCTATCTTTAACATTTAAATGGAATATTCCAGAATTTTATAATATAGCATCTGATACTGTTGATCAGGATAATTATCAAAATAGGATAGCATTAATTAATTTTTTACAAAACGGCAAGATAGAGGAGTGGTCTTTTATTGATATAAAAAGATCTGCAAACAAACTTGCTAATGTTTTTGATCATTTTCATCTTGAGGCCAACGCAAGGGTTGGTATTATTTTAGGTCAATGTCCTGAAACTGCAGTTGCACACATGGCTTGTTTTAAGTCTGGAAAAATTTCAATACCTTTATTTAATTTATTCGGAACAGAGGCATTACATTATCGTTTGTTGAATTCAAGAGCATCATTGGTGATTTGCGATAATATTGGCTTAAATAAAATTTTTGAAATTAAAGATAGATTACCAGATTTAAAAAAAATAATTTGTATAGATAGTAATGACGAAAAAAGTAATGTTTTTAATTTCAAAAAGTTATTAGAACAGGCTTCAGACAGCTACATTACAAAAAAAACAAAAGCATCTGATCCCGCTTTAATTATTTATACATCCGGAACAACAGGGGGGCCTAAAGGTGCTTTGCTCCCTCATCGAACATTACTAGGACATATACCAGGAGTAGAAATACCTCATGAATTTTTATCATCATCTGAACCTGTTACAGATTTGTTTTGGACACCAGCTGATTGGGCATGGATAGGTGGGTTGTTTGATGTGCTCCTTCCAGCATGGCACTTTGGAATTCCTGTAGTAAGCTACAGATCTCAAAAATTCGATCCTGAAGTTACCTTTGATTTAATATCTAAACTAGAAATAAAAAATACTTTCTTGCCACCTACTGCACTAAAAATGATGAAATCATTTAATCCCAATAAACCAATAAAAAACTTGAAATTAAGAACTGTTGGTTCAGGTGGTGAAGCTCTTGGAGAAGATTTGCTAGAGTGGGGTAAACAAATTTTAGGGGTTGGTATTAATGAGTTTTATGGTCAAACAGAATGTAATTTAACAGTCTCGAATTGTGGAGCGATTATGCCAACCAAACAAGGTTCTATTGGTAAACCTGTTCCCGGTCATGAAGTTAGAATAATTAATGAAAATGGAGAGCTTATTAAAGAACCTGGATTGGACGGAGAAATAATAGTCAAATCTGATACCCCTGTATCTTTTTTAAAATACTGGGAAAATGATAAAGCAACAAAACAAAAAGTTAAAGATGGCTGGCTCTACACAGGTGATTTTGCTTATAAGGATGAGGAGGGTTATTTTTATTTTAAAGGTAGAGAAGATGACATTATTAATACCTCAGGTTATAGGGTTGGACCAAGTGAGGTAGAAGATGCTGTAATTTCACACCCTAAAGTTAGCATGGTTGCGGTGATTGGCATTCCAGATAAATTAAGAGGTCAAGTCATCAAAGCTTTTGTTGTTCCTATGGATAATAATAATGTTTTAACTCAAAATGAAATATTAAAAAAATCTATCCAAAATCATGTAAAATTAAAGTTAGCTGCTCATGAATATCCAAGACTTATAGAGTTTGTTTATGAATTACCTTTGACAACTACAGGAAAAATTATCCGTAAAGATTTAAGAGAAAATAATTAATAAATTATGAATTTGTTTTGGCTGATTGTGCAAATATATAATTTTTTATACTTTTAATGAGGTAAATTTATATTTTTAAGGTTTACGAAATAAGATATAATAATTAAAATTATTTTAAGGAATTTCAATGAGTGAAAATTACAAATTTGACACCCTCTCTTTACATGCTGGACATATTCCTGATAAGGAAACTGGTTCACGTGCTGTACCAATCTATCAGACAACATCTTACGTTTTCAATAGCACTGAAGAAGCTGCGTCTTTGTATAATATGGAAGTTGGTGGACATTTATATACTAGAATATCAAATCCTACAGTTGCAGCACTAGAGCAAAGGTTAGCAGCTCTCGAGGGTGGAGCAAGTGCACTTGCATGTTCAAGTGGAATGGCTGCAATGCACCTAGTGATTTCTGCAATTTGTAGTAGTGGGGATCATATTGTTGCATCAAGCAAAATGTATGGAGCAAATATTAATTTACTTCAGCATACTATGCCTCGTTTTGGAGTTAATACAGATTTTGTTAATCCCAATGATCCAGAAGCAATTAAGAAGGCAATAAAACCAAATACCAAATTAGTATTTGGAGAAGTTATTGGCAACCCAGGATTAGATATTATGGATGTTCCAGAAATTGCTAAAATATGTAATTCAAAAAATATCCCTCTAGTACTAGACGCTACTTTTAATACTCCATATCTAATGCAGCCATTTAAACATGGAGCAAATATTATTGTTCATTCACTTACCAAATGGTTAGGTGGTCATGGTATTGCAATAGGAGGCGCTGTTGTAAATGGTGGTAACTTTAATTGGGGAGATAAAGATAAGTTTCCTACAATTTCAGGACCACATTTTGCTCTAGGTGGTATAAGTTTTTGGGAAGAATTTGGTCCATCTGCTTTAATAGCAAAAATAAGAGCAGAAGGTATGTATAATTTTGGACCTTCTTTATCCCCGACTAATGCATTTCATTTAATGCAAGGAATTGAAACGCTACCTTTGAGGATGAAAAAACATATTGAAAATACTCACTCTATATTAGATTTTTTAGTAAAACATGAAATGGTAGAATGGGTAAAACATCCAGATTTAGATACACATCCTGACCATGAAGTAGCAAAAAGAATATTACCAAAAGGATCTGGATCAATCGTTGCTTTTGGTATTAAAGGTGGACGTGAAGCAGGGAAGGCATTTATTGAATCAGTACAATTAGCTTCACATTTAGCAAATGTTGGTGATGCTAAGACACTACTTATTCATCCAGGGAGTACAACTCACTCTCATTTGAGTTCAGAGGCTATGAAAGAGGGTGGATTGACGGATGACATGATAAGACTGTCAGTTGGATTAGAAGATATTAATGACATAAAAAAAGACTTTGAAAGAGGTTTCAAGGCTGTAAAAAAGCTTAACAAATAGGAATATCATGATCATTAATTTCAAAGGTGCTAAGACCTATATAGGTACAGGTGGTAAAAGTTTAGATAATACTAAAAAGACATTGTGTTTTTTACACGGGTCTGGTCAAAATCATTTGAGTTTCATTCAGCAGGCTCGTTTTTTTGCTTATAAAGGGTATTCTGTAATCGCACCCGATATGCCAGGCCATGGATTTTCTGATGGCAATCCCTGCAAATCAATAAAAGAAAATGCAGATTGGATAAGTGACCTATTAGTTAAATTAAAACTTAAAAATGTGGTTGTTATCGGACATTCTCAAGGATGTTTGGTTGCTTTAGAATTGAATAGAATTTTGAAAAGTACTTTAGAAGCACTAATATTTGTTGCGGGCTCAAATGAAATTCCAGTTAATAAATTTTTGTTAGATCTTTCAAAAGAAAATCCACAAAAAGCCTCTCAAATGATGGTTACTTGGGGACATGGAATTGATGGTGACATGTCAATTAATAAATGGCCGGGACATTCCCATTATGGAGAAGGTAATAATATAATGTCTATGAACAAATCAACAGCTTTAAGGTATGATTTGCACTCTTGTGATGATTATTCAGACGGAATAGATGCTGCAAAAAATATTAAAGTTCCAGCATTGGCTGTTTTAGCAAAAAATGATCAAATGACACCATTAAAATCAGGTTTAAAATTTGTAGAACTTATTAAAAATTGTGAAACTCACACTCTTGATTGTGGTCATTTTCTTCCATCTGAAAGACCTATGGAATTAAACTCAATAATAAATTCTTTTCTTTTAAAGTTAAAATAATTTTTAAATAGGGATTTTGTAAATTAAATGAACGAAAAAAATTATTTCTTATTTAATTATGCTCAAAATCCAGATCATTGGAGAATTTCTGAAATTATCCTAGATCAATGCAAGAAATATCCAAAAAGAGAAATTATCGAATTTATAAATGGTCCAAAATGGACTTTCCATGACCTAAAAATTAAATCTTTAGAAAAAGCTCAAATTTTAAAAGAATTGAGTTTAAATGAAGGTGACAATTTAACAGTTTTAATAGAAGACCCAAAAGAATTCATACTATATTGGATAGCATGCAGTTTTATAGGAGTTATGTTTGTAGCTATCAATACTGCTATAAAAGGAAATGTATTATTACATCAAATTAAGACATCTAAATCGAAAAATGTTCTTGTTGAAGATCAATTTTTTCACGAAGTAAAAAGTTTGGTAAATCTTCATAAATTAGAAGTTGAAATATTAAATTGTAAAGATTTAAATGATAAAGACCTTTTGAATGAAGACGAGATTATTTTAGGAAAATTAAGTGACAACGTTTGTACAATGTTTACAAGTGGAACATCAGGGCCTTCTAAAGGAGTTATGATGCCAAATGCACATTGTATTTTGTTTGCTATAGGAACAATTGAAAATTACAACTTAAGAAATAACCACACTTTTTACATCTCCTTACCTTTATTCCATGCTAATGGATTATTTATGCAACTTTTAGCATGCATTATGACTGGTGCAAAAGCAGTTATAAGAACTAAATTCTCAGCCTCAAATTGGCTTAAAGATATTAGAAAGTATAATATAACTCATACTAATATGTTAGGTGCTATAGCCGCGTTTATTGTTGCACAACCTCCTACTAAATACGATAAAGATCATAATTTAGAAGTCATTGGTTCAGCGCCATTGCCAAGTGAACCTGAAAAAATTTTTAGAAATAGATTTGGTGTAAAATATGTATTACCACTTTATGGCATGACAGAAGTTAATATTCCAATATATGGTTTAAAAAATGAAATGGGTAATGGTAGATGTGGAAAACTATATGAAAAATATTTTGAGGTTGAAATAAGGGATCCTGAGAAAGATATACCTGTTAATAACGGCTTGGTTGGTGAAATAGTTGTGAGACCAAAACAACCATATGGTTTTATGTCTGGTTATTTAGGAATGCCAGAGAAAACTGTAGAGAGTTGGAGAAATTTCTGGTTTCATACTGGTGACGCAGGGATTAGAGAAAAGTCTGGTCACTTTTTATTTGTGGATAGAATTAAGGATTGCATTAGGAGAAGAGGTGAAAATATTTCGTCATATGAAGTTGAACAAGCTTTTTTAGAAATTCCATTTATTACAGAAGCAGCTGCATATGCAATTTCAGCTGATGGGGGTGAGGGAATGGAAGATGAAGTAATGGTAGCCTTGATGATTGATAATAAAACCAATATAGATTTTGATGAATTACTTGAAAAAACAAAAATAAACTTAGCCAAGTTTGCCATACCCAAATATATAAGAGTAATGAAAGAGTTTCCAAAAACACAAACAGGTAAGATTCAAAAAAACAAGCTAAGAGAAGAAGGGGTTACGATAGATACTTGGCAAAATAAAAATATTTAATTATCATAATTAAAATAAAAATATGAAGGGGTCAGAATGGCTCATAATAAATTTCAAGGTTGCTGGCCTGTGGCTCCAACACCTTTTAAAGACAATGGTGAACTCGACATAGAGGGCATGAAAAGAGTTCTAGATTGCATGGTGGATCAAAATGTTGATGGTATTTGTATATTAGCGAATTACTCAGAGCAGTTTTTGTTATCAGATGATGAAAGAGAGATTTTAACTAAACTATGTATTGAACACGTATCTGGTAGAGTACCTGTAATTACAACTGTGAGTCATTTCTCAACAGATATTGCACTTTCACGTGCTAAATTAGTGAAAGAACTTGGTGGCGAAATGCTTATGATGATGCCCCCATATCATGGCGCCCTAATGAGGGGAACTTCTCAACAAACATTTGAACAATTTGCAAAAGTAGGTGAAGCAGGCGTAACCATTATGGTTCAAGACGCACCATTATCGGGAGTTGATTTGCCTGTTCCTCTTTTAATTAAAATGGCTAAAGAAATAGAAACAGTAAAATGTTTTAAAATTGAGTGTGCACAGGCGGCTTCTAAATTACGAAAACTTGTAGTTGAAGGTGGTGATGTTATTGAAGGGCCATTTGATGGTGAAGAAGGAATAACATTGTTTGCTGATTTAGAAGCTGGTGCAACCGGCAATATGAGTTCAGCAATGATACCAGACTTAATTAGACCAGTTGTTTTAGACTATTTGGACGGAGAATTTGATAAATCTGAAGACAAATATAATAATATTTTACCTTTAATTAATTATGAAAATAGGCAATGCGGATTTAGAGCAACTAAGGTAATTATGAAAGAAGGGGGTGTTATTAATTCAGATTTTTGTAGACATCCAATTTCGCCTTTAGAAGAACAAACTAAAGCAGGATTAATCAAATTAGTTAAGAAATATGATCCAATTGCCTTAAGCTGGGGAAAATAAAATTTAAATTACTTATAAACTAATTTTGGAGGAACTATTGCCTTATACTTTAGATGAATTAGTTCAAGATATTAAAGAAATTATTAATACTGAAAAAATGCCATATGGGGCAGATAAAATTTGCTATTTTGTTTCAAAAGCACTTATGGATCAGAATTTTATAATTGATAATCTTCCTGATAGAGCTGATGGTGAATTACCTAGGCAAATACTTTATGAAGATAAAGAAACTGGTTTTTGTGTCTGTGGACATGTCCATGATGATGAGGCGATAGGAAGCCCTCATGACCATGGATCAAGCTGGGCTATTTATGGACAAGCCTCAGGCGAAACAGAAATGACTGATTGGGAAATTGTAGAAAAAAATAATTTAGATGATGTTGTGAATGTTAAACCAAAAAAAAAATATATTATGAAAGCTGGTGATGTGCATTTTTATGATGTAGGACATGTCCATTCACCAGTTAGAGAGTATCCTGTTAGATTATTAAGGATTGAAGGGGCTAATTTGGATAATATAAAAAGATCTAATATTAAAGTAATTACCTAAAAAATCCCCTTTCTTCCTCATCCATGTTTTTTATTAAATCCGTTTCCCATTTTAAGTAACTTCTTGCGTGCTCTTTGTTTCCTTGATGACGAAGGTGGGTATGAAAATTAAAATCAAAAAATTTTTCATCTAATTCAACTTCTGTTGTATCAATATAATCCAAATAATGTTCAACTTCTGTTTCATTCCAATGATATACTTGAATCACAAACTTTGGATCTTTTTCTTGAAGATCACTTACAATTAGACTTGCTTTAGGTAAATCATCGGTAATTAGAATGATAGATTTGTGATAGTGTGTCATGTCTTTTGTTATTATTAATCTATTGGTCCAAACTGATTTCTTTATTCTTTTTTTGCAATAATCAAAGCTGTTTCGGATATCAAAGATATGAGTACCTTTTAAATTTTTTAAATTCTCTAATTTAATTAAATTTATTGGGTTAGCTTTAAAGTTTACATTATATTTGAGATTTAAATTTTTAATTATTCTAGGACTTTCATTCACAACATAACAATGATAGTTCATTTTTTTTAACCATAATGCTGTCATGCCCGCTCTTACTAGATCACCATCATCAAATAAAATTACATGTGATTTTAATACACCTATATACTTATCAGTAGCTTGTACTAGTTGACCACCAGGTACATTTCTAAATTTAGATGATTTATTTTTTTGATTTGAGCTTGTTCTTACATCAAAAACATATGTAGTTATGTTCTTATCATTTATGAGTTTTTGGGCTTGATTAAAATCAATGATTTCAACTTTATTTTCTAATAAGTTTACTATCTTTTCCCTAAGTTCATTAATTTTTTCATTCTTAGGTGTTTTGTCCAAAAATTTTATTTTTCCATGATCTAATTTTAAATTAGCTAAAAACCATCCTTGTGTCCCATTCTCTAATGCATAAACTTTATTTTTAACACCAAAATTTATCAGTGCCTGAGCACCAATAATTGATCTTGTTCGACCCGCGCAATTGATTATTATTTCAGTATTTGAACGTTTTATTATTTCAGAAATTCTAAAGGGTATTTCAGCATTTGGACAACATACACTTCCAGGTATACTCATCTTGTTATATTCATCAAACGGTCTACCATCTAATATAATTATATCCTTCTTTTCTTTTTGTTTCTTAAATAATTGAGATGCTGTTATAGATGGTGTGTTAAATTTTTTTTCAACTAATTCTCCGAAACTTTTACTAGGTACATTTATTCCGTCAAACAGATGAAAGTTAGACTTTTTCCAACCATCAACCCCATTTTTTAAAATATGAGTATTTATATATTTTAAATTTTTTGCCTGTTTATAAATTATTTCTGAAATTCCGTCGTTATTATCAAACAACACTATTCGTACATTTTTGTTAGGTAATAGTTTTTCAACATTTATTTCAAATTTGCTAAATGGAATTGAGATAGAAAAAAATGGATGACCTGCAGTGTGTTGAGCTATCTCTCTAACATCAATAAAAGCTAATTCTTTTTCATCCGAAATCAAACTTTTTACTGTTTTGGCTTCTACAAAATTTTTTATCATATAATACAATCATTGATTTAAATTTAATAATTTAAAAAATTAATATATGTTTTTTGATAAGGATAGTCAAAATGGGGGATATTATGAAAGACTACAATGTGGGAGATTTGGTTTCGGAGTTTTTGCATCAAATAGATGTTAAGGACGTTTTTGGTGTGGTTTCTGTGCACAATATACCAATGCTAGATGCAATTGGTAGAAGGAATCATATTAGAATGATCCCTGCAAGAGGTGAAATGGGAGCTGGCCATATGGCTGATGGTTATGCTAGAGCCCATAATGGACTCGGTGTTGTATTTACAAGTACTGGTCCTGGTGCAGCTAACGTTGCGGGTGCAATTGTTGAATCTCGTTTTGCGGGTTCGTCTGTTTTGCACTTTACAGGCCAAACTGCAACAGAAAATTTAGATAAAAGTCAAGGTACAGTCCATGACGTTCCTAATCAATTAGGCATGCTTGGTTCAATTTCTAAAGAGGCTATTAGAATTGATGATGAAGATGAAGCTTTAGAAAAATTAATTTATGCATGCAAGATTGCTCTTACACCTCCAAAAGGACCAGTTTCAATTGAGATACCTATAGATATTCAAAGAAAAAAAATCAGAAGACCTGCTTTGTTAGACACTATTAGTTTACCTCATATAAATGCTGAATTAGGTGATACAGAATCTCTAGATAAAATAGAAAATTATATAAAATCTTCAAAGAGAAAAATTATTTGGGTAGGAAATGGAGCTAAGTTCGCTACTGAGGAAGTTAAACTTTTCATCAAAATGGGTTTTGCAGTAGTAACAAGCACTCAAGGTAGAGGAGTGGTTTCAGAAACAAATAAAATGTGTTTGGGTGCTTTCAACGCTGTTCCTTTAATAGAAGAATTTTATAAAACATTAGATTTAATGCTTATAGTGGGGAGCAGATTAAGAGGTCATGAAACCAGAGATATGTCACTAGAGTTACCAAAGAATTTAGTGCAAATTGATATAGATCCAAGTGCCAAAAATAGAACATACAAAACAAATCAATTTCATTGTGGAGATGCTAAAAAAGTTCTGGCCGAATTAGTTAAAAGATTAGACGGCAAGATTTCTGTAGATAATGAGTGGATAAATGAGGTTAGTGATTTAAAAAATCGTATTTATTTAGATTATAAAAACATGTTAGGTGCGTATAAAGATTTTCCAGAAATAATAAGAAATATTCTCCCAAAAGATGGAAAGTGGGTTAGAGACGTAACTATTTCAAACAGTATGTGGGGCAACCGAATGATGTATATAGATGATCCTACTGAAAACATTTATCCTGTTGGAGCGGCAATTGGGCCTGGAATGGCTTTAGCTATTGGAGCCTCAATTGCTAGTGAGGGGAAAAAAACAATAGCAATGTGTGGTGATGGGGGGTTTATGCTTAATGTTCCAGATTTGTGGACTGCTTCTGAAACCAATTGTGATGTTGTATTTTTAGTGATGAATGACAACGGTTATGGTGTCATAAAACACATACAAGATAGTATGTATGCTGGAAGAAAATTTTTTGCAGATTTGATGGTACCAAATTTTGAAGATTTAGCAAAAGCAGCCAAAATGAAATATAAGAAAATAGACTATGCAAAAGATTTAGAAAAGGTACTTAAGGAGGCTGTAAATTTTAATGGCCCAGTACTAGTAGAGGTAAATGTCGTATCAGTTGGTGAAATGCCACGTTACTTTGCTCCACCTCCTCACGCTCTTAAAAAATAAAATGTTTGATTTTCCTGAATCGATTTCAAATTTTACAGCATATTTTCTAATTTTTGCCAGCATGGCTACTTCATTCATTACCTCAGCTTTTGGGATTGGCGGAGGTGCAATTTTGCTGGGATTATTGGCTGTCAAACTGCCACCTGTTGCATTATTACCAATACATGGAATTGTTCAAATAGGTTCTAATCTTGGAAGAACAATAATTTTTTTCAAAGACATTAAAAAGGAAACTTTAATTCCGTTTACTATTGGGACTATTATTGGTTCTATAATTGGAGGTTCCATTTTTATTCAAATAGATGCGTGGTTACTTCAATTATTAATATCTTTATTTATATTATGGTCAGTATATGGAAAAATTCAAACTATTGGATCAAAACAAATATCAATTGGTGGTGCATTTTCTGGTTTAATTACAATGTTTTTTGGAGCATCAGGAACTCTAGTAGCAGGAATGGTGAAAACATTAAATTTAGAACCGGTAAAACATTTAGCAACACATTCAGCATTAATGTCTATACAACATTTGATTAAAGTAGTTGTATTTGGTTTTCTTGGTTTTGCTTACTCAGAATATTTTTTACTTATTTTTTTAATGATAATTAGTGGATTTGCAGGAACTATTTTAGGAAAAAAAATTTTAGTAAAATATGGAAGTAAATATTTTAAATTTATTTTAAATACAACTCTTACAATTATTGCTTTATACCTTTTTTGGAATGCAATTATAATGAGTAAGGCTTTAAATAATTTTAATCTTTTTGCCTAGTTATCCATGAAAAAATCATAGGTCCACATAAACCTAAAAAGGCAAATACTAAAAACATAAGTGCAAGAGGTTGAGTAAGTATCATCCACCATGCTCCATCAAACATTTTAAGTGAATGTTGTAAATTTGTTTCTACCATTTCTCCTAAAATAAGACCGACTGCTATTGGAGCAACTGAAAAACCATGTCTTCTTGCAAAAAATCCAATAACTCCAAAAATCAACGCTAACCAAACATCTAAAAGTTGTCCTTGAAAAGCATATGCACCAATTACTGATAAAGCAAAAACAATAGGCCACAAAATCTGTGTTGGAACTAATGATACTCTAGCAAATAACTTAGCAGCATAGAGGCCCATCAACATAAACATTACATTTGCAACAAACATTGAACCAAAAATTTGATAAACTTTTTCTACTTGCTCAGTAAACAAATAAACACCAGGTCTTAACCCATGAACCATAAGTCCAACAAGTATTATTGCAGTTGTTCCACTACCAGGTATACCAAGAACCATCGTAGGAACCATAGCTCCACCAGTAGCAGCATTATTTGCGGCTTCGGCTCCAGCAATGCCTTCAATAGAACCTTTGCCAAATTCTTTCTTATTTTTTGACCATCTTCTTGCTTCTGAATAACCGATCATTGATGCAACAGTTGCACCTTCAGCTGGTAAGACTCCTATAAATGTTCCAATACCACAAGATCTAAGTATTGTTTTCCAAATCTTTTTATAATCCTCTAAGGTTGGAAGTTTTACAGCTTTCATGCTCACTGTCTTGATGATCTTATCAATAGTTTTAGACTGAACTAAAAGTTCAGATATAGCAAAAAGACCAATAAATATTGGAACAAAGTGCAAACCTTCATACAATTCATAATTACCAAACATAAATCTCTCTATTCCAGTAACACGTTCAGCACCTATAGTTGAAAGCCAAACTCCAAATATACCGCCAATAAGATTTTTCACAGCACCACCTGCACTAATACTTGCTAGCATTGATAATCCAAAAACTGTTAAAGCAAAATATTCTGGTGATCTAAACTCGTAAGCTACCCTCGCCAATAATGGAGCGGCAAAGCATAAAATTAGAACAGAAAATATACCCCCAACTGTACTTGAAATTACCGCAATACCAAGAGCCCTACCTGCTTCACCTTTTTGTGCTAATGGATATCCATCAAAAGTAGTAGCTGCTGCTGCAGAAGTGCCAGGAGTGTTGATCAAAATTGCCGTAATTGATCCTGCAAAAGTAGCGGAAACATAAATAGTAGCTAGAACTGCAATAGCATGAACAGGATCCATAGTTAATGTAAATGGAAGAAGTAACGCAGCGCCAGTTGTTGCGCCTAATCCTGGGAGGACACCAATTATAACTCCTAATATTGTAGTTGCAAAGATCAATCCTAATAAATATGGATCAACTACAACTGATGCCATTGCAGATATTGCTTGCTCAAACATAAATATCTTTCCTAACCATAGTACAAATTCATTAATATACCCCTCGGAAATCTGATTTTTAAAACATAGTCAAATAATAAAAAAACTAACCCAGGAGTTATTGTGGCGGTCAAAAAAGTAACCCAAATTCTTCTCTCACCCCACAAAATACTCATTAAAAAAATTACAACAAAAATTCCAATAAACATATCTGTATAAACAGTTAACAAATAAAAAAGAAGAAATAAAAACATACTTCCCCAAGTATGATATTTCTCTAAAGCTACAGGTTTTGGATTGTTTTTATAAAATTGAAAACTCAAAATTCCGATTAAAATCAGTTTCAAAATCATCAAAAATATCGGGAATGATCTAGCCTGCATGCTATCACCAACAATCATTTCAGGTGACGTATCAAGCTGTAAGGCAATTGCAATAACTGCCAGCGAAAAAATGGATAATATTAATGGAACAAAATAGATATTTTTCATAATTTTTATTAAAGACCCCTCATATTTGAGAGGTCTTTATCTTCTTTTTCTATTTTTATTTTAATAAGCCCATTTCTTTTAAGGCAGGACCAAACTCACCCACCATAAATGCAATTTGCTTACCCCAAGGACCTGATGGCTGTGGTGATGTACTATCCAATCCTGAGTTAGCTAGGTAAGCCTGATACATTGAATGTTTCATAGCTTTTTGAATACCTTTTTCCATTTCAGCAACTCTAGCCTTATCTACACCAGCATGTGTTACAAATCCTCTAGTTGTAGATAAAACAAGGTCAATGCCCAATTCTTTAGCTGTCTTAGCTTTTGGAATTGGAGCCATTCCGTTTTCTGCTAAAATAACAAGTGGACAAATATCTCCAGCTTCAACAGGTGCTGCGGCTTCTGATAAGTTTAATGTTCCTACATCAACTTCACCAGCAACTAGTCTTGTAGCTAATTCTCCACCACCTTTGTAAGGAATGTATTTTGGCATTTTTTGGCCAAGTCTCTTAGCCCATAAAAAGACAGTTATATGGTCAATAGTACCAGTGTGTGTACCACCAAAAGTAATTTTATCGCCTTTTTTCATACCAGCAACAAAATCTTCAGGTGTCTTATAAGGACTTTTCTTACAATTAACCATTAAAATTTGTGGATCATTAGTACCTCTTGAAATTGGTGCCATATCCTCAACTTTTAACTTTGTTTTACCCATTGCCATTGTGATTGCATGACCAACAGTAAATGTTAAAATTGTGTTGCCATCGGCAGGTCTTGTCATAAAGTAGTTCATTGCAGCTGCACCACCGCCACCTCTTTTATTAACAACAACCATATCTTGCTTAAGAGTTCTTCTTGAACGAAGCATCATCATTCTTGAGTTGACATCGGTTCCTCCGCCAGCTCCCGCATGAGTAACAACTTCAATCGCAGGCTTTTTTGAAGCCAGAGTAGGAGTAGTAGTGAAAGAAATAGCTGATACTATTGCAGCCAGACCAGTTCCAACTTTAAAAAGTGTTTTAGATTTAATCATTTATTTTCCTCCGTAATGATTATCCAGCTAATGCTGGCTTGAAATACCATTAAAATAGTATTGTCTTGAGTAATTAAATACTCAACCCCATTCAACATTATAGCAACTTATAAATTTCAAATTACTTACTAAATGAATAGTTTGATTATTACGAATTAAATTTATGAGTCAAGCACTACAAGAGTTAAATGATGAATTTAATTTTTAGGTTCATCTTGAAAACTTGAACTCATATTAGATCTATAAAATTCAATAACTTGTGTTCTTGTAAGATCCGAGCTTTCTTCTTTCATAAAAATTTTAGAAATGTTTGGAGTAGCTGTAGCTAATTGAAAAATTACAGAAAATATTGATAACGGTTCCAAATTTAACTCCTTAGAATTAGATTAAATCTGCAATTGATATGCCATTCATATTTTATGAGAAAATAAAAAATCAAAATAAAGCTTGTAATACATTGAAAATTTTAAAATTAATTTTAAATAAATATAATAAATATGTAAAATCGAAACGATGCCAGACTCTAATATCATAAAAAAGTACAATGCTTCTAATATTAATGTTCCTAGTTCTATGTTAGATTGGATGAGATCCAATCATGCTGGAGAAACAGGCGCGGTTTGGATTTATATGGGTGCTAAATGTATATTTTGGAATAAAAAGATTCAGGATATGACCAAAGAACATTATGAAACTGAAAAGAATCACTTAATTGTGATGAACCATATCTTACCTAAAAATAGTCATAGTAAACTCTTAATTTTGTGGAGAATATTAGGATTTGGTCTAGGATTTTTCTCTGCATTATTGGGCTATAGATTTTTTTGTGTAACAATTCAATCAGTGGAAACATTTGTAGAAGAACATTACCAAGAACAAATTGATTTTTTATATAAAAACTCTACTTCTTTTAAACTACTTAGAGTGTTAGAAAAATGTTGTGATGAAGAAGTAGAACATCAAGTTGATGCAAAACTCCAAAAGGGAAATGATAAGAATACTAGTTTTGAGAGATTTTGGTCAAATTTAATTGGATCTGGTTCTAGTCTTGCAGTAAATATTTCAAAACAATATTAGGTTTAATAATTATGAAATTAACTAAAGTTTTTTATGATGGAAAATGTGGACTATGTAGTAAAGAAATTAATTATTACAAAAGAATAGCTCCAAAAAATATTTTTGAATGGCATGATATAGCTTCAAATCCAGAAAAATTGAAGGAGCTTCACGTCTCCCAATATGACGCTTTAATGTATTTACATGCAACTGATCAAAAATCTAATTTGAAAATTGGTGTAGACGCTTTTATTTTGATATGGGGTCAACTTAAGCATTGGAAAATTTTATCTGTTTTGGTAAGAGCGCCTTTCATATACTCAATTGCTAAAATAACATATAAATTGTTCGCTAATTACAGGTTTAGAAAGCTTACACATTGTCAAATGGCTAGTCGGAAGGTTATCTAAAGTAAATGATTAAATGGATAAAAAATTTAAAATGTAAAGAAAAGAGTTTTTCTGAGAAAAAAGAAACTCGGTTAGAACAGATGAAAAAAAATCCGTACAAAAGAGTTGATAGCGAAAATATGACAGATATTGAAAAAATGGATCAAGGTTTTAATGGAAAGACTTTCACTATTAATGGTATTGAAATAGATTTTTAACCTTATCAACAATTAATTTTTATACTTTGCCTTTGAATAAATTGTTATATACTCCTGATTCTTAATTAAAGGTTTATTAGGGGATTAAATATGAAAAAGTTTACAACAACATTAGCGGCTCTATTGATAATGGGGTCTGCGTCGTCATTTGCAGATAGTCACAAGGTAAAAGTTGGTATGATAACCACATTATCAGGTGGTGGATCTGGTTTAGGAATTGATGTTAGAGATGGCTTTATGCTAGCTGTAAAAGGAAATAAAAATATTTCTGTAATTACAAAAGATGATCAGCGTAAGCCTGACATTGCAGTTCAGTTGGCTGATAAAATGATACAATCCGACAAAGTAGATGTGTTAACTGGAATTATTTGGTCAAACTTAGCAATGGCTGTTGTGCCGGCTACTGTAAATCAAGGTAAATTTTATTTGTCACCAAATGCTGGTCCATCAAAATTAGCAGGTAAAGGATGTCATAAGAATTATTTTAATGTTGCCTGGCAAAATGATAATTTACATGAAGCAGCAGGAGGTTATGCTAACTCTGCTGGGTTCAAAAATTCATTTATACTTGCTCCAAATTATCCTGCTGGTAAGGATGCATTAACTGGTTATAAAAGATATTTTAAAGGAAGCTTAGCTGGTGAAATTTATACAAAACTAGGTCAAAAAGATTATGCAGCAGAAATCGCACAAATAAGAGCATCAGGTGCTGATAGTGTATTCTTTTTTCTCCCAGGCGGAATGGGCATTGGCTTTATGAAGCAATTTTCACAATCTGGAATTAAACTACCAGTCGTTGGTCCAGCTTTTTCATTTGACCAAGGTATTCTTAAAGCTGTAGGTGATGCAGCACTTGGTGTTAAAAACACCTCTCAGTGGTCGAAAGATATTGACAATAAAGCAAATAAAAAGTTTGTGAAAGATTTTCAATCTGAATATGGAAGGTTACCTTCGTTGTATGCTTCCCAAGGTTATGATACAGGTAAACTTTTAATTTCAGCAATGTCAAAAGCTAAAGTTAAAGATAAGGATAAATTCAGAGACGCCCTTAGAAAAGCTGATTTTTCATCAACAAGAGGTAAGTTTAGTTTTGATAAAAATCATCATCCTATACAGGACATTTATGTTCGTGAAGTAATTAAGGAAGGTAAAATCCTTACGAATAAGATTATTTCAGTAGGGTTGAAGAATCATTCAAACGCTTATGTTTCTGAATGTAAAATGTAAAAATTTAATAGGTGATTTCTAATTTAGAAATCACCTAATTCTAAATTTTTTAAATGACATCCATACTATTTTTTGAACAATTATTAAACGGCATACAATTTGGAACTATGTTGTTTCTTATGTCCGCTGGTCTAACTCTTATTTTTGGAGTTATGGGTCTAATTAATTTGGCTCATGGATCCTTTTATATGATTGGAGCTTTTAGTGCTGCTTTGATAGCAAGTCTTACAGGCTCTTTTTGGCTTGCATTATTAGCAAGTTTGTCAGGTGCTGCAATTGCAGGAGTATTGATTGAAATTATAATCATTAGGCGTTTATATAGAAGAGACCATTTAGATCAAGTTTTAGCTACATTTGCATTAATATTGTTGTTATCTGAAGGTGTTAGATGGTGTTTTGGAGCTTTTCCTTTATATTTAGATATTCCAGAAATTCTTAATGGTACTTTACCAATTTTAGATGATATTATTTACTCTAAATATCGATTATTTATAATATTTATGGGTCTTTTGATAGCTGCTGGGCTATATATTCTCATATCAAAAACACGTTTGGGTGTTCGTATAAGAGCAGGTCAAAATGATCGCCAGATGATATCAGCACTTGGTATTGATATATCAAAACTCTATACCATTGTCTTTGCATTGGGAGCTTCGCTAGCTGGTTTGGCTGGAGCAATGATAGGAGCCATTCAATCAGTTGAAGTTGGAATGGGTGAACCTATTTTAATTTTAGCATTTGTAGTAATAGTAATTGGAGGAATTGGTTCAATAAAAGGGGCATTAATTGGATCTATTTTAGTTGGAGTAACAGACACAATTGGTAGAATTTTTTTACCAGAGCTTTTAAAAATTTTTATGGAACCAGCAAGCGCTACCTCAGTTGGTTCTTCAATTGGTTCAATGCTAATTTATATATTAATGGCTTTAATACTTATAATAAAGCCATCTGGATTATTTGGAAAAACTTAAAATGATTGTTGAAAAAATTTTTAATAAATGGATTTTGTTTTTTCTTTTTTTAATTCCGGTTTTAGGATTTATTTTTGAAGAGCCTTATTATATAACTTTAACAACAAAAGTAGTTATTCTTGGTATTGCAGGTATTGGACTAAATTTAGCACTCGGTTATTGCGGTTTAATTTCTTTTGGTCATGCCGCTTTTTTTGGATTAGGTGGTTATGTAACAGGAATACTATCTTTTCATGCTTTGAGCTCAGAAATAATGTTTAGTTGGCCGTTTGTCACTTCTGGTAGTTCTGATATGTTGGTAATTTGGCCAATAGTAATATTATCAAGTGCATTTTTAGCTCTAATCATTGGCTTATTATCACTAAGAACTACAGGTGTTTACTTTATAATGATAACCCTTGCATTTGCGCAAATGTTATACTTTTTTGCAATTAGCTGGCCCAACTATGGAGGTGAAGATGGGTTATCTATATATATGAGAAATTCGTTGCCAATGATTAACACTATGGATCCGTTGACCTTTTACTTTATATGTCTTTGTTGGCTGTTAATAGTAATTTTTATTTCAGCTAAACTAATAAATTCTTCTTTTGGTATGGCATTTCAAGCTATTAAGCAAAATGAAGAGAGAGTAAAATCTGTTGGCATTGAAACTTTCAAAGTTAAGTTACTAGTTTTTGTTATTTCAGGAACAATAACTGGATTAGCGGGGTCCTTATATACTGACTTAAACAGGTTTATAAGTCCTTCAGTCCTTAATTGGCAAATGTCTGGAGAAATAATGGTATTTGTAATTCTTGGAGGAATTGCGAGGCTTTATGGGCCTCTTGTTGGTGCAGCTTTCTTTATTGTTTTAGAACAAACTTTAGGAAGTTACACAGAAAATTGGCAGTTTTGGTTGGGATTAATTCTTATTTTAGAAATATTATATGTACGCACAGGTATTTTAAGTTTGTTTGAAAAAAAATTAAAATATGAAAAATAAAATCTTAAATATTAAAAACTTATCAAAATCATATGGCGCTTTTAAAGTTACCGATGAGATTACAATAGACCTTCATTTTGACGAAATACACGCTTTAATTGGACCTAATGGAGCAGGAAAATCAACATTAATTAAGCAAATAGTTGGAAGCGTAAAACATGATATAGGTTCGATTATATTGGATCAAGAAGACATAACTGATTTAACGGATGTTGAAAGAGCTAAAATTGGAATATCAAGAACATTCCAAGTCTCTTCTATCATTCCTCAGTTTAGCGCAATAGACAATATAGTTTTATCCCTATTAGATAAATCAAGTAAAACATTTCAATTATTCAAAAGTATAAACAATAACAAAGAATTGTATTCAAATGCAAAAAAAATTCTCATGGAAATTGAACTATTAGAAAAAAGTGATATTTCCGCATCTGACTTAAGCCACGGTGATAGAAGAAAACTCGAAGTTGGTCTAGCTTTAGCTATGGATCCAAAAGTTTTTTTGTTTGATGAGCCAATGGCTGGTTTGGATGAAAGTGGTACAAACATGATGATAAATTTATTCAAAAAAATAAAATCTAACTCTCCAATTTTATTAATTGAACATGATATGGACGCTGTTTTTGCATTGGCTGATAGGGTTTCAGTAATAAATAATGGGAAGATAGTAGCTACAGGTACAGTAGATGAAATAAGACGGAATGAATTAGTTAGAGATGTTTATTTAGGCTACGAGATCTGATGGAAAAACTGCTAGAAATAAATGGGTTAAAGTCATGGTATGGATTAAGTCAAGCTCTTTTTGACGTAAATCTAGAAATAAGCCAGGGTGAAGTTGTTGCGCTTATTGGGAGAAATGGTATGGGGAAATCAACTACAATTAGGTCGATTTGTGGTTTAATAAGTAATTATGAGGGTGATATAAAATTTAAAAATATTTCTATTATAAATCAGCCAAGCTACAAAATTGCTCAACTAGGAATTGGCCTTGTACCAGAAGGAAGGAGGGCATTTACAAATCTGACTGTATTGGAAAATCTTACAGCAACTGCAGTTGAAGGTGAATGGAACCTTGACAAGGTTTTTCACTTATTTCCTAAATTAGCAGAAAGAAAACACCAAAATGCTTCTACTTTATCAGGTGGTGAACAACAAATGTTAGTAATTGGAAGAGCATTAATGACAAACCCAAATTTACTCATTTTAGATGAAGCCACCGAAGGTTTATCACCAACTATAAGATCAGAAATATGGAAGGTTATAACGATTTTAAAAAGTAAAGGTGTTTCAATCTTAATTATTGATAAATCACTTAAACAACTTCAAGACTTAGCTGATAAATTTTACATTTTAGAAAAGGGAAAAACAGTTTGGGATGGTTCTTCAAAAAATTTAACAGGCAAAATTGCTCAGAGATATTTAGGAGTTTAATTAAATATGATCGCTAAAATTTTCGTGCATATTAATTTCTGCCTCTCCACCAACTGCTGAAACAATAGCTCCCATCTCACTTAATTCTTGACTAAATTTAATCCAATTACTTCTGCCTTTTTCAAAATGAGCTTTTGAAATCCAATATTTCACAACTAAAAAGTTTGTCTCAGAAATGTCTACATTCGTTTCTTTAATTAAACCCGCTTTCATCTGTTCATGTCCAACTTGCTTACTAAGGAGTTTTAGAGATTTTTTTGCTGTTTTGTTTGGACATTTAATTGTGACAATTCTTAAATACATAAAATCATCAAATCAAAATTTACAAATGGAATCAATAGTGATTTTGAGTTTTTCAGAAATTTCATTTATTTCAGTTTCATTTATTATAAATGGTGGTGCAATAAGAATATGATCCCCATTTTCTCCATCTATTGTTCCCTGCATAGGATAACAAATTAACCCTTCATATAAGGCCTTTTTCTTAATTTTCCCAGCTACATTTAATTTTTTAAGAAATGGTCTCTTAGTTGACCTATCAGCTACAAGCTCTATAGCTCTAAACAAACCTCTACCTCTAATATCTCCAATATATTGATTTTGGCCTAATGATCTTGTTAAACTTTCTTGAAGTATGTTACCCTTTTCTCTTACTTTTGATGGATAATTATCATTTATTAATTTACCTAAAACTGCATATGAAGCTGCACATGCTATAGGATGACCAAGATAAGTGTGTCCATGTTGAAAAAATCCAGATCCACTTTCTATTGCTTCATATATATGATTTTGACATATCATAGCTCCAATTGGTTGATATCCTGCTCCTAAACCTTTAGCGATAGTAATAATGTCAGGAATAACCGGTTCATCATCGCAAGCAAATAAAGACCCCGTTCTTCCCATACCGCACATAACTTCATCTAAAATTAATAAAACATCGTATTTATTACAAATTTCTCTTATAAGCTTGAAATATCCAGGTACTGCTGTAAGAGCACCTGCAGTTGCTCCAACAACTGTCTCTGCAATAAAAGCCATAACATTATCTGGGCCCAAATTTAAAATTTCATCTTCCAATTCTTTCGCAACTCTTTGTCCATAATCCCATTCTGTTTCGTCTGATCTTTTATTTCTATATATGTAACAAGGTGAAATTAAGCTGGTTTCAATTAGTAAATCTTCAAAAAAATTTCTTCTCCAAATATTACCTCCAGATGCTAAAGCTCCAAGAGTGTTTCCATGATAACTTTGTCTTCTAGATATAACCTTGTGTTTTTTTGGTTTTCCTATTTCAATAAAATATTGTTTTGCAAGTTTTATTGAGGCCTCTACTGCTTCAGAACCACTTGAAACAAGATACACTTTATCTAGTCCAGATGGAGAAATTTCAGCTAACAAATTTGCTAGTTTTTCAGCAGGTTCGTTAGTAAAAAAAGATGTATGGGCATAAGATAATTTTTCCGTTTGATTAATAATTGCGTCTTTTACAGTATTGTCAGAATGACCTAAGCATGAAACTGCAGCACCACCTGACCCATCAATATATTTTTTTCCATTATTGTCTACTATATAACATCCTTCACCTTTAATAGCTGTGGGTAGATCATAATTTGAATGTCTTGGAAAAATATTACTACGTCTCATTTTGTTTTCTAAAATGATGTTTCTCCAAAATCTTGAGTAACTCCACCAACAAAGTGGATTGTTTTAGGTGATAAGGTTTTGACATATTTAGCTATATTTTCGTCAATTAACTTATCAATTTTTTTCATTGATTCAGCATCAGGAAACTCCCATAAGACCACACTTACATTAGGTGTTTGTGGATTTTTCATAGCTCTAAACCTAACTCCTTTTACTTGTTGAAGTAAATTAGGCCATCTAGTTTCAAGTATTGATTCGAATAATTCACAATCTTCAGTAGATGAGAAGGTTCTTACAAAAATTTTTATTAACATTGTTTCTCCAGACTAAAAAACATTTTAAATTTATTACAATTTAAAGTTTTGTATATTATGTTGTTTTTTGCAAATAATATAAATTTTTGGTGGGGAATTGATGTTTCATGTAACATTTAGAAAAGATGTTTTTCTTAGAGCTTTTAAAATGGCTTTGATAGTAGGAATCATTTTAGCAATAATTAATCATGGGGATCATATTTTTTTAGGAACAATGACATTAACAAATTGGACTAAAATTTTAATTACTTTCTGTGTGCCCTTTTGTGTTTCAACTGTTTCCTCTGTTCTTGCAATTAAAAAAGAGCAGTTAACAGTTAGATAAAGATAAGTGAGTGATGAACAAATTTTTAAATGTTTTAATTTTTATAACAATCTTTTCCTTATTTAATTTTTCAGCTAGTTCCAAACAAGAAAATTATTATTATGAGATTCAGTTTGGAAATTTAATTGTTGGTAAAGCAGAAGTTTTGTTTAGGTTAACGTCTCAAAATTTAAATATTGATATAAAATCACAAACTGCTGGTATTTTAGACGCATTATATGAGTACAATGGCGTATTAAAATCGACATCAATAAAAAATAAAGGTACTTGGTTGCCAAATAAATTTTCAGCTGGTGGAGTATTTAATAAGAAAAGGCGGACTTCGGATATTACATGGGTCAACGATTATAAAACTGTAAATTATGTAAATATTCCTACTATAGATCATAAAAAATACCATGAAGTTCAAAAGTCAAATTTGGTTAATGTTATTGATCCAATAACAGCCTTTATGAGAGTTTTTGAAAAAATCAATAAAGAAAATATTTGTGACAAAAACTTTAAAGTTTTCGATGGCAGAAGGCGTTATGATTTGGAAATTAAAACGATTGGAAATAGCACAATTGATAATGATAGACCTAAATCATATAAAGGCAAAGTACTGATATGTGGATTGAGAGTTTTCCCTATAGGTGGTCATAGACTTAAAACAAAATGGAAACCAAGTGAAGATAAGATTTCTGATATCAAAGTATTTTTTGGTAAAAATCAGAATAAAGATTATGTGCCCGTAAGAGTTCAGATAGAGAGATGGTTTGGAACAATTGTTATACGTCTTATTCGAAAGACCCTTTAAATTATGAAAATTGGATTAATAGGTAACAATATTTCAACCTCAAATGCTCCCGATATTCATATCCGTCTTGCAAAAATATTTCAAATCCCTATAGAATATTTACTGTTTGATTTGAAAGATAAAGAAGAAAATTATTTTAAAGTTTTATTAGAAGAATTAAGAGTTGCAGGGTTCAAAGGAGTGAATATTACATTTCCTTTTAAAGAAAAAGTAATCAAGCATGTAAATAATATATCTAAGAACTCAAGAAATATTGGATCAGCAAATACACTTATATTCAAAAACAAAATTACAGCTCAGAATACTGATTATACAGGTTTTTTAAAAACTTATAATTTTCATTTTGGTAAAAATACTCCTGGAACAATTCTAGTCTTAGGTGCTGGTGGAGTAAGTAGGGCAATTTCTTTTGGTCTAGTTTCTCTAGGAGCAGAAAAGATCTTTTTAATTGATAAAGATGAAATTAAAGCGAACAGCTTATCTAAAGATTTAAGCATTTTAAATATAAATTGTGTTGTAACAAAACATGATCAAATAGAAAAAAATTTATCAAGTTTTGATGGCATAATTAACTGTACACCAGTTGGTCATTATGATTTTCCAGGATGTCCATTAGGTAATCTAATGCCTTATAAGAAACAATGGATTTTTGATGCAGTGTACACTCCAGCTAAAACCAATTTCATTAAGAAAGGTGAACAAGTTGGAGCAAAAATTATTTCAGGCATTGATCTTTTTGTTTTTCAAGCAATAGACGCTTTTTTATATTTTACTGAAAACAAAGAAAATAATCACGATCTTACAAATCATATACATAAGTTAAGAAAACATTATTTCGATAACCTATATATTTGAATTAAGACTTGTTTTCAAAAATAATTTCATTTTTAAAAAGTCTATTAATTCCATCTTCTGTATAACCATTTTCTCTTAAGACTTCTCTTGTATGTTCACCAATAAGAGGTGGTTTATGTTTAACGCCTACTACTTTAGATCTACTAAACTTAATTGGCGAAGAAACACCTTTGTAATCCTCTTTTGAGATAGTCATCTCTCTTTCTTTTGTTTGAGGATGATTTAAAGCTTCCTCAATATTCCTTACGGGTCCTGCAGGAACACCTGCTGATAATAATTTTTCGGAAAATTCAACTCCATCTACTTTACTAAGAGCGTCTTCTAAATATTTTGTTAATTCTATTCTGTTTTTTACTCTATCACCATTAGTTAAAAATCTTTCATCTTTGGCAAGATGATCTAAATCTAAAGCTTTACAGAGTCTTATAAAACCAGCATCGTTTCCAATTCCCATAAAAATCTCATTAGTTGCTGTTTTGAATTTATCATATGGGGAAATATTTGGGTGTGCATTTCCAGTAGCTTTACCTGGTTTTTTTGATAAAAAATAATTGCCAGTATGTGGGTGCATTAATGCAAGTGCTGAATCATAAAGAGACATATCCAAAAACTGACCTAAGCCAGATTTTTCTCTTTCTTGCAGTGCCATTAAAATTCCTATTGTTGAATAAAGTCCAGTTCCCATATCTACTACTGGAGCACCAATTCTCACATCGCCTCCGTCAGCATGACCATTTACTGACATCATACCAGTCATAGCTTGAACTATTGCATCATAGCCTGGTGCACCACCAAGTGGACCTTTAGCTCCAAAACCTGAAATTCTACAGTGAATTAATTTAGGAAACTTTTCTCTTAAAACTTCCTCATAACCCAAACCCCATTTCTCCATTGTTCCAGTTTTGAAGTTTTCAATGACTATATCTGAGTTTTTTAGAAGTTCTAAAATTATTTCCTTACCTTCTTGTTTGTTAAGATCGATTGCTATAGATTTCTTATTCCTATTAACGTTTATAAAATATGAAGCCATATCGTTTATAAAAGGTGGTCCCCAAGCTCTAACTTCGTCACCAATCTTTGACTCTATCTTAATCACTTCAGCTCCGTGATCTGCAAGTATTTGCGTAGCGTAAGGTCCTCCAAGAACTCTTGTAAGGTCTAAAATCTTAATCCCATTTAATGCATGGTTATTTTTATTTTTTACTATCATTATATTACTTTCTAACAACTAATAAGATTTTGGTAGTCCAAGAACACGTTCAGACAGATAATTTAAGATCATTTGAGCGCTAACAGGAGCCAATTTGGGGATCAAAGATTCTCTCAATAACCTCTCAACATGATATTCTTTAGCATATCCCATACCACCCAAAGTTACGACTGCCTGCGTGGCTGCTTTAAAGCCAGCTTCAGCTGCAAAATATTTAGCTGCGTTAGCCATTCCTCCTGCGTTTTCACCTTTATCGTATTGATAAGCTGCTTTTGCAATTAGTAGTTCCGCAGCTTCTAATTCAATCCAATTTTCTGCTAATGGGTGTTGAATACTCTGATTTTTCCCAATAGGTCTATTAAAAACAATTCTATCATTTGCGTATTTAACTGCCCTTGACAATGCATTTTTACCTATTCCTAGAGCTTCTGCGGCAATAAGAATTCTCTCAGGGTTAAGGCTGTCTAGAATATATTTAAATCCCTTACCTTCTTCACCAATTCTATCAAATTCAGGTACTTCAAGATTATCTATAAATATTTGGTTGCTATCAACTGCTGCTCTGCCCATTTTGGAGATTTCTCTTACTTCTATTTTTTCCCTATCTAAATTTGTATAAAACAAAGTTAAACCGTCTGTATTTTTTTTACATTCTTCAATGGGACTTGTTCGGGCTAATAAAAGTATCTTGTCAGCAATTTTAGCAGTAGATGTCCAAATTTTCTGACCATTAACTAAATATCCACTGTTTATTTTTTTTGCAAATGTTTTTAATCTGCCAGTATCCAAGCCTGAATCTGGTTCAGTAACCCCAAAGCAAGTTTTTTCTTTTCCTAAAATCAATGGTGGTAACCACTTATCTTTTTGCTCTTTAGTTCCATACACTACAATTGGGTGTGGTCCAAAAATATTTATATGTATTGAAGATGCAGCAGCCATGCCGCCACCTGTTTCTGAAATTTTTTGCATAAAAATTGATGCCTCACTCACACCTAAATCACTACCTCCAAACTCTTTAGGCATACAAATGCCTAACCAACCCCCATTAGCTACCTCTTCATAAAACTTTTGGGGGAATTGACTTTCTTTATCGCATTGAAGCCAATACTCATCATTGTAGTTTTTCATAATATTATTTACGGAATCAATAATAGATAACTGAGTTTGATTTAAATTGAATTCCATAAACTTATCTTGCTAAATTATGATAATTATTATTTGGTTCCATTTCGGTTGCCGAAGCTAGTCTGTTGGTCATGTTAAACAAACCAACAATTGCACTAATGTCCCAAATATCTCTATCTGTATATCCAACATCCCTTAATTTTTTTCTATCATTTTCAATAATTTCAGATGGGTCTTTTGTTAATTTTTTTGTAAAATTAAGTAATTCTTCTTGTTTTTTTGGCAATTCTGCAGACTTGAAGTTTGCAGCTATTCGTTCTCCTAATTGAGGGTCATTTGATAATTCTCTTACTGCAGATCCATGAGCTACTAAACAATAAAAGCAATGATTTTCTGAAGAAACAGTAACGGCAATCATTTCTCTTTCCAATTTTGTTAAACCAGACTCACCTAACATCAAGGCATTATATAATTTAGTAAAACCTTCAAATTGTTTTGGAAATTTTGCAAAAGCAGCAAGAACATTTGGAATAAAGCCTAATTTTTCTTGAACAATTTCTAAGTAGTTCTTTACTTGATCTTCTCCATCTTTTGTGCCTTCATAATCCAGATCTAATTTAGTTAAATTACTTTTTTGGCCTTGTTTTATAATCGTTGCCATTTATTTCTCCATTAACCAATTTGGTTTTCTCTTCTCAAAAAAAGCATTAATTCCCTCTATTGCCTCAGGATTTTCCCATACATCTGCAAGAGCTTCAACTGTAAATCGAATTGTATTTTCATCTATTTTTACAGATAAATTTCTTACTAGTTTTTTTGAAGCAGATAACGCAGCAGGCGCATTTTTTAAAAAGGGTAAAATTTCGTTTGTTATAGTGTTATCTATTTTATCACTGGTAGTAAACGACTTTATCAAACCAATTTTTTGTCCTTCTTGAGGAGAAAATATGCGGGCACTGGTAAACATGTCTATGGCATTGTTTGATCCAACTTTCAAAACAACATATGGACTGATTGTAGCTGGAATTAAGCCAAGCTTTGCTTCAGTAAGTGCTAATTTTATATTATCTAAAGATACCGCTATATCACATACAGATATTATTCCAATGCCGCCCCCAAAAGCATTTCCTTCAACTTTTGCAATTAAAGGTTTTGGGAAATTATACATTTTAAAAAGAAGCATTGCTAATTTTTTAGCTTCTTTAATTCTAGTTGATCTATCAGAAAAAATTTGTTTTTTCATCCAATCTAAATCTCCTCCAGCACAAAAAGATTTTCCATTGGCTGATAATATTAATACTCGAGTATTTTCATCTTTTGAAAGATTTTCAAAAGCATCACTTAATTCTTGAATCATTGTTGGTGATAAAGCATTATGTTTATCAGGTTGATTTAAAATAATGCGAGATACTCCGCCCTTATTCTGTAATATTATCGATTTTTTTTTAATTTCAGTCATGGTTTCAGTTTAAGATTAATTTCTGAGCAATTACACTACATTCTTTTAATTTATCTCTATCAAGGTTCGTTTCGTAACCTTTAGATAATAGTAATTTGTTAACTTTTTCGGTTGCTACATTTCCTTTTGCTCCTGGTGAATATGGACAGCCACCTAATCCCCCTACGGATGCATCAAACGTCTTTATACCATTTTCTAAGCAGACATTAATGTTATCAAGAGCATTTTGATAAGTATCATGAAAATGGCCAGCTAATTTATCGGCTGATAAATATTTTAAGCATTCTTTTACTATCTCTAGTGTTTGTTCTGGTGTTCCTTTGCCGGTCGTATCACCAAGTGAAATTTCGTAGCACCCCATTTTAAACAAATCTTTTGCAATTCGACCTACTATTTTAGGATTGACAAAATTCTCATAAGGGCAGTGAGTTGCACAACTAATATAACCTCTTACAGGTATATTTAATTTCAAAGCTTTTTCAGTTATTGGAATAAATCGTTTAAGACTTGTTTCAATGTCGCAGTTAGTGTTTTTTTTGCAAAATGTTTCAGATGCTGCAGTAAAAATTGCTACTTCATCGACATTAGCATTTAAGGCGTCATTAAACCCTCTTTCATTGGGTGTTAATGCAGTGTATTTAGTATTTTTATTTCTATTAATTCTTTTAAAAACTTCTGTTGCATCAGCCAGTTGAGGAACCCATTTGTGACTCACAAAACTAGATGTCTCTATCTTGTTAAAACCACATTGAGATAGTTGGTCAATTAAAAAGACTTTTTCATCAGTTGAAATAAATTTTTTTTCATTTTGAAGCCCGTCTCTTGGGCTCATTTCAAAAATATTTACTAAATTTCTCAAATAAGCACCTATTATTTTATTTTTTCTAAATTTAAGAGTTTGGAATTTTCAGTGACCTGTTCACCATTTTTACAAAAAATCTCTTTAATGATTCCGTCTCGTGGGGCAATTAAGGAATATTCCATTTTCATAGCCTCTAATTTCAATAAAACATTGCCCTTTTTAACCTTGCTTTTAATTTTTAAATTATTGATTCTTATTATTCCATGCATAGGAGCAAAAATACTATCTTCAACTTTACTCTGTTCAATTGAATCTTGAGTTAAAGAATTCTTCAAGACAGCATCAAATGTATTTTCATCACTAAAAATGGTAAAATTTTTATTACCTGTTGATTTATCTTTAAAAACATAAAACTTTACTTCAAAGTTTTTGTTTTTTGTCTTCGCTTTTAAAGTTGAATCGTGAAACGAAACAGAAGAGAAATAAAATTCTCGATTATTAAATGCAACTTCAAAATTCTTATTACTAGTTTTAGTAACAAAAAAAGATGTTACTTTTTGACCTATAGTTATATTTATTGGATAAGTAGTTGGTTTCCAATTATACCAATAATTTTGTTGTGATGGTGTCAGATTATTAAAAATTATTAATGATGCTAAAGCTTTAAGTTTAGGTTCAATATCTTTATCCATAAATTGTACAATGTTGTTTTCTACAAACTTTGTGGAAATATCTCCTTCCCTGAAGTGATTATTTTTTAATAATTTTTTTAATAAGTTTAAATTAGTTGTTATACCTGCAACTTCTATATCAAATAAACAATTTCTGAGATTATTTATTGCCTCCTTTCTGTTTTTGCCATGTGAAATTATTTTTGCAATCATTGGGTCATAATAAGGACTTATAAAATCTCCTTTTTTATTTCCAGTATCTATAATGCAATTGGGATGATCAGAAATTTTTGGAAATTTTAAATGATGCAGATAACCACTTTGTGGAAGAAAGTTTTTATTTATGTCTTCAGCGTAAAGTCTAGCTTCTAAAGACCAACCATTCAAATATATTTCATTTTGTGACTTAGGAAGTGTTAGGCCATTAGCTATATGTAACTGCCATTCAATAAGATTAGTTGATGTAATTTTCTCTGTAACTGGATGTTCAACTTGAATTCTCGTGTTCATTTCCATAAAGTAAATTTTATTTTTATTAAGGCCATCAGTAATGTCTGCAATAAATTCTATTGTTCCAGCGCCCTGATAGTCTAAAGATTTTAAAGCATTTACAGCTAAGTCACCTAAAAATTTGCGAATATCCTCACTAAGTTTTGGTGAAGGTGCTTCTTCAATAATTTTTTGTTGCCTTCTTTGTAATGTGCAATCTCTATCAAAAAAATGTACTACATTTCCGTGCTGATCAGAAAAAATTTGCACTTCAATATGACGAGCTTTAGTTATATATTTTTCAATTAAAATATTTTTATCATTAAAATTTGTTGAAGCTTCACTTGAGGCCTCTTCTAAAGCAGAAAAAAAATTCCCTTTATTTTGTACAACTCTCATGCCTCTTCCGCCCCCGCCAGATCTTGCTTTTATAAGAACTGGGTAACCAATTTCATCGGCTTTTTTTCTGAGGAAATCCTTGTCTTGATTGTCACCATGATACCCTGGAATAACTGGGACACCTGCTTCCTCCATTATAAGCTTTGCTTTATCTTTTTCTCCCATGTTTTTAATAATTGTGCTTTTAGGGCCTATAAAAATTAGCTTATTTTTTTCAACACTTTTCACAAATTTTGCATTTTCAGATAACAATCCATATCCTGGGTGAATTGCGTTAGCTTTATATTTTTTACATATACTAATTATCGCAGACCCATTCATGTATGTTTCTGAGACTAAAGAACCAGGAATGTTTACAGCTTCATCAGCAAGTTGGATATGTAAACTATCAGCATCTTCATTTGAATATATAGCAACTGTTGGTATATCAAGATTTTTTGCACATTTAATTATTTTACATGCAATTTCACCACGGTTTGCAATTAATATTTTTTTTATCTTTTTTTTAATCATAATTATATTAGTTACATCCTAAAAATACCAAATTTAGTATCTTCAATTTCTTTGTTTAACGAAATTTTAAGACTAGCAGATAATATATCTCTTGATTTTTTTGGATCTATTATTCCATCATCCCATAACCTAGCAGAGGCATATAGAGGATGAGATTGATTTTGAAATTGTTCTAGAATAGGTTTTTTAAATGCACTTTCGATGCTTTTGTTCCATTTAGCTTTTTTGTTAAGAGTGTTTCTTTTTTTTAAAGAAGCTAAAACACTTGCTGCTTGTTCACCTCCCATTACCGAAATTCTCGAGCAAGGCCAAGTCCATAGAAATCTCGGAGCAAAGGCCCTTCCACACATTCCATAGTTGCCAGCGCCAAAACTACCACCAATTAACAATGTTATTTTTGGTACTTTTGTTGTTGCTACGGCGTTTACAAGTTTGGCGCCATTTTTTGCTATTCCGCCATGTTCAGCTTTTTCGCCTACCATAAAACCAGTTATATTTTGTAAAAAAATTAAAGGTATTTTTCTTTGACTGCATAGTTCTATAAAGTGAGTGCCTTTCAATGAGCTATCTGAAAATAGAACTCCATTATTTGCAACAATTCCGCATAAATCACCTTTTAATTTTGCAAATCCAGTAACTAAAGTTGTACCAAAGTTTTTCTTAAATTCGTCAAACTCAGATCCATCCACTATCCTCATAATAATTTCTCTGACGTCAAATGTTTCTTTTGGATCTGCTGGAAATATGCCACTTAGTTCGTTTTGGTCATATAATGGTTCTTCAAAAGATGAAATATTGCTAGAGGTTTTATTATTTACATTTAAATTTTTAATACACTGTCTAGCTATAGTTAGGGCATGCTCATCATTTTCAGCAAGATAGTCAGCAACTCCGGATATCTTTGTGTGGACTTCTCCTCCACCAAGACTTTCAGAGTCTGTGATTTCTCCAGTTGCAGCTTTTACTAAAGGTGGTCCAGCTAAAAAAATTGTACCTTGATTTTTAACAATTATAGTTTCATCTGACATCGCTGGTACATATGCACCTCCTGCAGTACAACTTCCTAAAACTACAGCTATTTGGGGTATATTTTTAGATGACATATTTGCTTGATTGAAAAAAATTCTTCCAAAATGTTCTTTGTCTGCGAAAACTTCATCTTGATTTGGTAAATTTGCTCCACCAGAATCTACCAAATAAATACAAGGTAAATTGTTTTCAAGAGCAATTTCTTGTGCTCGTAAATGTTTTTTTACTGTTATTGGATAATATGTACCTCCTTTAACAGTTGAATCATTACAAATTACCATAACATCACGGTTATGAACTTTTCCAATTCCTGTAATTATTCCAGCTGAAGGACATTCATTATTATACATGTTATAGCCAGCTGTTAATCCTACCTCTAAAAAAGCACTTCCAGGATCTAAAAGCTTAGATACTCTATGCCTTGGTAGCATTTTGCCACGTTTTTGATGACGGTCATTCAATTCTTTCCCACCACCATTCATAGCAATCTCAACTGCTTTATGTGTATGTTTATAATCAACAGAAAGTTGTTTTTGGTTTTTTAAAAACATTATATCTTTAGAGTTAATTTTTGATTTTAATACAGTCATTATGATGTTTCCAAGAACAACTCTCTACCAATCAACATTCTTCTTATTTCAGAAGTTCCCGCTCCAATTTCATATAACTTTGCATCTCTAAGAAGTCTGGCTACAGGAAAATCATTGGTGTATCCATTACCACCTAATGCTTGTATTGCTTCTAAAGTTAATTGAGTTGCTTTTTCTGCTGCATATAAAATACAACCAGCAGCATCTTTTCTAGTTGTTTCCCCTCTATCACAAGCTTTCGCTACTTCGTATACATAAGACCTACATGCATTCATGGTGGTATACATGTCGGCTATTTTTCCTTGCATGATTTGAAATTCACCAATTGATTTTCCAAATTGTTTTCTTTCATGAATATAAGGGACTACGGTATCCATTGCGGCTGCCATTATACCCAAAGGTCCTGCAGCAAGAACAACCCTCTCATAGTCAAGTCCACTCATTAAAATAGAAGCTCCTTTTCCCTCTTCACCTAAAATATTTTCTTCTGGAACAGGACAATTTTCAAAAATAAGCTCTGCCGTATTTGATCCCCTCATCCCTAACTTATCTATTTTTTTGCCAGTAAAAAATCCTGTCATTGTTTTTTCAATTATGAATGCAGTGATACCCTTGGACCCTCCTTTAGGGTCAGTTTTAGCATATACAATCAAGGTATCAGCATCGGGTCCATTAGTAATCCACATCTTTGAGCCATTTAATAAATAAGTATTATTTCCTTGTTTTTCAGCATGTAGTGTCATAGAAACAACATCTGACCCAGATCCTGTTTCACTCATTGCAAGAGCACCAATTTTTTCACCCTTACATAAGCTTGGCAAATATTTTTCTTTTTGTTCTTTGCTGCCATTCCTATTTATTTGGTTAACACATAAATTAGAAAAAGCTCCATAAGACAGGCCAACTGAAGCACTTGCTCTGCTTATTTCTTCCATAGCTATACAGTGAGCCAAGTAACTCATTTCACTTCCACCATATTTTGTATGAGCTGTGATGCCTAGAAGTCCTAATTCACCAAGTTTCTTCCATAGTTGATTTGGAAAGGAGTTTTCTTTATCTATTTTATCAGCAAGAGGAGCTATTTCTTTTTGTGCAAATTTAAAAACTGTTTCTCTTAAAGCTTCATTATCTTCGCCGATTGAAAAATTCATTGAATGAAAAAACATATAATTTTAGACCTTTTAAATTTATTAAGTTTGACTTAAAGCTCTTTGTTTTGCTAGTGCGCTTTCTTCCCCAGACACATAAAGTAATCCATTCATTCTTCTCATTAAATTAGCTTCAAAGTCGTCGACCACACCATCAGAAAGAATTACTCCCCACATCATTTCAATAACATCAATTCTTTCTTCATGATTCAT
>CACNGC010000007.1 GCA_902619805.1 uncultured SAR116 cluster alpha proteobacterium | reverse complement strand
AATTTATAAAAGCTTATCCAATACATAATACTGGTATTTTTTTTAAATTCGTAGCAATATTGAGTAGGAGGTAATAAATTGTCTAAAGCTTTTTTATTATGGTGGATACAGGTAGTTACTGTGTTATTCGCAGCTATTTTAATATTTACCTATGGTTGGTTTGATAAGTTATGGAATGCTGACCAAACAAAAATTAGTTTTATAATAATTACAATCTTTTTTGCAACTTCAATTGCAACAGGATTTCTAAGTTTTAGATCCGATACCCAATATATAAAACTTAGCAACTATATCTGGTTTGCTTCGGAGACAATGGTTACACTTGGATTAATAGGAACAGTAGCGGGCTTTTTATTAATGTTGAGTTCTGCCTTTGATAATTTAGATGTAAGTAATGTTGAAAATGTTCAAAAAGTAATCTCAAATATGGCACTTGGCATGAGTACTGCCTTATGTACAACACTTTCAGGTTTGGTTGGAAGTGTATTAACAAAAGTTCAAATGGTAATTTTAGAGAATAATACAAAATATGAGTGATCCAAGATATAGATCATCTTTTGGCTTCATTGACCTATTATTCAATATGCTCATAGGCTTTGTTTTTCTTTTTATGCTTGCTTTTTTATTAATAAACCCAGTTGCAAAGAAAGAGACCATTAAACCAAAAGCTGAATATTTTATAGAACTAGAATGGGATGGAGAAAAACCATTTGACCTTGATATTTGGGTAAAAGATAATATGGGACATATTGTTAGTTTCAGAAGACCAGATGATGCTCTCATTCATTTAGAAAGAGACGATTTAGGAACTGTAAATGATACTTACGTAGATCAGAATGGTAAAACTGTTTATTTAAAAGAAAATCGGGAAGTAGTTGCAATCAGGACTCCTGAAGCAAGATCGTATCTTGTAACAATACATTTTTATAATGCTAGAAAATTTCCTGCTCCACTTACGCACGCTACCGTAAAATTACTTAAAGTAAATCCATATAAAGAAGAATACACAAAAAAATTATTTTTTAGCGCAGAAGGGCAAGAACTTCCTGCATTTAAATTTAGAGTCGATTACAATGGCATAGTTCATGTAGATCCAACAAATGAGCTTATAATTGATGGTGAGGTCATTAGAAAGAAGAGAGGGGTATAATGATTGATTTCACAATAAGCTCAGGTCAGTTAATGCTTATTTGGTCATTTGCGGGGGCCATTTGTTGTCTACCTTTTTTTACTAAAAATATATGGCAAAGGTTTTTTACTGTTCCAATAATTTTTATAGCAATTTGGCTTAGTTTTTATACCAATCATGAGTTCATTGGGCGACCTATGTTTGATAGACCTCCTGAACAATTTGTTTATGAACATCATGCAGTAGTGTATGAACAAAGAGATAGATTTATTATTTTATGGGCCATTAAAGATGGTATAAACAAGCTTTTTAAATTTCCATATACAGAAGAAAACGAAGAAGCACTAGATCAAGCGAAAAGAAACGCAGAAAGATCTGGTGTTCCTCAAATGGGTGAAATTGTAAAAGAAGATCAAGACAAAAGATCCAGAAACAACGAATTTACTCTAAAAACTTATAGATTTCCATTCCAGAAAATGATGCCAAAATAACTATTAAGCTGCAAATTTCTGTTTTAAATATTTACTTAATATAGGTTCAACACTTTCTGACATTTTAGTGAATGAACTTTCCCATAGTTTTCTGGAATTACCAAAATCATGACCTGTAATTAAAAGTGTTCCAAAAGGTCCAACAATATCTATAAATTCAATTAATTTATCTATAACAGTAGATTGATCGCCAATTATTATTAAATCTTTCGCTTTTTTCATGGCATCAGGGAGCTCACTTTTTATGATAATGTCTTTACTTAAGGTACCTGATGCAAGTTTTGAAACTGTATTTAAATAAAGAAAGTAGTTTGAAAAAACACCGTTTGGATCATTAATAATTTCATCAGCTTCTTCATTAGAATTTGTTATTAGTATACTTCTGCCAACTCTCCATTTATCAAATAATGGTTTTTTCCCAGCTTTTTCAGCACCTTCAAGATAAGTAGGCCAGTGGGTGGCTATATCTTTTGCATCAATAAAATTTCCTGAAATTGGGATCCATCCTTTTTCACCGGCAAGTTTTGCTGTCATAGAATTTGGATTCTTTAAAGAAACTGCAATTTCTGGATGCGGGTTTTGAAATGGTTTAACAAACTTTCCTATTCCAAGTTCAGATACAATATTTTTATTTAATGATATGTCTAGAAACTCACCCTTATAATTGTAACTTTCGTTATCTTTCCAAAACTCTAAAATTGCTTCCACTGATTCAATCATAGTAATTGCACGTTTGCGACCATCTTCATTGCCAAATAATTCCCAATCGCTAACCAACCCACCAGCACCAACCCCCATAATGACTCTGCCTTTAGAGAGATGATCTAATAAACTTACTTGTCCAGCAACAACAGCAGGATGTTGTTGAGGCAAAGAGATAACTCCTGATCCAAATTTAATGTTTTTTGTCTCTGATATTAATGAAGCATTAAAAATTAAAGGTGAAGTAACAGGTTCAGCAGTTGAACTATAATGTTCACCCATCCAGGCCTCTTTATAATTAAGCCTATCTGCTAAAAGAACTAATTGTCTATCCTCTTCATAGGAAACCCCAACGTCTTTTTCAGCAGGGTGAAGTGGCATCATAAATAATCCAAGATTAAGCAACTTAGTATCAACTCCATATTTATGAATATATAATATTTAATTATATAACTATATAAAGTAAAAATTTTAAAATTTAAGAATAACTGATCCAGTTGTTTGTCTGGTTTCTAAGCTCAATTGAGCTTTTTGAATATCTTCAATATTAAATTCGTTTGTAATGTCGATATCTATTTGTTTTTTTAAAATCAAGTCAAAAAATGCGTCAGCATTACTCTGCATTTCATTACAGTCTATGATGTATGTATTCAGCCCTCCAGTTGCAATTGAACCAGAAAATGATCTCAATAAATTAATATTAATTGGTTCTATTGGTCCTGATGAAACACCAAAACTTACTATTCTACCTTTTGGTGCTAAACATTTAATTCCTTTTAAAAAAGTATCTTTCCCAACTGAATCATAAATAACATCGACACCTTTCTTTTCAGTGATTTCTATAATTTTCTCAACAAAATTATTTTCAGTATAATTTATTATAAAATCACATCCGTTCATTTCAGCTACTTTCTCTTTATGTGGATTGCTGACTGTACCAATTACATAAGCTCCAATATTTTTTGCCCATTGACATAGAATTTGTCCTACTCCACCAGCAATAGCGTGAATTAAAACAGTATTGTTGGGCTTTAATTTATAAGAGTGGTTTATAAGATATTGTGCTGTTAGTCCCTGTAAAGTTGAGGCCGCAGCAATACTTAAATCAACATCATTTTTGAGTTTAATAACTCTATCCTGATTCAATATCATTAATTTTGAGTAGGATCCAAGATTCATACAATGAGTTACTTTGTCACCAATTTTGAATTTTGATACATTTTGTCCTACTTCTTTGATGATGCCGGAGGCTTCCATCCCCATAATTTGAGGAAGAGTTATAAGTGGATAGGTACCTCTTCTTTGATTTATATCTATGAAATTTAATCCTGCATAGGAGTGTTCAATTAAAACCTCATTTAAGCCTGGTTTATCAATTTCAACTTCTTCAATTTTAAGAACATCCACTGAACCAGGTTCATAAATCTTGATTACTTTTGTTTTCATTTAGTACTCTTATCATTAAATAAAAAATTTTGTAATATCTCTATTCCACCTTCACTGCCAAATGACTCTGGATGGTATTGTATACCATAAATTGGGTAGATTTTGTGAGATATTGCCATGATTTCACATTTAGGAGTGATTTGTTTTATTTCCAGTATATTGTTTTTATTATCATTTTCTTGTGAAATTCCATTTATGTCAAAACAATGAGGTAAAGTTTCAATGTCAACTACCAAAGAATGATATCGCATAATCTCGATATTTTGAGGGATTTTTTCATATATACCTTTTTCATCATGTAATAAGAAAGAAATTTTTCCATGCATAGGTTCTTTTGCATGTATTATTTTGCCTCCAAAAGAATGAACTATCCCTTGCATTCCTAGGCATATTCCTAAAATAGGAATTGATTTTCCTAATTTAATAATAATATCCTGGCAATTACCAAAATATTCTTTTTTGTCTGGAGAACCTGGGCCCGGCGATATAATTATTTTATCAGGATTAATATTTTCTAAATTTTTTACTGTTATTTCATCATTTCTTTTAACAATTATTTCATTTTGGCCAGATATTGTTCTTTTATTTAAAATTTCACCACAACATTGATAAAGGTTAAAAGTAAAAGAGTCATAATTGTCAATTATTACAACTTTCATTTAATTTCTTTTTCTTCAAATGAAGCTAGTACTGTCTTCATTGCAGCTAGTTTTCTTTCTATTTCCAAATATTCTTTATCAGGATCAGAGTCATATACATTACCACCACATGTCTGGGCATAAGCTTGTTCGCCTGTTATAAAAATTGATCTAATTGGTATTGCAAATGTACAATCACCATTAAATCCAAATTGGCCTATTGCACCTCCGTAAGGTCCTCTTCCTTCTTCTTCTATTTCATTAATTATTTTCATTGCTTCAATCTTTGGAGCTCCAGACAAGGTGCCTGCGGGGAAATTTGATGCTAGTGCAGAAAACATATCTTCTTCTTCACTTATTATGCCAGCAATTTCTGATGAAATATGTTGGACGTGTGAATATTTTTTAATATCCATTAAGTTTCTAACTTTGACAGTGCCAAATTTAGCCACTCTTCCTAAATCATTTCTGTGCAAATCCACTAGCATATTGTGTTCTGCAATTTCCTTTTTATCGTTTAATAACTCTCTCGCTAGTTTAAGATCTTCAAGTTTATCTTTTCCTCTTTTTGTTGTTCCAGCTAAAGGAAATGTTTCCATTTCACCATTTCTTAGTCTAAAAAGTAGTTCTGGAGATGCACCAATTATTACTTGATCACAAAATTTCATAAAGTACATATGTGGGGAAGGGTTTAAGTTTCTTAATTTTTTGTAAATTGCTGTTTGATCTCCTTTGATTTCATAATGACTTTTAAATCCAACTTCACATTGAAAAATTAATCCATTCTTTATATCTTCTTTGATTTTTAATACAGTTTTTTTATGTTGATCCTTTGTCATAGAATCATTTAAAAACTTACATTTAATATTTAAACTTTTTTTACGTTTTTGCTTGATAATATTTTTTATTTTCTCGATTTTATTTTCTTCATAATAATAATAAAATACTTCACCAGTCATCTGATCATAAATAAGACCATCAAGAAACACTCCGAACTTGAAAGATTCAAACTTGGGATGTTTTTTAATGTTTAAGTTACTTTCAAAGTAGTTAATACTGTCATAACTTATATAACCTACTAATCCACCTGCATATTTTCTTGAAATAACATTTTGAGGTATAATATCTCTTAATTTGTAATATGGATTGTCACAAGTAATTGTGTCAGTTTTACCACTTGTGGGACAATTAATTTTTAGTTCATAATCATTTTCAGAATATATGATATATTTTGGATCAAAACCGATTATATGATATCGAGAAATGTTACTTTCTTCTCCAAGGGATTCAAATAAGAAACAATTTACAAAATTTAATTGGATTTTTTGGAATAATTCAAAAAAATTATAATCGGTGCCTAAATTAATATATTTAGGTTTCCCATTAATATTAATTTTTTTTTCTTCTTTTTTACTTGTCATTATCGAATTTTTTTGATCTTAAAATATCTATTATATTTGTTTTCATTTTAAAAATTTCTTCTTTTTCAAATGCTAAAGAGCCTCTTGTAACCGTAGCTATTCCTACATTTAAATTTTCAGATATTTCTCTATGTTTTTTTCCTTTCATTAGCAATTGAAATATTTTTAAACGATTATCAAACTCCTTTAATTCCTTACTTGTAAATATAGCTTTAAGAAATAACTTCATGTTATTTAAATCATTTGTGTTTACGAGTAATTTGGCAAGTAAATTTGTATTCATGTACTAGTACAATTCATTATTAATCATATTAAATTTAGTAGTAAAATTATATTAAAATTTTAGATAGCTTTTAGGTTTCCAGCAGAAACTTTACCGTCTTTGCCGTCTTCAAGTTCATATTCAATTTTTTGATCAGGTTCAAGTGTAGTCATTCCTGCAGCCTGCACAGCGCTAATATGAACAAATACGTCCTTATCTCCCCCTTCAGGTTCAATGAAACCATAACCCTTAGTTGGGTTGAACCATTTGACTGTTCCTGTTGCCATTTTTTTTCCTTCTCTTAACTCTTTATAAATAATATGAAGAGTGTCTTGTTTATAATTAATTTATTAAAAAACACGGCTTATACATTCATGAGCTTAATAAATGCCTAATTATATTGAAAATATCTAATTATAGCAAGATTCAATTAAAGTTACTTTTTTTTAATATTCTAGCTCTTGTGCTTTAATCAATGAGGTAACAACAGAATTATATGGTGTCTTAATATTATTTTCTTCTCCTAAGGTAACTACCATCCCATTAATTGCATCAATTTCGCATAGTTTTTTTGCTTCAATATCTTGAAGCATAGAAGGTTTAGAGTGAAGAAGTTTTTTACCAAACTCTGTAATATACTCAACTGTATTTTCGAACGTGAAATTAACTTTTTTCAAATCACCCATTTTTCTTGCTTCTAATGCACATCCTTTAGCTATATCAAACATATGTTCATTATTCATTACCTCTCCGAGAGTTTTTCTAAATATTGAGCAAGAACCACTCCATGCCACATTACAAATAAACTTTTCCCATATTAATTGTTCTATATCCTCAAAAGCCTTTGCATTAAAACCAGCATCACCCCATACCTTTACTAGTTTTTCTAATCTTTGAGTTATTCCTCCATTCATTTCACCTATTCTAATCATACTCATATTATTGTGATGTGCATGTCCCGGACCTTTCATTGCGGCCCCAAAGCCTTGGGCAACAGCTAGAAGAATATTATTTGTAGGCATATATTTAGCAATTCTTTCTCCTGCACCAAGCCCATTTTGAATAGTCAAAATTAACGTGTCATCATTAGTAATTTCACTTAACTTTGACGCTACTGTGCCAACATCAGAAGCTTTTGTTGCAATTATAAATAATTCATACCCTTTTGCATCTTCAATATTGCTTGATACATTAATATTTTTAACAACGTTGTCTCCACTAAAACCAGATACTCTTAATCCATTATTTTTTATAGCTTCAAGATGTTCTTCCCATATATCAATTACTAAAACTTCATTATTATTTTTGGAAAGAAAAGATGCATATATCGATCCCATTGCACCAACTCCAATTACTGCTATTTTCATTTTTTATACTCCTTTATTGTCTAATAAAAGTTCCGTTATTTAATTCGGTAATAGCTTGCTCAATTTCTTCGTTTGTATTCATTACAATTGGTCCGTGCCACGCAACAGGTTCTTGAATTGGATTTCCAGAAACTAAAAGAAATCTTACACCATTATTTCCTGAAAGAAGTTTTACTTCATTACCCTTATCAAAAGTAATTAAGGTCTTGTTACCACTCATATCTCTAATTGTGTACTCGCTATTATTTATTGATTTCTCAATTTTTATTCCTTTAGGATCAGAAGAATAATCAAACTTTGCTGCACCCTCAAAAATATAAGCAAAACAATTATCGTAAGTTGAAATTGGAAAACTTTTCATTTTATTAGGAGGGACATAGATGTCAAAATATTGTGGGTTAGAAGCTATTCCTTTGATTATACCCCTATATCCTCTATAATCACCAATTATAATTTTAATTATTGTTCCATCATCTTCATTAATAACTTCAATATCTCCTGATTTAATATCTTGATAATTTGGGTTTGTCATTTTAAGGCTTGAGGGTAAGTTTGCCCACAATTGAAAACCATGCATTTCACCTTTAATATTGCCTTTAGGCATTTCCTGGTGAAGTATTCCTGAACCAGCTGTCATCCATTGAACATCACCATCAGATAATTCTCCTGAGTTTCCTAAACTATCTTTGTGTTCGACAGAACCCTTTAAAATATAAGTTATGGTTTCTATTCCTCTATGAGGATGCCAAGGAAAACCCATTTGATAATCTCTAGGATCATTATTTCTGAAATCATCTAATAATAAAAATGGATCAAACTCACTTGTATTTCCAAATCCAAAAGCTCTATTCAATCTGACTCCTGCACCTTCAAGAACGGATCTTGAAATTTTTTCATTTATAATTGATCTAATAGACATGAAATTTCCTCAAAAAAGTATAAATTAAAATTATGCTTTGTTTTTTTATTCTTGATACTTATAAATCAAAAATAAATCAAAGTGGAATTATAAATTGATTGAAGAAACATTAAATAATTTAAAACTTATAAATCAATTAGAGATTTTGATACCTATTGCAATTCTTTCAGTTATTCTTGTTGCAATATCAAAATCTGGATTTGGAGGGGCTTTAGGTTCTTTGGGTTTGCCTGTGATGGTTTTGGCTTTTCCACCAAAACTTGCGATCGCAATTTTGTTACCGTTATATTTAATCACAGATATTTTTGTTGCATACACATGGAGAAAATTTCCTGTATTAAAGATCTTAAAATTGATGGTGCTTGGAGGGCTTCTAGGTCAAGTACTAGGTTGGATATGTTTTGAGTATCTAGAGGATAAATATATTTTAATTTTAATTGGAATACTTGCTCTAATTACGTCAATTAGATATTTTAAGGGGATTTTTTTTCACAATAAGACAATAAAAAAAATAGAAAATATCAAATCTTCATTATCTAGAGCAATTGGTTGGTGTGGTTTTTCAGGTTTTTCAAGTTTTGTAGCCTTAACAGGAGGTATTCCAGCTCAAATTTTTTTATTACCAATGGGGCTTGAAAGACAATTATTTGTGGGGACTATGAGTTTTTATTTTTTAATAATAAATTTAGCAAAATTACCTTTTTTCTTTGATCTTCAACTATTTACTTCTACAAGTATAATGTTGAGTATTGTGGTTTTGCCAATATTACCAATTGGTATTTATTTAGGTAAGTTGTTGAATAAAAAATTATCTGACAGATTATTTTATCACATTAGCCATTCTGCTCTTTTCTTATGTGGTTTAAATTTAATAAGTCAACAAATTTTATAGAGGTATTATTATGGAAAGTGAAATTTTTAAAAAAGGTATTGTGAAAAGAAGAAAAGTTCTAGGTGATGAGTATGTTGATAAGGCTCTTGCCTCAGCTGACGAGTTGGGTGCTGACATGCAAAAATTAGTTACTGAGTATGCATGGGGAGAAGTATGGAATAAGGAAAATTTATCAGACAGAGATAGATCTCTAGTGAATTTAGGTATGATTGCTGCTTTAAATAGATCACATGAATTTAAACTACACGTCAGAGGTGCTATAAATAATGGACTTACAAGATTGCAAATAAGAGATGTAGTGCTACAGATTACAATTTATTGTGGAGCGCCTGCAGGTTTGGAATCTTTGAGATTAATTAGAGAAGTTTTTCAAGAGATAGATGACGAGTAATAATTTAATTATAATTAGTTGAGGCTTAAATTATATGAAATAAATTTTAACTAAGGTATAATTATGGACCTAAAAGAAAATAAAAATGATTTAGAAATTGAAGATGTTTCTAAAACGGAAACAAACTTTAGAAGTTTATATGGTCTAACTCCTAAAGTTGAAAATGCAATTTCAATTTCAATAGAAAACAATAACAAGCAAGAATTAGTAAAATTAATTTCTCCACTTCATCCAGCTGATCAAGCTGATATGCTTGAAAGATTAACTGGTGATGAATTAGTTACGGCTATATCTCTTTTAGGAAAAGCACTTGATCCAGAAGTTTTGGTTTATCTTGATCAAAATGTTCAGGAAAAGGTTATTGACATAATTGGGCCAAGAGCTCTTGCACGGGCTATACCTGTTTTACATTCTGATGATGCAGTTGATATTCTCCAAGAGCTTGAAGAAGAAGAAAGAAAGGTAGTTATTAAACAACTCCCTAAAGCTGACAGAATACTGGTTGAGGAAGCTCTTTCATTTCCTGAAGAATCGGCTGGAAGATTAATGCAAAGAGAATTTCTTGCATTTCCTAGTAACTGGACTGTTGGTCAGACCATCGATCATATGAGAGCGAAGCCTCAAGAAGAAGAAGATAGTTTTTATTCAATTTATGTAGTTGATCCTGCTCATAGATTATTAGGTGTAATATCATTATCTAAATTATTATCAGCAAAAAGACCTGTAAGATTAAAAGATTTGATGGCAACCAGCCCAAGAAGTGTAAATGTTCAAATTGATCAAGAAGAAGTTGCATTGTTATTTCAACAATATGGACTAGTTGATATGCCTGTTATTGACAATATAAACAGACTTCTTGGTGTGATTATAGTGGATGATATTGTAGATGTGATTAATGAAGAAGCCGAAGAAGACCTTCAAGGTTTGACAGGAGTAAGCGACTTGTCAATAAGTTCTTCATTTATTGAAACTGTCAAAGGTCGCTTTTCATGGTTAATACTTAATATGCTTACAGCAATTCTTGCCTCTTCTGTTATAGGATTGTTTCAAGAAGAAATAGAAAAGTTGGTTGCTTTAGCAGTCCTCATGCCGATAGTTGCTTCTATGGGAGGAAACGCAGGTACTCAAACTGTCACTGTAGCTGTTAGAGCATTGGCAACACGACAGTTAAATTATACTAATTTGCAAAAATTTGTTCTCAAAGAAACTTGGGTAGGCCTTTTAAACGGATTATTATTTGCCTTATTGTCAGCTCTGTTGGCTTATTTATGGTTTGATGACGAATTAATAGCTATTATTATGGGTTTAGCTATGGTAACTAATTTACTCTTTGCAGGTATTCTAGGGACTATTATCCCACTTACATTAGAGAAGTTCAAAATAGATCCAGCAATATCAAGTTCTGTTTTTTTAACAACCGTTACAGATATAATTGGTTTTTTTACCTTTTTAGGTCTTTCTGCTATAGTTATTTTATAATTGGATAAAGTCATTGTCTTATAATTTAAAAAAAATTGCAGTCGGAATAAAATCAATCGAAAGATTAAAAATAAGACAACAGATGCTATTTGAAAATTATGGTGCTATTGTACATACTACAAGAAACATGCCTAAACAAAAAGTAGATTTAATCAAAACAGGTTCAATGTATTGGATTATTCAAAGAAACGTTTTGGTAAGACAAAAAATTTTGGATATAACATCAGTAATTAGAAGCGATGGTAGTAGAGGTTGTGAAATAATATTAGATAAAGATTTGATAAAAGTAATACCAACACCGATGAGACCATTTCAGGGATGGAGATATTATATGGAAGAAGATATTCCACCTGATTTAAATACCAATGACGATGAAAGCGAAGAAATACCAGATGAGGTAAATTCTGAATTAATAAAATTAGGATTATATTAACTTATAATGTAAACGATTAAAAATTTTTAAATTTATCAAACCATTGAATATTAATTAGGAAAATGAAAGTGTTATTTAAAATATTAAATTTTAAAACAATGATGTTTTTCTTGGTTTTAGGAATAAGTATATTTTTATATAAATACTTAGTCTCAACTAGACCCGAAGCAAAGCAATTAACAATAGAAGAAAAAACCTTTTACGTAAATGTTATTAGTTCAAAAAGAAATAATTATTCTCCAACTTCAGACGCTTATGGTAAAATAATATCATCAAGAAGTGGAGATCTTCGATTTGGGGTGTCAGGTAGAGTTAATTTTATCTCGGATAAATTTCTCAATGGATCCTATGTCACTAATGGAGAGATATTAGCAAAACTAGACCAAAGAAGATTTTTACTAGAAATTGAAAAACTAACATCAGAAACAAAAGAATTAGCTGAACAACTTAGTATTCGAAAGAGACAGGTAAATAGATATAAAACAATGTTAAAAAACAATGTTGTTTCTCAAAATAATTATGATAACGAATTAATTCTTCTTTCAAAAACTAGATCTGATTATATTAGAGCAAAGACTATGTTAGACAGGGCAAAAGAAGACTTGTCAGATACTGTTTTGAAATCTCATTTTAATGGTCGATTGTTTAATGTTAAAATAAACCAAGGTCAATTTGTAAATAATAATGAAAAAATAGCTAATATATTTTCTACTGAAAATTTAGAAGTTGAGTTTGTTGTGCCTTCAAAGATCTATTCTAATTCAAATAATCTAATCGGAAAATCAATTGATGTTTTATGGAAAGCTGGAACTACATCTTTGAAAACCATGAAAGGAATAATTGAAAGATCAGACGGAAAAACAAATGAAGAAGAGGGTGGTGGAAAGTTATTTGCTAGAATTGATAAATTTGAAAAAAGAGAAAATTATATACCTTTAGGTACATTTGTAAGGGTAGACTATCCTGTTGGTGATTTTAAAAATATTTTTAAGTTACCTGAATCATCTTTGTATACTGATAAAGTTTATATTGTTGAAAACGGCATTGCTAAGCCAAAAAAAATAAAACTTATTTACAAAGGATCTGGATATATTTTAGTTGATGGAAATTTGTCTGAAAATGATGATATCATCACTACAAGAATTCCAGAAAATCTCAATAATCAAAAAATAAAAATATTAAATTAAAGTAATTTCTAATTAGGATAGAGTTTTGGTAAGGTTTAAAGAGTCAAGTTTTTTAAAATTTTTTGTAGAACATCGAACATCTGCAAACATTATCATGTTATTAATGATAATTATAGGTTTGTTATCTATAGGCAAACTTAACAAACAATTTTTTCCTGATTTTGATGTGGAAGTTGTAGCTGTAACAATTGATTGGCCAGGTGCTACTGCCGAAGAAATTGATAAAAATATTATTCAATTATTAGAACCAGAACTGAGACCAATTTCTGGTGTTAAAAAGGTATCATCCAAATCTGTTGAGGGCCTTGGTCGTACACAAGTTGAGTTTCAATATGGTTATGACATGCAAAAAGGAAGAACAGATATTGAAACGGCTGTATCAAGAATAAATTTTCCTGAAAAGTCCAAAAAACCTAGAATTATTGTTGGAGAATTTTTTGACACAGTAACTAGAATTGTATTGTCTGGAAAAGCTTCATTATCAGAACTGAGAATAAAGTCAAAAAATTTAAAAGAGTTACTTTTAAATTCAGGTGTTGATAAAGTTGATATATTAGGTCTTCCTAAAGAAGAAATTTTAATAGAAATACCCCAATTAGAAACAGCAAAACTTAAATTATCTTTTAATCAAATTGCTAATTTAATAAAATCTGAAACACAAGATGTTTCTGGTGGGAGTTACTCTGATGGTGCATTAAGAGTTAGAACAGAAGGCGAAAAAAGACTAGTTGATGCTTTTAAAAAATTAGAATTAAAGAGCTCTAGCTCCGGTGGCAGGGTTTTACTCGAAGACTTAGCAAAGATAACTTATAGTATTGAAAAAGGTAGTATTTTAAAATTTGTAGATGGAAATCCTGCGGTAGAGTTGTGGGTAAGAAGAAGTAAAACGAGTGATGCTATAGAGGTTTCAAAAATTGTAGAAAATGCAATTTCTAGTTCTCAAAGTTTACTTGGTAACAATATAAAAATTGAAACTTACAACACAGCTGCAGAACTTATTCAAGAAAGAATTTCTTTACTAGTCAAAAATGGGTTAAGTGGTCTTTGCATAGTTTTAGCTGTACTTTTTTTATTCTTAAGTCGTAATACTGCAATTTGGGTTGCATTAGGTATTCCAATCGCGTTTCTAGCTACATTTGCAGTTATGTTAGTAACTGGGCAATCAATAAATATGATATCATTATTTGGTTTAATAATGGCTCTTGGTATAGTAGTAGATGATGCTATTGTTGTAGGTGAACACACCTCATATTTGAAAACTAAAAGAAAACTTGATAGCTCACAAGCTCCCGTAGTAGCTGCATCAAGGATGTCGATGCCAGTAATTTCAGCAATGCTTACGACAGTTGCTGCATTTATCCCTCTTTTTATGGTCAAAGGTGTTATTGGTGAAATAATTGCTGCTATCCCTTGGGTAGTTTGCGCTGTTTTAGTTGCTAGCTTAATTGAATGCTTTTTAGTTTTACCAGCTCATTTAGCTCACTTTGATAATAAAAATAATTTACCAGGAAAATTTAGATTTTGGTTTGATAATAAATTTATCTATTTCCAAGAGGGCTTTTTTAGAAAATTTGTTAAATTAACTTTTAATCACAGATATGTAACATTCATGGTTGCTATTGGTATGTTTTTAGTATCAGTAGGAATGATGTCAGGTGGAAGAGTGCTTTTTAGCTTCTTTCCTACTCCTGAAGCAGATATCATAATTGCAAACTTTAAAATGCATTCTGGAACAAAAAAATCTAATACCGTGGAAATGCTTGATAATATTGAAATTGGTTTAGAAAAAACATCAAAACAGTTTTCTTATTCTAAAAATCTAGTAAAATTTAAAATGTCTACAATCGGAGATAGGACTTCTTTTTCAAATGATGCTGGGCCAAGTCCTATTGGAAGTGACTTACTTGGATCTATGATTGTTGAATTAAAAACTGCTGATAAAAGAAAAGTTAGAACAAAAGAATTTATTAAGGCATGGAAAGATAATATAGAACCTGTTGCTGGACTAGATAAGTTAACTATTAGAGCACCTAGTGGAGGTCCTCCTGGAAGAGATCTTGATGTAAGATTTCAAGGAGAAAAATTAGAAAACTTGAAGAAGGCATCTGATGAATTAATTCAAATTGCTAGAACAATTCCTGGAGTAACATCATTAAGCGATAATCTTGAATTTGGTGTGCAAGAGAGGATTTTAAGCCTAAATAACAAAGGACAGTCGCTAGGTTTGTCAATTTCAGAAATAGGGGAACAAGTCAGGTCTGCTATTAATGGGGTTGTTATATCTGAGTTTCCAAAGGCTGACGAAGAAGTTGCAGTTCGCTTGAAATTAATAAAAAATGAAAAACAAACTGATATGATTAATGATTTAAGGATTATAACTAATATTGGCACTAGTTTTAAACTTGAAGAAATAATAACAATCAACGAAGAGATACCATTTGCTTCAATTAATAGAAAAAATGGTTTTCGGGAAGTTACAATTTCAGGTGACCTATTTCCTCAAATTATGAATACTTCTCAAGCTAGACAATTTCTTTTGCAGAATGGATTGCCTGAAATTGCTAAGAAATATAATTTGAATTATAGGTTTGATGGTAAAGATTTAGAGCAGAAAGAGACTTTTGCTGATATGAAAATTGGTTCAATTATTGGACTAATGTTAATTTATTTTATACTAGCGTGGGTTTTTAAATCTTGGTCAAGACCACTAACAATAATGATAATGATTCCGTTTGCTTTTATTGGAGCTGTTTTAGGTCATTATATATTAGGATTAACAATGTCAATATTGTCCATGTTTGCTCTTCTAGCCTTAGCAGGTATAGTAGTAAATAACTCAATTATTTTAGTATCTACTATAGAAAGAAGATTTGATGAATTACTTAATGACACTGAAAATAGTTTTAATGATCAAAATATTATCAACGAAGCAATAATTTCAGGTGTTGTAGATAGACTTAGACCTGTCTTACTAACTTCTTTAACTACCATTGGTGGATTATCAGCACTAATGTTTGAAAAATCTTTACAAGCACAATTTTTAATACCTATGGCTGCTACAATTGTCTTTGGTCTTGGTGTCACAGCCTTACTTGTGCTGATTATAGTTCCTTCAATGATGGGAATAAGTAATGATTTATCAAATTTTATAAAAAGTTTAAAAGAAAATATTAAATGATCAATAATTACACAATTTCAAGTACTGAAAATTTTCAAACTTCAGATATAAACTTTAACAAAGATGGTTTGGTACCTGTAATATCTCAGTGTGTTCATACAGGTGTTATTTTAATGTTAGCTTGGATGAACGAAGAGGCTTTAAAAAAAACAATTGACACAAAAGATATGTATTACTTCTCTCGTTCGAGGCAAAAGCTCTGGCAAAAAGGTGAAACTAGTGGGCATTTTCAAAAACTTCATGAGCTAAGATTAGATTGTGACAATGACACAATACTCGCTTTAATAGAGCAAACTGGTTCTGCTTGTCATACAGGGGCAAAAAGCTGTTTTTTTAAATCTGCAAAAGATATTCATAATGACTAATAAAAATAATTCTGGTTCATTTGGAAGCTCCAGAGGATTACTAAATAAAATAAAAAAAGATAAAAAGAGAAAATCTTCTAGTACTAGGTGGATAGGTCGACAGCTCAATGATCCATATGTCTTAGAGACACAAAAAAGAGGATATAAATCAAGAGCTGCTTTTAAACTTTTACAAATAAATGATAAATTTAATTTTTTACTTCCCGGACTTTCAGTAATTGACTTAGGATGTGCCCCAGGTGGTTGGCTACAAATAGCATCTGAAAAAGTTTCTTCAATTGCAGGTAATGAAAAAGTTATTGGAGTAGATATTTTAAAAACAGATGATATCTCTGGATGTAAGTCTATAATTGGAGATATCAATGATAAAACAGTTGGTGATGATTTAATTGAATTATTGGGACAGAAGCCAGATGTTGTTTTATCTGATATGGCAGCAAATACAACAGGTCATAGACAAACCGATCATATAAGAACCACTCATCTTTTAGAAATTGCTTTAGACTTTTCAATTGAGAATTTGAATAGGAATGGAGTTTTTTTAGCTAAATGTTTCAAAGGAGGAACAGAAAAGGAAGCCTTAAATTTAATGCAAAAAAACTTTTCTAAAGTACATCACGTCAAACCTGATGCAAGTCGAAAAGAATCAGTTGAAGGATATGTTATTGCTTTAGGTTTTAAAGGAAAATAAATTAAAAGAATTAAACTTTGCAAAATTTACTACAGTACTTATATAAACTTTATGATATAAATTTTAAATCCAATACCGAGTATAGATAATGATAATTGAAGAATCCTTCACTTTCGACGATGTGTTGCTACAACCTGCATACAGTAAGATTGGACCAGCAGATGCCAATGTAGGTACTTTCATTACTAAAAATATAAAGTTAAACATACCTCTAATATCTGCTGCAATGGATACCGTTACTGAACATAGATTAGCTATTACTATGGCGCAATTAGGTGGAATAGGAGTTTTACATAAAAACTTTTCAATTAAAGAGCAAGCGTCAGAAGTTAAAAAAGTAAAAAAATTTGAAGCAGGAATGGTTGTAAATCCAGTTACAATAAAGCCTGATCAATCCCTTGGGGATGCTTTCAAACTCATGGAAAAAAACAAAATAAGTGGAATACCAGTCGTTGAAGGTCTTAAAAATAAATTAGTTGGTATTCTTACAAACCGAGACGTAAGATTTGCTAATGATTTAAATCAAACAGTTTCTGCTCTTATGACTAAAAATGTTATAACTGTAAAAGAAAGTGTTAGCAAAGAAGAGGCTAGAAAACTTTTACATCAACATCGTATTGAAAAATTAGTGGTTGTTGATGAAGATGGATATTGTGTTGGATTAATAACTGTTAAAGATATGGAAAAATCTCAAAATCATCCTGATGCATGTAAAGATGAACAAGGACGGTTAAGAGTAGCGGCCGCTACCGGTGTTGGGAAAGATGGGATTTCAAGGGCAGAAGCTTTGATTGATGCAGGAGTTGATGTTTTGATTGTTGATACTGCTCATGGTCATAGTAAGATGGTTTTAGATTCTGTGTCAAAAATTTCAAATATGTCAAAAGAAGTAGCTCTAATTGGTGGAAATGTTGCAACTGGAGATGCAACAAAAGCTCTAATAGACGCTGGAGCGAATGGTGTTAAAGTTGGAATTGGACCCGGTTCAATATGTACTACAAGAATGGTTGCTGGAGTTGGCGTTCCTCAATTATCTGCAATTATTGATTGTGTAGAAGTTGCAAATAAATTCTCAGTTCCAATTATTGCAGATGGTGGTATTAAATATTCTGGAGATATAGCGAAGGCCATAGCAGGAGGGTCTAGTGCCGTTATGGTAGGCTCTCTTCTTGCAGGAACTGATGAAACACCTGGAGAAGTATTTTTATTTCAAGGTAGATCTTATAAGTCATATAGAGGTATGGGTAGTTTAGGTGCAATGGCAAGAGGCTCAGCTGATAGATATTTTCAGGCAGAAATAGAAAATCTTAAACTTGTTCCTGAAGGTATCGAAGGACAGGTTCCATATAAAGGATCTGCTGGAAATGTAATTCATCAATTAGTTGGTGGTTTGAAATCAGCAATGGGTTACACTGGGAATAAAGACATTAATGAAATGCAAAAGAATTGTAAGTTTAAAAAAATAAGTAATGCTGGGCTTAAAGAAAGTCATGTCCACGATGTTACTATAACCCGTGAAGCACCTAATTATAGACCATCTTAATGTTAGATTATGATAGACTTTCATGTGTATTAGAGCTGTTAAAATCTTTTGATCATGGATCTAAAATTGCTAGTAAATTAATTCAAAATTATTTCAGATCTAATAAAAATATAGGGTCAAAAGATAGAAAATTTATATCCAAGTGTTTTTGGAACTTAATTAAAAATCGTAATAAGATTAATTGGCATTTAAAAAATCATAATCTTAAAGTTACTTTTGAAAGACAAATAATTTTAGAATTATTTTTTTTAAATGTTGATTACAAAAATGATTTACCAAAAATAAAAAAAATTTTTTTTTTCAATAATAAATTAAATAAAAATTTTAAAGATGATAATTTACAATTTTTAGAATATTTAAATTTCGAAAAATTTATTAACAGTGAAATGCCGGAATGTGTGTATTATGAGCTTCCAGAATTTTTATTATCGAGCATAAAGAGAAATTTTAAGTTTAATTGGAAAAATGTTGCTTTATCTTTAAACCAAGAATCTTTTGTTGATTTACGGATTAATACACTAAAAAATAAAACTAGAGATGAAATTTTGGATTTGTTAAAAGAAATTAATGTACCATTTAAAATTAGTAAATATTCTCCGCTAGGTATAAGGCTTCTCAAACGATTTCCTATAAATGGAAATAGACTCTATAAGTCTGGTAATATAGAAATTCAAGGCGAGGCATCTCAATTGTCAGCATTTATTTTGGGTGCAAAACCAGGAATGCAAGTTGCTGACATATGTGCAGGCGCTGGTGGTAAATCTCTCGTTTTAGCAGATATAATGAAAAATCAAGGAAGGATTTTATCTTTAGATATAAATCAAAAAAGATTAAAACAGGCAAGATTACGTTTTAAAAGAGCAGGAGTTCATAATGTTGAAACACGTGTGGTTGATTTAAATTGGAGTACAAAAGGTTTAGAAAAAAAATTTGACTTAGTTCTCATAGATGCTCCATGCTCTGGCATAGGAACATGGGCAAGAAGTCCTGACTCAAGATTTAATTTCAATAAAAAAAAATTAGCTGAATTAATTAATATTCAATCTGAACTACTATTAAAAGGATCAACTATGGTTGCACCGGGAGGTAAGTTAGCATATGTAACTTGCTCGTTTTTACCTGAAGAGGGAGTTGATCAAATTGAAAAATTTAAAATATCAGTAAATAGTGATTTTTCTGAAATTGATATGAGTAACATGTGGAAAGATAATTTCTCTTCAACTAATAGTTTTCAATATCCATTTGATAGTGGTAAAAAAAATATAACTATTAACCCTGCAATACATAAAATGGACGGTTTTTTTATCTCAATGTTTCAAAGAAAAAGATAGAATAATCAATTTCAGAAGAGAGAGTTACTTAATGGAAAACGAATTTGTTTTAATAATTGATTTTGGCAGCCAAGTTACTCAATTAATCGCAAGACGTTTAAGGGAGTTAAATGTTTATTGTGAAATACATCCGTTTAACAAGGTAAATGACGAATTTTTGCAAAAATTTAATCCTAAAGCAATTATTCTCTCTGGGGGCCCAGCAAGTGTATTAAATGATAACGCGCCAAAGCCACCCTTAAGTATTTATGATTTAGAAATTCCTATTTTAGGAATTTGTTATGGACAACAAATAATGATGAAAATGTTAGGGGGATCAGTTGTTTCTGGATCTGGAACATCAGAATTCGGAAAATCTTTCGTAAATATAAATAACAAAAGTAAAGATATTAAATTTCTAGAAGGTTTGTTTTTAGATGAAGGGAAAGAAGAAGTTTGGATGTCTCACGGTGATCATGTAGCAAGCATACCTGAAGATTTTGAGGTATACTGTATTTCTGAAAACGCACCTTATGCAATAATTGGAAATGAAAAAAAACATTTTTATGGAGTTCAATTCCACCCAGAAGTTTTTCATACATTAAATGGAAAAGTATTAATCAAAAATTTTCTTAAATTATCAAATTTTTCTTTTAATTGGAGTATGCAATCTTATCTTCAACAATCTTTAGAAGAAATAAAAATGAAAGTAGGAAATAAAAAAGTAATTTGTGCATTATCTGGTGGTGTAGATAGTTCAGTAACAGCAATACTTATAAATAAAGCTATTGGTAATCAATTAACATGTATCTACGTAAATAATGGTTTGATGAGAAAAAATGAAAGCGAAGAGGTTTTAAAGTTATATAAACAATATTATAAATTAAATTTAATAGAGGCAGATGAAAAGAACCTTTTTCTGTCTAACTTAAAGGGAATAAAAGATCCTGAAAAAAAGCGAAAAATAATTGGCAAGTTATTTATTCAAGTATTTGAAAAACATGCTTTACAGATTGGTGATGTTTGCTTTCTTGCCCAAGGAACTCTATATCCTGATGTTATTGAAAGCGTCAGTTTTTCTGGAGGCCCATCTGTAACTATAAAATCACATCATAATGTTGGTGGATTACCAGAAAAAATGGATTTAGATTTACTTGAACCTCTTAGAGAATTGTTCAAAGACGAAGTAAGGCTTTTAGGAAAAGAGTTAGGTATTCCAAAAGATTTTTTAGATAGACATCCTTTTCCTGGTCCTGGGTTAGCAATAAGATGTCCAGGTGAAATTACAGATGAAAAATTAAATATTTTAAGAAATGCAGACTCAATATATATTCAACAGATTAAAAAACATGGATTATACAATAAAATATGGCAAGCATTTACAGTAATTTTACCAGTTAAAACTGTTGGAGTGATGGGTGATACGAGAACATATGATTATGTATGTGCATTAAGGGCCGTTACATCATTAGATGGTATGACTGCAGATTACTATCCGTTTACACATGATTTTTTAAGTGAAACCGCAACAGCTATAATTAATAACGTTAAAGGTATCAATAGAGTTACATATGATATAACTTCAAAACCTCCAGGAACTATTGAATGGGAGTAGTTCCTGTTTCCTAAACCATTGTTTTTAATATATATTACAAAAGCAGTCTGAACTTTAGCTTATCAAGCCGTAATCTCCGTTTTAATATTTTTGAAACGAATAGCGTAGATAAAGATACGATTGGTTTCGCTGAAATTTGGCAAAAAGAGTTAAAATTTTGCGTTTTACGTTGGTTAAGTCTATTTTTTCATATATAAAATAGCATGATAAGAGTTATAGTTGCGATAAGTAAGTATGTGCGGAAAAGACGGAATCAATTTATGAGACGAATAATTAGCAAAATTTTAAAAATAGTTTTAGGAAATGCGAGGCAAAGTTTTTTTCGAAGAATAGATTATTTAATAAAATAGTTCAAAGGTGGGTACTTCTCAATTGACCAACTCGATAAACAATTAGAGCTATACGTAAATTACGATAATGGTTTCTTTGTCGAATTAGGAGCAAACGATGGTGTTTCGCAGTCAAATTCACTCTACTTTGAAATGAAGAGGAATTGGCGAGGCGTTCTGATTGAGCCATCGCCACATAATTATCTGCTCTGCAAAGAACAAAGAAGTGCAGAAGATAATATCTTTTGTAATGCTTGTGTGAGTTTTGATTACAAAGACAAATATGTCGATATCAAATACGTAAATCTCATGTCTATTTCAGAAAATTTAGAGTTGGATTTAGAAGATAAGGTTTCTCATATACAAAGCTGCAAAAAGTTCTTATCAGTTACTGAAAATGTGTTTGCGTTTGGTGCTGTTGCAGAATCACTTACTTCTACTTTAAAAAAATCTAATGCGCCAAAAGAAATTGATTTTTTGTCGCTTGATGTTGAAGGAGCAGAAATCGAAGTTTTGAAAGGTGTTGATTTCGATGAATTTTCATTCAAATTCATGTTGATTGAGGCGAGAGATATAAAAAGAATAGAGAATTTTTTAGATCAGCATGGATACATATTAGAAAAGAAATTTTCTTCACATGATTATTTATTTAAGCGCGTTCTTTAATTTAGCAACTATCTATTTGCCTTTTCACTAAAGCATTGATAATTTTTTGGGTTTTAATAATTACCTTCGTATACTTAAACGATGGGACCCGTTAGATACTTATTAGGAAGTTTTTAAAATACTATATAAATGAATGCCTTGTCCTATTACTACTATTTAATGGGAGTAGATTAAATAAAATTATATAAAATTCATTATTAACTTGTTTAATATTAATAATCTTAATTTGTAATTTTTTCTCTTCACTTTTAATAACTAAGTTGCATAAAATCTAAAACATTATACTCTTTTTATTATTTAAATAACTAAATCTTCTAACTTACTATAAGCCAAATTATAATGAGATTCTGGAATTATAAATCGGACGAATTTTATAATCTGTATTCACAAATTTTTGATAGTAATTTCTCAATAGAAAAGAAAAAAGTTGTTTTAAAAGCTCTTTTTTCTGGTGAATATAGTTTGATGAGAATAACAAGCATATCTAAACAATGTTATGAGGAATATAAAAAAAATAATTTTAAAAAAGTTACTAAATTTAAGAGGGCAAATAAAAAGTTTGTCAGGCATCAGTTTGTTACATTTAATGAAACTTTAAAAGTAATTCTTGAGCGAAAATTTGAAATTAAAGATTTTTGGAGAATTATTGACGAAAATGAAAAAACTCATTTAATTACTAGAGGAGAAAAAGATAAAGAAGAATATTCATATATAAATATTCCAATTGAAGGTGGATATTTTCTTAATAAAACAGTCGGTTTTGAGTATGGGAAAAAAGAAGAATTGTATCTTAAATATATTAGTCAACAGAGAATTAGGTGGAAGAAAATGAAGTTTGAAACAAAAGAAATAAATTACATACCAAAAGATTAATTTTTAATAAAAGAATAAATAAACATGAAACTTAAAGGCACAAAATTTCAATTAACAGTTTGGGAAGAGATTAGAAAAATTCCCAAAGGCAGTGTTAAAACCTATAAAGAAATTGCTTGTATTTTAGGTAAGCCTAATTCTTCTAGGGCTGTAGCCAATGCATGTGCTAAAAATCCATTAATTATTGAAATACCATGTCATAGAGTAATTAGATCTGATGGGTTTTTAGGAGGGTATAGTGGTAAAGGGGGTATAAAAAAGAAAAGACAGCTTTTAATAGATGAAGGATTCAATAAATTTAAATATGATTAGTTAAATCTATTTAAATTATGTCGTAAATAGTTAGTTATATAAATTAATGGTTATAAAAATGAATGATAGTTTAGATTTAAGAAATAGAATACTTAAAATGAGAGAGGATAACAATCTTAATGTTACAAAACAAGATTCTTTCAATAATAATCTAATGTCAGAGTTTGAAAGCAGCAATCAAGACGACAATAAAAAAGAAAGAGGCTCCGACAAAGAAACTGTGACTGAACAAAATAAGGAAATTTTATCAAACTCTACTCAAAATAATTCTGAAAATCTAGTTCATCATAAAGATAAAACAGAAAATCAAAATATTAATAGAACTGTTAATGATAATGATGCTCAGTTTTTATTGCTTGCAAATAAATTCAATGAAGCGGTTGAGGTAATATTAGAGTTGTCACAAAAAGTTGAAAAGCTTGAAAGAAATGTTAGCCAAAATAAAAACATACAGAAAAATAAAGTAAAAAGTTCATCTTTATTAAGATTTAAGATATTGGTTTTTATTTTGCTTATTCCAATAATACTTCTAGGTTTTTTTACTATACCTTTTGATTTTTTACTTATAAAATCAATAATTATCGATATTTTATCATCGCTATAATGTTTTAGTCTTTTAAATCAATATCTAAAATAGTCATATTAAAATGATAGCAAATATCACCATCTTCTTTGTCTTCAAATATAACACCAAGAAACTCCCCATTTATTGTAACATCAGCTGAATCAACTTTATTTTCCCTGCCTTCAACTTTTAGTTGCTTTGAACCTAATGTAAGCCTTAAATAATTCTGAATTTTACTTAATGTATTTCTATCCATTTTTATTTTCCCAATAATTAATGTTTCTTGTACGATATTTATATTCAACTAAATTAATATTTTCTTAATTTTTTGATACTTAATTTTTTCTCAAAATTTGATAAAATTGTAAACAAGCTTTTGCTTTTACTTACAATTTCTTCACCTTTCTTTATATAAAAACTAGGCTTGTTTCTGAATCCTTTTTGACTATTTTTTATAATTTGGAACATAGGTTTGTCATGAGTGTGTCTGTATATTGAAAAAATAGCATTATCAATTTTGCTATCTAATGCATAGTCTCTCCAATACCCCTTTGAGACTTGTTTGCTATATAAATTTAAAATGGAAGTGAGTTCTAACTTAGAAAAAAATACAATCCTTTTTTCAATTTTTTTAATAATTTCACTAGGTTTTCCTGCACTTTTATTATTGTTTGATGCAATTGAGCTTTTAATTTCTAGCTTAAAAATGTTCATAAAATTCCCAAAATTTTAATTATCCTATAATTTAATTAATAATGTTGTCCAATAATAATGATATTCATTTGATCTTTTGTTAATAAAAGTTTAGATATATTTATTTTTAATAAATTTTTTTGTGGGATAAATATGGCTGATATTTTTGATGAAGTTTCTGAAGAATTAAAACAGGATCAATTAATTCAAACTTGGAAAAAATATTCAAAATTCATCATTACTTTAATTATAATTCTCATTGTATTATTAGGTTCATATCATGCTTATACCACATGGAATAAAAAGCAAATAGAAGTAGCTTCAGCGCAATATTTCCAAGCACTTAAAAAACTAGAAGATAAAAATTATTTAAAGAGTCATAATTTATTTTTAAAAAATTCACAGAATGACAAAAGTGGGTATGGTGTCCTTTCTCTTTTTGGTTTAGCCGAGACTAATTATCAAAATGGAAAGATAGATCAAATGTTAATAAATTATAAAAATATTTATGATAATGAAAGAATAGATATTTTCTATAGAAATTTATCAAGAATTTTAAGTGTGTTAAAAGATAATAAAAGTTCATTTGATCAACAAAAATTATTACTTGAACCAATTTTAAACAGCCCAAGCAAACTTCAAATTGTTGCCGCCGAATTAGAAGTTTTGTTATTCATAAAGTTTGATAAAATTAAAAAAGCACAAACAGCTATTAATATATTATTAAAGAGATCTGATTTAAGCTTTGAGCAAAAGAATAGACTAGAATTAATTCATAAAATTTATAAAACCAATGCCAAATAAATTTATTATTTTTTTAACTTTCATATTTCTTTTGAGTTGCTCAAAGGATGAAACTTTAAATCAATCAAATTATATAAATATCTTTCAACCAAAAAATGAAATTTCGTTTGTAAATAAAGAATATAGAGAAAATTCTAAACTTGATAATTTAAGTAATTTACAAGAGATCTTAAATTCTAAATCTTATAATTTAATTAATTCAGAAATTAATTTTCCTTTAAAAAAAAAGTGGCAAATTGATACTGATCAATATATTGATGACAAAAATCCTTACTTACCAGATCCTTTATATTACGCGTCTTACATATATTTATTAAATATCAATGGTTATTTATTTAAAATAAATTCCACTGACGGGAAAATTGTATGGAAAAAACAAATTTTTAATGATTTAGAAGATACAATTGTTGGAACTCCAGCTATCGCAGGAATAAAAAATAAAAACAACACTGTTACATTATATGCTCATAATGGTTCTCGAGAACTTTTAGCTATCAATGGCGTTGATGGAACTGTAATATGGGAAAAGAAAAATGAACTTCCATTTAGGGGAGGAATTACATCTTACAAAAATTACCTTTTTGTTAGTGATTTTGATGGTAATTTTTTATCATTTAACAATAGAAATGGTAAACTTGTATGGAATGTTTTTTTAGGTAGCGAATATAATTCTGTTTATACAACTGCAAGGCCATTAGTGGTAAAAAACAAAGTAATTGTTCCTGGTACAGGTGGAACTTTTTTTGTTATTGCAATTAATACTGGAGAAGTTTTATGGAGCGAAAATATATCTTCAAATAAACAATTGCCAATACTTTTCCATTCTGGTGACATAGTTGCTAACCCTATTTATTATAAAGGAAAATTATTTTTAGTTTCACAGTCGGGATTTACTGCAGCTTTTGATTTAAAAACTTCAAAAAAACTATGGTATATACCCATTGGTGGATTTGAGACTCCTACAATTTCAGGAAAAACTATTTTTATAATGGGAAATTTAGGACTTCTAGCAGCTGTTGATACAGATACTGGAAAACTAAGATGGAAAAAACAATATCCATCTTATGTCAATGAAAAATCTTTTTTTTCAGAAAAAGAAATAAGTGTTTACAAAGGACCAACTTTAGTGGATTCAAAACTTTTAATAACAAATCAAAAAGGCATAATTAATGTTGTTAATGCTAATAATGGATCTGAAATTGACACTTTGTATCTTGATGAGTTGTCTGTCCCTCCTATTCCAGTTGATGGAAATCTTTTATTTCTTACTGCAAAGGGAAGTTTATTAGCTTTTTAGCAAAGTCTTAAAACTTTAAGGTTACAAAATGTTGAAGGTTGTATTAGTAGGAAGACCTAACGTTGGAAAATCTACTTTGTTTAATCGATTAGTTCGTTCACAAAAAGCAATAGTAAACGATCAACCGGGAGTTACTAGAGATAGGAAGTATGGGCAGGGTAAATTAGCTGATTTAGAATTTACACTAATAGACACTGCTGGAATTGACGATGCCTTAAAAGGAAGAACAGAGATTAAGATTAAAGAGCAGTGTCAATTTGCAATTGATGATGCTAATGTCATTTTGTTCGTCATTGATGGAAGAGAGGGTGTGTTACCAATTGAGAAATCTATAGCAATAAATTTAAAAAAGAAAAACAAACCTATAATTGTATTAGTAAACAAAAGTGAAGGTTTGAAGGGCTTAATTGGTTTAAGTGAAGCTGCTTCTTTAGCTTTTGATATTGTTATACCAATCTCAGCGGAACATGGAGAAGGGTTGCCTGACTTATATGATGTTTTAAAAAACAACTTGCGTAATCAAAATATAAAGATAAAACAAGATGAATTTTTTTTCAATCTAGAAAACGCTCCAATAAGAGTAAGTATTATAGGAAGACCTAATACAGGTAAATCAACATTAGTAAATAATATAATTGGTGAAAATCGTTTAGTGACGGGATCCGAAGCTGGAATAACAAGAGATTCTATAGAAATTGAATGGAATTATAAAAAACAAACTTTTTGTCTAATTGACACTGCTGGTCTAAGAAGAAAATCAAAAATTACCAAAATTTTAGAAAAACATATGGTTAGTGATACACTTAAGTCTATTAAATTTAGTGATATTTGTGTTTTATTAGTAGATGCTTCTCAAAATATAGACAAACAAGATCTAACTATTGCTCGTATGATAATTGGAGAAGGTAGAGGTATTGTTATTGGAGCAAACAAATGGGATAAAGTAACAGACCAAAACACAATCAAAAATAAAATTATAAACCAGTTAGGCATTTCTTTATCACAGATAAAAAATATACCGATAGTATTTTTATCGGGTCTTCATAATAAAGGTATTGAAAAGTTATTTGATAAAATTATTTATGTTAAGAAAAAGTTAAGTAATAGAATTACAACTGGAAAATTAAATAGATGGTTGTCAACTATTATAGAAAATAATCCACCACCACTATATAAAGGAAGACAAAATAATATTAGATACATAACTCAAGTTAATGTTAAACCCCCAACATTTGCTTTATTTATGTCTAGTCCTGATGATCTTCCTAATAGTTATAAACGTTTTTTATTGGGATCTATTATGAAAACCTTTGATTTACAAGGAGTTCCTATAAGAATAATGTTTAGAAAAGGGAATAACCCCTATGTAAAAAAGTAAAAATTTAAGTTGAATTTGAAGAAATATTTAGTTCTTCAACCTTTTGTTCATCATTATTTCTAATATTTTCAGTTTCAACTCTATCTGTGTTTTGACTTTGGCTTTCTAGGGCTTCATTCTTAATTCTTAGATCTTGTTCTTTAGCAATTTTATCTTTTTCTAATTTTATTCTTTTGTTGATGATTTTAACGATATCATTATCATCTCTTTCAATAGTTTTAAAAAAAGACCCAAGAATTGCTTTTCTCTTCGTAACACCAACTATCTTAATTTCTTTGGTAATTCTTTCTAAAGCATTATCAATTTTTTTTACTGCAACGCCTGATATACGTTGATCTATATATTCTTTTTCCATTGCTGCTCTAATTCTTAAACCTGTATTAGTCTTAATTTTCATTAGCCTAGTACAAGCAGAATTAGTTCTTCTAATAACCTCATCGCCTAGTTCTTCTAGTTGCATTCTAGAAGGCTTGGGGACTCTTATATGGATAAATTGTGAGCCGGGCTCATTTTTGGCAGGAAAACCATTATTCTTTATAAATTCTAATACTAAATCAATTTGTTCTTTATTATAAATCATTAGCTCAATTTTCAAAGGATCATCAGGTGATTCTACATTACCTAAATCTGCAAGTCGTCTCGGACGTCCTGCGATTGTTAACTTAAGACCTCTAAAAACTGCAATATTAGCGTCTTCTGGCTTTATCTCCATCAAAGATACAATAAATTCTTCAAGTGCATTCTCCATGTTTGCTATTGCTTCTGGAGAATAACCTTCATCAAGGTTAGGTGTAATATAATTTACTTCATTCATACTTAATCCTTCAAGAATTGTATTAAAGTTAAAGCTAGTACTTTATTTCAATTTCAATTCTTCTATTTTTCTCTCTTCCTTGTTTTGTATCGTTTTGCTCGATTGGTCTAGTTTCTCCAAAACTGATTGCTCTGAGTTTATCTGAAGGAATTGTGTTAGCTTTAGCTAATTCCTGAACAACACTCGAGGCTCTTGCTGCTGCAAGATCCCAGTTATCTCGATATTGACCTCCAAAAATTAATGGTACATCGTCAGTATGTCCAGATACATTTACTTGGCCAGCTCCTTTTGCACTTACTTTTGCAATTTTTTGCATTATTTCTCTGGCTTTTTTAGTAAGTCTTGCTGAACCAGAACTAAATGCGCCTGCAGACCCAACTGTTACCACAACTCTATCTTTTTCTCTTTGGACTTCAGCTAAACCTTGACCTATTTCTTGTTTAAGAGCAACTCTAAGCTGATCCTCACTAAATTCTGCCTTTTTGGTTTTTTCTTGAATGTCTTTTTCACTATCAGAGCTTTGTTTTTCAAGGTTATTCACTTGATCTTTTAAAATTTTATTTTCAATCGTTGCGGATGCCATTTTTTGAATATCTTGGTTTATTCCACCAATTAGTACATCGGTTTCAGTAGCACCCGTATTTTCACGAGACTTTTCAACAGCATCAACAGTATCCTTAATTAACTTTGAAATTTCTTTTGAAGTTTTGTCTTCTGTATTTACACTTACTAAAACTTTGTCATTTATAGTTTCTACCTTTACATTATTAGAAGATACATTGTTTTTAATCTCTTCACTTAAATCTTTTGCATCTAAAATTTCTTTAGAATTACTTTTAGCGCTATCTCCTTCGTCAACTTCTGATTTAAGATCTAAATTTTTTTGTTCTGCATCAGTGGTTTGTTGAGTAAGATTTTTAGTTACTGATGGTGCAGGAGAGGGGCTAAAATCAAGAGAAAGTACAGTCGTGCCTTTAGGCTGTTCTACAACTGGAACTATTCTCTGGATACCAAAGGCATTCTTTAAACTACCGCTAATCTGTTTAAATTTAGGGACATTGAATTCAGCAAAAGATAAGATTAAAACAAAGAATGCCATCAATAAGGTAGCCATGTCTGCAAATGTAGCCATCCAGGCAGGAGCACCTTTGACGCATTTAGGACATTCTTCTTCTTCTTCTTCTTCTTCTCTTCCTTCTACCTGCGCTTCAGCCATAATAATCTCCTAATTATAAAAACTAACTAAGCAGCTTCCTCTAATTGAGCTTGCATCTTTGGAGGCATAAGAGCTACCAATTGATCAGTTATATTTCTTGGACTTTCACCTCTGGAAATATATTTTAGTCCCATTACAACCATTTCCCTGTAAAGTAATTCGTGAGCTGAATAACCTTCAAGCTTAGTAACGATAGGCATAAAAATACAGTTGGCAATCATGGCACCATATAAAGTTGTTAACAAAGCAACCGCCATTGCTGGACCAATTGCTTTTGGGTCAGCCATATTACCTAACATAGCAACTAATCCAATTAATGTTCCAATCATTCCCATTGCAGGTGCTAAATCCACCCAAGCCTGAAATACGCCTGTCATGTCCTCATGTCTGGACTTCATTGCTTTGACTTCTTTATTTAATTGATCAGTTAACTTAGTTTCATCGGCACCATCTACAAGCATTTGAAGTCCTTTTTCAAAAAATTTATCTGGTACTTCTTGTCCTTCAAGTGCCATCATTCCATCTTTTCTAGCAATACCTGCAAGTTCTGTTATACGAGTTATTAGTTCATCATGTTTTTTGGCGCCAGGCATAAAAACTTTAGCAAGTGCTCCAAATGATGCTAGAAACATGGGTAAAGTTGATCTATACATTACGGCAAAGAATGTTCCTCCAATAACAATTAACATAGAGGGAGTGTCTATAAATGCTCCTAGTCCGCCAGAGGATATCATTGCTCCAGCTATCATTCCAAGGGTACCTATAAGTCCTATTAAAGATGCTATATCCATTTTATTACCTTTTTTTTATTAAATAATAATGATATTAGGCATAAATTCTGCAAGAATGAGACCAAAGTGAAACTAATCTTAAAAAAACTTGTCGGAGTTTGTTATGCTAAAATTTAAATCATCATTCTCTAAAATTTATACTATAATTATAATATTATTATTATTGCTTAATTTCAATAATGTTTGGGCTAATAATTTTATCTCTAGGGGATATTATGTTATTGATTTAAGTCAAAAGCTGGAGTGGATGACTTGCACTGTAGGAATGGTATGGGATAAAGATAAGTGCGTAGGCAATCCAATAAAAGTTAAATTGAATCAAATTGACTCTGTTATAAGACAAGCAAATGAACAACTAGAGGGTAGTTGGCGGTTGCCAAACAGAATAGAATTGGAACGCATAGTTTGTAAAGAATGTCAAAAAGTCAAAATAAATTCGAAAATATTTCCTAACACTCCCCCTGAGTCATTTTGGACTAACGAAAAAAACCCATGGCAATCTCAATTTATGTGGACTGTTAATTTTTTCACAGGACATACCTTTGGAAGATTTCCAGGTTTTATTCCAAATTATGTTAGATTAGTTAGAGATAGGTGATATTTAATGTTTTTTTCTCTCAAAAACATTCTTAGTTAATTTCACTAAAAACATTATTATACCTAATAAAATTATTAATGTCGCAGCATTTGAGGGTGTAACAAAATCTAAATAATGCAAATTGTCATTTTGAATAAGAGCAAAAAGTACTATAAAAACAACTGCTAATAGAAATAGTCTAATAATATAACAATTTCTACATTTGTAAGGTTTCTTTATTTCTTTAGAAGGATTTGAAATTTTACTGTTGTTTGTCATAAAAATATATCAATTTTTTAAAGCCAAATTATTGACTTACTAATTTAAATAAAAAAATATTTTTTTAAACATAAAAAAATGAAAAAATTTAAACTATTGTTTTGATTGTTAATTTTCATATTAGGACAGTAATAAAAAAGTCATATTTTTGTCATTTTTATTTGTCAAATTAAAACTTTGATTTTATTAATTTTAATTGTTTTTATCTGTTTCACTATTTTGAATTTATCAATTGTGGAGATTTAAATGAAATTAGGACAACAGTTAAATATTAAACAAAATCAGTCTTTAATAATGACACCCCAGTTGCAACAAGCAATAAAATTGTTACAACTTACTAATATTGAATTATCAGACTTTATTGAAAAAGCACAATTAGAAAATCCATTTTTAAAAGAAAATAGTCCAACAATAACCAAAATAAATGTGGAAGAAAAAAATTCAAATACATACGAAAACATGAATAGTTCAGTAGATCCACTAAAAATTGATAATAAACTTGATTTAGAAAATACTTTCGATACTCATATATCTTCGAATTCAATAATGGAAAATAAAAAACTTTTTGATAAAGAAGTAATTAGATCAGGATCAATTACATCTGCTGGAGAAGTAATAGAAAAAACACTTAAGCATAAAGTTTCTTTAAGAGAACATTTAAATAATCAAATAAATTTAACCTTTAAGAATAATCATAGCAAAAGTATTGCAATTGCAATGATAGATTATCTGCATCCAAGTGGTTGGTTTATTTCATCTATATGTGAAGTTGCAAAAGAATTGAATGTTGAAATTTCTATAGTTGAAAAAACACTTTCGAAATTAAAAAATCTTGAGCCTATTGGAATTTTTTCACAAAATTTGGCAGAATGTTTGAAGATACAATTAGTTGAAAACAAAAAATTTAATCAGCATTTTGAAACTCTTCTTGAAAACCTTAATATGTTACCCTCTGGAAAATTTAGACAAATTAGTAAACTTTGCAAAGTCTCAGAAGATAAATTATTTAAAATGATCAAAATTTTAAGATCACTCAATCCCAAACCTGCTGACGCTTTTAATCAGGAAAATACTAATGTTGATCAACCAGATATTATTGTTACTAGATCTGCGAAAGGATGGCGTATTGACTTAAATGGTTCAACTTTACCAAGTGTTAATGTTGATGAATGTTATATTGAGGAAATGAATAATTATAACCTTGATGCAAAAAGCAATGCTTTTGCATTAGAAAAGATTGGAGAAGCTCGCTGGTTAAAAAAAGCAGTTGATCAAAGAAATAAAACAATTTTAAAAGTGACTTCTGAAATTTTAAAAAAACAGGTAGGTTTTTTTAGACATGGTTTTAGCCATATGAAACCAATGATACTCAAAGATATTTCTGATGAAATCGGAATGCACGAAAGTACCGTTTCAAGAGTCACTAATAGTAAATTAATTTTAACAGAGTGGGGGGTCATGCCTTTGAAAAATTTCTTTTCTGCGTCAATTTTAGGTTCAGAAAACTCAGAATTACACGCTGCTTCTGCTGTAAGAGAGACTATTAAAAATTTAATTTCTTCAGAAATTGCAGGCAAACCACTAAGTGATGATAAATTAGCTGGAATTTTAAATAAAGAAGGTATGGATGTTGCTAGAAGGACAGTAGCAAAATATAGAGATATGCTAAACATACCATCTAGTTCACAAAGAAGAAAACAAGCTAGATTAATGAAATTTGCACAAAACTAATTAATAAAATTGATAATTATTTTTAAATTGCTATCCGAGAATTTATAAATTTAGAGTTTAAGATATATTTTAATGGTATTTTATTTTTACGTTTTTTAATACCATTTTGATCATAGTAATCAATTTGAATAATAAAATCGTTTAAATTATTTAATAATATTTTTTTATTATTTGTAACTTTATTTATTTCTTCTAAATACATAACTAATCTCCTTTATTATTACATATGATGCATTTGTTATGCCAAAGGTGGATTAGTTTAAGTTTTTATTAGCAAAAGTTTTTAAACTTGTTCTACTTAGAAGGTTCCTACCAATTTTTATATAAGTGGCTGGATTTTGAGATTTACCATTTACAGAGATTTCATAATGAAGATGTGCCCCTTTTACCTTGCCAGTTCGCCCCATTTTACCTATTATCTGACCTTCACTAACTAAATCACCTCGTCTTACATTGATTTTTGCAAGATGACCATATGTAGTCATTATTCCATAATTATGCTTTATTCTAATAACTTTACCAAAAGAACCATGATATCCAGCAAATACTACAGTTCCATCAGCAGAGACTGATACATTTTCTTGCCATGTCCCAGCTAAATCTATGCCGTGGTGCATTCTATATTTACCTGTAACTGGATGTTTTCTTGGTCCATAAGGACTAGATACATAATAATGTTCCATAGGTGGTTTTAATGGAATATTTTGAAGTGCATCTTTATAAATTGAAAGCAAATTTATTCTTTTTTTTAAACTTCGAAAAAATTCATCACTATCGGGATCAATTGCCTTAGTTTTTTTTGTAATTGACTTTAAACTTACTAAATCGTTGTCGTTTAACTTAACTTTAATCAAATCAAAAACATTTTCCATTTGAGATATTTCATTATCAACAGAAGCAATAAAGCGAATTGTTTTTACTTTATCATTGATTTTTGGAGGACTAGGTACAGAATCACCATTAAGTTTATTAGAAGTAGTGTTCTCAGAAATGAAAATATTACTCTCGTTTACAAGTTGATTTGTAAAATTAACAGGTAAATCTTGATTTCTCATAGTTTCATTAAACAAATCGATTTTCAAATTATTTGCTGTTGTTTTGTTGTTAACTTCTTTAAAATTTATGCCAACAGATTCTTCTTTGTTATTAATATTTTTGTTAACCAGAGGCTTATAAGAATTTGTGTCATTTTCCTCAATTAAAAAATTATTCTTAAAAATTGGTAATGAAATATTTGATTGGTCGTTTGTATTAATGTTAACGACAGTGTCAGAGTCATTTTCTATTGGATTACTTATATTTGCTGAGGCTATAGTTATAATATCGTTTTTTTTAGCTACATCTATCGCTGAGTGAATACCTTTTGCAGACCAATAAACTATACTTGTTAAACCAATGATTGTTGTCATTATAACACTAACATAGTGAATAGGTTTAAAAGCTATTTCAATTGGCCCTCTTTTGGTAAATATTAAAAAACGTCTTTCTGAAAAAAGTCCTACTTTTTTGTCTTTTTTAATTTCTTCTCCAAAACGTTGTCCTGTTTTCACAGGAGGTAGTTTTTTTCCAAATTTGTTTAATGTGGTATTAACCACTTACTACTCCATACCAATGTATAAAAAATATAAAATACCTATATTTGATAAAACTTGTAAAGTAACTAATAACGTTAACACTTTACTAGAGACTGGGTTTTTAACCGACAAACTCACTGCAGGAAAAGACTCGTTTCTAGTTAAAGATTTATCATTTTTATTTTCAATATTATCAAATTCATTAGAATTATTTTTTACCTTAAAATTTTGATTCGGGAAACTGTTTTTATTTTCCATTGAAAGGGAAATGTTTGAATTGCTAGTTTTTTGATGAATTTGTAAAGGTGAATCAATGGAAACTTGTTCTATACCTTCATTTTCAATCTCTATACGCATTTTTTCAATACGATCTCTTAAATCAATTATTTCATCTGCCATAATTTCCAACTTTAAATTTTTGATTTCTAATAATTATTATGGCAAGTTAATTGCATCATTCATACCAAATAAATGAATTTTGATTAATTTTTTAAATTTAAATTTACGGTAGTAACATAGAAGTAGTTGTAGTAGGTTAATTTTGATCAATTTTAATTATTAGAAAAAGGATTTCTAAGATGTTAGGAAAAACAAACGATACTGAAAATGCAAAATCTGTAATTTCAAGTGATATGAAGATAAAAGGCAAAATTTCAGCAGATGGAGATTTAGTGTTATTAGGGTCAGTTGTTGGAGATATTAAGTGTCATAGTTTGTCAGTAGAAGATACTGGGACTTTAAAAGGAAATATTGACGCAGACGTTGTAACAGTATCTGGTAAATGTGATGGCCAAGTTTCAGGTGACATAGTTTCAATTAAATCTACTGGTAAAATATCTGGAGAAGTTTTTTATGAAAATATTTCAATAGAGGAAGGAGCTGTTGTAGAGGCTCAAGTAGGAAAAAGAAAAAATAAAATAAAATAAAATAAAATTAAATTAAATTAAAGGAGATTTTTGATGGCAAATAAACAGGCAGTTTTGGGATCTGGTGCAAGATTTACTGGTAAAATATCTAATGCCAAATCCATTGAAATCAATGGATATGTTGAAGCTGATTTAACAACTGAAAAAGTTACTATTGGTTCAACTGGAAAATTTATTGGAAAAGTTGATTCAGAATTAGTGGTTATTGCAGGAGAGTATGAAGGAAAAATGAAGGCTGATAGTGTTTGGTTAACTGAAACTTCAAGAATTAGTGGGGAGGTTCACTATAAGTCATTACAAATGGATAGAGGTGCTGCTTTAAATTGCAGAGTTGTACATAATTGGAATAAGGCTGATGCAAAAAAAGCAGAAGAAACCAATGAAACTGAAGAAGTGCAAGAAGATAACACAGAAGTAAATTAATTTAGGTATTAGAAGGATTTATTATGAGCGAAATAACATATATATCAGAAGAATTGGTTATGGAAGGTAACTTAGACTCTGCTGGATCATCCGTTGTTGTTGCTGGAAGATTTAAAGGCGAATTAAGAGCTAAAGATGTACTTCTTGAGGCTAACAGTATTTTTGATGGAAATTTAATTGCCGACAAAGTTACATTAGGCGGTCTTGTTAAAGGTGAGGTTGCGGCTAACACTCTTAATGTTGCTAGTAGTGCAAAAGTTGAAGGTAATTTGAAAACTAATGCTTTATCGATTGATTTAGGGGCAGAAGTTTCAGGAAGTATAACTAGAATTTCCTAATTACTGTAAAATTCTTTGCTTTAATGTTGTTTTTATACATTCATTAAAGAATTTTTTTGTGCTTTCCTCACCTGTTAATTTTGTAAGCTTCATTGAAGCGTATCTTCCTGCGGCAAGAGCTATAGCTAGATCATCTACTTCAATTGTTGAGGATTGATTAAGATAATCTTCGATTTCGTCTCTAATCCTAATTAGCTTTTGTTCATATAAATCTTCTTGATTAGTGTTGTATAAAGAAAAATCTAATTTAATTATCTGTCCCATATTTACCTCTATCATATTTATTTTTACATTTAATTTAACGACAAAACTGATATAATTTTAATCTTTAAGACAATAATTTTTTAAATCCACATGATGATAAATTTTCAAATATATAAAAATGGACAACAAATAGAATTTAAAAAAAATATTGTTAACTTTAATGATAAAAATTTTCAAATATTATTTATTTTTCATGGTCTTTATGGAAGAGGTAAAAATTGGCAAACATTTTCTAAAAAATTAAGTAAAGAAAAAAATCAGATAGTGGTGACTGTGGATCTAAGAAATCATGGAGGAAATGATTTCGAAGAAGATATGTCATATATATTAATGATGAATGATGTTGTAAGTCTCTTCAATTTCCTAGGCGTAGAAAAAACTAATTTATTGGGGCATTCAATGGGTGGTAAATTAGCTATGATAATTACCTTATTGGAGCCAAAATATGTTAATAAGGTTATTATTGCTGATATTGCTCCTATTGATTATGATAATGATGATGAACTAATAATTAATTCCCTATTAGATATGAATTTAGATTTAATAAAAAATAGGGGAGAAGCTGATGTTGTTTTGTCTAAATATATAGATCAAAATTTTTTAAGGTCATTTTTGTTACAAAATCTTGAATTAATAGATGGAAAATATAAATGGTCAATTAATCTGAAAGCAATTAAGAAATTTCTTAATGATTTAAGAAAGTTTCCTACCATAAATAAAATTAATAAATTTGATAAAGAAGTACTTTGCATTTATGGAGGAAAAAGTAATTATGTTAAAGAGGAATATTTCAAGATATTTAAAAAGTTTTTTTCTAATATTTTCTTTTATGAAATTAAAGATGCTGACCACTTTTTACACATAGAAAATCCATTAGAATTTTATGAAGCTTCAAATAAATTTTTAAATAATTAAATATCGTATTGTTTCTAAATATTAAAAAATGTATTAAATGTTCATGGATATGAAACTAGAAACACATATATTAAATTTATCTTGTAAAGATCAGGTTGGAATTGTTGCAAAAATTTCTTCGATACTGGCTGAATCGAACTGTAATATTGTTGAGTCTAAACAATTTACAGATCAAAAAAATGGTAATTTTTTTATCAGACAAAGTTTTTTATTACTTAATGATGAAATGTTATCAAATGTAAAAAATAATTTAGAGATATTAGCAAAGAAATTAAATGCAGATTTTTTCTTATCTGAGATTGAACGTCCTATGAATACAATTTTGCTTGTTTCTAAATTTGATCATTGTTTAAATGATATATTGTTTAAAGTTAGGAATAACTCATTAAATTTAAATATTAAAGCTGTTGTATCAAATCATAAAACCGCAGAAGAGATAGCAAATTTTTCTAATATTCCATTTCATTATTTACCAATTGAAAAATTAAATAAATTAGATCAAGAAAAAAAACTAAAAGAAATTATTAATAATAATGATGTTCAATTAATTGTTCTAGCTCGTTATATGCAAGTGTTATCAGAAGAATTCACAAATTATTATGCAGGAAAAATTATTAATATTCATCATAGCTTTTTGCCTAGTTTTAAAGGAGCGAGACCTTATCATCAAGCTTTTGAAAGAGGGGTAAAGGTCATTGGTGCAACTGCACATTATGTTACAAAAGATCTTGATGAGGGACCCATAATTGAACAAGATACTCAAGAGGTTAATCATGAAATGATGCCTAGTGATTTGGTTTTAATGGGAAGGGATATTGAAGCTAGAGTTTTGTACAGAGCCATAAAAGCTCATTCTGAAAGAAGAGTTTTTTTAAACGACAAAAGAACAATTGTATTTAGAGGACAAAGAATTTGAGTATGAACAATCAAAAAGAAAAAGTTATAATTATTGGTTCAGGAGCTGCAGGTTTTACAGCTGCAATATATGCGGCAAGAGCTAATTTGAATCCAATTGTAATTGAAGGAATCCAACCTGGAGGCCAACTTACAATAACTACAGATGTTGAAAACTACCCAGGATATGCTGATGTTGTTCAAGGTCCATGGATGATGGAACAAATGAGATCTCAGGCAATAAAAGTTGGAGCTCGTATAATCAATGATATAGTTGTTAAAATTGATTTAAAACAAAATGAAAAGATAGTTGTATTAGATTCAAATAAATCTTTGACAGCAGATACAATAATTATAGCTACTGGAGCACAGGCTAAATGGTTAGGTTTAGAAAGTGAAAACAAATATAATGGAAGAGGTGTTTCTGCTTGTGCAACCTGTGATGGCTTTTTTTACAGAAACAAAGAAGTTGCAGTAGTTGGAGGAGGTAATACCGCTGTTGAAGAGGCTCTTTATTTATCAAATATATGTTCTAAAGTAAATTTAATTCATAGACGTGATGCACTAAGATCAGAAAAGATTTTACAAGACAGACTTTTTGCAAAGAAAAACATAAATATTATTTGGAATAATCAAGTTAGCGAAATTCTAGGTGATGAAAATGGGGTTAATGCTCTTAAATTAATCTCAACTAAACAAAATAAAACAGAGATAATTAAAGTTGATGGTGTTTTCATTGCAATTGGTCATAGTCCATCAACAAAGCCTTTTAAAGATGTACTGGAAATGGACAATGAAGGTTATATTATAGCTCAAAAACCAGGTACAACAATTACTAATTTAGATGGTGTTTTTGCTGCAGGTGATTGTGTTGATAAAATTTATAGGCAAGCCGTTACAGCTGCAGGTATGGGTTGCATGGCTGCGCTTGATGCTGAAAAATGGATACAAAGCCACAATCTTTAATCATTTAAATCTATTAATTCCATTATCCTGTAAACTAAAGATGCTACTGTAAAGTCATATGCAAAAAAATTTTTAATTGGTGAAAATTCAACAACATCAAATCCAATTACTTTTCTACCTCTGATTAAACTTTTTATTAATTGCAAACTTTCATTAAATCCCAGACCACCAGGCACTGGTGTTCCCGTAGCAGGCATTATTGACGGATCTAATCCATCTACGTCAAAAGTAATATATATGTTTTGTGGAAAGTTTTTAGGTAATCTTAAGTCTTTATTATTTTTAATATCTTCAACGTCAAAATAGAATATTTCAAAAATATTTCTATTTTTTACTTCTTCTTTGCTTAATGCTCTTACGCCAAATTGTGCTACTTTATATTTTGATTTGCTCAAAAGATACATAACACTTGCGTGTGAATGCACTTGACTTTCATAATTCTTTCTTAAATCAGCATGAGCGTCAATTTGAATAATCCCTATTTCTTCAAACTTTGAGAAATTTAATCCTTTATAAACTCCATTTACAGCACCAAAAGTAATACTGTGCTCACCCCCAAGGATTACTGGTATTTTGTTTTGTTTGCATATTTCTTTTGTAGTCTTTTCTATATTAAGCATCACATTTTCTATAGGAAAATTGCAATTTAAAAAAGGATGAGTGAAAATACCACTAAGGCAAGGTTCACTTTTACCAGTAAATCTTTCCAATTCATTGCTCGCTTCCAGTATAGCTTCAGGACCTTTTGATGTGCCTCCGCCACAAGAGACTGTTTTTTCTAGAGGTATTGGGAGGATATGAAATTTTGCTTTTTCTTTACTTTTTTCCTCTACAGAGAGTTCTGAGTTTAAAAAATTCTTTTTTGTGTTTTTCATCTCATTACCTAAAATTAAGATAATTTATTTTCAAAGTCTTCATAAGTAAATCTTTTGATTACTTCTAAATTATCATTATCGCTATCCCAAATTGCTACAGATGGTATTTTTACTCCATTAAAAAAACTAGTTTTTACCATTGTATAATGTGCCTGATCTAATATAGCTATTCTATCTCCAACTTTGGGTGTAGACTTAAAATTATACTCTCCAATGATATCACCTGCTAAACAGCTAGGTCCGCCAAGCATAACTTTGCATCCGTAATTAGGTTCATTTAGTAATGCTGGCCTATATGGCGCCTCAATTACATCTGGCATGTGAGAGACTGCACTAATATCTGTAATTGCAATATTTGGTGAGAGTTCATTGCTAGGTTTAAAACTATCTATAATTTCTCCAACTAAAACACCCGAATCTAATACCACAGCTTCTCCTGGTTCAATATAAATTTGACAGCTAGTTTCATCTGCAATTTGTTTTAGAAAGGTTTCTAACTTATCAATTTCATAATCATTTCTGGTAATATGGTGACCTCCACCAAGATTAAGCCAATTTAATTTTTTACAGATGGGAACAATATCATTTTTAATTTTATTCCAAGTGTTTTCCAGAGGAGTGAAATTTTGTTCACATAAGGTATGAAAATGAATACCATTTAATTTGTTTATATCAATATTATCCAAATCATTTAAATGCATGCCTAATCTAGAATTAATACTAGCAGCATTATATTTGTCATTATTTATTTCAGAATAAAGTGGATTAATTCGTAAACCAATTTCATTCTTAAATTTTATTGCAATATTATAAAATTCATTAAATTGGTTTGAGGAATTAAAAACGATATGATCTGATAAGTTAACAATTTCTCTAATATCGTCTTTTTTATATGCTGGAGAAAAAGTACTAATTTCTCCTTTAAAAAATTTTTTAGCTAATTTTGTTTCATATAGACCAGAACTACAACATCCATCTAAATATTCAGATATTAAGGGACCAAAATAAGGAGTGGAAAAAGCCTTTAGAGCAACTAAAATTTTTACACCTGTTTGTGTTTTTAGGTGATTTAAGGTCAATAAATTATGAATCAATGCTCTTTTATCAATTACAAAGCAAGGACTTGGTAATTTATATAAATCTAGTCTATTAAAATTTCTTGGGTCTCCTCCCATAGTTTGAAAAATTTTATCCACTAGAAATTTACTTTGTTTTCTAGCTGTATGGTTTTCGTAGGTAAACCATGCTTATTTAGAAGTTCCATAAATGGATCTGGATCAAATTGCTCCATGTTCCAAACTCCTGGTTTGAACCAGATTTTTTTTAACATTAGCGATGATCCTATCATTGCGGGGACGCCAGTAGTGTATGAAATTGCTTGGCTACCCACCTCTCTAAAGCAATCTTCATGATTACAGATATTATATGTGTAATATGTTTTTTCTAAATTGTTTTTTTTACCAGTGACTATTGTGCCTATGCAAGTCTTACCTTTTGTTTTTTCTCCAAGACTGCCAGGATCTGGTAAAACACTTTTTAAAAATTGTAGTGGGATTATTTCTGTTCCATTATAATTGACTGGGTCTATAGATGTCATGCCTATATTTTTTAGGACATCTAAATATTTTAAATAGTTATCACCGAATGTCATCCAAAATCTTGCTCTTTTAATCTCAGGATAATGTTTTATTAAACTCTCCAATTCTTCATGATACATCAAATACATATTTTTATTTCCAATTTCAGGAAATTTAAAAGAAACTTTTTTCTTAAGAGCTGGTCCAATTTTCCATTGATTATCTTCCCAATGCTTAGAATCAGATGTAACCTCTCTGATATTAATTTCAGGATTAAAATTAGTAGCAAATGGGTGTCCATGATCACCATCATTGCAGTCAAGAATATCTAAAAAATCAATACTATCCAAATGATGTTTTTTAGTAAAAGCTGTAAAAACATTTGTAACACCTGGATCAAAACCTGATCCTAAAAGAGCCATAAGACCCTTTTCTTTAAATTTTTTATTATAATCCCATTGCCATATGTATTCAAACTTTGCTTCGTGCCTAGGTTCATAATTGGCAGTATCTAAATAATGAGTATTAGTTAACAAACAAGCATCCATTATATTAAGATCTTGATAGGGAAGGGCTAGGTTCACAACTAAAAATGGGTTAAATTTCTTAATTAATGCCACCGTTTCGTCAATATTGTCTGCATCTAGCTCTGCTACTGTAATGTTAATATTATATTTATCTTTAACACTTTCTTTAATCTTGAAGCATTTCTCTATAGATCTACTTGCTAAAATTATATTTTTAAAATAATTAGGATTTTGTGCCATTTTGTGAACAGTTACATGACTAACACCACCTGCTCCAACAACTAAAATATTGTCCATTTCAAACTCCTATAAATTTCCCAATTATTTATTTTTCGAAATAAGTATAACCAGAAATCGAATCCTTGAATGATTGAGTTATCTTTTTTCTTTCTGAAAGTGATAAGTCTCTACTTCTTACTGCATCCTCTACTATATGTTTGAACCTACTAATTAAATTCTTAGGTTCATATTCAACATAAGTTAAAACTTCTGAAATAGTATCACCTTCTTGCTCATGTAATAACTTAAATCCCCCATTATCTTTTAATTTTATTGTAGCAACATTTGTATCACCAAATAAGTTATGAAGATCTCCCAACGTTTCTTGATAGGCACCAATATAAAATACACCTAAAAAGTAGTCCTCATCATCACTAATGTCATGCAAAGGTAATGTGTTTGAAACACCGTCTTTCAGTACAAATTTGTTAATTATACCATCACTATCGCAAGTAATATCATTTAAAATAACTCTTCTGTTTGGTCGCATGTTATGTTTTTGAAGTGGTGCAATAGGATGAATTTGATCAATAGCCCAAACATCAGGTAGGCTTTGAAATAAAGAAAAATTCCCATGATATATATCTGCCATATTATCAATTGCATCTTGAAGTTCTTCAGTTATGTTAGGCGTTATAGAGAGTACTATTTTGATTTTATTTATGATATATAAGTAAGTCTCTTCAGTTTTTGCCATATTTGCTAAATCTATTTGTCCACTTCTAAAAAGAGCTCTTATTTCTTCTCTATAATAATTTAAATCGTTCAAACATTCTTGGGCTCTTTCTAAATTTAAATATTCAGGAATTTGAATCATATTTTTCAATAAAGGATGGTCTTTTGAATTAATTTCCTGTTTTTTTTCACTATCAAAGTTTGTTGTCTCTAAAATATTAAAAATTAGCATTGAACTTGATGCAATGCATGCCCTTCCAGATTCAGTTACAATTATAGGATGATCTATATTTGATTGATCTAATTCATATTTAACAGTTTCAACAATATTTATACAGTATTCATCTAGTGAATAATTTATTGAGTTAAGAGAAGACTTTTGTTCTCCTGTATAATCCACTCCTAAACCACCTCCAAGATCTAAATATTCTAGTGGTGCACCTTCTTTGCACATTTCTGAATAAAATCTACAAGCCTCTTGTGTAGCCTTTCTAATTTCAATGATATCAGGAATCTGGCTTCCAAGATGTGAATGTTGGAGAACCAAACAATCAAGATAGTTATTAATTTTTAATTTCGTGATAACTTTCATGACTTGCTCAACAGACATACCAAATGCACTACGGTCTCCACTTGATTGAGACCAATTACCACTAACTTTATTTGTTAATTTTACTCTAATTCCAAGTAACGGTCTTACATTAAGTTCTTGAGAAACTTCAATGATTAGATCAAGTTCACGTGGACTTTCTAAAACTAAAATAGTTTTAAAACCAATTTTAAGTGATAAGATTGCCAAATTAATAAATTCTTTATCCTTAATCCCATTACATATGATGGTAGATTCACTAGAAAGATCGTGTGCTAAAGCTATTAATAATTCAGGTTTAGAACCAACTTCTAACCCAAAATCAAATTCTTTTCCAAAATCAACTATTCTGTCAATTACTTGTGCCTGTTGATTAACTTTAACTGGGAAAACACCCTTATAATAACCTTTATATCTAACTTCTTTTATTGCTTTAAAAAAAGACTCATTAATTTGTTTTATTCTAAATGCTAAGTAATCTGTAATTCTCAATAGTACTGGGCAGTTAATACCTCTTTCATTAAGACTTTCTATAATTTTAATTAGGTCGATAGAAGGATAAGATGGATAAAATGGATTTTTAAGTCCTATATTGCCATTATCAAGGACCTCAAGTATATCATCACCCCATTTTTTAATTCCATAAATATCATCATCCATATTTTTGGCCTTTAATTTTAAAATGATTTGATTATATTGCTATTTACGGTTGGTCAAGTTATGCTTTTATTTAATTTTAAAATTTAAATCTTTTATGTAACTATTTTCTAATGTTTTTTTTAAAAAAAAATAATCTCGTCGATAAATCAGATGCTTTGGTAGGTAGAAATGATCCTATTGAAAATGAATTGTTTCACGAGATTAATGGTCGTAATTTAATGGAAATTCCAAATGATTTTGAATTAATTATACTTGGAATGGGATGTTTTTGGGGTGCTGAAAAAATTTTTTGGCAACTTGAAGGGGTTTATCATACATCAGTTGGATATGCTGGTGGTTATACTAAAAATCCAACCTATGATGAAGTTTGTAGTGGCTTAACTGGTCATACAGAAGTTGTTAGAGTGGTATATGATCCGAAAAAATTAAATTTAAAAACTATTTTAATTGAATTTTGGGAGGGACATGATCCAACTCAGGGTATGAGGCAAGGCAATGATATCGGCACTCAATATAGATCAGCAATTTTTGTAAATAATTCTGAAAACATAAATGATGTGAAGACTTCTAAAACAGAATATCAATCTTTACTTCATTCAGCAGGATTTAATGAAATCACGACTGAAATTAAAAATAATGTAGATTTTTATTTTGCTGAAACTTATCATCAACAATACCTTTATAAAAATACAAATGGTTATTGTGGTTTGGGTGGCTGTGGAGTAAAATTTAATTAAATTTACTAAAGTTATTTTAGATCTTGACCAAAATGAATTGTTATTATATCAAATCTTTTAATTAACTAATAGGGCGATCATGAAAGTAGTAAGTTCTTTAAAAACTCTTAAAGTTAGAGATAGAAATTCTCAAATTGTAAAACGTAGGGGTCGTCTATACGTTATAAACAAGAGAAATCCAAGATTTAAAGCTCGTCAAGGTTAACTGCCAATTAGTAAATAAACCAATATATCGTTCTAGTTTATTCTTAATACGTATTTTCTTATATAGGAATAATATAATGAAAATAACTAATATAGTTGAAAAAACAAAATCCATAAGTTCCAATATTAACAACGCATATATTGATTTTTCAAAAATGACCATAAGTGTTGTTGCTGTTTGTTCTAATGTTATCAAAAATGGTAAGCCCTTAATTGGTTACGGATTTAATTCAAACGGAAGATATGGACAAGGTCATCTCATTAGAGAGAGGTTTGTACCAAGACTATTGGATGCACATACAAAAGAAATTTTAAATGATGAAGCCACAAATTTCGACCCCATAAAGATGTGGAATGTCATGATGAAAAATGAAAAGCCTGGAGGACATGGGGAAAGATCGGTGGCAGTAGGTACTATTGACATGGCAATATGGGATCTTGTTTCTAAAATCGAAGATAAACCACTATTTCAAATGCTTGCTGAAAGATACGGTAATGGTAAACCTAATCGAAAAGTTTTTGTTTATGCTGCTGGTGGATATTATTGGCCAAATCAAGGAATAAATGGCTTAACTGACGAAATAAAAAAATATCTAGATCTTGGTTATACAGTAGTCAAAAAGAAAATAGGAGGAGCTTCTTTATCGGATGATTGTAAACGTATTGAAGCTATTTTAAAAATATTAGGTCCTGAAGATCAACTTGCTGTTGATGCAAATGGTAGGTTTGATCTAAAAACTGCAATTGAATATGGTAAAGCTTTATCAAATTATAATTTATTTTGGTATGAAGAGCCTGGTGACCCTTTAGATTTTGAGCTTCATAAAGAACTATCCAAATATTACGCACATCCATTAGCAACTGGTGAGAATTTGTTCTCAGTTCATGATGCAAGAAATCTTATTAGATACGCTGGGATGAGAAAAGATAAAGATTGGTTGCAATTTGATTGTGCATTAAGTTATGGGTTAGTTGAATATTTAAAAATTATTGAAATGCTTAAAGAAAATGAATGGGATGTCTCAAGGTGTATTCCTCACGGAGGTCATCAAATGTCCTTAGCAATTGCTGCAGGATTAGGACTTGGAGGAAATGAGAGTTATCCTGATCTTTTTCAACCGTACGGAGGATTTCCTGATGGCGTTGAGGTTGAAAAAAGTTTTGTCACTTTACCAGAAATAACTGGAATTGGTTTTGAAGGAAAATCCGATCTTTTTTCAATAATGAAGCAGATGGTCGATTAAATATCAAAAAAATCATTACCTTTATTATCAATTACTACAAATGCTGGAAAGTTTTTTACTTCAATTTTCCAGACGGCCTCCATTCCAAGTTCTGGATATTCTAAAACCTCTATTTTTTTTATGCAATCTAGTGCGACTTTTGCAGCAGTTCCTCCAATGGTTCCAAGGTAAAATCCTCCATGTTTTTGGCACGCTTCTTTTACCTGCTTTGATCTGTTTCCTTTTGCTAACATAACCATTGATCCACCATTTTCTTGAAATTTATCAACATAAGCATCCATTCTTCCAGCAGTTGTTGGTCCAAAGGATCCTGAAGGCATGCCCTTTGGAGTTTTAGCTGGGCCAGCATAATATACTGGATGATCTTTTATATAATTAGGTAGCTCACCATCCTTGTCCAATCTTTGAAGTAACTTTGCATGAGCTATATCTCTAGCAACAATCATTGGGCCAGAAAGATTAACTCTTTTTTTTATTTTACAATCATTTAATTGTTCTAAAATATTTTTCATTGGCTGATTTAGATCAATTTCTGTTACATCTTCCGAAATTTCGTCCAAACTTACATCGGGCAAATATTTACTTGGCTCTTTTTCGAGTTTTTCAACAAAGATTCCATCTTTATTTATCTTGCCTAAAATTTGTCTATCTGCTGAACAAGAAACACCAATTCCAATTGGTAGCGATGCACCATGCCTTGGAAGCCTAATAACTCTTACATCATGACAAAAATATTTTCCTCCAAATTGTGCGCCTATACCCATTTCTCTTGTAAGATCCAATATTATTTTTTCCCATTCTAAATCTCTATATGCATGACCAGATTTTAAATTTCCAGCCTTAGGCAAATTATCTAGATAACGCATAGATCCTAGCTTAACGGTCTTTAAATTAAATTCAGCTGAAGTACCTCCAATAACTACAGATAAATGATAAGGTGGACAAGCAGCAGTACCAAGAGAAACAATTTTCTCATAAAGAAATTTTTTTAAATTTTCAGGATTAAGAGTGGCGGGTGTTGCTTGGAATAAAAAACTTTTATTAGCTGATCCTCCACCTTTTTGTACAAAGGCAAATTTATATTCCTGACCTTCATTAGCAAATATACTGATTTCAGCAGGTAAATTGTTAGCAGTATTTTTCTCTTCAAACATAGAGATTGGTGCCAGTTGAGAGAAACGAAGATTATTTTCTTTATATGTTTTATAAACTCCTAAGGAAAGAAATTTGTTATCATCTGAGTCAGTAAAAACTTTTTCGCCTTTATAACCCATGATTATTGCTGTGCCTGTATCTTGGCACATAGGAAGAACTCCTGATGAAGATATATTTGCATTTTTTAACATTGTTAAAGCGACAAATTTATCATTATTAGAGGCTTCTTTATCTTCAAGAATATCTCTGAGCTGTCTTAGATGTGATTTTCTAAGAAGGTGAGATACATCTTTAAAAGCTCTTTGTGCTAAAAGAGTAAGTGCCTTTGGATCGACAACCAAAATTTCTTTGTTGTTTATTTTGGAAATTTTAATGTATGAGTCTGATATTTTTACGTATTCAGTTTCTTCAACTGAAATAGGAAAAATTGGTGAATAATTAAAGTCGTTCAAAATAATCTCCAACTAATAATTTTATTTCTTATCTCTAAATTCATCAAGAGAGACAATTTCTCCAGATTTTAAATCTGCATCATCCAAATTCGAAATCGCTGGTTTATTAGCATCTGGGCTTTCAATTTTACTTAAACTAGTATTTTTTAAATTATCCTCGATTTTAAATTGAAGACCAAAACCAACTGAAGGATCAGTGAAAGATGTAATTGATTTAAAAGGAACAGAAATATTCTTTTTTTCACCACTAAAAGATAGAGTTACTTCAAAATGATCTTCAGATGTTTTAAGATCCCAAAATTGGTGTTGAATTATTATTTTTATTTCTGAATTATCGGCATTTTTAAGTTCGGGTGGAACTATTACACTTGGATCATCACCATTAAATGTAATAAAAAAATGACTGTTTCCAATAAGACCAGTTTCTGAAGTTATTTTTAAAACTTTTTTTACTACATTTTTAAGACTTTCCTCAACCAAAAAGTCATAGTCAAAACTTTTAGAATCAGAACCATAATTATCATTATTATTAGTCACTTTTATACCTTATAGTTTTTTTAATTAATACCTTACAATTCTCAAAGCTTAATTTTCAATAAAATTTTAAAGATGGCGAGAAGTAACTTCTCGCCACCAAAGTTTTTCTGTTGCCAGGTAAACAATAACCCCGCCAGTTCTAGCTATAGAACAGGACTAGTTTTCGGTTGCTTTGGCTGCTTACGCTGCTGCAGCTACCGGAGCATAGTTGTCATTTGCAACTATTTAATTTAGTCCGATAACGGTGGTACAATGCCGAGTGAAAGTTTAATTTTTACTACACGCGTCGATCCTATTTCACCCCCAAATAATGGTGGAGGTGCCGGGTACCGCCCCCGGGTCCGCTAAGCTTATTCTAAAAAATGTTTATCACCATAGTCATCGAAATGACTTTTTTACTATACAGTATTTATTTTTTTTATTAAAGAGCACATAATGCTAATATATAAAATTTTTAATTGAGATATTTGTATGAAGCAATATTTAGATTTATTAAGACATGTTTTAGAAAAAGGTGATGAAAAGGCTGACAGAACTGGGACTGGCACAAAGTCAGTTTTTGGTTGGCAGATGAGATTTGATTTAAATGATGGACTTCCATTACTAACTACTAAGAAGCTCCATTTAAAATCAATTATTCATGAGTTATTATGGTTTATTAAAGGCGATACCAATATATCTTACTTAAAAGAAAATAAAGTTTCCATATGGGATGAGTGGGCAGATGAAAACGGTGATCTTGGACCCGTTTATGGAAAGCAATGGAGAAGATGGGATACCCCAGATGGAAGAAAACTTGATCAACTTAATAATATTATTAATGAAATCAAAAATAATCCAAACTCAAGAAGAATGATAGTATCTGCTTGGAACCCAGCAGACGTAGGCAGCATGGCTCTTCCACCATGTCATTGTTTGTTTCAATTTTATGTTGCAAAAAACAAACTGTCTTGTCAATTATACCAAAGAAGTGCTGATATTTTTCTTGGAGTTCCGTTCAACATAGCATCTTATTCAATCTTAACACACATGATTGCTAACGTTACTGGTTTATCTGTTGGTGATTTTGTTCATACACTAGGTGATGCTCATTTATATTCGAATCATTTTGAACAAACTAAATTGCAATTGTCTAGATCTTCTAAAAAATTACCGAAATTAAAAATTTCAAAAAGGCATTCTGATATAAATGAATTTAGATTTGAAGATTTTGAAATTACAGACTATGATCCGTGTCCTAATATTCCAGCACCAGTTGCAGTTTAAATGAAAACCAAAAAAAAACTAAAAAATCCAATTTTTTGTATTGTAGCTATGAATGAAAATAGAATAATTGGTGATGGAAAAAATTTGCTTTGGCATTTGCCAGGGGATCTTAAAAGATTAAAAAAAATGACAATGGGTAGTCCACTAATAATGGGCAGAAAAACATGGGATTCTATTGGAAGACCTTTGCCAGGAAGAGCAAATATAGTTTTAACCAACTCTGTTACTTGGAAAGCCGAAGGAGCTATAGTAGTGAATTCATTTAAAGATGCTATAATTAAAGCTGATGAATGGATTGATAATAACATGGAAATTAATCAAAATATTACCCAAAAAAAAATATTTTTATTTGGTGGAGCAGAAATTTATAAAATAGGTTTAGAATACTGTGACAATATTGAAATGACTAAAGTTAAATTTAATTTAAAAACTGGTATAAAATTTCCTAAATTAAATGAAAGCGATTGGGAAAAAACTAAACTAGAACATAATTTAGCTAAAAATGGTGTCCCAGAACATAGTTATTGGCATTACAGAAGGATAATTTAAATCATTGAATAATTTGAGGGGGTTGTTTTCTGCTTGTTTGAATTTGATTTAATATTTTAGATCCTACCTCCATATATTTCTTTGAAATAGAGTTATTAGGTTCTTTATGAACAATAGGATTGCCTTCATCAGATGTGGTTCTTAAAGAAATATCTAAAGGAATTTCATTTAAAAATGTTACACCTAATTTTTCAGCTTCGGCTTTTGCTCCGCCATTTCCAAAAATCTCATGTTTTGTATTGCAATTATTGCATTCAAAATAACTCATATTTTCAATGATTCCTAAAATAGGAACATTTACCTTTTTAAACATATTAAGACCTTTTCTCGCATCTATTAGTGACAAGTCTTGAGGAGTTGATACAATTATTGCTCCAGAAAGTTGAACACGTTGAGATAATGTTAATTGAGCATCTCCAGTACCAGGTGGCATATCAATTATCAAAAAGTCTAGGTTAGTCCAGTTTACATCTTTGAGCAATTGTTCGATTGCACTCATAACCATAGGCCCTCTCCAAATAGTCGCAGCATCTTCAGGAACTAAATAGCCAATGGACATTACCTGTAAACCAAACGCAATATGTGGAATTATTTTTTTTCCATCACTCTTAGGTCTGTTGTTAATACCAGTTAATTTTGGAAGGCTAGGACCATATATATCTGCATCCAAAATTCCAACATTATAATTTAATTTTGATAATGACAGAGCAATATTAATAGCAGTAGTTGATTTCCCAACTCCACCTTTCCCACTAGCTACTGCAATAATATTTTTTGCAGGTCTCAACGGTTCATTGATATTAGATTCATTTTTTTTAGTTTTATGTGATGTTAAGATTATTTCTACTTTTTTGACATCATCAATAACATATAATTTTTCTTGTATAAATTTTTTTATTGACTCAGATTGCTTCAATTGTTCTTGAAGAAGTTCAAGAGTAAATGAAATTATATTGTTTTCAAACTTTAAACCATTTACCATTTTACTTTCATAAATGTTTTTTGATTGATTTTGCAAGATTATAGATCTTAATATTGTAACAATTTCTTCTAATTTTGTATTATTCATTCTACTGGCCCAGAAATAATTTTTAATAAAGGTTGAAATTTATTACTCTAGTGCAAATATCTTATATGAAATTATTGTAAATATCTATATAGCATTCTAATAGTAATTCAGCCTGGAGTAATAAATGATTATAAATAACATTAATGATAATGGTTCAGGCCCTTGGGGTGGAGGCAATAACCAAAATCCGTGGGGTAAAAGGCCTAATTCTAATGGGACTCCCCCTGATGTTGATCAAATGCTCAAAGAAAGCAGAGATAAATTAAAAAAAATGATGCCAACAGGCTTTGGTGGTGGAAAAGGTTTTACAATATTATTATTTGTCTTATTAGCTATATGGTTGATGACAGGTATTTACAGGGTTAATCCACAACAACAGGGTGTTGTTATGAGATTTGGAGAATGGATAAGAACTACACCTCCTGGTTTGCATTATCATCTCCCAAGTCCAATTGAAAAAGTTCTTACTCCTGATGTTACAAGAGATAATAGAATTGAAGTTGGATATAGATCCTTTGGGGGTGCAGCTACAAGTAGAAGAGATGTGCCAGATGAATCAAAAATGATTACTGGTGATGAAAATAATATTGATATTGATTTTATAGTATTTTGGAAAATTGCTGATGCAGGTGCCTATTTATTTAACATCCAAGACCCACCTGAAACTGTAAAAGTTGCAGCACAATCTGTTATGAGGGATATAATAGGTCAAACGAAAATACAAACAGCACTAACCGGAGGTAGACAAGATATTCAATTGAAAGCTAAAAACATGCTTCAAGAACTTTTAAATGAGTATGAAGCTGGAGTTGAAATAAGAGATGTTCAATTGCTTTCAGTTAACCCTCCTTCTGAAGTTATTGATGCTTTTAACGACGTTCAAAGAGCTAGACAAGATAGAGACACCCTTATCAACGAAGCTGAGGCATTTAGAAATGATATCGTACCTAGAGCAAGAGGTGAGGCTGCTCAACTTATTTCAGAGGCAGAAGCATATGCTAGCGAAGTTGTAAATAGAGCTAAGGGTGACGCTGACAGGTTTAATTCAATTTATAAAAGCTATAAACTTAATCCTGAGGTAACAGAGTCAAGAATATACCTAGAAACAATGGAAAAAGTTTTTTCGAGAGTTAAAAAAATTATAATGGATAATTCTGCAAGTTCATCTGGAGTTGTTCCATACTTACCTTTGGATCAACTAAAACAAAAGGGAAATCAGTAATGTCTTCTTTTAAAATCATATCAGGTATAAGTGTCTTAGCTTTTTTACTTGGTATTCTTAGTTCTTTTTTTACTGTTGATCAAACTCAACAAGCATTAGTCCTTCAATTTGGTGAACCTAAAAGACTTGTTAATAAACCAGGCTTGAACTTTAAAATTCCATTCATTCAAGAAGTGACTTATTTTGAAAAAAGAGTTCTGTCCTTAGTGTCACAAGATTCAGAAGAAGTTATTCTGGCTGACCAAAAAAGACTTGAGGTTGATACTTATTCAAGATTTAGAATAACTGATCCGCTTTTATTCTATCAAACAGTGAGAAATGAATTTGGCGCTCGCCAACGTTTAGAATCCATAATTGATTCATCTGTTAGAAGAGTGTTTGGTAAGTTCGAACTTACAGCTATTTTGTCTGATGCTAGAACAAAAATTGTAGAAGATATTGGCGATGAAGTTAATTCTACTATAAAAAAATTAGGTATGGAAATTGTTGATGTTCGTATTCGAAGAGCAGATTATCCAGAGGCAACTAGTCAAAATATATTTAATAGGATGAAAACTGAAAGAGAACAAGAAGCGAAGGAATTCAGAGCAGAGGGTGCTGAAGAGGCTCAAAAAATTCGTGCAGATGCAGAAAAACAGAAAGTTGTTCTTGTTGCAGAGAGCAAAAGAAAAGCAGAGGCTTTAAGGGGTAATGGTGATTCTCAAGCCATAAAAATTTATTCTGATTCATTCGGGCAAGATGAAAAGTTTTTTAAATTTTATAGATCTATGCTAGCTTATGAAAATACATTTGCAGACGATGGTACAACAATGTTATTGAGTCCTGACAGTGATTTTTTTAGCTTTTTTGGTAAGCAAGATGGTAAAAATTAATTAATTGTGTTTTTGTTATAAACCAAGAAAACAATTTATTAATTCAGCCTTAAAAGCGCCTTTTTTATATATTTATATTTATTAATGAAAACTTAATGGTGAGTGAATGTCTTACATATTTAAATTTAAAAATAATCAAAAATACACACTAATTATAGGCATTTTAATTATATTGTTTACAAGTTATGTCGTAAACGCAAAAAGTGCACCAGAAACCTTTGCAGATTTAGCTGAAAAATTGAGTCCTTCTGTTGTCAATATATCAACAACTACCATTGTTCAACAAAAATCAAGAGAAATGCCGTCTTTTCCTCCTGGCTCACCCTTTGAGGAATTTTTTAAACAATTTGATAAACCTGAAAATAAAAAAAGAAGAGCCCAATCATTAGGTTCAGGTTTTATTATTGACAAATCAGGTTACGTAATTACTAACAACCACGTAATTGATAATGCTGAAAAAATAATGGTTGTTTTATATGATGACACTTCATTTGAAGCTACTGTGGTAGGTAAAGATCCTAAAACTGATGTTGCTCTCTTAAAAATTGATCCCAAAAAAATAAAACTTAAAGCTGTTAAATTTGGTAACTCTAATAATCTTAGAGTTGGCGATTGGGTTATGGCAATAGGAAATCCCTTTGGTTTTGGTGGAACAGTTACAGCAGGTATAGTATCTGCTAGGGGAAGAAATCTCTCTGGGTCATATGATGATTACATTCAAACAGATGCGTCTATAAATAGAGGTAATTCTGGAGGACCATTATTTGATATGAAAGGAAATGTTGTAGGAATAAATACTGCTATTTTTTCACAATCTGGAGGTTCAGTAGGAATAGGTTTTGCTGTTTCATCGAACTTAGCAAAACAAGTTACTGATCAACTAAAGAAATATGGCAGAACTAAAAGAGGTTGGCTTGGTGTTTTAATTCAAGAAATTTCAGATGAAATTGCTGAAAGTTTGGGAATGAAAGATGCTAGGGGAGCTCTAGTATCTTCAGCAACTGCTGGAGGTCCTGCTGAAAAAGCTGGAGTAAAAACTGGTGATGTTATAATTAAATTTAATAATACTGAAATTAAAAATATGAAAGAACTTCCTAAAGTCGTAGCTAGTACTCCTGTTGGTAAATCTGTACCACTAGTAATCTTAAGAAATGGAAAAGAATTAACATTAAATGTAACGCTGGGTGAGCTTGAATTAGCTGAAAAAGAGAACTTAATCGGTCAAACTTCTAAAAAGAACGTTAAAGCTAAAGAATATGATAAGTTAGGGTTCACGGCAGAAGAGTTATCTGATCAAAACAAGAATAAGTTCAAGCTCAATGACATTAAAACTGGGGTTGTTATCACATCTGTTAAAGATGATAGTTCAGCTCAAAAAGCTGGTTTAAGTCCAGGTATGGTTATAATAAGAGTTGGTCAGATAGAAGTAAATTCTATGGATGTTATAGATAATGCAATTAAAAATGCAGTGAAACAAAAAAGAAAAGCTTTGTTGCTTTTAGTGAAAGTAGAAAGTGGAACCAGATTTGTTGCATTGGAACTAAAATAAAAAAATGCTACTTTATTATATCACTATCTGTGAAGCCTTGAGCATATAACAAGCCTAATAAGCTTGTATTATTGAAATGTATATCGGCTTCTTTTTTAAGGGCTTCTTTACCATAGTAAGATACTCCTAGACCAGCATGTTTTATTAATTCAATATCGTTTGCCCCATCTCCAACACATATTGTATCTTTATAATTAAGATTATATTTTTTAATGTATCTATTTAAGTATTCAAGTTTGGCATTTTTGTCTAAAATTGGTTCCTTAATTTTTCCTGTTATTTCAAATTTTTGAAATTCTTTTCGAATGATTTGAAGTGTGTTCGCGTGAGTATGTTTGAAGTCTAATAATTCTTTTAAATATTCAGTTAAAAAGGTGAAGCCACCAGAAACTAGAACAGTAATTGATCCATTCATGTTCATTGTTTTTACTAATTCTCTTGCACCATCATTAATATTTATATTTTTTTTTAAATTTTCTAAAATGTCTGTGGAATTACCTTTTAAAATAGCAACTCTGTCTTCAAGAGCTTTTTTAAATTCTATTCTACCATTCATAGCTTCATTTGTAATAAAACTAACTTCTTTTTCTTTACCAATTTGTCTTGCCAGTTCATCCAAGCTTTCTTCTTTAATAATTGTGCTATCCATGTCAGCTACAAGTAACTTCTTCTTTCTTTTTTCGGTTATTTTTATAAAATTACAATCAATTCCAAAATTAGATTCAAAATCAGACATAATTTTTTCAAGTTTTGGATCATATTTATTTGAAGCCAATCCCCACTCATAGGCTTTTCTAGAACTTAACTCCCTACAATGTACTTCTTCATTTGTCGATTTTTGTATGTAAGATGAAACTAAATCCAAGTAAAAATTACTAATTTTATTTTCTCTTGTATTTGATATTAATAAGTAGTCTTTCATTAAAAATTATTTATATTATTGTGATAATTATGTCTAGTTTATTAAATGTTGAAGCATCTTTTGATCTTGATAAAAATCAATATAATTATGAGAAAGATCTTGTTATTATCGCTGGTCCTACTTGTGTAGGAAAATCATCGATAGCAATGGAATTAGCTAAAAAAATTGACGGTGTATTGATTAATGCTGACTCTGTTCAAGTATACGAAGACTTAAGATTATTGTCAGCCAGGCCATCACAAGAAGATATGCACCATATTCCTCATTTTTTATATGGATACGTTAAATCTCAGAAAAATTATACAATATTTGATTGGTTACAAAGATTGAATAAAGTTCTATTAGAAGTAAAAAAAATAAAAAAAATAGCAATATTAGTTGGGGGTTCTGGTTTATATTTAAATGCAGTTATTAATGGTTTAGCCCCAATTCCAAGACTTAAAGAAGAAATTAAAAGAGAAAGTATGTTAAAGTTAAATGAAATTGGAATTGATAGTTTTAAGCAAATAAATTTTAATATTGACTCTAAATTTGTAACTAAAAATAGTGATAAACATAGATTGTTAAGGTCATATGGTGTTTTCCTCCAAACAAATAAGAACATGACATACTGGTACAAAAAACCTAGGCAAGGCGCAATAAAAAAAGAAATTTATAGTTTTTTAATAAATTTAGAAAGAGAGCATATTTATAAAAGATGCGAATTAAGGTTTGATAATATGCTTAAAGAAGGAGCGCTCGATGAGGTTAAAAAAATACATGAATCTAATATTGATAGATCGCTCCCTGTTGCAAAGTGTCTTGGAGTTAAGTGGTTGTTAAGTTATTTGGATAAAAAAATTTCTTTAGAAGATGCTATTAAGCTAAGCAAAAGAGATACAAGAAGATATGTGAAGAGGCAAATTACATGGTTTTCGCATAATTATATTCCATATAAAACAATTTTTTTGAAATAAAATTACAGTTAACAATGAAATATTATAATTTTATATTATAAAGTTGACGACCACAAAAATTGTTGGTAACTAATATTTTTTTTTGGAAAGTATTATTTAAAATGACATTAAATTACATGACTGGAGCAGAGGCAGTAATTCAAGCCTTAGTTGATAACAAAGTTGAGGTAATCTTTGGATATCCTGGAGGAGCAGTACTTCCTCTGTATGATGCTTTATTTGAAAATAAAAAAATTAAACACATATTAGTCAGGCATGAGCAAGCAGCTGTGCATGCTGCAGAGGGTTATGCTAGATCAACTGGCAAGGTTGGATGTGTTTTAGTAACTTCTGGACCAGGCGCAACTAACGCAATTACAGGATTAACAGATGCACTTATGGACTCTGTACCAGTTATTTGTCTCAGTGGACAAGTACCTACACATTTAATTGGGACTGACGCTTTTCAAGAAGCTGACACAACTGGTATTTCAAGACCATGTACAAAGCATAATTATTTAGTAAAAAATGCTGATAAATTATGTGAGACTATTCATAAATCTTTTGAAATTGCTTCCTCAGGAAGGCCTGGACCAGTTCTTATTGATCTTCCAAAGGATATACAGCTTACGAATGTAAAATACATAAAAAAACCACCAAAAATAAAAAAACATAATCATTATTATTCAAATGTAGATGAAGATTTAATTAATAGAGTTGCAAAATTATTATTACAGGCAGAACGACCAATAATTTATGCTGGAGGAGGAGTCGTTAATTCAGGACCAAAGGCATCTAAACTTTTAACTGAATTAGTAAATTTATTAGACTGCCCAGTTACACTTACCCTTATGGGTTTAGGTTGTGTTCCAAATACAAATAAAAATTTTTTAGGCATGTTAGGTATGCATGGAACTTATGAAGCAAACTTAGCTATGCATAATTGTGACTTCATGCTTAATGTAGGGGCACGTTTTGATGACAGGGTAACAGGAAGATTAAACGCGTTTGCCCCTAATTCTAAAAAAGTGCATATCGACGTTGATAAATCATCTATTAATAAAGTTGTTTCAGTTGATTACGGTATTGTTGGTGATTGTAAAGAAATATTATCATTATTAGTCCAAGAAGTAAAAAAACTACATAATCAAAAAGTATTAAATTCAAAAACAAAATGGTGGTCTCAAATAAATAAATGGAAAGAGAGAGATTCGTTAGGATTTAAACAAATTGGAAATAATATCAAACCACAACAAGCTATTAAATCTTTATATGAAAAAACTATAGACTTTGATACATACATAACTACTGAAGTAGGTCAACACCAAATGTGGGCTGCACAATATTTTGGGTTTTCTAAACCTAATCATTGGATGACTTCTGGTGGTTTAGGAACAATGGGTTATGGCCTTCCATCATCTGTTGGTGTCCAAATTGCTCACCCAAAATCATTAGTTATTGATGTTTCAGGAGAAGCTTCTTTTTTGATGAATATGCAAGAACTTTCAACAATAGTTCAATATAAACTTCCTATTAAAATATTTATTTTAAATAATGAATGGATGGGCATGGTGAGACAATGGCAAGAATTAAATCACGGATCTAGGTATAGCGAAAGCTATACTTCATCATTGCCAGATTTTGTAAAATTAGCTGAATCTTTTGGAATTACTGGTTTGAGAGTAGATAATATTCATAATTTAGAGGCTACCATTGATGAAATGATAAACACAAATGGACCTGTGATTGCAGACATTAGAGTGGAAAAAGAGGAAAATTGTTTTCCTATGATTCCATCAGGGGCAGCACATAATGAGATGATTTTAAGTTCTGATGACAATGTTAAAGATACTTCCAATGAAGGTCTTGCTTTAGTTTAAGGTTAGCTAAGATGTCTGTATATCAAAAAAATGAACTTGAAGAAGAAGAAACTTCAAGAACTTTATCTTTAATTGTAGACAATCAACCTGGTACATTGGCTAGAGTAATTGGTCTCTTCTCAGGAAGAGGTTACAATATAGAAAGTTTAAATGTTACTGAGATAGATAAAATTCGAAATTTATCAAGAATATCGCTTGTTACAAGAGGAACATCAATGACAATTGAACAGATAAAGTCACAATTATTAAGAATAGTTCCAGTACATATAGTAAGAGATTTAACTCTAGAAGGACCATTTATAAAAAGTGAACTTGCACTTGTTAAACTTGTCGTTAAAGGTGCCAATAGGGTTGAAGCTCTTAGAATTGCTGAGACTTTTCGAGCTAGAACACTTGACGTGACATTATCGAGTTTTGTTTTTGAACTTACTGGAAAACCGAGTAAATTAGACGCTTTCATTGATTTAATGCGTTCACTTGGAGATACAGAAGTTTCAAGAACAGGTGTGTCTGCTATTTCAAGAGGCGATAAAACAGAAACAAAACTACTAGATCAAATATAACATTCCTGATAATAAGAACAAATCTGATAATAAGATAGCAATAATTAATTGAAATATAAGGAGTTTTAAATGCGAGTGTACTACGATAGAGATGCAGACATAAATCTAATTAAAAGCAAAAAAGTTGTTATAGTGGGTTACGGTAGTCAAGGACACGCGCACGCTGCTAATTTGAGAGATAGTGGAGTAAAAGAAGTTGCTGTTGCTTTGAGAGAAGATTCAACATCTGTAGAAAAAGCTAAAGCTGCAGGCTTTAAAGTAATGAACGTTGCAGATGCATCTAAATGGGCTGACGTAATTATGATGTTGACACCAGATGAACTTCAGGGCGAGATTTACAAAAATGATATTGAACATAATATGAAATCAGGTGCTGCTATAGCTTTTGCACATGGTCTAAATGTACATTTTAATCTAATTGAGCCTAGAAATGATATTGATGTTTTTATGGTTGCACCAAAAGGTCCAGGACACACAGTAAGATCTGAATATCAAAGAGGTGGTGGTGTCCCATGTCTAATAGCTATTGATAAAGATATTTCAGGGAATGTTCACGATATTGGTTTATCTTATGCTTGTGCAATTGGGGGTGGTCGTTCTGGCATAATTGAAACTACCTTTAAGGAGGAATGCGAAACGGACTTATTTGGTGAACAAACAGTCTTATGTGGAGGTTTAGTAGAATTAATTAGAGCTGGATATGAAACTTTAACTGAAGCTGGTTACGCACCAGAAATGGCTTACTTTGAGTGTCTACACGAAGTGAAATTAATTGTTGATCTTATTTATGAGGGTGGTATTGCAAATATGAATTATTCAATAAGTAATACAGCTGAGTATGGAGAATATGTCACTGGACCAAGGCTAATTACATCTGAGACGAAAGCTGAGATGAAAAGAATACTAAAGGATATTCAGTCTGGAAAATTTACTAGAGATTGGATGCTTGAAAATAAAGTTAATCAGACAAGTTTTAAAGCAACCAGAAGAAAAGCCTCTGATCATCCAATCGAAGCAGTTGGAAAAGAGCTGAGAGCAATGATGCCTTGGATAACTGCAAATAGATTAGTTGATAAAGATAAAAATTAATATTTATTAATTCAATGTTTTAAGTTATTAGTTTAAATATAAACTTATGAATTTTTTCGTATTAAAAAGAAGAAAAAAACCTTACAGAAGGGGTGTAAAATGTTTGGATATGTTCGTGGATTTTTTTCTGCAGATTTAGCTATCGATTTAGGTACAGCAAACACTCTGGTTTATGTAAAGGGACAGGGTATTCTTTTAAATGAACCATCAGTTGTAGCTATTACCGAAATTAGAGGAAAATCACAAGTATTAGCAGTTGGTGAAGAAGCAAAAACAATGCTTGGTAAAACACCTGGTAACATTAGAGCAATAAGACCCATGGCTGATGGTGTAATTGCTGATTTTGATGTTGCTGAAGAAATGATTAAACATTTTATTAGAAAAGTACATAAACGGTCAACGTTAGTTAGCCCGCAAGTTGTTGTTTGTGTTCCATCAGGCGCAACCGCAGTTGAAAGACGGGCTATTCAAGAATCAGCAGAAGCTGCTGGTGCTAGAAGAGTTTATTTAATTGAAGAGCCAATGGCAGCTGCAATTGGAGCAAATTTGCCAGTAACCGAAGCATCAGGGTCAATGGTTGTCGATATTGGTGGTGGCACTACTGAAGTTGCTATTTTATCTCTGGGAAATATAGTTTATGCACGTTCTGTTAGAGTTGGGGGTGACAAATTTGATGAAGCTTTAGTAGCTTTTATAAGACGTCATCATAACTTGTTGATTGGTGAGATGACAGCAGAAAGGATAAAAAAAGGTATTGCTACAGCAAAAATTCCCAAAGATGGCGTTGGAGCTAGTATTGAAGTTAGGGGTAGGGATTTAGTTAATGGTGTTCCTAAAGAGATAGAAATAAATCAAGCTCAGATCTGTGAAGCTTTATCTGAACCCGTTGGTCAAATTATTGAAGCAACAAAAACTGCTTTAGAGCAAACTCCTCCAGAATTAGCTGCTGATATTGTTGAAAGAGGGATAGTTTTAACTGGAGGAGGAGCTCTTCTAGGTGAGCTCGATACAACAATAAGAGAAGCAACAGGTTTACCTGTAGTTATTGCTGAAGATCCACTAACTTGTGTTGTGATGGGAACAGGACGTTGCCTAGATGAAATGAAGTCGTTGAGAAATGTTCTCATTGGTGCTTAATACTGAACAAAAAATTAATTATGAGTGATAAAAGTTGGTTTCAGGTAAGCCGTCAAATTTAAAATCTTTTAAAAGTAGTAAAAATTTTAACTTTATCTTGATATTCTTATGCCTAACTTTAGTGTTTTTAGGTAAATTAGATCTTGTTGCTATTAGGAATATTAAGGCCTTTCTTTCTGATTTTTTGGCACCTGCTACATTTGCTTTAAATAGACCAGTTAATGAAATAGCAGGAGTATTTGAAGATGTGAAATCTGCAGGTTCTCTAAGAGAAGAGAATATTAGACTTAAAAGCGAAGTTAGAAAACTTAAAGTGATAAATAGTAAATCATCAAGTCAAGAGCTTGAATTATTGGAACTAAGACAACTACTAAAAGTTTTGCCTGAAGAAAAAAACAAAATTATTACTGGAAGAGCTATTACAGCACCTGGAGGTGTTTTTGCTAATACAGTATTAATAAATGCAGGTGAAAATTATGGCATTAAAGTAGGACAGCCAGCTATATCCTCGCTTGGTTTAGTTGGATATGTAGTAAATGTTGGCTTAAAAACTAGCAGAATTTTATTATTAATAGATATTAACTCCATGATACCTGCGTATTTGACCAATAGTAATTGGCCTGCAGTTGTACAAGGGCAGAGTGGAAAGTTACTAAAATTAAAATTTTTATCTTCAAAAGCAGAGCCAGTAGATGGTGAAGTTGTTCAAACATCTGGACATGGGGGTAGATTACCATCAGGTATAAATATAGGAAAGATTGTAAAAAGTTTTTCTGGTAAATTTTATGTCAAACCTGTTGTAGATTTCCAAAGACTTACTTTTATATCTGTGATTACGAATAAACCGTCTGGATCCTTTTCTCCAGAAAATTTTGAAGGTTTCGCGCCATTACAAAAACCTAAACCATCTATAAATTTAAAAGGTTTAAATTTAAGTGGAAAAAGAATAATTGAAGGTACAGGAAATTGATAAGAAACGACAAGAATTTTTATCTTCTTTATAAATTTTCAATTAATACATCACTTTTTGTTTTTTTATTTTGTATATTAAACTTTCAAATATCCCTAAGTTTTTTTTCAATGTTTGAAACTTCAACTCCAAGTTTGATATCAATTGTTATTTATTTTTGTATAGTCAGATTTAACATAAATCCTCCTAGCATAATTTTATTGCTGACGGGTTTTTTGCACGACATAATGATTGGAAATAATTTTGGAATTACTTCAATCTTTCTACTCCTGCTTAAGTATTTTACTAATAATTTAATTTTAGAAAGGGTTAACAAAGATAATCAAGAAGAATGGATCTATTTTACAATAATTTTTATTCTTTCATTTAGCATTGTTTTTTTAATTAATTTAATAATAAGTTTTTCTCTACCTGAATTAAGCCCTATTTTTTTTCATGTAGGAATTACATTAATACTTTATCCTTTAATAAACATTAGTATAAATTTCTTTAGTTTTGTATCACGTTTAATTAAAAGTTAATTTATGAAAAGCATTAGTCAAAGAAATCTAGATAAAACTATTTCAAAAAGATTCTTTTTATTATCAATATTTAAGGGAGGCGTGGTTGGTGCCATAGGTTGGCGATTTTTTGACTTGCAAATGATAGAGAATAGGAGATACGAAAAACTTTCAGACAACAATCAATTTAATTACCATATGATAGCCCCGGAAAGGGGACGAATCTTAGATCGAAAAATGAGATTGCTTGCGGGTAACATGGATGGATTTTCTTTAGTTCTTAATTGGAATAAAAATATTAATGTTGAATTAATAATAAAAAATATTTTAAGTGTAATTAATATTGATCAGAAAGATTTAAATAACTTTTATAAAGAAATTAATTCTAATAATAACGACTTCGCAAAAGAAATTTTAATAACTAAAAACTTATCACAAAAAGATGTATCAAAATTAGCTGTTAGAAGTATAGAATTTCCTGAAGTAAGCTTTTTAATGACTAAGAAAAGATTTTACCCACAAGGTATTATTGCAGGACATATTACAGGCTATATTGGACCATATTCTGAAAAAAATACTAAAACAAAAATAAAACCGAATACTTCATGGCTTGAGGTAGGAAAATCAGGCCTAGAAAAATTTTTTGATAAAGAATTAAGAGGAAAGTTTGGTAGAAAAAGAAATGAGGTGACATCTAAAGGCCATATAGTTGCATCACAAATTTATGAAAACACGATATCAGGAAATGATATACAAGTATCGTTAGATATGGGACTTCAAGCCTTCGCAGTTGAGAGATTTGAAAAGGGTAACAATGCTTTAGTTTCTATAAAAAATGAAAACATAAAAAAACAAATTGAAAAGACTAAGAATATTAATTTCATAAATAATGATTACGTTTATAAAGACAAGAAAAATAGAATAGTAAATCCTGAATCTGGTTCGCTTATTGTCATGGATATCGAAAATGGAGAACTTATATGTTGTTTATCTTCCCCAGGCTATGATCCTAATATTTTTTCTAACGACTTAGACGTTAATGTTTGGAATAATCTTAAAAATAATTCAAGAGCACCTCTTTTAAATAGAAGCATGTCTGGTGTTTATCCACCGGGATCAACAATAAAAATGGCAGTTGCATTAGCGGCTTTGGAAAATGGTATAATTGATTATAACACTAAATTTTTTTGTGATGGCGCAAAAAAATTAGGAGAGAGTACATTTCATTGTTGGGCTAAAGATGGTCATGGAAAATTAAATTTAATCGAAGCTATTGAACAATCATGTGATGTGTATTTTTATGAATTAGGTTTAAAGGTCGGTATAGATAAAATAGCTTTGATGATGAAAAGACTTGGCTTAGGTCAATATTATAATGTTGAAATTAAAAATATGTCTAAAGGTGTAGTTCCAAATATTGAATGGAAGCTTAAACGTGATGGGTTGCAGTGGTCAATGGGTGAAACATTAAATGCTTCTATTGGTCAAGGCTACTTACTTACAACTCCTCTTCAGTTAACTACAATGATTGCAAGAATAGCCAATGGTAAATTTTCCGTAACTCCAACATTGATGGTAAACAAAAATAAAAATAGATTTAAAGACCTAAACATAAATCCTCAACATATAGATTTTATTAAAAAATCTATGGAAAGGGTAGTTAAAGGAAATAATGGAACTGCAAAAAAATATCAAATTGGTTCAAAAAAAGTTGAAATGGCTGGAAAAACAGGAACAGTACAAGTTGTAAGAATATCTGAAGCTGAAAGAGAGAAGGGTTTAATTAAAAATGAGGATAGGCCTTGGAAAAGAAGAGATCATGCACTATTTGTTGGATACGCACCTGCTTCAAAGCCAAAATATGCTATCACTGTAGTAGTTGAACATGGAGGAAGTGGTTCATCTACAGCTGCTCCAATAGCAAGAGATATTTTTAAATATATTTTTAAAGTTTAGAGTGTCAAGCCAAATGAATTATAAACCAAACAAATTTTATGAAGAAAGCTTTGGAACCTTATTTTTCTCGAAGTTATATAAGTTAAATTTTTTAATCATTATAAGTTTGATTTTGCTCGGACTTGTTGGGGTTGCTTCTTTATACTCTGCAGCAGGTGGAAACTGGGATCCTTGGGCCACAAACCATTTAATTAGATTAATATTTGGAATTTTTTTAATGTTTATTTTAGCTTTTTTACCTCATAAGATTTTTTTTAAATTAAGTGTTTTATCATTTTTCATTGGTGTATTAAGCTTAATTTTAGTCAAGTTTGTTGGTACAGGAAATGTTCAAAGATGGATCACATTAGGAGGAATGAACTTTCAACCTTCTGAAGCTATGAAAATAGCTTTGATTTTAATTTTGGCCAGGTATTTTGATCACGTTTCAAGAATTGAACTAGATAAACTAAAAAGTTATATTCTTCCTCTTTTTCTAATTTTTTTACCTGGAATTTTAGTAATTTCTCAACCAGATTTAGGTACAGGTTTGACAATAATCTTATTAGGGTTAGCAATTCTATTTTTTGTAGGAATTTCAATGAAATTTGTTATTTTGTGCTTTATCATTTTAGCTTCTTCAGTTCCATTTATATGGAAGCAACTTTATGATTATCAAAAGGATAGAATTTTAGTATTTCTAAATCCTGAACTTGATAGTCTAGGAAGTGGATACCAAATAATACAATCAAAAATTGCTATTGGTTCTGGTGGAATTTTTGGAAAGGGCTATTTACTAGGCAGTCAAAGTAGATTAAATTACTTACCTGAAAAACATACAGATTTTATTTTTACATTAATTTCAGAAGAACTTGGGTTTTTAGGTTCAATTTTTATCATATTAATATTTTGCATTTTAATTATTTCTATTATGAAAATCTCTTTTAGAGTAAAATCTTTGTTTTCAAAAATAGTTGCTTTCGGAATAGGTTTTTTGTTTTTTCTTTACTTAAGTTTAAATGTTGGAATGGTGTGTGGATTATTACCTGTTGTAGGAGCACCACTTCCATTGATAAGTTATGGAGGTACTTCATTGTTAACAGTGTTAATTGGGGTAGGGATAGTTTTAAGTATTAACATCCATGATAAAGAAATTGTTTGATATAGTAATAAATATTATTGAGGCCAAGTATGTTTAGATTCTTCAAACTAAAAAAATGGTTTTTATGGTCATGGTTTGGTTCTTTTATAATTTTATCGTCTTTATGGATTCAAGTTAAAATTGACGTTAAAATTAATGAATGGTTTGGTAAATTTTATGATATGATTCAAAAAGCTCTTTCAAAACCCAATTCAATTACAATGCAAGAATATTGGGATAGTTTATTTTCGTTCATTTACTTAGCAGGTCTTTATGTATCAGTATATGTAATAATGATTTTTTTTACTGCACATTATCTATTTAGATGGCGAACTGCGATGGTTGAGTGGTATCATTCAGTGTATGAGAAGGCGTGTAAAATTGAAGGTGCAGCACAAAGGGTACAAGAAGATACAATTAAATTTTCGCGCATAATGGAGTCATTAGGCACAAGTTTAATAGAATCAATTATGGTGCTTATTCAATTTATTCCAATACTATTAGGGTTATCTGTGGGTATACCAATATATTTTTTTGGAGACTGGCAATATGGATTAATAACTGGTGCTATGTTATGGACTATTGGAGGTACAATTTTTTTAATTGGACTTGGATGGATTTTAAGGCTAGTTGGTGTTGAATATGATTTGCAAAAAAAGGAAGCTGCATACCGAAAACTCCTTGTCATTGCCGAAGATGATAATACTGTTCGTCCTAAAAATATTGAAGAATTATTTGAAGACGTAAGATCTATACATTTTTTTAGTTTTATTAGATATTTATATTTTAATATTGGGCGAATGGCTTATATGCAGGCTAATGTTTTGTCTGCATATGTTTTTTTAGCTCCGGCCATAGTTGCAGGAGTTGTAACTCTTGGAGTAATGCAACAAATAATAAGGGCTTTTGGTAGAGTCGAGAGTTCTATGCAATATTTATTAAGGGCATGGCCAACAATTATTGAGTTAGCAAGTGTTTATAGACGTTTACGAGAATTTGAAGAAAAAATATTAATAACAAAATAAAGCCAAACTTAAATTATTTGGATTATTAAAATGAATTTACTACCATTTTCTATAGGTATAATAAGCTGGAAAGGCTATGACAGCTTAGAAAACTCTCTAATTTCTTATGAAAAAAACGGTCTTTCAAAATTAACAAATAAAAAGTTTATTTGTTTACCTGAATATACTGATAAAGGAATTAAATTAGCTAAAAGATTCAAATATAAAACAATTTTGTTTAAAGAAAATATTGGAATTCTCGGTCATTTAAAAATACTAGTAAATAATATGCCTAGTGGCCCAATTTTATTATTAGAAAATGATTTAGAATTAATAGAAAACAAGGAAACTACATATAATCAAATTAAGTTGTCAATCGATTTTCTGTCAAAGTATAATGCGATACAAGTATGTTTGAGAAATAGATTCAATCCTGGAGAACCTTTTGTAGGAATAAATAAATACAAACAATATTGGTCTAATAATTTCTTAACATACTTAAAAAGATTTTTCCGGCCATTAAAAGCAAAAAAATTAATTGGAAATTCTATTTATGTGTATGAAAACCCAGAAAAATTTCATCCAGGAGATATTGAACGATTATCCGATGGATTTTTCTTAGTCTCAAGTGAAATTATTAATTGGACTAATCAGTCTATTCTTGTTGATAGAGATAAATACTTAGAAATTATAATTAAAAAAGCAGAGCAAAGTAATATTAATAGGGGGCCTGGAGGTTTCAAAAATGTAGAAATAGAACTTAATATTCCTTGGTGGAGAAAAAAACAATTTAATGTAATTGTAGCTCCAGGGTTGTTGACTCATAAAAGATTGTCTCATAGGGAATATTAACCAATTTAAATTTTTTTTCTATTTATTTTGAGACATATTTTAAGAGTTTTTATCTGAAATTATTTTAAAAATACTATTACTACCTTTTTTTACGTTTAATACTTTATTAAATCTAAACAATTTACTAGGTATTTTAGAAATTTTTTTTTATTAATCTATTATCAAACTTGTAGTTAAAGTGCTCAGGAGTAATTTTATAAATGTCAGAAAAAAAAAGTGTAATTATTTTTGGAGGCCTTGGTTATGTTGGGGATCCATTGATTGAGTCACTGAAAGATGAATATAACGTGACTGTTGTTGATCCAAATTGGTTTGATAATTTCCATAAATTTCACAACGTAAGGTATTTATCAAAATCAACATTTGATTTTAAAAGTATTAATGCTGACTTTTGTATATATTTAGCAGCTGTTTCTAATGACCCTATGGGAGTCAAATTTTCAGACCATACTTATTTAGTAAATGAATATGAGGCTATAAGAATTGCTGAATTATGCAAATCAAGTCAAAAAGAAGTTCGTTTTATTCTAGCTAGCTCATGTAGTGTTTATGGTAGTTTGGAAGACAACGCCAAAGTTGAGAGTGATCATGTAAAACCTATTACTGATTATGCAAAAAGTAAAATAAATGCAGAACTTGGTCTTGAGAAAGTTGCTGGAGAAAATTTAAAAGTGATATGTCTTAGATTTGCAACTGCATGTGGCGTTTCTCGATCAACAAGGTTAGATTTAGCTCTAAATGATTTTGTAATTTCAGCATTGACGACTGGTAAAATAGAAATTTTGAGTGATGGAATGCCATGGCGACCTTTTATCAATGTAAAGGATATGGCAATGTCAATGAAATATTCCTTAAATGCTCCTATAGACAATTTTTTTCAAGTTTATAATGTTGGTTCTAAAGTTTTTACTTTTAGAATTAAAGAATTAGCTGAATATATTTCTAAATTAACTAATGCAAAAATTTCAATCGCAGATACAAATCCTACAGATTCTAGAAGTTATACTGTTAATTTTTCAAAATTTGAAACTTGGTATAAACGCAAATGGCCTTTACATCTTCTAGAAGATACTGTTGAAGAACTTACAAATTTTTATTTTAAAAAAATTGAAAAATATGGAAAGGACCATTTTAACGATTTTAGAAATTCTACACAATATTTTCGTCTGAAAATGTTACAACAAAAAAACAGTAATCCAAGGACTAAACTATTTTAATTTTGAAAGAGTCATTTTTTAGGGGACTTAATATAAATTAATTCATTTTGCTAATAAATTTATTAATGATATTAAAACTAGAATTTGACACTTTAAGTTCAAATGCTGATAGTGATTATTCTATTACAAATTTTTTCATTTCTGAATTGGATGTAAGTTATTATTTATCTCTGTAATAAAACTTAACTAATTTTCTAATTAAAAACATATTAAAAAGGAAATATAAATGTCAAAGATAGAAGGTGTAATAATTGTAAAAAAAAATATAATTCCTGATGAACGAGGGTCAATAATGCATATGCTTAAGGCTACGGATAGTGAATTCATAAAATTTGGTGAAGTTTATTTTTCTACTGCATATCCAAATGTGATTAAAGGTTGGCATTTACATACGAGACAAACCCAAAACTATGTTGTTGTTGAAGGTATGATTAAGCTAGTCCTGTTGGACAAACGAAAAAAATCTAAGACTTATGAATTACTTGAAGAACATTATCTAGGTGATTTGAATTATTCTTTGTGTCAAATTCCACCAGGAGTAGCTAATGGTTATAAGGTAATTGGAAATAAAAAAGCCATAATTTGTAATTGCAGTGACTTAACTCATGAACCAGATGAGATGTTGAGATATTCACCATCAGATAAAAGTTTTAGTGATTATAGTTGGGAAATAGTTCACAGATGAAAAAAATTCTTATATTTGGCGTTAATGGATATTTAGGAGGATTATCTGCGGCAGCTTTATATTTTAAAGGTTGGCAGGTTGATGGAGTAGGTACAACAAATCAAGTTGATAAAAACCTTCTTAACTTTGTAAAAAGCTATTTCCAAATCAAATCTAGAATATCTGAAATCAATTTAAAGCTTTCCGACTATAGTCATATTTTATTTTGTATATCATTGGACCATAATAAATCAGAAATAGATTATAGACACACAATAGATGTTAATTGTGGAATTTTAGGAGATATTATCCAAGCAATAAAACTTAAGTCAAAATCTACAAAGATTTTATATCTCTCTACTATGCAGGTTTATAAAGATCAAAAATTTGATTCCAATAAAACAGATCCGATCAATATCTATGGATATACTCATTTAGCATGTGAAGAATTACTTAAACTTTACGGCAACGCTACTATTTTGAGGCTATCAAATGTCTATGGACCCCAGCAAACCAATAGAGCAAATATTGGATGGACTTTAATTGCTGATCTTTGTAAATCAATTGTAAAGCATAATAAGATTGAAATAAGAAATGATGGTACTGCTGTTCGCAACTTTCTTTTTTCAGAAGACTTTCAGAAACTCTTATTAAATCTAATTTCTAATTCTAATAAAGGATATATAGTTTATGATGTAATTGGTAAAACCACGTCTACTGTTGGTAATATAAAACGTATTTTACAAAATATAGCACATGAAAAGGGAAAAGATATTAGTATAAAAGTTCCAAAAAATTACGTAATTAGTTCTGAAAAACAATCAACAAATTTAAAATCTAATTTAAAAAAGTATACCCAAAAAGAATTTTTAATTGGAAATACTGAACTTGTTGACGGTTTAAGAAAGACGATTGAATATTATGAGGAGGTATAAATGCAAGTAGTTATATTTGCAGGTGGATTAGGGACAAGGTTATCAGAAAAAACAAATTCTATACCAAAACCGATGATTAATATTGGTAATATACCAATAATAGAACATATAATGGAAATTTATAGTATTCAAGGTCATACAGAATTTGTTATTGCTTGTGGATACAAACAAGAAGTTATTAAGAGATATTTTTATGAAAAATTGTTTCTTGGTAGTGACTTACATATTGATTTTAATAAAAAAGAAAGTTTAAGTATTATTAAAAATAAATATAAAGGTTGGAAAATTTCATTAATTGATACTGGTAATTTAACACAGACAGGTTCACGCTTGCTTAAATTAAAGCCATTCTTGAATGATAAATTTTTTCTTACATATGGCGATGGCGTTGGTAATGTAAATCTTCAAAATCTCGTCGATCAACATAATAAGACAAAAGCTGAGATAACGATAACAACGATTAATCCAACATCACGATATGGAAGTCTTGTTGTTAAAGGAAATAAAGTAAAAACTTTTATTGAAAAACCTGAGTTTAGTTTGGAAATTGTTAATGCCGGTTTTATGCTTCTAAATAAAAGTTTTTTAAAGTATATAGTTGCTAATCAAAGTAATATACCTTTAGAGGCTGAACCTTTTCAAAGAGCCGTAAAAGATGGTGTCATGGGAGCATTCCATCATAGAGGTTTCTGGCATCCAATGGATACCCTTCGAGACAATATTAAACTTAATAAGTTATGGGATGAAGGCAACCCTCCATGGCTTAAGATACAACCTCTAGTTTCTTGATGATCGTCCATTAAAATTATGAATTACATTGTTTTTAGTGTTTTAAATAATTTAGGTTTATAAATTAAATTCAATTACATAAAGTAATAACCCTTAAATTTATGTACTTTATATTTAAATATTTTCTTTTCTATATAAATAATAATTTTAGTTTTAATTATTCTGAACAATCTAAAAAATAATGTTTATTTTAGAGAATTTATTTAATTTTATTTTTCTTTTTATTAATTTGATAGGCTCTGCCAATTGAAAGATTGTTGTTAGGTATATTTTTGTTAAAGACACTTCCAGCACCCATTGTTACGTTGTCACCTATTTTAATTGGTGCTATTATAGTTGAGTTTGAACCAACAAAAGTATTTTTGCCTATTGTTGTTTTATTCTTATTTTTGCCATCGTAATTACATGTAATAGTACCAGCCCCGATATTGGTAGAAAATCCGATCTCACTATCCCCAACATATGATAAATGGTTAATTTTAACTTTATTTGAAATATTGCTTTTTTTGATCTCAACAAAGTTGCCAACCCTAGATTTTTCTCCAATAATTGTACCTCCTCTGATCCTTGCAAAAGGGCCAATTATTGAACCTTTTTTAATTCTACATTCTTCAATGTAAGAAAAAGATTTAATTTCTACAAATGATTCAATAATTACATTGCTTCCAAAAACTACATTAGCCTGTACAATTACATCTTTACCAAATTTAGTATCATAATTGATGAAAGTTGAATTAGGATCAATTAGTTTAACACCATTGATCATAGCTTTATTTCTGATTGAATTTTGAGAAATGCTCTCTGCAATTGATAAGTCTAGTTGAGTGTTTATACCTATTATCTCTTCTTCAGCAATTTCAATAAAAGATATATTTTTATTTTCTATACTTAATATTTTTACAATATCTGTTAAGTAATATTCGTCTTGAAATGAATTTTTTTTAATTTTATTTAAGTGTTTTAAACAAGAACTATGTATGCCCATAATTCCACCGTTGCAGAAAACCGAATCTACTTTATTTCTTTTGTAGTCTTTATACTCTAAAATTTTATAAGGTTTATTATTGTTATCAAAAATAATTTTTCCATATTTATTTTTATCATTTTTTTTAAAACCAGTTAATACAAGTTCATTGCCATTGTTCAGAGATTTCACAATTTTCTTAAGTGTTTTCGGTGTTATAAAAGGAGTGTCTGCGAAACAAACAAGTATAGCCCCTTTAAAATTTTTAAGTAAAGGAATTGCCAATTTGACAGCATCACCAGTACCCAAAGGCTTTTTTTGTATTGCTTTGACTATGTTTTTATAATTTATATCTATTTTGTCAAATTCTTTGGAGACAATAATTATTGATTTTTTTATTCCAGCAGATTTATTAGCATCAATTACCCATTGAAGCATAGTCTTTCCAGAGATTGTATGTAAAGGTTTAGGAGTGCTTGATAGCATCCTACTCCCTTTTCCAGCACTTAATATAATTGAACAAATATCCATAAAAATGTTATATCTCTTAAGTTAACAAATATAAAGCTTTATAATTAATGATGAAAATTATATTAATTAAATTTTAAAAAAGAGGTACAAATGTGCGGTGTTGTTGCAGTAATTGGAAAACAAAATGCAAATGAACTCGTTATTGAAGGTTTAAAAAAACTTGAATATAGAGGATATGACTCCGCAGGTGTTGCTTCAGTATCTAATGGAACCCTTCATAATATTAAATCAGAGGGAAAACTAATAAATTTAATTAATAAATTAAGCGAAGTATCTCACTTAAATCTACAATCTGTTCCTTCAATAGCTATAGGTCATACAAGGTGGGCTACACACGGTAATGTTAGCCTTGAAAATGCTCATCCTTTAATAAGTGAAAATAAAGTAGCTGTTGTCCATAATGGTATTATTGAAAATTATGAAGCAATAAAAAATAAACTTTTGTTAGAGGGATACAGTTTTAAAAGTCAGACTGACACTGAGGTATTACCACATCTCTTTACTAAATATATCAAATTAGGAAATAATTTGCTACAATCAGGTAGGATGGTTTTAAAAGATATTAGGGGTGCATTTGCGTTTGTAGCAATGAGTCTAGATTTTCCATCCGAATTATTTGTATCAAGAAATTCGTCACCTTTAGCAATTGGTTTGGGTAATAAATCAAACTTTGTAGGATCAGACGCTCACTCAATAGATCATCTAACCCAAAGAATAATTTACTTAGAAGACGGTGATCATGCATTAGTTAATTTGGATGATGTTCAGATTTTTAATTTGAATGACGAAAAGGTTGATAGAAAAATTATCAATATAAAAGCTGAAATTGGTCTAATTTCAAAAGGTGGGTATAGACATTTTATGGAAAAGGAAATATTTGAACAGCCTTCAGTAATTCCTCAAACAATTTCAACTCTTATTAAAAACAACTCTGAAATTAAAATAGATCTTAATAAATTAGGATTTAAAAATAAAAATACATTACTTATATCTGCGGCTGGGACGAGTTATTATGCTGCGATGGTTGGCAAATATTGGATAGAGCAACTTGCGGACTTACCCGTTATAATTGACTTAGCGTCAGAATATAGATACAGAAAACCATCTGTTTTTGGCCAAAGTGCTATGTTAGTTATTTCACAGTCTGGTGAAAGTTTGGACACGCTTATGGCATTGAGACATGGTAAAGAACTTGGACTTAATACTATTGCAATTGTTAATGTTGAAGGTAGTACAATAGACAGGGAAGTAGATTATAGTTTATATACTAGAGTTGGAGCAGAAATAGGTGTTGCAAGCACAAAATCTTTTACGTCTCAGTTAGTTATTTTATTTTTAATTGCTGTTGCTCTTGGAAAAAAATTTAACAATATCACAACAGATCAAATACAAAAAATTTGTTTTAATATATTAGCTTTACCTAACGCTGTTGCACAAATGTTAAATATGGCAAATGTAGTAAAGCTGGTAGCTCAGAATATAAAAAATGCAAAAAGCATAATATTTCTTGGCAGAGGTCTTTTGTATCCTATTGCATTAGAGGGCGCATTGAAGTTAAAAGAAATTAGTTATATTCACGCTGAAGGGTTTGCAGCTGGTGAAATGAAGCACGGTCCAATTGCCCTTATTGAAGATCAAGTGCCAGTAATTATGTTTTTAGTATCGGATGGTAACGAAGATAAAGCAATAAGCAACTTGCAAGAAGCTTACTCAAGAGGTGCAAAAATAATTTTAATTGCAGACAAAAATTGTATTCAAAAGGCTTCGTTTGCTCATCATAAAATAGAAATACCAAATTTTGAAAAGGATTTTAAATTTTTATTATCACCATTTCTTATGGCAATACCAGCTCAGTTATTAGCTTATCATGTTGCTAATGAAAGAGGCACTGATGTGGATCAACCAAGGAATTTAGCAAAATCAGTTACAGTAGAGTAGATTCAACTGATGAAATAACTACGGTTGTTTCCTCTACTGATGAAATAAAAATTCCCAAGTTTTCTCACTATCTTTGTTTTTGTGTTTCGGTCAAAACGAACCAGTTTATCTATAAACAAAATGAGAAATACACACCAGAACAAGAAGAACTTCACAACTACATCAAGTCTCTTCAGGTCTCTGGAATGTCTTATCGTAGAATAACCAAACACCTAAATGATAAGGGTATAACCACTCATAGAGGGAATAAGTGGGGTATTACTGGAAACTCTGTCTATTCGGTTCTCAAACGACATAAAGAGAGAGAAAACAGATTAACGGATATGCAGAGAGAATACAAACCAGTATGGGGGAAAATGAAGGTTATTTGGGAAAGGAATCCAGACTGATTTAATCCTTATTTACTCATTGATAGAACTTTGGTTAAACTACAACTATGAGAAATATATTAGTCATAGTTTTTTTATTACTATCACAATCTATTTTTGCAGATGAAGAACCTTCATTTTGGAATAATGTAGATAAATTTCTGGGAAAGATTGCAGATGGTGTTTCTAAGAAAGACGCAATTACAGGTTTAAGAACTATTGATAGTCCTTTCCATAATGAAAAATATTATCGCAAACAAGGACAAAAATCTCTAAATCTTATTTTAAGAAAAGCAGGAAAAGATGGAGTAAAAGTATTTTCACCAGATGCACCAGAATACAAAAGAGTTAAAAGAATTGTAGATAGATTAGTAGATGCAAGTCACTACAGAAATCATAAAGACAAAGTTAAATATGAAGTTATAGATTACGAAGATTTTAATGCACTTGCATTTGGTGGTGGATACTTTGTAGTCTTCTCAGGGTTATTAGAAAAGACCAATGATGATGAACTTGCATATGTGATTGCACATGAACTTGCACATAATACAGCAGGACATATTGAAGAAACTTATTTTCTAAAAATTAAAGATGTTTTTGGAGATAAACCTACAGGTGCATATTCTACTTCATTTACAAATATCAATGAACAAGAAGCAGATAGGATTGCAATTGTCTATACTGCATTAGCAGGATTTAACCCAGAAGGAAGTGCAACAATCTGGGAAAAACAATTTCAAGGAATTGAACAATATGCATTTTATAGGAGTCACCCAGCAAATCCACAAAGAGTAAAAGCAAATAGATATGCATCTAATAAAATAAAGAAATATTACATGAAAGGAATAGTGAATCCTAATGTAGATAAAATTCTTAAATGTAATGAATTGTTTTGTAATACCTCCATTGCAGATTTATCTAAAGATGGTTCTGGTGGTGGAGTTCTAAAATCTCTGGAAGTGATTGGAGATTTATATCTAAAGAACAAACAAGCAAAAGATGAAAAGAAAAAACAAGAACAAGAAATTGCAAAATCAAAAAAAATTATTGCACAGAAAAGATTATTAACTCCTCCAAATATTAAATGGGATAATACTGTTCCATTAAGATATAAGGGAACTATTAACCGACATAATCAAAAGTCTGGATTGAATTTTGGATTTACTCAAAATCTCGCACGAGGATTATTTTATTATAACTTTAATAATAAATTAGAAAAAGGAAATATTGCATTTACAGGAACAAATCAACATGGGTATTGGTTCAAGTGGAATGACAAATATGGACAAGGTAATCTTCAATTAAGAGAATACACAGATGGTTCTTTAAGAGGTATTATCTATATTGATGATGGAACTATGTTAGGAAAAAAATTAGGTGAATTTAATGGATTTAAGAAATGATAGAAGTTTATAAAAGATTGTTTTTGATGATAGGTTTAACAATCATTTTTATTTCAATTCTTTTTACAACTTACGCATATGCCAAAAGTGATGACAAAGAAGTTGCAACTTTATATAGAAGCAGTCTTCTTGGTGATGATTATCGCTACCATATCGCAACTTTTGATGCGAAAGATAAAACTAAAAAAGGTAGATTTGATTACAATTGGAAAAACTGTCTTATTGCTCGTGATTTATTCCAAAATCAAATTGGTGTTGAAGTAAAGTATTGGTGTGAGAAAGGGTATTTTAGGTAATGTTTAATAATAAAATATTTTTCACATTCATCTTTATTATTATTTCTCCAAACATTTTTGCATCAAACCTTGAAGAATGGAATAAATGGTACAATGCAAACAAAACAACATTAGCAGGTGAAATGAGTTGTAAAATTACAGACCAAATTATTATTAAGGTTAAAGAAGGAAAACCTAAAAGATATTCTCATTACACTAACCAACCCAAAATTGGAGATAAGTTGTCATTAATTTATCAAACTGTTGGTGAAAAAATAAAATTTCAATTGAAACATGATTCAGCAGAATATTTTGATACAAGTTTTTTCGCACAAAAAGGAGAAATTAAATCCAAAATTGCGTCATTTTATAATAATAGTAGTCGAACTCTAAAGTATTATCTGGGAAGACTTACTATTAGACAAGACTCATTAAGTTTCCAAAAATACAATATTGTAGGTGGATATAGTCTTGAATTGAAGAGATATTACAAGAGTGATTGGGGGGGTATATTTATTGGGACTTATGTTGGAGAACCCCATGTTATTACATTAGATTGTCGAAATATCACAGACAAAATAGATGAGATAATTGAAAGATATAAAACTTACCCAGGCAAAGTGAAGTTTAAGAAAAACAGTTAATAAACAAATAATACAAAATGGTAATTGTATTAGTATCTTTATTGCATTTATAGATTAGAAAATATTGTTAGATTTAATGGGGTAGGTTATTCTATTGAAATGATAGTATTAAAAACAAAATGTCTTTTTCTTATTTTCGCATTATTTTTTTTGATAATAAATTTTTCATCTTCCTCTTACGCACAATGGACGAAAGTAGGTGAAGATACTTTAGGTAGTAATTATTATGTAGATTTTGACCGAATAAGATTTCACGGAGGGTATGTCTATTGGTGGGATATGAGTGATTACTTAAAACCAGTAAATAACGTAATGAGTACAAAATCATATAATCAAGGTGATTGTAATAGGTTTAGATTTAAGATGTTAAGTGCTTCGGTATCTGCTGAACCTATGTCAAGTGCTGGTGCTTTTTATTACGGAATTAAAGTCTCACCAGATTGGGTGTATCCACCTCCAAACGATATAAATGAAATAATACTTAATCTTGTTTGCAAAAAATAAAGTTCAACACCTTTATTTACACCTTTGTTCCAATGTACCCAAAATTGACCCTCTAAAACCCTTGGTTTTCCTTAAGTAAAATTTCCAAAAAATAGGGTGTTCCAATCTTTACATTGGGACACCCTTTCTTGGTTCATAAATTACAAAATCAAATCACAAGAGAACCATATTCTTTTTTATATTTTTTAGGTTTTTACGCAGTTTGTAAGAATGAGGAAAAGGTAGGTTTAAGTCCTTTACTCTGCATATCAATTATAAGGTTTTTTTCTAATGAATTGCGTATGTAGTCGGATTCATTAACTTTATAAACCTCACAAATCTTTTCCAAGGACTGTTTTACATCATCATTTAATCTAATACTTCTTTGATAGTCGTACTTCTTCATCAATTTCTCCTAAACTAAATTTGTTTTACGCAAGTATTTATATTTCTTACGCACTTACCTACGTTTCTTTTCCATTTTGCGTAAAAGATTATAAGTCCTATCACTAAACAAACCACCAGATGCAGAAATGTACGCATTTCTTCGCAACATTTCTTCTAAACTCTCAAAGGTTTTAGAAAGTGCGACAAAACCCTCTGCAATTGTCTTTTGTGCGTCTTCGGTGGTTTTATCTCTTTTTAGTTTAGTCCCTATCTGTCGCAGTTCTGTCGCAGAAGATTGAACCTTTTTACCAGATTGAAGAGTGTTTCTTACATTAATTGCAATCGCAGCAGTCCTTAATAATCCCATTAAAGATTCATCTAATTGTTCTGGTTCTTCTGTTATAAGACCTTCCCTTAAATCTCTTTCAATAGACATTAATAGAACCCCTTATGGTTCTCTGGACGCATATGCAGTCCATCTGGAATAGTTGTTTCATTCTTTCTTACCTCTGCAAGTGCATCACTCATACTCTGTTTATGTTTCTTGGTGAATGTGATTGAATCACTTGCAACAGAAGTTGAATTATTTGGTTCATTTCTTAACGCAAAATCTATTCTTTGTTGTTTTCTTATTTTCTCTTCTTCCCTTTGTCGGTGGTGAAGATAAGTAGGTGTAAAATTAGTCATAGTGTTTCCCTTAATTACCACTCTTCTGGTTTATTTTTTTCTTCTCCAAACCAGAGTCCTTCTTTTAGTTTTTTGTTATATTTATTCTTCAATCTCTGGTCTGTGAGATAGCAATACTCTTCATACGAATAAGGGTGTTTATTGGGTTTATGATTTCCAATTTCAACGAGTTGTTCTATTTCCTTATCCAACCAATTCTTTATTACCATTCTTCCAATAGGGTTTTTCCATAACCAGAAATCACTATCCTTCTTCAGTCTTCGGTAGTGTTTTATAAACTCTTTGGTTCGTTTCAATTCATAATTGGGACTGGAATAATCAACACCTTTTGCAAGGTGTTGATTGGAACTGACGTTCCAGTTTTTAGAGGATAAATCATTATAGGAAACTTCATCAGTAATGTTGTTTTTGGATAAAGGTATTTCTTTATTACTGACAAAACTATTTATAAGAGATTCATTAGTTCTGGGGACACTACGCATAATTTTTCTCCCCATAAAAATGACTATGATTGTTACTGATAATACCCCAAGTAAATTTATCTAAATCCTCTTCACTCTTTGACTTTTGGGTTTGAGTATCAGTATCTTTTATAAAGTCCCATAAAGAGGTTTTCTCCCAAGGTTTCTTACAAAAAACTTCTGGGTAAAATTGTTCTTTGTTTTTTGTTCTTTGGATACATTTTTTGATTGTTTCTTTTGTAAGTTCTTTCCCCTTACTATTTCTTATTCCTTGAAGATTTAACGCATATGCAAGTTGCGAATAATTACCTACATCAAATTGTTTAAGAGATGGTTTTGCAATTACAGTCTCTAAGTAATCTACAATCGTTATAAATAGTTTTTGATTATGATTAATATTTTTCATGTTTGTTCCTTTCAGTAAAAAGTAAAAAAGGAGTCCAGCAACAACTATGGACTCCTTACTATTTATAATTTTTGAGTTCTCTATGAGTGTCAAAAAGTATAATTAAGCAACTTCATTATACTCAATTAATCGAATATTTAATTCGTCTGCTTCATCATAAAAACTCATATCACTATATTGTAATATCTTTGTTTCAATATGAAAAAATATCGAACTCATAATTTCTTTTACAGATTCAACATTTTCTGCATTTACAAGAAATTGACAACTATAGTCGTGTAAAGGTTGCCTGATGTCATCACCTTCCCAGTACATTCCATATGAAATTGAGTAATCTTCAATATCATTGTGTTTTTCTAAATAATCTTTTATTTCTTTTATATCTTCTCTTGCACAACACTCTTCTTCTGTTGTTGTAAGTAAAGTTTCTATTTCGTATCGATTACTCATCATCATTCTCCTCACAAACTATTCCATCTTCATCAATCTCAAACTCCTCTGCGATACTGGATTCCAATAATAATTCCAGATTAGAGTTCATCTCCTCTACTTGTTGGATTGCATCTTCTTTGGAATACGCATCCAGAAGAATTGTATGTCTTTCAATTAAACAAAGTTCATATGGAACACTAAAAGATTTGAGTGCGTGTTCCTTCGCACTAATAGGTTTAATACTCATTACGAGTCTCCTTATAAGTTAGTTATATTTTTTGATGATGCGAGTTATTGGAGAGAACCTACGGAAAACGAATAAGATTCGTTGCGACTATTTCTTTCATCCTTGCAATTATTAAAGTAGCATAAAATGAATCAAAAGTCAAGTCATATACCTCTGTAACTGTTTCTATATAACGATTACAGACGATATTGTAAAAAAATATTTCATCAGTAAAATCAATCAAACTTGACTTTTGTTAGAAATATTGTTATACTATAATTGTTGAACTGATGAAATAGAGAGTCGAAGAATATGGAAAAAGTTGCATTGTTTTTGAGAGTAAGTAGTTCGGGTCAAACTACAGACAATCAAGAAGTTGAACTTCTGGAACTATGTGAAAGAAGAGGTTGGAAAATAGTTGAGACTTATAAGGAAGTTGTTTCTGGAACAAAGAAGAATGAGGACAGAGAAGAACTATCCAGAATGTTAGGAGACTTGAAAAAAAGACCTTACACAAAAGTAGTTGTCTATGACTTATCCAGACTTGGGAGAAGTGTGAGTGAGGTAGTTAAAACTCTATCTTTATTTGATGATTACAATATCTCTTTGTTTAGTTGGAAACAGAATTTAGATACTGATGATGGTGGTATGTCTAAATTATTTTTCTATTTTGTCAGCATCTTTAGTGAGATGGAAAAATCAATCCAATCCAACAGGCAAATGTCTGCAATTAACAGAATGAGAAGTTTGGGTAAAAAATATGGTGGTAAGGATTTTATTACTGAAGAGAAAAAACAAAAAATTATTGAGTTGAAAGAGCAGGGATATTCATACCGAAAGATTAGAGATGAAATGAATATTGGTCTTGGTTCAATCAGCAGGGTATTAGGTGAGGTTGCATAATGTCTTACAAGTTTTTAGACATTTATTTTCGTGTAAGTACCCAAGAACAGAAGAAAGAGGGCAATTCTCTTGAGGTGCAAAAAGACTTGGGAGTCAAAGTTGCAAAGAAACTTGGATTAGAACCAAGGTTTCATAATGAGGGTGCAAGAAGTTCTACTATTCAGTTTCGTCAAGTTTTAGAAAATCTCAAATATGATATTAGAAGTGGGTTAGTTAAAAATCTGTGGGTAAGTGATAGAAGTAGATTGTTTAGAGATATGACTGACTCTCTCCTTTTTCGTAGGGATTATTTGGAAACACACAAGATAAATCTTTATGAAGGTGAAACACCAAGTCTTCTTGATTTAGACAGTCCGGCAGAGAGATTTACTTATAATGTTTTGACTGCATCAAAGCAGTTAGAGAACGAAGAAAGACAAAATAAATCTATTCAAGGAAAACTATATCGGTTGAGAAAAGATGCACCAAAGAAACCAGTTTATCTTGGTGGCACTCCCTTATTTGGATACAAAACAGTCAATAAAGAATGGAAGATAAATCCAGAAGAATCCAAATGGGTAAGGTTTATTTTTGACTCATATGAAAAAGGAAAATCTACAAAAGAGATAAAAGATATTCTTGATAGAGAAGGTGTAGAACCAAGACGAACCCAGAATGGATTATGGAGTTTAGGTACTCTCAATGTAATGTTGAAGAATAAGTCCTATACTGGAATTCACACTCAATATATCAAAAAAGTCCAAGAGAGTTTTTCCTACAAAATACCCAAGGTTATTAATGTAGGTCAGTTCAATAGGGTTAATAAAAAGATTACTGGCAATCTTAAAAACCCATCAAATAACAAACAGCACTTTTCATTATTAGAAGATTTTATGGTTTGTGAGTGCGGCAGAAACTATGGTTCTCGGCATCTCAAATCAACCTCTTCATTAGGTTATAAAGTTAATACCAGAACTTATTACTGTCTTTCTAAACATTATGATTGGAAGAGTGGTGATGGTTCTGTTTGCACCAATACAAAATCTCTCCAAATGGATTCCTTCAACGAATATGTTCTGGGGTTTGTTAAAGACAAGGTAAGCAAATCTCACATACTTAAAGAAAACTTTAAGAAGGAAGTAATGCAAGAACAGTATGAGAAAAGAACCAACATTAAAGAAACAGAAAAAAATTTAGAAAAGAAGATACAGAAACTCCAAAAAGAAATTGAGAATATAGAGGACAACATTGTTGAAATAGAAATCCAAAAGGGAATGGGTGAAAAGGACTCAAACGTAGTTGATAAGATTATTTCCAGATATGGAGATGAATTAGAAAACAGAAAAACTCTATTGGTTGAGACTGAAAAACAAATTGATGATTTAGGACAAGATAAGAACTGGTTAGATTGGGTTGAGAAGTATGGAGAGACAATGGAACTCAACACCTCTAATGAGAAGAAACAAAAGGACTTTCTGCAAGGTGTTTTAGATAAGATTGTTGTTAAAGGTGATTATGGGTTGGATAGAGATGGAAAGAAAAAGATACAAAACGGACATACTATTAATTTCCATTTCAAGATGAAGATTGTTGATGATGCATTAGAAGTTGTAGAAGGTACAAAACCAAGAAAATACAAAGTGGTAGAAGGTAAAAAAACTGATACAACTAATGAAGTTATGAAATTTGTTTCTAAAAGAAACAGAGTAAAAAAAAAGCAGAGAGCAGGGTAGATTGTGATAACAACTTATTTCATCAGTTCAATCCAATCGGTAACAGTGGAATAAATTTAGACAGATATATGGTAATTATCTATTATATATTAAATGCAATGTTACAATTGAAACCAAACAACTATCTGTAAAAAAATTAAATTCCAAAAGAGAGTTTAAATTAAAACTTATTAAATCATTATCTGATATAGGATTGGATATTAAAACAATTTGAAACTTCTTAAATAGTAATAACTAAAAATATTTAGCGGTTTAGAATGGATCCCAAAGTTAGTTTATATGAATAGACAAAAATATTAAAAAAGATTGAAAAGATTAAAAGATTATAAAATAATTAATGTAAAAGAAAATTTAGTAATTATATCAACTAAGATTTTGAGAATTTAATAATGAAAAAAATTTTTATAATAACTTTGATACTTTTAATACAGTCTTTTCCATCTTTTGGTAGTGTGGATGGTAAAGGAATTGTCTGTAAGTGTTTAGACTGTAAGTTAGAACATATAGATCCTTCTTCATTTATGCCAAATAATATACCAACAGAAATTGGATTTCATTTTAAAATTAATAAAGTAGCTATATATTATATAAGAAAAATTGGTGATAAAATTAAAGTAAGTGAGAATATTCAAACAACTCTTCGAAAGAAAAAAAGATTTTTATCTAATGAAAATGAAATTAAGTGGACATATAAAGATAGTTTAAATATTTACGCTTATTCTTTAGATAGAAAGACATTAATTTTAAGCAAAATGAATATTACAAAAACAGAAAAATATAATATTAGAAAGTGTGAGCCGTTTTCAGAAATTGAATTCTTTAATAAAATGAATAAATTATCTG
>CACNGC010000006.1 GCA_902619805.1 uncultured SAR116 cluster alpha proteobacterium | reverse complement strand
CAGTATACAATTAAACTTATTAACTTTATGGTAAGTAAAATACTTTTGCTTATTAAAAAGACTATTTTTTAAACTTAACTTGTCATACTAAATTTATTTTGGGATTGCTGAAAAAAATCTAACAGACTTTTACAGAGTATTTTGGGGATAAAAAACAACTATTTTTGACCTATTTTTAGTACGAGATAAGTGCCAAACAGGTGCAGATTAGGTAAGGGTGTTTTAAATAAGATAATCTCTTTAATAATTTGTTAGCTAAGTGATTGTATTTACAACCACTATCCATTTGAGGGAAAGTGGTGAGCGCGACAGGATTCGAACCTGTGACCCATTGATTAAAAGTCAATTGCTCTACCAACTGAGCTACGCGCCCTAAGACAACATGAAACTATTTGATAATGGTATTAGAATCAAGTTTTATGTTTAAAATTTCAGTTTTTTTTATATTTTTTTATTCTGCATTGCAACATTAACATTTGCTGGGACGAATGATGAAATATCACCACCTAAATGCGATATTTCCTTAACAAATCTTGATGCAACAAATTGATGATTTTCAGAGGCAGTCAAAAAAATAGTTTCTATATCATTTGCCAACCTTGCATTCATACCTGCCATTTGGAATTCATAATCAAAATCAGAAACAGCTCTAAGTCCTCTTATAATCATTGTTGCAGAACTAGCTCTAGCAAAGTCAATAAGAAGATTATCAAAACTTTCAACTAGAATTTCACCTAATATTCTCTTTGAACTTTTAAAATTTTGTTTAATAGCATCTTGAATTAAAGATTTTCTTTGCGAAATTTTAAAATAAGGATTCTTCCCTATATTTTCTGCAACACCAATTATTAGAACATCACATATTGAACTTGCTCTATAAATTATATCTAAATGGCCATTTGTTACTGGGTCAAAAGTTCCAGGATATAGTGCTATTCTTTTCAACAAAAACCCTTTTTACACATCTATTTATATTATAATTTTTATATCAATCAATTGCAACTTGATTGTTATTTTCGTCAGGATTTTCTTCTTCATCACCCTCAGTTAACAAAGCAACTGAAACCACCTTTTCTTCGTTATCAACATCAAAAAGTCTTACACCTTGTGTCTTTCTTCCTGCTACTCTAATTGAGTCCCCTTCTCCTCCATGAACACGAATACGTATAAGTTTTCCTGAGTTAGTCACAAGCATTATTTGATCTTCTTCAGAAGCCACATATGATGCAACGACTGGTCCATTTCTAGTTGAACAATCAATGTTTGCGACACCTTGACCACCTCTGTTAGTCATTCTATAATCTTCAATCGGCGTTCTTTTACCAAATCCATTTTCAGTAACAGATAGAATATATCTTTTTTCTAACTGAGGTATTAATGACATTGATACAACATAATCATTAGGTTTTAATTTTATTCCTCTCACTCCTGATGAGCCTCTACCTACAAAAACCCGCACATCATTAACATCAAACCTTATTGCTTTACCTAACCTAGTTGCTAATAATACATTATCTTTATCAGTACACGGAATAACAGAAACTAATTCATCATTTTCATTAAGTTTCATAGCAATTTTTCCATTTTGTCGAATATTAGTAAAATCACTCAATTGATTTCTTCTAATATTTCCGTTTTTAGTGGCAAAGATAATTTGTAGATTTTTCCATGTCTCTTCATTTTCTGGCATAGGCATTACTGTATGAATTTTTTCATCTTGCTCTATTGGAAGTAAATTAATCATTGGCTTACCAAGAGCCTGAGGTGCTGATTCAGGCAATTTATAGCATTTTAATTGGTGAACCATGCCTGATGATGTAAAAAATAAAATTGGTGTATGTGTGTTAGTTACAAAAAGTGAGGTAACAGTATCCTCATCCCTCATTTTCATGCCTGCTCTACCTTTACCACCTCTTCTTTGCGCTCGATAAGTAGATAAAGAAACTCTTTTTATGTACCCTCTATGGCTAACTGTTACAACCATGTCTTCTTTCTGAATAAGATCTTCATCATCATGATCAACTGCACTGTCATTGATTTCAGTTCTTCTAGGATCATCAATTTTCGTTAAAACTTCATCAAGTTCTTTTTGTATTAAATCCGTAAGTTTATTTTTATCAGAGAGGATAATTAAATATTTTTCTATTTTATTAGATAATTCTTCTGTTTCTTTTTCTAATTTTGTTATTTCCATTCCTGTAAGTCGTTGTAATCTCAATTCCAAAATAGCTTTAGCTTGGGCTACTGATAATTTATAATGGTCATTAATGATTTGATGGTCAGGTTCATCAATTAATTTTATAAAATGCGCAACTTCTTTAGCCGGCCAAGATTTTGCACACAATTCTTTTCTTGCATTATCTGGGTCAGAAGAATTTTTTATTAGTTCTATAACTTCATCAATACTAGTTATTGCAACCATTAATCCCGCTAAAATATGAGCTCTATTTCTAGATTTGTTGAGCAAAAACTTAGTTCTTCTTGTCACAACTTCAAATCTAAAATCTATGAAAGCTCTGAGAATTTCAATAAGACCCATTTGCTTCGGTTGTCCATTATCCAAAGCCAACATATTTACGGGGAAACTTGTTTGCAATCTGGTGTGACGCCACAATTGATTTAAAACAACATCACCTTGAATATCTTTTTTAATTTCAATAACTATTCTCATCCCATTTCTATCAGATTCATCTCTTAAATCAGAAATACCTTCGATAGTTTTGTCTCTAATCAGATCCCCAATTTTTTCTAATACAAGAGCTTTGTTTACTTGGAATGGGATTTCAGAGATGATTATAGTTTCTCGATCAAGATTTTTACCTGTCTGTATAATTTCTGCTTTTGATCGCATAATTACACTACCTCTACCTGTCCTAAAGGCCTCCCTAATACCAGCTTTACCCATTATCAATCCTGCAGTAGGGAAGTCAGGACCAGGAATGATTTCCATTAATTCATCTAAATTTGTATTTTGATTTTCTATAAGTGCTTTGCATGCACGTATAACTTCACCAGGATTATGTGGTGGAATATTTGTAGCCATACCAACTGCAATTCCACCAGCACCGTTTACAAGCATATTTGGGAATTCTGCCGGCAAAACAGAAGGTTCTAGTTGAGACTCATCATAATTTGGAATAAAATCAATAGTATCTTTATCAATATCCCTTAACAAACTTTCCGACGACCTTGCTAGTCTGGATTCTGTATACCTCATTGCTGCAGGCGGATCACCATCTATGGATCCAAAATTACCTTGACCATCAACAAGCATGAGTCTCATTGAAAATTCTTGGGCCATTCTTACCATGGAATCGTATATTGCTGCATCTCCATGTGGATGATAATTACCCATTACATCACCCACAACTCTAGCAGACTTCCTATATGGCTTGGACCAATCGTATCCACCTTCAATCATTGCATATAATATTCGCCTATGAACTGGCTTAAGACCATCTCTTACATCTGGCAAAGCTCTAGATACAATCACACTCATAGCATAATCAAGGTATGATTTTTTCATTTCATCTGTAATGGAGATCAAAGATTGACCAAGGGAATTGTCTTTTTCTTTTGACAAATAAAACTCCAATGATAATTGACAAAAAAACTAATAATTACAAAATATTGTATATTTTTTTTAATTATATAACAACATCTATTATGTGATTAAATCTATTTAAAATGGAATTTCATCGTCTAAATCAGATGCAATATCATCTGATATAGATACCTGATTTGATTGATCTATTTGATCATTTTGTTGATCATGACTTATTTGATTTTCAGGCCTTGAGCCTAACAAGGTTAATTCACCTCTATATCTTTGGAGAACGACTTCTGTAGTGTATTTTTCTTGTCCTGATTGTTGATCAGTCCATTTCCTTGTTTGGAGTTGACCTTCTAAATATACAGTACTTCCTTTTTTAAGATATTGTTCTGCAATTTTCCCAAGAGCGTCATTAAATATCACTACACGATGCCATTCAGTTCTTTCTCTTTGCTCACCCGAGTTTTTATCTTTCCACCTATCTGATGTAGCAACACTTAATTGAACAATTTTGTCTCCATTTTGCATTGCTCTAATTTCTGGATCACGACCTAAATTTCCAACTAAAGTAACTTTATTTACGCTTCCACTCATTTTATATCTCCACAAAATATGAGTTGTATCATAAACTATCATTTTGTTAAAAAAAACAAAAATTTAATCTTTTTGATTGACATTTATGTCTTCAAAGTTAACTAAATGGAAAGTTTATTTAATTTAAAAAGGATAGTATTAAAAAATGCAAAAAATGCATGAAGTTAATCAATTTCTGAAAGTTCGGAGTGCTAACGAACATAATTTAAAAAATATTGATATTAATATCCCCAAGAATAAGTTAATTGTAATGACTGGCGTTTCTGGGTCAGGAAAAAGCTCATTAGCATTTGATACAATATACGCAGAAGGACAAAGAAGATATGTAGAATCTCTTTCAGCTTATGCTAGACAGTTTTTACAAATGATGCAAAAACCAGATGTTGAATCCATTGAAGGATTATCACCTGCGATTTCAATTGAGCAGAAATCAACTAATAAAAATCCAAGATCGACCGTTGGAACTGTTACTGAAATATATGATTATATGAGACTGCTATGGGCCCGAGTTGGAATACCATATTCTCCAGCTACTGGATTACCAATTGAAAGCCAAACAGTTAGTCAGATGGTAGATAGAATTTTACAAAAAGAAGATAAAACAAAGATTTATTTACTTGCTCCAATTGTTCGTGGAAGAAAAGGAGAATATAGAAAAGAATTTATAGAATTAAGAAAAAAAGGCTTCCAAAGATTAAGAATAAATAATGAATTTTATGATATAGAAGAATTACCAACACTTGACAGATATAAAAAACACGACATAGAAGTCGTTGTAGATAGATTAGTAATAACTCGATCAACTGAAGAAGAAAACAAAGACTTACTTCAAAGACTAGCTGATTCTATAGAAATTTCATTACAGTTATCTGATGGATTGTTGTATGTTCTAAATGTTGATAGTAATAAACAAGAAGTTTATTCCTCAAATTTCTCATGTCCTGTAAGTGGCTTTACAATTGATGAAATTGAGCCAAGAATATTTTCTTTTAATAACCCTGCTGGAGCATGTGATAAATGCGATGGTTTAGGAAACGCTGTTGCTTTTGATGTTAACTTAGTAGTACCTGATGAAAATCTTACTTTAAGAGAGGGTGCTATTGCACCATGGGCTTTAAATACGAGTAAATTGTACCTACAAACTCTCCAGTCTTTAGGCAAACATTATAAGTTTGATATTGATGAAAAATTTTCAAATCTATCTAAAGAAATAAAAGAAAAATTATTATATGGATCAGGTGATGAAAAAATTGAAATTATTTATAATGATGGTACAAGAGTTTTTCGTTCTAAAAAGGTGTTTGAAGGTATTATTCCAAATTTAGCTAGACGATTAAAAGAAAGTGAAAGTAAGTGGGTTAAAGAGGAGTTGGGAAGATTTCAATCTGATAAAGATTGTGAAAAATGTAATGGCAAGAGATTGAAATTAGAAACTCTAGCCGTTAAAATAAACAAATTGGACATTGCCGACGTTTCAAGATTTACAATCGAAGAAGCTAGAAAATGGTTTTTAGACCTTAACGAGATACTTAATGAACAAGAACTAGCAATTTCAAAGCAGGTTTTAAAAGAAATAAACGATAGATTAGGCTTCTTAACAAGTGTTGGATTATCATATCTATCAATTTCAAGAAATAGTGGAACATTATCAGGTGGAGAAAGTCAAAGAATTAGATTGGCAAGTCAAATTGGCTCCGGTCTTTCAGGTGTCTTATACGTACTGGATGAACCAAGTATTGGTTTACATCAAAGAGATAATGAAAAATTATTACATACACTGCAGAAATTAAGAGACCTTGGTAACACAGTAATCGTAGTTGAACATGATGAAGAGGCTATACTAATTGCAGATCACGTTATTGATATTGGCCCTGGTGCTGGTATTAATGGAGGTGAAATTATTGCCCAGGGAACTCCTGCAGAAATAAAAGAAAAAAAAGATAGCATAACTGGGAATTACCTTGCTGGAATTAAAAAGATTGCCTTGCCGAAAAATAGAAGAAGTGCCAATCCTAATAAACACATTATAATTAGAGGAGCTTCTGGCAATAATCTTAAAAATATAGATGTAGAGTTCCCGCTTGGAATACTTACTTGTGTGACTGGAGTTTCTGGCGGAGGAAAATCAACTTTGGTTATACAAACCTTACAAAAAAGCTTATCAAAAATCCTTAACGGAAATAGTTCTATCCCTGCTCCATATAAATCAATTAATGGAATTTCACAGATTGATAAAATTATTGATATTGATCAATCCCCAATTGGAAGAACGCCTAGATCAAATCCAGCTACTTATACTGGTGCCTTTAATCATATAAGAGATTGGTTTGCAGGATTACCTGAATCTAAAGCAAGAGGATATTTACCAGGCCGTTTTTCATTTAATGTTAAGGGAGGGAGATGTGAAGCTTGTCAGGGTGACGGTGTTTTAAAGATTGAAATGCATTTTTTACCAGATGTGTATGTAAAATGTGATCAATGTAAAGGAAAAAGATATAATAGAGAGACCCTTGAGGTGAAATGGAGAGATAAATCTATATCAGACGTTCTTGATATGACTGTCAAAGAGGGTGCTAAGCTTTTTAAGACTGTTCCCTTAATTTACGAAAAGTTAGAAACTTTAGAAAGAGTTGGATTAGATTATATTAGGATAGGACAACGATCTACCACTCTATCAGGAGGAGAAGCCCAGAGAATAAAACTTGCAAAAGAGTTGTCAAGAAAAGGAACTGGTAGAACTATATATATTTTAGATGAGCCTACTACTGGACTACATTTTCATGACATTAAAAAGCTTTTAGAAGTTATGCAAGAATTAGTAGACAATGGAAATACAATGATCGTAATTGAACATAATTTAGATGTTATTAAAACTGCTGACCATATAATTGACTTAGGTCCAGAAGGGGGTGACAAAGGTGGATATGTTGTTGCACAAGGAACCCCTGAAGAAGTATCAAAGGTAGCTGAAAGTCATACCGGTATCTTTTTAAAAAAATTGTTAAATAAATAATTATAAAATGATCTATACTAACAAAATTGTAATTATTGGAGGAGGTTTAGCTGGTTGTGAAGCTGCATATCAAATTTCTAAGTTTGATATAAATGTTGATTTGTATGAAATGAGACCAAAGGTAAAAACAGAAGCTCACCAAACAAAATATTTAGCTGAACTAGTTTGCTCTAACTCTTTTCGTTCAGATGATAAAGAGTATAACGCAGTTGGGGTTTTACACGAAGAATTACGTATTGCAGACTCCTTAATAATGAAATGTGCTGATAATAATAAAGTCCCAGCTGGGTCTGCATTAGCAGTTGACAGAGATAATTTCTCAAAAGATGTAAACAAAATTATTAAGTCAATTCCAAACATTAGAGTTATAAATCAAGAAGTAAAAAATCTGGATGTGTTTAAAAATCAAATAGTAATAGTTTCAACAGGACCTTTAACTTCCAAAAAATTGACGCAATTTATCAAGATTAAAACTTCTGAGAATTCCCTAGCTTTTTATGATGCCATTGCCCCTATCGTTTATGAAGAAACAATAAATATGTCAGTAGCTTGGAGACAATCTAGATATGATAAGGGAAATGGCGATGATTATATAAATTGTCCTTTATCAAAAGAAGAATATTATCATTTTATAGAGATGATAAAAAAAGCTCCAAAAATGGAATTTAAAGAATTTGAAGATACTCCATTTTTTGAAGGATGTATGCCTATTGAAGAAATAATTAGACGAGGTGATGAAACATTAAGATATGGACCAATGAAACCCGTTGGATTAACTAATCCTCATAAAAAAGAAGAACCGTACGCTGTAGTACAATTAAGACAAGACAATAAATCTGGCACCTTATATAATATTGTAGGTTTTCAAACAAAAATGAAACATAGCGCACAAAAAGAAGTGTTTAAAACTATCCCGGGGCTTGAAAATTCAGAATTTGCAAGACTTGGTGGTCTTCATAGAAATACATTTATAAAATCACCCAAACTTTTAGACCCATTTTTGAGACTTAAAAAATCTAAAAATATTTTTTTTGCAGGTCAAATTACTGGTGTTGAAGGATATGTTGAATCATCAGCCATTGGATTTCTGGCCGGGATTATTGCAGCATATGATTTGAAGAAGAATAAATTAAAATTACCTCCTGAAAACACAGCACATGGTGCATTATTAAGACATATAACAATGAATGCAAATCCAGATACATTTCAACCTATGAATATCAATTTTGGACTAATACCAGACATAAATTTAGATTTCAAAAAGAAGAAACATATTAAAGGAAGAGAAAAGAAAAAAATTCAATCTAATACTGCGATTAACTCATTTAAAGATTGGATTAATGAAGTTAATTTTTAGTTTTCTTTTTCGTATTCTGGTACATTTGTGCGATCATCAATTTTTTCACCTTTATTAATATTAAAGTAAGTCAAAAGTGACACCGCTACAAAAATAGATGAAAAGGTACCAATAATCACACCCCAAATCATTGCAAGAGCAAAATCAGATAAGACTGCACCACCAAAAAAGAAAATAATAAACAATGCCAATAATGTTGTTACTGATGTAATAAAGGTTCTAGAAAGTGTTTCATTAATTGATTTGTTATAAATGAAATAGTGAGTTTTTGATTTATATCTTCTTAAATTTTCTCTAACACGATCAAAGATAACAACAGTGTCATTAATAGAATAACCAGCTGTTGTTAAAATAGCAGCTATTGTAGCTAAATTAAATTCTAGCTGTAATATAGAAAAAAGACCAACTGTTGTTAAAACGTCATGAATTAAAGCTAAAATTGCTGCAATAGAGAATTGCCATTCAAATCTAAACCATATGTAAATCATTATTGATAGTAGAGCTAGTGAAACAGCATATATCCCTGCGGTTTTCAATTCATCCCCAACAACTGGCCCTACAAATTCAGACCTTCTAACAGTATAATCTTTGTCAATAAGAGATTTAACTTTTTCAATCATAGCTATTTGTTCTTTTTGATCACCCTCTTGCTTTTGAATTCTAACTAAAAAATCAGTTTCTTTACCAAAATTTTGTATCGAAACTTCACCTGCATTTAAGGTAGATATTTTTTCTCTTAGCTCATTAATGTTAGATGAATTAGGGTTTTTACTTCTTAATTCAAGAAGTATTCCTCCTTTAAAATCAATCCCATAATTTAAATTATTAACCACTAAACTTATAAAAGACCCTGTTAAAATTATAAAAGAAAAAAGGAAAGCAATGACTTTTATACGCAAAAAATCAAAATTAGTATTATTTGGTATAAGCCTTAATAATTTCATTTTTTAGTCCTGTAAGAAAACACTATTAATACCTTTTTTCTTCGAATATAAAAAAACAATATATTTTGTAATCACAATTGCAGTAAACATTGAGGTTGCTATGCCAATCATTAAAGTTACTGAAAAACCCTTAATGGGACCACTTCCAAATGAAAACAAAGCTAAAGCAGCAAACAAAGTTGTTAAGTTGGCATCTATGATAGTTGAAATTGCTCTTTGAAATCCAGCTTCAATTGCGTCAAGGATATTCCTACCTGAATTAAATTCCTCTTTTATTCTTTCAAAGATTAAAACATTAGCGTCTACAGCCATTCCCATCGTTAAAACTATTCCAGCAATACCTGGTAAAGTAAGAGTTGCTTGAATAATGCTTAACAGTGCAATTATAAATACAATATTACATACAAGGGCAATATTAGCAAAAATTCCGAACATACCATAAGTAAATAACATAAATACCATTACGGCAATTAAACCAAATATACTTGCAATTTTTCCAGCAGAAATTGAGTCATTACCAAGACCTGGACCAACTGAACGCTCTTCAAGAATAACCATTGGAGCAGGCAATGCACCTGATCTCAGAACTAATGCTAAATCATTCGTTTCTTGTACTGTGAAAGAACCAGTAATCTGCCCAGTTGAAAATATTTGTGTTTGTATTACTGGAGCACTTACAACTTTCCCATCTAGCACTATGGCAAAGGCCCTACCAATATTTTTACCTGTAACTCTTCCAAACTTCTTTCCTCCTAAAGCAGATAATTGAAATGAAACCGATGGACTGTTATTCCTATCAAATGTTGGACTTGCATCCTTAAGCATTTCACCAGATACCATAACTCTTTTATTAATCATGTAGAAGCGATCAGGATTTTTATCTTCTTGTAATTTAACAAAACCAGGAGGAGCTTTTGTGTTATCATCTAAATCTTCAGAAAATATGCTAGGGTGAGCCAATTGAAATGTTAATTTTGCAGTTTTACCTAGTAATTTTTTAATACGACTTGGATCATCTAAACCAGGAAGTTGTACAATTATTCGATCAGCCCCTTGTTGTTGAATGCTAGGCTCATTTGTTCCAGTTTCATCTATTCTTCGTCTAACTATTTCAATGGCTTGAGCCATTGTGGTTTTTGTGATATTTTTTTTATTTTGCTCTGAAAATTTAATGAAAAAAGAATCTAGTTTATTTTCTACAATTAGGTTTTTGTCTAGTGAAAATATAATTGATCTAATTTTTTCATTTGAAGTATCTCCTCGTTTTTTAAATGAAATAATGTCATTTTGTATACTTAACTTTTTATAACCAATTTTTGAATTTCTAAGTGAAGATCTAATATCTGATAAAACAGAGTCAAGTTTTTCTGCAAAAACGACATCCATATCCGCTTTTAGTAATAAGTATGAACCACCTTGTAAATCTAGACCAAGATTTATTTTTTTCCCTGGTAAAAAATTGAATGATTGAACTTGTTGAGATGTTTTAAAAAAATTTGGAGTAGCATACAATATACCAATAATTACACTTGCAATTATTAAAATTAATTTTATTTTCGACAAACTTTTCATCTCACAAAACTATAAAAATAATAAAAATTATATTTAATTACTTTTTCTTAGAATTAGATTTTTTATCTTCAGCTTTAAGTTTTTGATCACCGCGAACCTCAGATATCATTTGTCTTGCAAGCTCAACGCTTACCCCTGAAGCAATTTCCACGCTTACAGTTTCTGATCCATCAATGGCTTTGGTAACTACACCAAGTATTCCTCCCGCAGTTAAAACTTTGTTCCCTCTCTTTAAACTCTCAACCATTAATTTGTGTTGTTTAACTCTTTTTTGTTGAGGTCTTATAAGTAAAAAATAAAAAATTATAAAAATTAAAATGAATGGTAGAAGACCCTGTAATGAAAAACCTCCAGCTCCTCCAGCAGCTGATTGAGCAAATGCACTTGAAATCATAAGAAACTCCACTGTAAACTTTATATAAAGATAACAACTTATATAAAAAAAAACTAAGAAAGACCATAGATAAAATTTAAAAATTATATATATTACAATTTTCTACTTATTTAGGCTTTTTATTATGGCTGATATTACATCGAATTCAATTTTAGAGAGAATTGCTAACGCTTTAGAAAGATTGGCTCCACCAGATAAAAAAATTAATAATTTGGATCAAAGTGAAGGTTTTATTTTTGAATCAAAATCTGGTTTGATTAGACCTGTTGAAAATATAAATCGTATTTCTATTTCCCTTCTTAAAGGCATTGATAATCAAAAAAAAATACTTTTAAATAACACTTTAAATTTTTCCAAAAATTTGAGTGCAAATAATGCTTTGTTGTGGGGTGCAAGGGGAACAGGTAAATCTTCTCTTGTAAAAGCTATTCATAAAGAAGTTATTGTTAAAACAAAATCTAAAGCCTTAAAATTAGTTGAAATTCACAGAGAAGATATATCGGAACTTCCCGATCTTTTATTACTTTTATCACATCACAAAAATTATAGATTTATTTTGTTATGTGACGATTTGTCCTTTGATGCTGGCGAAAATAATTATAAAAGCCTGAAAGCTGCACTTGATGGAGGTATAGAGGGAAAGCCAAATAATGTAATTTTTTATGCTACTTCAAATAGAAGACATTTAATGCCAAGAGACATGATGGAAAATGAAAGATCTACAGCTATAAATCCTTCAGAATCTGTTGAAGAAAAGGTTTCTTTGTCTGATAGATTTGGATTATGGATCGGATTTCATAATATGGATCAAGATACATTTCTGACTATAGTCGATGCATATTGTAATGAATTCAAAATATCTATTGAAAAAAATAATCTTAAATCTGAGGCACTTGAGTGGTCAATTACTAGAGGTGCAAGATCAGGAAGAGTGGCCTGGCAATTTATTCAAGATTTAGCCGGTAGACAAAATATTAAAATCTATTAATTTAAATAACTCAATGGATTGACTGGATTTCGATTATGTCTTAGTTGGAAGTGAAAATAATTTTTGTTATCAGGCGTATAAGCAATTATTTGTTGTTTTTTTATTTTGTCACCAACCTTAACATTATACTTTCCTAAATTAGAATATGCAGTTACCCAAGATTGATTATGTTTTACAATTATTAAGTTACCAAACTTTTTAATTTGTGAGCCAACAAACGCAACTTCTCCATCATAAGCTGCATAAATAGGTTGATTTTTACCAAACATTATATCAATACCATCATAATGTTGGCCCTTACCAAATCTACCAAAACTTTTTATAACTCTACCTTTTGCTGGCCACAGAAAAACAGGGGCATTTTTAATTTTTTTATTGTTAGCAGTATAATCGTCTTTAGTTATTTGTTTTTTATCATAAACTTTTTCATTAATAATTAAATCAACAACTGAAAAATCTTTAAGCAATGGAATTAAGATTTTGTTTCCTACAACTAAATTATAAGGAGATTTAAGTTTATTTAACTTAATAATTTCTGATTTTTTAACAGCAAATCTTTTTGAAATTTTTTCAACTGTGTCTTTCTCTTTTATAATATAAATATTTTCATGTCTTAAAAATAAAATTTGATTTGATTTTAATTTATAAGGTTTCGAGAGATTGTTATCTTCAATTATATCTTTTGGAATTACTTTATATTTGTTGGCAATACTAAAAATTGTCTCATTTTCTTTGACAATTATCATACCATTTAATGGAATATTTATGATATTTGAACTAGAAGTTTTATTAAAAATTTTAGCTTCTTTTTCAGAGGCAAGATCTTTTTTTAGACTGTCATAAAGTTTGTTACTTTGACATCCAAATAGAAAGAAAATTAAAATTATGTAATAACTTTTATTCAAACTATACACCTTATTTTTTAGACTTAAATTAAAATCAAACAAATTTCAATAACTATCACTTATCAATGGAACGAAATTGACTTGACCAAGATCTTCCCAAATATCATTTTCTCTGTTGTTTTTGACAGTTATTTTTTTTAATCTTTGCCCTTCCAAAACAGATCCTACAGGTACCACACATGTACCATTTAATCTAACTTGACTTAATAATCTATCATCAATTTTTTCTACAGCACACGTAACTATTAAATGATCAAAAGGTGCTAATTTTGGCCATCCTAAAAAACCATCCCTACATTCGCAAATAATATTTGTTAACTTAAGTTTTTTAAAACAACTAATTGCATTTACTAATAAAGGGCGAATTCTTTCAATTGAATAAACTCTTCTTGATAGGATTGACAAAATAGATGTTTGGTAGCCAGAACCAGTTCCTATTTCTAAAATGACTTCATTTCCTTTAAGTGATAAAGCTTCAGTCATCAAGGCAACTACATATGGCTGACTAATTGTCTGTTCAAAACCAATAGGTAAAGGGTTATTTTCATATGCATAATCTGTAAAGTTTGAAGGCAAAAAAATTTCTCTAGGAATTTTTTCAATTGCAGATAAAACATTTTTTGAAGAAATACCCATAGATCTTAATTTCATAATTAAATTAGCTTTTTGAATTGTACTTTCAAAGATCATGATTTAATTTATTAAAAAATTCGTTATTATTTAAATTAAAAGACAATGGTGTTATAGAGATTTTATTTTTTTGTAAACATTCTAAATCTGTATTATTTAATGATCTATTATCATTAATCATTCGCCCTATTCTGAAAGAATTAGAATCATTATCAACTAAAATTTCATCAGCAATTTTTTGAGATGCTAAAGTTGTAAATGAACTTCTAACATTTTCTACATGAAATGAATTTATGTATGGAAAATTTACATTGTAAAATTTAGGAGTTGGAGATTTTATTTTAAGTATGTAATTGATGATTTCAAGACCTTTAGCTTGTGAACATTTATAAGAATTAATTGTATTATCACCACCATATTGGCTTAACGCAATTGAATCTATGTTTCTGACTGCTCCTTCCCATGCAGCAGCCACAGTACCAGAATAAGAAACTTCGTCTCCAATATTACTTCCGGCATTTATACCACTAAGGATTAAATCAGGCTTATTTTTTTTAAATATATAATTAAGAGCAAATATCATACAGTCAGTTGGTGTGCCTTCAATAACCCAAAAATTTTTAGATATTTCTCTATAATTAATATTTTTTTTTATAGTTATCGATTTTGATTTAGCTGATTGATTTTTTTTAGGAGATACTATTAATACATTATCTGCTAGATGCTCTGCAATATTTAAAAGAACTTTCAAGCCAACAGATTCATATCCATCATCGTTGGAAATAAGGATATTATTCAACTTTTTATTCATGTGATTAATTTAGTGCTTCAATTTTTTTAATTCCCTTCATATAGGGAACAAGAACATCAGGGACAACTACAGATCCGTCACTTTGTTGGTAATTTTCTAATATGGCTATTATTGTTCTACCAATTGCTAAACCAGAACCATTAAGTGTATGCAAGAAGTCTATTTTATTTGTTTCTTTATCCTTAAATTTGGCATTCATTCTCCTTGCTTGAAAGTCTCCACAATTAGAGCAAGATGAAATTTCTCTGTACATACCTTTTCCAGAATTTTGTCCAGGAAGCCAAACCTCTAGATCAAATGTCTTTTTAGCTGAAAAACCAACATCTCCTGAACATAACTTCATAATTCTATATGGTAATTCTAATTTTTTTAAAATAGTTTCTGCACAAGAAACTAAGTTGTTCAATTCTTCATCAGAATTAATTGGATTTGTTATAAAAACCATTTCAACTTTTGAAAATTGATGTTGACGTATCATTCCCCTAGTATCAGTGCCAGCAGCCCCAGCTTCAGATCTAAAACAAGGAGTGTTGGCAACAAATCTTAATGGTAAACTATTTTTATCAAGAATTTCATCCCTTACAATATTAGTTAATGGGACTTCAGCAGTAGGAATTAACCATCTTTTGTCTGTAGTACAAAATAAATCTTCAGTAAATTTAGGAAGTTGACCAGTGCCAAATAGTGCATCATCTCTTACTATATAGGGAGGAGAGATTTCTTCAAAACCAAAATTTTTTACATGAATGTCTATCATGAATGCAGATAGCGCTCTTTCAAGCAAAGCTAATTTTCCTCTTAATAAAACAAATCTTGATCCTGATATCTTCACACCTGTTTTAAAATCAAGTTGCTTTAGTTTTTCACCAATCTCAACATGATCTAAAGGTTCAAAAGAAAATTTAGGTTTTGTTCCCCACTCTTTAATGAATTTATTTTCATTTTCATTATCACCATCAGGAACGTCATCATCTAAACTGTTTGGTAATACTTTTAAAAAATCATTTAGTTCACTGGAATTTTTTTTTATTTCTTTATCTATTGTTGTTAATTCAGACTTGAAATTAGAAATATTTTTTTTTAATTCTGACACATCTTTACCTTCAGATACTAACTTTCCAATTTCTTTTGAACTATTATTTCTTTTTTCTTGTAAAACTTGTATTTCAGCTTGTTTTTTTCTAATTTCTTCGTCAATTTCTAGAATTGAAGATATATCAATATTCAAACCTCTACGATTCATTTGTTTTTGAAATTTTTCAGGATTTTTTCTTATAAATTTTATATCATGCATTATAAAACTCTTTTACTTGCTTTTACTTAGAAATTTAGAAAAAATTATAGATATTTCGTATAAAGCGATAATTGGTAATGCGAGTAAAATTTGTGAGATAACATCTGGCGGTGTAAGTATTGCTGCAATAACAAAAGCCGTTAAGATTGCATACTTTCTCTTACTCGCCAAATCATCTGGTGTGATAATACCTGTTTTAATTAACAATAATAAAATGACTGGTAATTCAAAACATAATCCAAAAGCAAAAATCAGTTTCATAATTAATGAAAGGTATTCTGATATTCTTGGTTCTAATTCTATTGGTAGAGAACCATCTACACTATTAACTTGAAAAGAAAGAAAGAAGTCCCACGCAAGAGGTATTACAATATAATAGACCATAGCTGCACCTGCTATAAACAAAATAGGTGTGGCCAACAGAAAAGGCAGAAAAGCTTGTTTTTCATTTTGATACAATCCTGGGGCAACAAATCTCCATATTTGAATTAAAAATATAGGTAAAGAAACACATAAAGATATAAAAAAAGCAACTTTGACCTGTGTAAAAAAACCTTCATGCAATGCCGTAAAAATCATTCTTCCACCATTTTCAAGTATTTGAGAAGCAAGTGGGGCTTGCAAAAACATATAAACAATATCTGCAAGATTTTGATTGTCATCCGTAAATTTAATAAAGCAGAGGAAAAATAAAAATAAAAATGCACAAAATGATACTAATAGTCTATTTCTTAACTCAATAAGATGGTCTAATAATGTCATATTTTGTTCAGGATTTTTGGCTTTGCTCATATTATTATTATTTAAAATTATAAATTTTTAATTTTTGAATTAGATTTTTTATCTGTTTTTGCATTATTAGCATTTTTTATATCATCAACATCATTTTTTATAGATTTTATATTAAGATCATCTTCTATATCTTTTATTTCACCAACATGATCATCGATTAGGGATTTTTTATCAATTTTATTAACTTCCTTTCTCAAATCAGAAATTTCAGCTTCATTTGCTAAATCATCAATTCCCGAATGAAACTGTGAAGCCATAGATTTTATTTTTCTTATAAAAGATGTAATTGACCTTAGAACTTTTGGTAAATCTTTTGGACCAACTACTATAAGCAACACAAAAGAAATTAAAAGAAACTCTGGAAAACCAATATCAAGCATTAAATATAACTTTACTTATGATTTCTTTTTAACAGCTTGTTTCATTTTTTCTGTTTTTTTAACAGTCTTTTTTTTAGGTTTAGTTTTTGTTTCAGCAATAACCTCTATTTCTTCATCATTTTCTTTATTAGACTTAACCTGATCTTTGAAATTTTTTAAACCTTTACCAAAGTCTCCCATTATACTTGATAATTTACCTTTCCCACCAAATAAAATTAAAACGACAATTAGTACAATAATCCAATGCCAAATACTAAATGCACCCATGATAAAACTCCTATTTAAATACTTTTAAATTAAAATCACATTACATGTAATTGATATTTTTTTATATAGAAAAATTATTTATTGCTCAAAGATAAAAATTTGTGTCGGGTCAGTCTCAACAATTACTTTTTCATCAACCTTAAAAAAATTAAGTCCAGGAATTCTAGCGTGAATATGAAAATTTGATTCATCAACCTTTAACGATAAATGAACTAAACTTGAACCAGCAAGTAATCTTGCTTCCATAACAAATCCATAATATGAAGATTTTATAAAATTTGTTTTATCTTTTGTATTTAAATTAATTTTATTTGCTGAAAACAACTTAATTGCTTCGTCTCTAACAACAATTTTTACTTTTTTATTATTAAATCTTTGAGAACAGTCAAAAGTACCAAGTACAGTGCTAACAGAACCTTCTCTAACAATTCCCTCAAGTATGTTTATTTCTCCAAAAAACTCAGCTATGAAAGCTGATTTTGGTCGTAAATATAGATCTATAGGACTTCCAAATTGTTCAATACACCCATTATTTAAGACGCCTATTTTATCAGACATAAACATTGCCTCTTCTGGATCATGAGTTACTAATAATGCTGAAATTTTGTGTTCCCTTAAAATATGTAACATTTGATCTCTAATTTTTTCTTTTAATCTAGAATCTAAATTTGAATAAGGTTCATCTAAAAAAATAATCTTAGGATCAGAAGCCATAGCTCTAACTAACGCAACTTGTTGTTGTTGACCACCTGATAATTCATGAGGATAGTTGTAAGCCAGATTAGAAATATCAATTTCATCCATTAAGTTTTGAATTTTTTTTGAACTTTTTTCTAAGTGATTTTTTTTTATTCCAAAGAAAATATTTTCCATAACAGTTAAATGAGGAAACAATGCACAATCCTGAAAAACATATCCAATTTGTCTTTTATCTGAATTTAAATGAAAATTGAAAGAAGAAACAATTTCATCATTTAACTTTATTTGACCATTTTGAAGTTTTTCTATTCCACTAGCTAATTTAAGTAATGTTGTTTTTCCACAACCAGAAGGACCTAACAAAGAAACAACTTCACCTGTTTCAAGTTTCATGGAAAAGTCATTCAAAATTATTTTTTTATTATATTTATGTGAAATATTTAGAAACTCTAACAATGTTTAAATCCCAATAATTAATTATATTTAATCAACGGATTGATCATTAAAAATAACTTTATTTTTATCAAGTAAACCCGAGTTTTTAAGATCTTCGATACCTGGAAGATCTTTGATATTTTTAAGATTAAAATAATCTAAAAACAAATTAGTAGTTTTCCATGTAAGTGGATTTCCTGGAGTTGATTTCCTATGACCAGGTTGAATCCATTGTAATTCTAATAATACATCAAGGGTTCCTCTACTTAAAGAAACTCCACGAATGTTCTCTATTTCTGAACGTGTAATTGGTTGATGGTAAGCAATAATAGCTAGAGTTTCAGTTGCTGCACGTGACAGTGGTTTTGGAACAATTTTTTCAATATTCAAAAACTCTGAAACATCTAAAGATGTTCTAAATGCATATGTATCGTTAATAAAATACAAATTAACTCCACTTGAGGAGTATTTTTTTTCCAAGTTTTCTAAAATTTCATTTAATATATTTTTATCTATTATTCGTTTTAATAATTCATCATAAGGTATCGGCTCAGAAGAAGAAAAAATTAGAGCTTCAACTACTTTCTGCTTAAAGACAAAATCGTAATTTTCATCATTCTTTTCTTTTAATTTTTTCATAAGTTTACCTAAAATGAAAATTTTAAATCATAAAAATTGAATTTATTTTGGATGTAATAAGATGTTATCATTAAAACTATCTTGCCTTAATTTCAAACTACCCTCTTTAACAAGTTCCAGAGAAGCAACAAAATGAGAAGCCAAGGCTGATTTCCTTTCCAACTTATTTCTAAGATTATTTGGTACAAAATCTAAAAGATCTTTCCAATCTTTTGAATGTTTAAAAAAACTTTTAAGCGTATTTAATGCATCTTCAACTGAGTATAATTGGGTATTTGCAATAGTAATTGATTTACTATTGTTGAATGTAATAATATCACCATAAGTTTTAATCAAATCATATAAACTTGAATTATATTGGTTTTTTTGATTTACACCAAAAATTTCTGGGTTGCCTCTTTTAAAAAAATGCGTCCCTAATTTATGTCTTTTAAATAGAAGATTTGATACTTTTTGCATTCCTTCTAACCTTTTCATTTGAAATTCTAATAATTCTGACATTTCTTCTGAAGTCATCGACTCTTCTTCTTTATCAACAGGTAATAAAAGTTTTGATTTCAAAAAAGCCAACCACGCTCCCATTACTAAATATTCTGCAGCAATATCAATATCTTTTTTTATGATTTGATCTAAAAATTCTAAATATTGCTCAGCTAATTTTAATATTGATAATTTAGTTAAATCGATTTTATGATCCCTAGCCAAGCTTAATAAAAGATCAATAGGACCTTCAAAGCCATCTAATGAAAGGCTAAGAATATCAATATTTTTATAAATAAATTCTGACATTTAAATTTTTACATTTAATTTCTTTTATTAAGTTGAAGAATACAAACTATTTTTTCTTTTTGGAATTTCTCACATAATATTAAACCATTATCTTTATTCATCGAAGTTGTCCATACTCTATGGAATAATAAATCATTATTGTTAGTATAAGAAAAAATTTCCAACCTAGTTTCCATTAATAGTTTTGAGTATTTTTTTTCAATACTTTTCTTTGCTAATTTAGCTTTATTCAAATCTCTAAATGATCCAAATTGTACTCTGTACAAGAGTATATTTTTATTTGATTTTTTTATATTTTTTTCAATTCCTTTGGAATTTAATTTTTTTTTCTCAGAGATTTTTGAATCTTTTAATAAATTTTGATCAATATTCTTCTGTGTTTTTTTCTTATTTGGAAAGACTTCTAATGGTAAAAGCTCTGGTTTTGTTGGCTTAGATCTAATTATTTCATTTTTAATTAATGCGTCTTTATTATTTAAAATTTCAATATCGAGATTTGAAATTTTCTTACCACCTGTATCTTTAGGTTTTACTATAATGTCTTCATTATCTGGCCCTAAAACTAATAATTTATCATTATAAGTTTCTTGAAAATATATTTTTAGAGCAAAGAGACTAATAGAAAAAAAAATTCCAACACTTAAAAAAATTATAGAAAATATCTTCAAGTAATTTTTCATCAATCTACATCTCAAAAATTGGTTCAATTTTAAGAATACTTAACCCTTTTCTAATAGTTAAAGCAACAGCTTTCACTAATGACAATCTAGCATTTGTTAATTCTAAATCATCTTGAACTATAAATTTTATATTATTATCTTTACCTTTATTCCATAAACTATGAAAAATACTTGATAATTCAATTAAGTAGTAACAAATCCTGTGAGGTTCATGATTTTTAGCAGCAAGTTCTAGAGTTCTAGGCCACAAAGCTATGAATTTAATAAGTTCAATTTCGAAGCGATCTTTTAAGAGTTTTGGATTTTTCAAAATTAATTCTTTTTCTTTAACTTTTGAAGATCTAAAAATAGAGCTACAACGTGCGTGCGCATACTGAACGTAAAAAACTGGGTTTTCTTTTGATTTTTCCATTACTTTTTTAAAATCAAAATCTAAGGATTGATCGTTTCTTCTAGTCAGCATAATAAACCTTACAACATCTTTACCTACAGCATTTATAATATCAGATAGAGTTACAAAATTACCTGCTCTCTTACTCATTTTAATTGGTTTCCCATCTTCCAAAAGGTTTACTAATGCACAAACTTTAGTATCAATTTCTACTGAACCATTAGATAACGCGCTAACAGCAGCATTTATTCTAGAAATATAACCGATATGGTCTGCACCTAGAACATTAATTAAATCACCCTTGGTTCTATTCATTTTATCTAAATGATAAGCCATATCAGTTGCAAAATAAGTCCATGTACCGTCTGATTTTTTAAGAGCCCTATCTGAATCATCTCCATACTCAGATGATTTAAAAAGTAATTGTTCTCTTTTTTCCCAATTTTTAGGATCAGTACCTTTGGGTTGATCTAGAGCACCATGAAAAATTAAATTTTTACTTTCAAGAATTTTAAAAATTTCAGTTAATAAATTCCCTGAAATAATTTCTTTTTCACTAGTAAACACATCCATTTCTATTCCTAATTTAAGAAGATCATTTTTAATCATTCCCATAATAACTTCTAAAGAAACAGATCTAACTTTTTCAAAAACTTTTTCTTTATTATCTAGTTGCAATTCATCTCCATACATTTCAAAAAGAGTTTTACCTACAACTTTTAGATATTCACCTGGATAAAGACCATCTGGGATATCAATTGACTTGTTTGTTACTTGTTCATTATATCTTAACAAAGAAGACTCTACTAATTTTTCAATTTGATTTCCTGCATCATTAATGTAGTACTCCCTGGTAACTGAGTACCCAACCTGAGTCAAAAGAGATGCAAGAGCATCTCCAAAAACAGCACCTCTTGCGTGACCGGCATGAAGAGGTCCTGTTGGATTTGCTGAGATAAATTCAATGTTAATATTTTTTCCTTTTCCAATTTCTAATCGATCCCAATTTTCTGTATTTTGTATTACATTACTTATGAAATTTGGCCATATATGTTGTTTAAAAGTAATATTAATAAAACCTGGTCCAGCCACATTTACATTATCTACATCTGGCAAATTTGAAATATAAATCATAAAATTATTTGCTATTGTTTTTGGACTCAATTTTAAATCTTTACTTAAAATCATTGCTAAATTCGTGGACATATCTCCATTAATTGAATTTTTAGGAGGTTCTAAAGTTAACTTTTTAAGTGTATCTTCGACATTAAAAGAATATTTAAAATCTGCTTTAAACTTCTCAACTGCATCAATCAAATGGCTAAAATAAATTTTATAAATATTCATAATTTAAAAATCTCTCTAATTATAAAATTTATCATATTCTCTTTTTAAATAATTGTCAGTCATACCAGCTATATAATCTGCTATAATTCTAAATTTTTCTTTTTGTGAGAGTTCCGATAAAATTTGCCCCTTAAAATATTTCCATTGTTCTGGAAGTCTATGAATATCCTTTATAAATAATAAAAATAATTTTTCTATCATAAGTGCATTATCATCCAATTTTTTTACAACTGACTCATTTCGATACATTTTATGAAATAAAAATTTTCTTATTTCTTCCATTGACGATGAAGCATCTATGGAAAGTTTAACAGTTTTTTTTCTATAATTTTTAATCTCATTTACATTTTTAAAATTATTTTTTTTAATAATTTTAAGTGAATTTGATACTACATCGTTTATAAAATAACTAATTAAATGCCTAATTAATTGATGAATCAATATATCATCCTTTATATTGGTAAAATTATTTTCGATATTTTTTAAAATATAATTAATAATATCTATTTTACGTAGATTATTTAAAGAAAATAATTTTTCACGAAGACCATCATCAAAATCATGGGCTAAATAAGCTATATCATCAGAAATATTTGCCACTTGACCTTCTAATGAACTTTGTGTTCTAAAATCAATATCCAAGAGAAGACAGATATCCCTAGTTGTTTGTGGTATTTTCTTCAAATCCAAAATTGGTCCATTATGTTTAACTAATCCCTCTAAAGTTTCATAAGTAAGATTCAAACCATCAAAATTTGGATATTTTTTTTCTAAAATTGTTACAACTCTTAATGATTGTTCATTATGATTAAAACCACCTACATCAGCCATTATTTTTTGGAGAATATCTTCTCCCTTATGACCTAGAGGTGGATGTCCTAGATCATGGGCAAGAGCTATAGTCTCTGTTAAATCTTCGTTAATATTCAGAGCCTTAGAAATTGATCTTGCAATTTGGGATACTTCAAGAGTATGAGTAAGTCGAGTTCTATAATGATCTCCTTTATGGAAAATAAAAACCTGGGTTTTGTCTTTTAATCTTCTAAAAGCTTCAGAGTGAATAATTCTATCCCTATCTCTTTGATATTCAGATCTACCAAGAATAAGTGTATCATCTTTATGGACTCTGCCCTTACTTTCAGAACTATGACATGCAAATGGACTTAAATATCGGTTGTCATTATTAACAAACATAAAATTTTCCAATAAATTATTCATTTATGTAGAAAAATATGTTAATTTGCAATTATACATTTGTAATTAATGTCAAAATTAAATGAGGTTTTTTTTAAATGAATGAAAGTAAGGATTTCAATCAAGACTTTACTCTATCAAAAGAAGCCTTAGAAAGAGTAAAAATTTTACTTAAAGACGAAGAAGGTTCATATTTTAGAATATCAGTTCTAGGAGGTGGATGTTCTGGCTTTCAGTATGATTTTTCATTTGATAAAAAACCTAAAGACGATGATATGATCTTCAAAGAAAATGGAATTGATTATTTAATTGATAAAGTGTCTATTGATTTTCTTCGTGGAAGCACTTTAGAATATGTTTCAGAACTAGCCGGATCATATTTTAAAATTGAAAATCCTAATGCTACAGCAAATTGTGGCTGTGGAACAAGTTTCTCTATCTAAAATAAATATAATCCAATGTCCTTTAAAATAGCTAGTTTTAATGTAAATTCTATAAAAATGAGACTTCCAAATGTATTAAGTTGGCTAGATAAAAATAATATTGATGTCATTTTAATGCAGGAAACTAAGACAATGGACGATAATTTTCCTTCATTAGACTTTAAACAAAAACGATATAATGTAATATTCAATGGACAAAAATCTTATAACGGCGTTGCGATTGCATCTAAATTTGAAATAAATGAAATCACCAGATCATTACCTTTTTATAATGAGGGCATTAATGAAGATAATCAAGCAAGGTTCTTGCACGTAAAAATTAATGATGTAAATATCATTTGTTTATATTTACCTAATGGTAATCCTGCTCCCGGCCCTAAATATGATTATAAAATTAGTTGGATGAAACGTCTAACAAAATACACTAAAGATATTTATGACACAAATGAACCTCTGATTTTAGGAGGAGACTTTAATGTAATTCAGGAGAGTATTGATTGTTATGATGTATCTAAATGGCAAAATGATGCATTATATCTGGAAACAACCAGAAGACATTTAAGAGAGTTAATAAATATTGGTCTAGTTGATGCTTACCGCATAAAATATCCAACAGCTAAAGAGTATAGTTTTTGGGACTATCAGGGTGGAGCTTGGCAAAAAGATAATGGAATAAGAATAGATCTTTTTTTAATCTCACCAGAGATAGTTGATAATCTAATTAATGTAGGTATAGATAAAACACCAAGAGGTGAAGAAAAACCCAGTGACCATACACCTATTTGGATTCATTTAGAAAAATAAACTTTATGATTTATGTATATTTTTAGGTAAAAACCCTGAATCTTCTACCTCTCTAGGATTAGGAACCCAGAGTTCTCGATTAGGATGCATTCCAGCTCCATAAGTTGCTGAAACAGCAGAGTTTCTCATTCTATTAAGCAATCTCGTATCTGCATCTCCAACTGCTGGATGTGTACCACCATTAGTGTTGAAAATTTCTTCCCAATTGCTTTTTCTAATCTTGAAAGCATTAGTATCATTCAATTGGGAACAATTAATCTCATTTTTATTTAAATCAACTATGATTTCATCTCCATCCTGTATTAGGGCAATAGGCCCGCCTATAGCCGCCTCTGGACCAACATGACCAATGACAAGACCAACAGAGCCACCAGAGAAACGTCCATCAGTCATTAATCCTACAATTATATTTCTTTCTCTGCACAAAGTGGTAATTCTTGAGGTAGAATCCAGCATTTCTGGCATTCCTGGTCCGCCAACAGGACCTTCATACCTAACTACAACCATATCATTATTGTTAAAGCTGTCTGGTTCATTTTCTAGGGTCCAAAGAAGTTTTTGTTCTCCATCAAATATTCTAGCTTTCCCAATAAAAACATTATTTTCTAAACCACCTTCAACACCAGCTAGTTTTAAGATAGAACCGAATTCAGGAGATAAATTTCCTCCTAAAAGTCTAAGTCCACCAGTTTCTTTATATGGTTTTTTTACAGGATATATTACATTTCCGTCAGGTTCTTTAGGAGCCAATCGATCAACTTGTTCAGCTAAAGTTTCACCTGTACACGTTAAAGTATTGCCATTCAATAAGCCTGAGTCTAATAAATCTTTTATAAAAACCTGAACACCACCTTGATTATCTATATCAACCATTGAGTATTTTCCAAATGGTCTTGCATCAACTAAAACAGGAACTACCTTTTCGGATAAATAGTTAAATTCATCTGGAGACATAATATCTTTACTAAAACTTTTATATCCGGCTGCTCTAGCTAACTCTGGTGCATGAAGCATGACGTTAGTTGATCCTCCTATAGACATTGCTACTATTAGAGCATTCCTTATAGAGTCTCTCGTAACAATATCCCTTGGCTTAATATCTTTTTTAACCATATTATCTAAATAAGTAATAAGTTGGTCAGGAAATACATCTAACCTTCTTTTATCGTCTGAAGGTGGTGAAACCATATGTAAAGGTTGCATGCCTACAACACCAATAAACGTCTGCATAGTATTATAAGTAAACATCCCACCACAACTTCCATAACCAGGACAAGCTTCGCATGCAATTCTTCTTTTCAGTTCTTCATCTTCACTACCTGCAATTTGATAACTCGAAATAATGTCCAATGGTTCATTAGTAACTGAATCAATTCCAGGTCTTATTGGACCGTCAGACATTATAATAGCAGGCCTATTGTGCTCTAAAATTGCGGACAATGTTCCAACTGGCGGTTTATCACAGGCAACAACAGCAATTGTACCTTCTAAACCCGAAGCGCTTAAATGCTCGCATAATGTATCATTAGTTACTTCTCTTCCAATTAAAGAATAACGCATCTCTTTAGTACCATTTCTTATACCATCAGATGTCGCTACGGTGTACTCAGGTTGTACTAATCTCATTCTAATATCATTTGGGTTTTGGCCTATCCTTAGTCTTAATTTTTCATGTATTGTTTTAACTTTTTGTTCAACACCAAGATAACATTGAGAATCCCCTTTATTACCAACCACCCCAATTGAAGGTTCATGTATTAAATCAAGGTCAGTATTTAGAATTCTTGCAATACCAAAAGTTTGAGAATTTCTTCCAGGATTTTTGTCAATTAAAACTGTTTTTGAATTCTTCATATTTTTCTCCGATTTTCATTTAATATTATAAATTTAATAAGGCCTTATTTATTTCTGATTTTCTTTGATTAAATATTGTTTTTTTAGTTTTCACATCCTCTATAACTTTTGGTGGTGCTTTTTCTATAAATGAAGGGTTATTTAATCTTTTATCTATTATTTCAATTTCATTAGTTATATTTTCAAGCTCTTTACTCAATCTATTTTTTTCTGCTTCTATATCAATTAGTCCATCTGTTGGTATCATTAAAATTATCTCATCAACAGTTGTAACAATAGATTTTTCATTTTCTTCATGTTGTTTAGATAAAAATTTTATCTGATTTAATTTTGCTAAATTAAGGATTAAATTGTAATTCTCTTCAATAATAATCTTTTTTTCTTGATTTACATTTTTAAGTAAAATTGTAGGTCTAGATTTATTTGGAATATTTTTTTCAACTCTAATTGATCTTATCGCAGACACAATATCAATTGTCAGTCCTATTCCATTTTTTAATGAAGTTTCAGTTTCAATTAAGCTCGGCCATGAAGATGATATTGCTAACTTATTAGATTTAAACAATTTTTCAAAAATTTCTTCTGTGACATATGGCATTATTGGGTGTAACATTAATAAAACATTTTTCATAATTTTAATAGAAACACTTTTAGTTTCTTTTTGTGACACAATATCTTCAGCATTATTCAAAATAGGCTTAATAAACTCTATATACCAATCACAATAATCTCTCCAAATAAATTGATACAAGGCATCTGCAGCATCATTAAATTTGTATTCAACTATAGATTTTTTAACTTTTGAATTAAGTTGATTATAATTTTCAATTATCCATTTGTTAATTTGCAGATTTATAAAATTGAGATCAGTGTCTAGTTCTGAAATGCATTCATTGGATTCAAGAAATTTACATCCATTCCATATTTTTGTACTAAAATTTCTATATCCCGCAATTCTTTCTTCTGATAATTTTATATCCCTTCCTTGAGCAGCCATTGCTGTAAGAGTGAACCTTAATGAGTCAGCACCATATTTGACAGATAAATCAAGAGGATCTAAAACATTACCCTTTGATTTTGACATTTTTTGACCCTTATCATCTCTAACTAGAGCGTGTATATAAACTTCTTTAAATGGAACCTCGTCATCCATAAAATGCATGCCCATCATCATCATACGAGCCACCCAAAAGAAAATTATGTCAAAGCCAGTTACCAAAACATTAGTTGGATAATATTTCTTTATATCTTTTGTGTTATTAGGCCATCCTAAGGTTGAAAATGGCCAAAGTGCGGAAGAAAACCATGTGTCCAATACATCTTCATCTTGTATTAGTTTAACTTTTTTTCCATAATGCAATTCTGCTGCTTTCTCAGCATCTAACTGGTTATGTTCTACAAAAATCTTATCATCGGGTCCAAACCAGGCAGGTATTCTATGGCCCCACCATAATTGTCTAGAAACACACCATGGTTGAATGTTGTTCATCCATTCAAAGTATGTTTTATCCCAATTTGCAGGAACAAACTTAGTTTTTTTATTTTTTACAGCTTTGATAGCTGGTTGAGCTAATTTATATGCATCAACATACCATTGATCCATAAGCCATGGTTCCACAACTACGTTAGATCTATCTCCATGAGGAACCGTATGTACAATTTTCTCTTCTTTAATATATAAATTTTGAACTTTTAAAATCTCTAAAATTTTTTTTCTAGCTTCAAATCTGTCTAACCCTTTGAAATCTTCTCCACCATTTTCATTTATTGAAGCATTAGCATCAAAGATATTAATCATATCTAAACCATGTCTTTTCCCAACTTCAAAGTCATTAAAATCATGAGCTGGAGTTATTTTAACAGCACCAGAACCTTTTTCTGGATCTGAATAATTGTCAAAAATAATAGGAATACGTCGATTTATAATTGGTAATATTACATATTTACCTTTTAGATGAATATATCTGTCATCATCAGGATTTACAGCTACAGCTGTGTCTCCTAACATGGTTTCTGGCCTAGTTGTAGCTATTGTTAAGAATTCATCGCTATTTTCAAGAGGGTATTTGAAATACCAAAATTTTCCTTCAACTTCTTTTTGCTCGACTTCTAAATCAGAAATAGCTGTTAATAATTTTGGATCCCAATTAACTAATCGCTTATCTCTATAAATCAATCCTTCTTTAAATAATTTAACAAATACAGAAATTACGGCTTTTGATAATCCCTCATCCATTGTAAATCGTTCTTTTTCCCAATCCGGTGAAGCTCCTAAAGCTCTTAATTGATTTGTAATTTCACCACCTGACTTTTCTTTCCACTCCCAAACTTTTTCAACAAACTTTTCTCTACCTAAACTATGTCTTGTTAAATTAGATTTTGCTAATTCTCTTTCAACAACCATCTGAGTAGCTATTCCAGCGTGATCTGTCCCTGGTTGCCAGAGAACATCTAGTCCTTGCATTCTATGAAATCTTATTAAGATATCTTGAATAGTGAATGTTAGAGCATGACCAATATGTAACGAACCTGTTACGTTTGGAGGTGGCATCATTATAACATATGGTTCTTTTGGTGATTGATTGTTTGAAGCAAAAGCACCACTTTCCAACCATCTTTTATACCATTTTTTTTCTATGTAATTAGAATCAAATCTTTTATCCATTATATTAGAATTCCAATAAATTTTGCTTAATTAAACATCCTACGATCTAATATGTTAAAATCTACTTTGTTCTCTATCAAATCATATTTAACATCCAAATCATTATTAATATCTTTAATTGATAAACTTCCTAGAATAGACTTTATTTGATAAACACTAAAAATCTCATCAGCTTGACTTTGTATCAAGTTAGAAGATGCATTTAAAAAATCAACTTCTGCATCTAGTACGTCTAAAATTGTTCTTATGCCAAATTCTGACTCCTTTTTGATACCATTTAAGGCTAATAATGAGGATTTTTTTTCGCTCTCTGATGCTTTGGTTTTTGCAATAGCACTTTTGTAATTTTGATATGAGGAAATAGCACTTAACTCTACCTGTCTCTGTTTTTCAGATAATTCAACTGAACTCGCTCTTGATAGATTATCAAGTTTTTTTATAGAAGCTTTGGAGGATGAATTATAAAACAAAGGTGTCTTAAAAGTAAGATTTACACCATAACTTAGGTAATCAGTTGAAGAGGTATTTAATGATGATTCACTATCTTTACCAAAAACTTCTAAGTTAAGTGTTGGCCTACTATCACTTTCTTTTAATGCAACATTTTTTTCAGCAATACTTTTTTTCAATTTAGCTACTATAATATCAAGGTTATTATCTAAGGCTATTTTAACAGTTTTATTTTTTGTATCTGGAGGTATGAAAGTTGAATTAGGTAAAGATAATTTATTTGGTACAACTTTGAATTTTGTAATACTTTTAAATTTGGAAATTGCTTTTTCAAGATTTCCTTCAGATAAAATTAAATCATATTGAGCTTTTGCTAATTTAGATTGAGCTTCGGCCAGTGTGGTTGGTGTAACTGTGCCAGCTTGTAATTTTAACTCTGTGGCAACAACATTTTCTTTGAATCTATCTAAACTTTTTTTTCTTAAACTTACTACAGATTGATTTGAATAAACATCTAAAAAAGCTCTTATAGAATTCAAAATTATTTTTTGCTCAATAATATTTAAATTATATTGCTCAAGTTTAATATTTTCTTTTGCTATAGAAATTTTTTCATAGGCTTCTCCTCCATCGAATATATTTTTACTTAATGAGATAGTCGAGGTTGTTGTATCATCATTTACAAATGTTCCTTGAGAATTACTATCTTTATTGTCAGATTTAAATGTTGTCGTAAAAGAATTTGTCCAGTCTTTAGAAGAACCAGATTCTTCCAAAGAATTTTTGGTAGCAGCTAATTTATAATTTTGGGCTTTTAATTCCAAACTATTTTTAAGTGCTGCATGAATGGAATTTTCAAATAAAAAATCGGAACTTAGAACTTTTGAAGCATTTAAAAATAAAAAACAGAAAAATAATAAATAAAAAAATTTAATTCTCTTAAAAAATGAAATCATTGAAACCTCAAAAAATGCTAAATAAACATAAATATAATTTAATAGCGGATTGAAAATAAAATTCTAGTTAATAATTAAGTATTAACATGAAATCTTGTAACAAAATATTATTCTATATTTTTTTTTTTAATTGCTTGTATGCTTTTGAAGAGTTATAGAAGTAATCACCTAACTTGTGGCCCGATGGCAGAGTGGTGATGCAGCGGCCTGCAAAGCCGTTAACAGCGGTTCGATTCCGCTTCGGGCCTCCATTTATTAGATGTAATAAATATGTTTAAGCAACAAGAAATCCCAATAAACAATGATTTAGTGTTAATTGGTGGTGGACATTCTCACATAATACTAATTATGGAACTCTCAAAAAGACCTATTGAAGGAACCCGGATAACATTAATTAGTAATGAAATTGATACTCCTTATTCAGGTATGATTCCAGGTTTTATTGCTGGAATGTATACTTGGAGAGAAACTCACATAGACCTTTATAAACTTTGTTTCAAATTAAATATTAGGTTTATACATTCAGAAGTTTTAGAAATTTCAGCAATTAATAAAGAAATTATATTAAAAAACAGACCAAAAATAAAATTTGACGTACTATCAATAAACACAGGCATACAAAGCAGCAATAAAACTATCAAAGGGGCACTTAAATATTGTGTACCAGTAAAACCAATCTCAAAATTATCAAATAATTTTTTAACTGAAATAAAAAAAAATAATAATATTGCTTTTATTGGAGGTGGACCCGCTTCAGTAGAATTGGCTTTAGGTGTGCAAAAACGTTTCACAAATACAAAATCTAATTTGAAAATAAGTATAATAACTGGCAAAAATGGACTATTAAGTTCTTTCCCAAATCAAACAAGAAAAGCAGCAAAACAAACTCTTCAAAATGCACAGATTAATGTGATTGAAAAAGTAGAAGTAATTGAAGTACAAAAAGATAAATTGATTTTATCAGATAAAACTAAATTGAAAATTGATAAGTCAATTTTATCAACAAATGGTATGGCCCCAGAATGGATAAAAAAATCAGATATTATTTTAAATCGGAATAATTTTATTATTGTCAATAATAAATTTCAAACAAATTATAATTATGTTTTTGCTGCTGGTGACATAGTTGATTTTAACAATCAAAATTTAAGTAAATCTGGTGTTTATGCAGTAAAATCTGGAAAACCTCTAGCTAGAAGTATTAGAGGATTTATTCAAAAAAAAATACCTGTTCCTTATAAATTTAATAAAAATTATTTATCTATAATAGGATTATCAAATGGACTAGCCATTGCTACAAAATATAATTTCACATTTACTTCAAGATTTAGTTTTCTTTTAAAGAAATTAATAGATCAGAAATTTGTAAAAAAATTCAATGATTTAAACCAAGATAATAATTATATATTTAGGAATTTATTTAAAGTTTTTGACGTTATTATTCAAAATAATAAAAATATACCTTCTTATCAAATGCAATGTAGAGGTTGTGCTGCAAAAGTAGATTTTAATTCTCTCAAAACAACTTTATCCAAAGAAATAATTACAACGTCTGAAGATGCAATTAATATAAATAATTATCCAAAATTATATCAGAGTGTAGATATGATTAGCTCTATTGTATCGGATCCATATCTTTTAGGAAAAATTGCAGCTAATCATGCAATTAGCGATATTATTGCGGTCAACTCTAAACTTATTTCAGCCCTAATGATTTTACAACTTCCATTTTCAAATTCTGAAATAAATTCAAGAGATTTAGAACAAGTCACCTCTGGTGCAACAGAAGTCTTAAAGTTAGCTAATTGTTCTATAAGTGGTGGACATACTATGATTGGAAAAGATAAAGATCCAGTAATAGGTTTTTCTGTAATAGGCGAAAAAAAAAGTGTAAATAATAAAACCCTTGGTAAGCTAAAAGTAAATGATATTTTGATATTAACTGAAAGAATAGGGTCTGGAATTATATTTGCAGGTATAAACAACGATATTATTGATAGTTATTACCATGTTGAAGTTCTTAACCAAATGTATCAAGGAAATATTAATTTCTCAAAAATTTTAGATAGATTAAAAATTTTGTCTATGACAGACATAACTGGTTTTGGACTAGCAAACCATCTATTAAACTTAATAAAAAGAGATGTTGGAAAGACTGGACTGACAATCTATCCAGATAAAATACCTATATTTAACGGTGTAACGGAAGCTTTATCCAAAAATGTCAGATCTTCATTATTCGAGAAAAATTTTAACACCGCACAAAAAGAATTAGTTTATGATAGAGAAATAAAGTTAATAGATGAAATATTATATGATCCTCAAACTGTTGGAGGTTTAGCCTTTATAATTCCAAAAGAAGAAAAAGTTAAACAATTTAAAATTTTAAAGGAAAACAAAATTAATTTTACTGAAATAGGATTTGTAAACAATTTAGATAATAAAATTAGAATAACGTAAAAAATGGTAAAAAAGTATAAATTAATTAAAAATTGGGAAAGCAAAAACTTTGATACAATTATTGATGTAAGATCTCCATCAGAATTTGCTAATGACCATATTATAGGAGCTATCAATTGCCCTGTATTATCTGATCAAGAAAGAGAAAAAGTTGGTACCATTTATAAAAAAGAAAGTACCTTCAAAGCAAAAATAATAGGTTCCTCACTTACTGCAAGAAATATTGCAGATCACATCGAAAAAAATTTCCTTGAACAAAAAGGTTCATGGCAACCATTGATTTATTGTTGGAGAGGTGGTCAGAGATCAAAAGCCTTTTCAATTATTTTATCTGAAGTAGGATGGAGAACATACCAATTAGATGGTGGTTATAAAGAATATAGAAACAGCGTTGTAAAATTTTTTGAAAATATTGGTTCCAAATTAAAAATAATTTTAATAAGTGGTAAAACTGGTTCTGCAAAAACTAAAATTTTACAAAATATTGGTGAATTAGGTGGACAAATTTTAGATTTAGAAGGTTTAGCCAATCATAAAGGATCCTTATTAGGCAAAATACCAGGTTTAGAGCAACCTTCTCAAAAATTGTTTGAAAGTAAATTATTTAATAATCTTAAAAAACTTAACCTTAAAAAAAATATTTATGTTGAGGCAGAAAGTAGTAAAATTGGTAATGTTCATATACCTAAATCAATTTGGGCAAAAATGATAATTTCGCCTAGGGTTGAGATTAAAGCAGATCTAAAATTGAGAGCAAATTTTCTAGTTAAAGATTATGATTATATGTGTGATAGCCCCGATCTAATTTATCCCTTACTTAGTGGTTTAAGAAAAAGACTGAGTAAAAATTTAATTGATAGTTGGGAAGATTTAATACTAAAAAAAAATTGGGAAGAGCTTACTGAGAGTTTTTTACAAAATCATTATGACCCGTCTTACTCCTCTAATACAATTAAAAATGACCGTAAAATAATAAAACTCATAAATGCTAAATCTTTAAGTCATTCAGAAATTTCTAAAATAGCGAAAAAAATTTTAAAAAATAATTAACCTTCAACACTTTGAATTGTTTTATTAAATTGTTGCATTTTATAATAATTAGATTAAAAACAAACAAATGAGTAATCGATATATTCCCCGGTAGCTCAGCGGTAGAGCAGACGACTGTTAATCGTCTGGCCGGCGGTTCGAATCCGTCCCGGGGAGCCATTATTTACATAACTTTTCCCAAGAATCGACAATTTCGTGAAAATTCACTTCCTTAAGATATTTTGAAATTAATTCAGGTTTATTCATAAATTTATCATCAGCATAAAAAAGTAATAAACTTATTTCAGCTTCTAATAATTTACACTCTGTTTCAAACTTATTATTAACAATCTTATCATTAATTTTTTCTGCATAGGTAGGAGAATTTGAAAATAATATAAATAGAAATACAGTAAATAGTTTCATCTTAATTACACAATATTAATTATAAAAGTTTTAATGCAATATATCCTACAAAAATATATCTTAGTATTTTTGAGATTGAAACTATAGTGATAAATATTATTAGAGGAACTCTAAACATACCTGCAACAATTGTTAAAGGATCTCCAACAAAAGGAACCCAAGAAAGAAATAAAGACCATTTACCATATTTTAAATACCATAAAGACACATTATGTAACTGTTTTTTTTTAAAAGGAAACCAACTTTTATTTATAAATTTTGTTATATATGACCCTAAGTACCAATTAATTATTGAACCTAATATATTACCAAAACTTGCAAAGAAAATAAGTAAAAATTGTGAAAATTTTTCTAATAAAATAAAAGTAGTTAGCGTTATCTCAGAATGACCAGGAAGTATTGTCGAAGATAAAAAAGATGAAATAAATAGAATAATATATGCTTCTAACGAATTCATTAATTATAATCTTCAATTTTAACTACTAAATCTTCCCATATTTTTTCTTCTTCAATGATAAGATCTATCAAAGATTTTAACTCAATATTTACTTCCTGAATACGTTTTTGATTGTTAGCTTGGTAAAAATTTTCAAGTGACATCTCATTTTCTAAAATACTTTTTTGTTTTTCAAATTTTGAAATTTTGTTTTCACAATTTGTTAAAAGTTTTTTCAAATCTCTAGTTTTAAAATTCTTGTATTGGTTGTTGACTATATTTTTATTATTACCAACCTTATGTTTGCCTTTAATTGAATTATTATTTAATACTACTTTTTTATATTCATGAAAATCTCCTAAAAATTCAGATACATTTCCATTTTTTATGATAAGAAGACGGTCAACTAATCTTTCCACTAAAAAAGCATCATGACTTACTAATATTAAAGATCCAGTATAATCATTTAAAGCCATTATTAGCGCTTCCCTACTCTCAATATCTAAATGATTAGTAGGCTCATCAAGAATTATTAAATCTGGTTTTTCAACAACAACTAAAAGTAGCAATAATCTAGCTTTTTGACCACCAGACAATCTTTTTACTTCAATATCCATTGTATCTTGTGTAAAGCCAGCTGAACCTAGTCTAGATCTAATCTTAGAAGGTACTTCTTTGTCTAGTTTTGAATATAAATGCTCAAACGGTGTTTCATTTGGCATTAATTCATCTAGTTGATGTTGTGCAAAATATCCAATTTTCAATTTATTTGGATAATTTAATTTTCCTTTAATTAAATTAAGTTTTTTTGCTATCAATTTAGAAAAAGTAGATTTTCCTTCTCCATTCACTCCTAATAGACCAATTCGATCATCTGGGTCTATACTCAAATTTATATTTTTTAAAATTGGATTATTATTATATCCAACAGACGCCTGTTCAATAGTAACTAGTGGTGGGGACAATTTTGTAACCTTTTCAAATTTGAATGTAGGAACTTTCTGATTTTCTTCAATTAAAATAGGTTTCATTTTTTCTAAGATTTTAATTCTAGATTGAGCCTGTTTAGACTTAGATGCTTTAGCTTTAAAACGATTAATAAAGCTCTCTAAATGAGCTCTTTGAGCATCTTGTTTATTTTTTTGAGATATTTTTTGTTCTAATTTAACTCTTCTTTCATTATCAAAAAAATCATAGTTACCATTATAAAAAATTAATTTCTTTTGTGTTAAATGTAGTATGCTAGTTACTGATTTATTAAGTAAATTCCTGTCATGCGAAATTATCAAAGCTGTATTTTTAAATTTTTGTAAGTAATTTTCTAACCATATAGAACCCTCAAAATCTAGATAGTTTGTAGGTTCATCAAGTAAAAGTAATTCTGGATTAGAAAACAACACACTTGCTAGCGCAACACGCATTCTCCAACCACCTGAAAAGCTAGAGCATGGTTTTAAAATATCATTTTTATTAAAACCTAATCCATTTAAAATTGAGGAAGCTCTTGCTTCAGCAGAGTAAGCGTTAATATCAGACAATCTAGTATGGATTTCTGCAATTTTGTTTGGATCTCTTTCTACTTGAGATTCGTTTAAAAGTTTTGATCTTTCAATATCAGCAGATAAAACAGTATCCAACAAAGTTTCTTCAGTTGAGGGAGCTTCTTGTGATACAGAACCAACTTTAAAATTTTTTGGTACTTCTATCACACCACTGTCTAAAATAATTTCATTTAAGATTAATTTAAATAATGTGGTTTTCCCTACGCCATTTCTTCCGACAATTCCAACCTTGTGCCCAGTAGGAACAAACCCAGAAGCATTTTCAAAGAGTGGGACACCACCAATAGAGAAGTAAATATTTTTAAAATTAATCATTTTAAATGTTCTAAATTAAAAAATTCAATTATTTGTTTTTATATATGACATATGTATATATTAAATTAATACAGAATTTGTATATATAAAAACTGATAATTAGTAAGTAAAATTTATGAAAAATAATATTAAAAACGATTTTGTTGACACTGTTGGAAATACACCACTAATTAAATTAAAAAAAGCTAGTGAAATTACTGGATGTGAAATTTATGGAAAAGCCGAGTTCCTTAATCCAGGGTCATCTATAAAGGATAGAGCTGCTAAAGGTATTGTTTTAGACGCAATAGAAAAAAAAACAATTATTGCCAGGAGGTATAATTGTTGAAGGAACTGCTGGTAACACTGGTATTGGGCTTGGATTAGTTGGAAATTCATTGGGATATAAAACCTTGATTGTTATGCCTGAAACTCAAAGTCAGGAAAAAAAAGATGCTTTAAGATTAATTGGATGTGAATTAAAGTTAGTTCCTGCTTTGCCTTATTCTAATCCTGGTAATTATATAAGACAATCTCAACAAATTGCTGAAGATTTGTCCAAAACACATGGAAATGGAGTTCTTTGGGCCAATCAGTTTGATAATGTTGCAAATCAAATGGCTCATTTTAATTCTACAGGACCTGAAATATGGGAACAAACAGAAGGTAAAATTGATGCTTTTACTTGTGCAGTTGGTACTGGAGGAACTTTATCTGGAACGGGATTGTTTTTAAAAGAAAAAAATAAAAAAATTAAAATAGCTTTGTCTGACCCTTTTGGCTCTGGTTTATACAATTATTACCAAAATGGTGAAATGAAATCAGAAGGGAATTCAATTACAGAAGGAATTGGACAAGGTAGAGTTACTAAAAATTTAGAAAATTGTCCTATAGATTTATCATTTAGAATAAGTGATAACAATGCTCTTACTGTTATATTTGATTTACTAAAAGATGAAGGCTTATTTCTTGGAGGATCAAGTGGAATCAACGTAGCTGGAGCAGTTCAATTAGCAAAAGAACTTGGCCCAGGTCACACTATTGTAACGATTTTATGTGACTCAGGACAAAGATATCAATCTAAAATATGGAATCCTGAATTTTTAAAATCAAAAGATTTAGTTGTCCCTAATTGGCTTTAAATGGAGATAAAATTTGAAGAACTCTTTATTCATAGAACCTAAAATGTTAAAAAATAAAAGTGTTAAGTCAAATGTAAAAATATTGGATGCTACATTTTTTCTTCCAGACTCTGGTTTAAACGCTGAAGAAGAATATAAAGAGAAACACATACCAAATTCAGTATTTTTTGATATTAATAAAATTGCTGATCCTAAAAATCCTTTACCTCACATGATACCATCAAAAGAACTATTTTCTATAATGATGCAAAATTTGGGTATTAATAATCAAGACGAAATAATTATTTATGATAATTCACCATTATTGTCATCAGCTAGAGCTTGGTTTTTATTTAGATACTTTGGTCATGAAAATATTTTTATCCTAAATGGGGGATTAAAAAATTGGGAAAAAAGTGGAGGAGAAATTACAAATAAAAAAACTATAATTACAAAAGGTGATTTTCAAAGTAAAACTGAGAAGAAAGACTTAGTAGTAGACTTGAAACAAATGATTTCTGTTTCAAACAATAATTCAAAATTAATTTTAGATGCAAGATCTTATAAAAGATTTACTGGCGAAGCAAAAGAACCAAGACCTGGATTACTCTCTGGTCATATTCCTAATTCAAAGAATTTACCCTCCTCTGATTTAGTTACAAATGATGGTTTCCTAAAATCAATTGAAGAATTAAATAAAATTTTTTCTAATAATAATTTTAACAACACAGAACAAATCATAGCGACTTGTGGGTCTGGGGTTTCTGCATGTGTTATATCAGTAGCTCTTTATTGTTTAGGTAGAAAAGATGTACCTATTTATGACGGTTCTTGGACTGAGTGGGCATCATCAGGACAAAAAATACAAACAAGTAATTAAATCTTAATTTAGTGATTAAGTATTTGGCTTAAGAAAAGCTTAGTCCTATCATTTTTTGGATTATTAAAGAAGTTTTTTGGATCATTTTGTTCAATAATCTCACCTTCATCCATAAAAATGACACTATCAGCTACTTTTTTTGCAAAACCCATTTCATGAGTAACAACCAACATAGTCATACCTGTTTCTGCTAACTCTATCATGGTGTCTAAAACTTCTTTTATCATTTCAGGGTCTAGTGCAGACGTAGGTTCATCAAATAACATTATTTTTGGTTGCATACATAATGATCTAGCAATGGCAACTCTTTGTTGTTGACCACCTGATAATTGACCTGGATATTTTAATGCTTGTTCTGGAATTTTCACTCTAGTTAATAATTCCATTGCTAACTCTTCAGAATCTTTTTTAGGTAACTTCTTTACCCAAATTGGAGCTAAAGTACAATTTTCAAGCACCGTTAAATGAGGGAATAAGTTAAAAGATTGAAAAACCATTCCAACATCACTTCTTATAGCTTCTAGATTTTTTAAATCTCCAGTCAACTCAACATTATTTACAATAATATCTCCCTGTTGATGAACTTCTAGTCTGTTTATACATCTTATAAGTGTTGACTTTCCAGATCCTGATGGGCCACAAATTACTATTCTTTCACCTTGATTTACACCTAATGAAATATTTTTAAGAACATGAAAATTAGCAAACCATTTGTGCATTTCTTTGATTTGGATAACTGGTGTAGAAGATTTGTTTTTATTTGTTACCATATTATTCTCACTTTTGATCTGTATTTAATTTGTTTTCAAGCCATAGGGAATAACGAGACATAGCAAAACAACTAACAAAAAAGAATAATGCTACGAATAAATAAGTTTCAGTAGATAATCCGTTCCATTTTGTATCAGCCAACGCAGCTCTACCTATACCCAATGGATCAAGTAATCCTATTACCACAACAAGTGTTGTATCTTTATATAAACCTATAAAGGTGTTTACAATACCCGGTATTGAAATCTTTAGTGCTTGAGGAAGAGTTATAAATCTTGTTTTTTGCCAATAATTCATCCCTAAAGCGTCTGCAGCTTCATACTGACCCTTTGGAATAGCTTGAATACCACCTCTTATTACTTCTGCTATGTAAGCAGCAGAGAAAAAAGTAAACATAATTATAACTCTTACTAAAATACTAAAATTAGTTCCGGGTGGAAGAAAATAATTTAGCATTGAAGAAGCAACAAAAAGTAGTGTTATTAGAGGGACACCTCTCATAAACTCAATAAAACAAACACTTAATGTTCTAACTACTGTTAAATTCGATTGTCTTCCCAATGCTAATAAAATTCCAAGAGGCAATGAACAAACAATACCGCAAACACCTAAAATAACTGTGAGCATGAAGCCACCAAAAAGACTATATTCAATTTTCTGAAGACCAAAATAACCACCCATAATTAACACAAATGCAAAAAATGGATAAAATACACTGAAATACAATAACCACTTTCTTTTTGGTATATCGGGATACAGTAAAGGTGCAAATGCTACAAACATTGTTAAAAATGTTATGTCAATCCTCCACCTTTCAGCTTCAGGGTAAAACCCATAAACAAACTGACCTACCCTTCTTGTTATAACTGCCCAACAAGCGCCATCATCTATTTTTCTACACGCAATTTTAGAGTCAGCGTCAAAAACGGCGTCCAAGAAAAACCAGCCTATTATTCCATCAATTAAATAGTAAAGAAGTACAACTGATATAATTGTAAGTAGAGAGTTACTTATGGATGAAAATAAATTTTGTCTGATCCATCCATATACTCCAACTGTGCCAGGAGGAGGAGGAAGATCAGGATAGTTGCCTGGTTTATAAGTCTTTTCACTCATCTTATCTTCCTACCAATTTTACTTTGCTATTATACCAGTTCATTAGAGCAGATATACTTAGTGAAACGGATAAATAAATTAGCATTACAATAAGCATAGTTTCCATTTCTCTTCCAGTTTGATTAAGAGATATACCACCAAGTGTGGCAACGAGATCCATATAACCTATAGCAATGGCTAGGGATGAATTTTTTGTTAAGTTTAAATATTGACTTGTTAATGGTGGAATTATAACTCTTCTAGCTTGTGGTAATATAACTAAATTCATTACTTTCGAAGGCTTTAAGCCTATTGATTCAGCAGCCTCTCTTTGGCCCTTGTCTATAGCTAAAATTCCTGCTCTAACTATTTCAGCAATAAAAGCAGCAGTATAAATTCCTAATGCAAAAGTTAATGCTGCTAATTCAGGGCTCATATGCATACCACCTCTAAAATTAAAACCTTTTAAAGCTGGAATTTCCAATGAAACAGGCATCCCAGATAGAAAAAAAGCAATTAACGGCAGAAAGAAAATTACCGAAAAATTAATCCAAAATACTGGATATTGAATGCCAGTTAAATCTTGCTTTCTTTTGCAATACTTAGAAAACAAAATTGAAAATATAATTGCTACTACTAAAAACAAGTAGACCAGTTCAATACCACTCTCTGCGAGTGGCTTTGGTATATAAAATCCTCTGTTTGATAAAAATGTAACGTCACCAAAACTTATAGCTTTTCTTGGGTGAGGAAGTGTATTAATTATAATACCATGCCATAGAAGTATATGTAGCAAAATTGGAACATTTCTTGTGAATTCAACATACCAATAGGCTATTTTACTAGCTAACCAATTTTTTGATAATCTTATAATTCCAAGAGCAATACCTAACACGGTTGCTAAAATAATCCCAAAAAAAGCAACAAGGCCTGTGTTTAACAAACCAACGATTCCTGCCCTCAAATGACTATCTCTACTATCGTAATCTATAAGATATTGGTTGATATCATATCCGGCTGGAATGAATAAAAATTCAAAACTTATATCTTTTCCAAGAGCTTCAAAGTTAGCATTCACATTCATTACTAACCAAGAAATGAACCATCCCAAAAAAAATAAAACAATGATTTGGACTATTATTTCCCTACTTTTTTCATTTCGCCACATATTAGAAAAAAAAGTCATGATACAGTCTTAAATTTTTGGATAAAAAGAGTTTCACCGCGCCTATTAACTAGACGCAGTGAAAATTATTTTATTTAATTGGTGGGATGTAGTGTAAACCACCGTCTCTATAAAGAGCATTCATACCTCTTTTGATAGTAAGAGGAAAAAGATGCTTTTCGAAACTTTCCTGATAATTTCCAACTTGACTAATAACGTTAACAGCCCAGTCAGCAGATAATCCAAGTTTTGATAAACCTTGCAAAGGATCTTTACCAAGTAATCTATTTATTTCCTTGTCTTTGTTATCCTTAGCAGCTAGTTCCTTAACATTTTTAGATGTAATGCCTTTTTCTTCCGCTGCCATCATTGCTCTTAATACCCATGAAACTATGTCAGCCCATTGATCATCACCATGTCTTACAACTGGTCCCAAAGGCTCTTTTGAGACAATCTCAGGTAAAACCATATGATCAGATGGATTATCGAAACTCATCATTGTAGCATATAGTCCGGATGCATCAGTAGTGTAAACATCACATCTACCTGCTTTATAAAGTTCTTGAGCTTCTGCGTTAGTTTCAATTGGTACCGGGTTATATTTTATGTTGTTACCCTTAAAATATTCAGCAAGATTTAATTCTGTAGTAGTACCAGTTTGAATACATACTGAAGCACCGTCTAATCCCTTAGCAGATTTTACACCTAAAGATTTTGGAACCATAAATCCTTGACCATCATAGTAATTTACACCTATGAATGTCTGGGATAAATCTACATCTCTTGAAAACGTCCAAGTTGTATTTCTAGATAAAATCTCGCCTTCTCCAGCAGCTAGTTTTGTAAAACGAGTTTTTCCAGTAGCTGTTGTATAGTTTACTTTACTTGCGTCACCTAATGTAGCAGCTGCAACAGCTTTACAAAAATCAACGTCAAATCCAGTCCAATTACCCTTATCGTCTGGTGCAGCAAAACCAGCTAAGCCTGTATTAATAATACAGTTTAACTTTCCTCTTGCTCTTACATCGTCTAATGTGCTTGCTAGTACGGAACCAGCAAACATCACTCCAGCAGTAACAACTGCTAAAAGCATTTTAGTTTTCATATTATTTCTCCACTTATATTGTTTTCCATGTTAATCATGAATTTTGTAGTACTTTCGTTCTTATTTAGTATAGTTTCAAGATAAAAATAAAAAAATTTTTACTTTAAAACACAAAGATTAGGTTTTTTTTATATTAAGAGATATATAATTTAGTTAAGAAAATAATAAATGAAAAAAAATCTTAAAAATTATAATACAGAGACTATTACCTCACATTCAGGTAAAAACCCAACTGAAAATCACGGAATCCCAGCTCCACCTTTATATAGGACTAGCACAATATTAAGTCCTAAAATGGATAATTATAGAAATAGATCAGGGAAATATACTTATGGAAGAAATGGAACCCCTACTTCAGATTCCCTAATTAATGCAATTTCAGATCTTTATAAAGCTGAGGGATGTGTATTAGCTCCTTCAGGAATGGGGGCAATTACAATTGGATTAATGTCAGTTTTAAAAGCAAAAGATCACATTTTGATTCCTGATTCTGTCTATGGTTCAGCAAGAAGATTTGTTCAAGAAGAATTTCCTAGACTAAACATAGAATTTGAATTTTATAATTCACGTGACCTCGATCACCTACAAACATTAATAAAAAACAATACAAAAGCAATATATATAGAAAGTCCTGGAACTTATACTTTCGAAATAATTGACATAAAAAGGGTTGTTAAAATTTGTAAAAAAAATAATTTAAAATCGTTGATAGATAATACGTGGGCAACTGCAATATATTTTAATCCATTCGATTTTGGAGTAGATATTGTAATAGAAGCAATTACAAAATACATCTCTGGTCATTCTGACATTATGATGGGTGTTGTTTTAGGTAACAAAGAGGATTTGATTGCACTTCAAAGATGGTCAAAAAATACAGGTAATTACGTAAGTCCTGACGATATTTATATGTCTTTAAGAGGGCTAAGAACTCTTCCTTTAAGGTTAAATAAATCATCACAAAATAGTATAGAAATTGCTAAATTTTTGGAAACTAAGGAAATAATAAAAACGGTCTTTCATCCTGCTCTTGAACAACACCCAGACCATGAACTCTGGAAGAGGGACTTCAAAGGTGCATCAGGGCTATTTGCTATTGAATTTCATAATAATGTATATGAAGAAGCTGTTGATATAATAGCTGATAATTGTAAAATTTTTGGAATTGGTTCCTCTTGGGGAGGTTACTCTAGTCTGTTATCTACAATGAATGTTTCAGAAAATAGAAATTTAAAATCCAGTTATGTTCCAACAGGTAACTATTTAAGAATTTATACAGGTAGTGAAGATACAGAAGACCTAATCGGAGATTTAGACGTAGGATTAAAGAAAATTTAAAAAGGTAAACTCTTAATAATTAAATAAGTTGTTCTTCACCTAAAACAGTTGTTCTTCTCATATCCCTGTTCTCTTTTAAATCGTCAAATGCTCTAGCCCTGTGCATGGTTTGTCTGTTATCCCAAATAATTAAGTCATTTTGAGACCATTTATGAACATATTTAAATTGTGTTTGGGTAGCATATTCAATTAAATCGTCGATGAAACACATCGAGTCAGGTCTTATCCAATCTCTAATCTTTCCAATATGACAAGAAAGAAAGATTGTTTTTCTTTTTGTCATATTATTCATTCTGACAAGAGGTTGTTCAACAGGTGTAAAATTTTTAATTTCCTCTGAAGATAACTCTTTAGTCATATCAAAACCTAATCTTTGTCGTGAATAAATCAAAGAATGCTCACAAATCATATTTTCAATCTTTGATTTACTATGATCATCAAGGCAATCATATGCGTCTCTCATGTCAGCAAATTCAGTATTGCCTCCTTCTTTAGATATATTCCTTGCAGATAACAGAGAGTATTTTGCTGGAATTTTTTTGAAAGAACTATCAGTATGCCATAGTCTATTTCCTAAATTAAATATCCTTCGTGGATCATTCTTTGTAAAAGGTTTGTTATCTTTGTCTAGGTTAGAAACATCTGCTAAATCAGCAGACAATCTTCTATCTTTAGCTTTTGTAATGTTTGATTTTTTACCTGATGCCTCTATCTCACCGAAATATTTAGTAAATCTCACTTGTTCGTTATCATTGATACTTTGATTTTTAAATACTAAAACCGTCAATTTATTTATTGCCTCATCAATAATCTTAACGACTTCATCATTTAATTCTTTTTTCAAATCAACTCCAGAGACAAATCCTACAAAATTTGGAAATTTTTCTCTTGTTTCTATTTTCATTTTTATCTCTCCCTAGATCCCAATGAAAAAATATTAGTATTTATTTATAATTAATTATAAAATAAGACTTGTAAAACCAAAAAAGAGAAATCTATGAATTTATTCAAAGTAAATGTTATAATAATCTCCTCTTTTTTATTATTCTTTTTTTTAAGTTTTAAATCTTATGCAATCGAAGAGTTAAAAGGAACTTGGTTTGAATGTGAGTTTTCTGGCAAAACCTCCAAACCAACTGATGATTGTAAAATGTTAGATAATGATGGGTTTATATTTAATAAAAACATTGCCGCTCATATATCCGTAATAGATAGTCAAGAACCTAATTGTAAAAAAAATAAATTTGGCCAATGTTTTCCAAGTGATTTAAAATTTGTAACAGTAAGAAAAGGCAGACAGGACAAAGTCAATTTTCAAAAAGGAAAACTGATATTATCTTTTTTAGGTTGTGGACAGGTTTTTCATTTAAAAGATAGACTTAAATATGTAGAAGCTGTACCAGATAAAAAAAAATGTTTTTGGGCTGGAAAAAAAGTGTTTTATTTAAAAAAATATACCGGAAAGTTAATTTTTAAAGAATAAGTATTAAAATCCTATGTACATATTAAAACAAACAAATCTTCTAAAATTTGGATTAATTACACTTGGAATAATAATATTTTTATTTTGTTTCTATGTAGTTGTTGGTTTTTTAGGAATACAATTCTTAATGGAACCTTATCAGTATGGAACTTTTTTTGCCTGTGCAATTATTTTATTTAGTATTTTCTATCGATTTACATTTTTACTTTTAACTATAGGTGTGTTTTTTGGAATAATTAATGTTTTAGAATGGCATTTAATTTTTGCAATTTTATTTACTTTGCCTAGTCTTCTTTTTATTTTTCCAAAACAAATCCTTAATTTTAAAATTAAATCAAAAAATAAAACAAAACCTCAAAAAAATAATATTAATGAATTTGTAAATACAAATTCTCAACAGAATATGAATAGGTTCAAGACTAAGTCTCAAACGAGTGAGGTGATCGATGGCGAGTATGAAATAATAAAAGATAGCGAAAATAAAAAAAATTAGTTATTTGTTTTAATATGAGTCGATACTTTTGTATTAAGATCATATGCAATCATACCTCCGCTTGAAGTTGATAAACCTGTAAAAGCTAAAATATTAACGTAGTGAGTAACCAACAAGTATGGTCCATCTAATTTATCAAAACTCATAATTAAATTATTTAATTTTCTTAATGTAGTCTCTCTATCAGCATGTTTTTCATAAAAGGAATTTAAACCCATGTGTGTTTTGAATTCACCAACTTCCATATTCATTGCTGTGTCTTTACACCTACACCAAAAACTTGAGTAAATTTTTGAAAATTTAATACCTATGTTTTTAAAAGATTGCCCAATCATTCTACTTTGAACTATTCCAGCCTTATCAAGATTTCTTTGAGTAGAACAATCATTAACATTAAAATTTGGTGGATCTCCATTACCTGGAGCTAAGGCATGCCTTAAAAAAATAACTTTATTTATATCATGATTTTTAAGTTTTTCTAATGATATGAAACTTTCTTTAGCATTTGTTTCAACAATTAATAAAAGAAAGAATAAAATTGTAAAAATTGTTTTTTTCATAGTTATTTATATTCTTATTTTAACTTTATTTATTAATTTATTTTTTTGGTCGGGCCAGCGGGATTTGAACCCACGACCTTCCGCCCCCCAGACGGACGCGCTACCAGGCTGCGCTATGGCCCGAAATAGTTTTTATTTAGTATCTTTAAAAGATAAAAAACAACAACTTTATTTAAAATTTCCAAAAGATTGTTGAGGAACGCCCCTATTTAATGAAAAATGTGTGTGTATTCCTTTCCATTCAGAATTTAAACTGAATCTTTTTAAAGTTACGGTTGCTCTTCCTGATCTTTCAAAAGTTTTTCCATCTTGATGATAACCAAGAGATGTCCATGTCAATATGGAATTCGCGAATAGTTTATCTTGTGATAATTGAATAAAAAGAGTTTCTGTTAGAAATTTAAATCCACTAATAGTTGGCCAAATATTTTCCCATTGATTAATTTTAAGTTGATCTAAACCCTCGACTACATCCATCCAAGTACCAAAACTTACAACATCATTTTCAAAAAATTGTAGTGCTGATGAGTATTGTTTTTTTGAACAAATTTTTCCCATTCTAAAAACCACGATTTGATTGTTTTATGTTCTAGATTTTGCGAATTGAATTTATAAATGGCAATGACCCTTCATGCACCCATTAACATATGCGTTTAATAATTTTATTTAATTTTATTAATTTTTTTTCGAACCATTTTTGCAATAAACCAAATTAAAACAAGTATAATTGGAACACATAATGCTAAAAAAACCGCTTTACTAATTAAAAATTTATCAAAATTTATCGGATCAACAAGTGTGCTTAATAGACCCACAATATAATATGTTATTGCAACGATAGACAATGACTCAACTGTCTCTTGCAACCGGAGTTGTGCTCTAGCTCTTAGTTCCATAGATTCTAATAAATCTTTATTCTGAATTTGAACTCCCATTTCAATTTGAGTTCTTACTAAATTATCTGCTCTTTGAGCTCTTGTAGCTAATGATTCTAATCTTCTTGAAAATGCTTCACTTGTTCTTACTGCGGGTTGTAATCTTCTACTTAAAAATTCATTGTTTGTTTGGAATGACTGCAAACGATCTTCTCGCAAATCTGTTATTCTTTGTTCAACTAGCTTATAATAAGCAGCAGTCGCTGATAGTCGGTAGTTTGTCGACGAATCTATTTCTTCTATCTTTGCCACTACATATGATAATTCATTTAAGTCTTGTTGATAATCAGGATATCTAATAGATTTTTTATCTAAATTTTTTTTAGCAGTTCTTGATACAGATTTTGTAATTTTTGTGATTTGTTTTTCTAGATAGCTTAAATTTAAACTTTCTTGTCTTACTTGAGGTAATCCTAATAAAGACAGCACCTGATAAGTTTCAAGCTCAACAATTCTTTGCAAAAGTCTTCCAGTTCTCCTTGTTCTTAAATTTTTATTTTGTATAAATACTCTTCTTAATCCAGAACCAAGAAAATTTGTCCTATCAGATTTGAAAGACATAAAAACATTAGCACCATCTTCAGCAACATTTGATCCAGCAAAGTTGTCATGATAAAAATATTCTTCTATATCAATTGGTTTGAAAATATATTTCGATGGTACCATTTCAATCCATGATGATAATATATGTTCGCCAGGAAAATTGTTCAAAAAGTCAGTTGGTAAAAGTCTTAAAAAATTTTCATCAAACAATTTAGGTTTGTTTTTATTCTTATTTTCAATTTTGTTTGGGTATATGAGTGTTAAAGAAATAAATTCTGTGTGGCATTCATATCTAATTATTAAATCTTTGCCCTCAGCTACCCAATATTTTGAAGCTTCCTTGGGTAAATTTTGAAAGTTAATTTTACTCAGAAATTTATCTAAATAGGCCCAGCTTTTTTTATCATCGTTTTCTTTTATAAGATATGCAAAATGGAAAACTCTTAAGTTATTACTTAGCTTTATATAAGGCCTAGCATGAAGTTCATCTTTGAAAGATAATGGGCTATTTTGGGTTTGATTTTCCATATTAGTCATTTTCAGTATAATAAACTTAATTTCACATTAATTAAGAATTTATAATTTGTAAAACGTAGATTAAGATAATTGAAAATAGTAAATTTAATTAAATGAATGCTAAAATAAGAGTATTTTATGGAATTTAAAAATGAAATCGCAATAATACAACAATAAGCAACACAAACTAATGTAGGTGTCATTAGAAGACAGGCTATTTTATAAATATCAAATAATATTTTACAAACATAAATATAATTTATTTTTTATAGGAGTTAAAAATTGGCTGATATCGAAAAAACCAGAAAGTTACAATATAAAGTAATGCAAGATATGGCAGCTGGGGCATTAATTCCTATGATGCGAATTGGAGATGAACTTAGCCTTTTTAAAAATTTAAATAAATTAGGTCCATGTACGTCGGATGAATTCAGTGAACAAATTAAAATGGATAAAAGATATATCAGGGAATGGTTGCTTGCTTTGGCAGCAGCTGGATATATAGATTATAACAATAAAAAAGAGGAATTTTCTCTTAGTCCAGAACAATTTTCAATTTTAGGAGATGAAGATAGTATTTCATTGATGATTGGAGGATTTGAAAATTTAGTAGGGGCAATTCATAATATAGATATAATAAAAGATAATTTTAAAAATGGTAAAGGAACTGGTTGGGGAAACTTACATCCATGTTGCCTATCTGGGTCTGCTAGATTTTTCAAGCCATCATATTCAATTTTTTTAATAAAAAAATGGATTCCAAGTCTTGATGGTGCAGATGGAATGCTTACTAAAGGTGTCACATTTGCAGACATTGGATGTGGACATGGTTACTCCTCTTCATTAATAGCACAAAAATATCCTAATTCAAGAATAGTAGGTATTGATCCTCATGAGCCGTCAATTGCCGAAGCTAAAAATAATAATAGAAAACTTAGTAATTTAGAATTTAGAATTAATAACGCTAAAAATTATGATGGTCATTATGATATAATTGCTTTTTTTGATTGTCTTCATGACATGGGAGATCCACTTGGGGCTATTCAATACGCAAAAACAAAACTTAATCCTAATGGAATGATTATGCTTGTTGAGCCGACTGCTGATGACTTGCCAGAAAATAACTTTAATTTAATTGGACAAATGTATTATTCATTTTCGACTATTGCATGTATCCCAGCATCAAAATCTCAAGAAGTGGGCATGGCACTTGGAGCACAAGCAGGGCCACAAAAATTATTCTCTATCTTGAATGAAGCTGGATTTAAAAATACAAAAGTTACATACAAAACTGCTTCTAACATGGTTATACAAGGAAAATTATGAAACAAAAAAACATTTTTTTAATGGTGGGACTAACTGGGATTGAACCAGTGACCCCTTCGATGTCAACGAAGTGCTCTCCCGCTGAGCTATAGTCCCATTATCAAAATGTTTATTAAATGCTTGTAATATAGTCTACCTTAAACGTTGCTGTAAGGATTATATATATATAAATTTATGGGATTATCAATGATTTTTCATTCAAGGTGTGACACCAGTGTGACATTTAATTTTATATTTTAGTCATTCAATAATTCAAAAGTTTTAGAAAATCAACGAGATTATCTACCTCACTATCAGTTAAATAATTTACGTTTAAGGAGTCGCTAGAAGCAAGCTTTTGATAAAAATAATGTCTCTTTTTAGTGTCCATTTCGTTCAAATCAATTAATCTTAAGGGATCAAAATGGGCTATAATTGCTTCATTTAAAGTTGATAAACTACCATCATGTCCATATGGTGCGGTCTTTTCTACATTATGAAGTGGCGGCGTTCTAAATTTGTATAAATCATTAGTATCAAATGTTACATTATACCTACCATAATCAACTCCAAAGCCATTTGCCCCAAAACCTAGTTGCGGAAATGGAACTGAATAAAAATCAAAATCAGAAAAATATGGTCCAGAATGACATGTTGCACACCTACCTTTACCGTAAAAGATTAAACCACCATTTAATTCGTTTTTTGACAAGGTTGTTTCATTATTAACAAATCTTTCTAATTTAGTTTCTTTAATACGGAATTTATCTCTTATAAAAGCTGCAAGAGATCTTGCATAATCACTAAACGTTAGGTTATTTTTTGATTTTTTTAGCGTTTCTGCCAATTTAGCAGAGGCATGCATTTCATACTTTTTCAATTTTTCTGTAATTATGTCATATGTTGTATTTGCCACATTTACATTTTCTTGTTTTAGTTTTTCTACACCCATCCCGTCTGAAAGCATTTCTCTAATTTGGACTGCTGGAAGATGAACAGCAACTTCAAAAGGATCGTTGCTGGGAGGAGAGGTTCCAAACTGGCTTGAAACACTTCCTTCTAAGAGTTGAACTTTACCATCCCAAAAAAAAGTATCATAACCTATACCGCCTCTTCCCCAAAATGGAAGAGTGTTTCTTGGTAAAAGTTGAGCTCCCGATTTAAAGCGCTCAATTCCCTCTCCTGAGCCACCAATAGCCGCTGCAATTGGAAGTCCATCAGCAGAACCTTTATTATCTAAATGACATGTTGAACAGGAAATATCACCATTAAGACTTATAGCTGTAGAATTAAACAGTACCTTTCCTACTTTAGATAAATTACTATCTTTGTTATTAAATAACTGTTGGTGAGGAACAAATCCATTTTTTAAAATGAATTGTTTTAAAATCTCACTTTTGCCATCAGCAAACAGATTATTGGAAGTGAATAGCAAACATAATATTAAAATAAATTTAATAACGAAACTCATGTGTTTTTATAAAATCTCTAACATCTTTTGTGTTTTCCTCTATCGCTTCAAGACTAAGTAATGATAGCTCTCTATTACTTACACCCCAAATCAATAGTTTTTTCCTAAGCTTATCATAATCGTTACAAGATAAAAGTCCAAGTTCTGCAGATCTTAAATTTTGAACGTTTTTTTTATTTACATTAGCTTTCAATTCATTCTTTGTTATTAGATGTTCTCTCATTACATTATCACAACCAAAAGCTAATTTCTTATATTCTTCTCCCCAAAAAAATTTACCCATTATAGGAGCAACAAAAATTTTTGCTCCTAAAAAAATTATAACTATAGAACAGATAACGTTGATATAGATAAGTGTTTTGAATTTCATATCATTAACAACCCAGATTTGATCTAGTTTCAGTATCTAATTTTCCGTTAGTTCGAATGTTCAAATTTTCTTGAAATTCAAAAATTGCAGCAATACTATTGGCATTACTTGCTGAAGTTAAGTCTAAAATTTTAAATCCTAAATCATCTAATTTTATTAAACAGTTCATTTCCTCAACATTTAATCTTTTACTTTTCTTTTCTTCTTGTATTTTTGCAACTACTGTTGACGAGGGAAGGATAAATTCAGTAGGAGTACTTCTTTCATTTCTAACGTCTGAAAATTTCTTTTCTAAATTAGAATTGTTACAGTTGTTTCCATAACAAATAATTGCACCTTGAGATAAATAAATCCTATGCTGATAATATAAAAATAAAAATAATATTATATTACAAAATGTAATAGCAACTAACTTATACTCTTTAAATTTGATTAGCTTCATTTTTAAATGCTTTGATATGATTACTATACCCATGCTGGACTGCTGAAGAAAAAAATCCTCCGCACTCTAATATTTTAGTACATTTTTTACATTCATCAATATATTCGTTTTTCCAGTCACTAATTGATTTTTGATAGTTAGACTTGGTATCTTCATTGATTAAACAGAGTTGATTGTTATAGACTGACGTAGGAACATTATAATCATTTAATATAGATACTGCCTCACTCAAAATATCCTTATAATCCCACGGATCTATCCACAACAAATCAAAATTAGCTCTTGTAAAGCCTGTGATTTCTAGACCCATTAATGCCACATGATCAACAAATCGAAGGTTTCTTACTATATATTTTGCTAATGAAACAAGATCAGGAATTGTTACACTATGAAGCACAACTCTAATCTCAACGTTAATATTTAATTTTTTAAGTTCTAAAATACCTTTTATAGTTTCATCAAATGCCCCTTCAGATTGCACCACATAATCATGTGTAATGGGGTTTGAGGAATAAACAGGTACTGCTATTCTTAATTTTCGATGTTTGATTTTAGCTAAAGCCAGTGAGTAATTTTGATTCAAAAAAGCCCTACCATTTGTCAAAATATCTAGTTGTGTATCTGGTAAAAAAACTTTAAATTTATTAACTAAAGTAATAAGCTGATCACCATATAATGTCGGCTCTCCACCAGTTAGACCAAAATTAGACAAATTTCTTGGCAAATAGTCTATTAATTCCATAGCTTCATTAATCAAAAAAGAATCATCAATATTTTTTGGAGGTTGCGAGCACATTAAACAGTAATGATTACATCTTTCAGTCAAGAGAATGTAATTGTTTGGGGAATTAGTTCGATATAATACTCGCGTTCTTTTTGTTTTAGAATCAAGAACTAAAACATCATCATCACTTAAATATTTAAAATCAGTTTCTAAAAAAATAATATTTTTATTAGACTGTTTAAGATTTTTTTTATTAAAAGTTAATTGAAAATCAAAATTAGGATGTAAATCATTACCTTTATTTAGAAAAATACAGTCTTGATGAAGTACTTTTGGTAAATGATAATTGGAAGTAACCTTAAACATTTTTCTTGAAAAATCTAATTCATTAAAATGCTCAAAATTGCCTGATAATTTCAACATTATCTTACCCAACTTCTAAACAAATTTTCTACATACTTTGATTCATTCATTAACTTTATTAGATATTTGAAAACTTCTATATTTCTATTGCAAAATTCAGATGTAGGTTTATGTCCTACAATATCCTTTTGGGTTGCATAATGAAACACGGGATCTGCACCACAATATTCTTCGTATACACAATCAGCACACAAAGGAGCACTTTTGGTAAAGGTAGTATCAAGCACATTTAATAATTTTTCAGACGTAAAAATATCTGAGTATTCATCTTCTACTGATCCTAAACAAAAATAATCATCACCAGTCTCGGCTAACATTCTACCTTCGTCAGAGGCATAGATTTTTCCATCATAATTGTATACAGCAACTGCTATTCCTAAGCCTGAAGGGTTCATTAAATCAACATAACCATCAGAATCAGATGTAAGCATTTTTTTTAAAATAACTTGAGAAAAATGTTCAAAAAATTCAATACCATTTTTATTCAAATTAATAATATAATCTAATCCTTTTTTATAAAAGTCTAACCATTCATTGAATCTATATTTCGAATACGATTTCGTTTTGATTGCAAAGCCGTGAGGAGACAAGGGTCTTAAAAAAATACCTGAAAACTTATTTTTAATATATTCGTCAATAATTTCTTCTACTCTAGGCAAACTATCATAGGTAGTAGTCATAAGAGCAGAAACAGAATCAAAGCCTAGATAGGCCCTTGATAGGTTAATACCCTCAATTGTTTTTTCATAACTGTTATTTCCTTTTCTAGGACGATTTTTGTTATGTATATCCTTAGGACCATCAAGTGATGTAGAAATGAGAATATTATACTTTGAACAAAATTCTAGAATTTCATTGTTTATTAAGGCTAAATTAGTAGCAATAACAAAGCTTAGATTTTTCTCATTTGGTTTTATTTCAATCGCTTTTAGCACAATAAACTTTACAATTTCAAAATTCAAAAGTGGTTCCCCACCTTGAAACTCAATTTTAATATTTTCAGAAGGTGATTGAAAAACTAAGTTTAACGCTTTTTCAGCTTTGTCTTCATCCATATCAAATGTATTTTTATCTTGTGATTGCCTAGAGACTTGGCAATAAGGACAACTGTGTTCACAACGAAGCGACACAACAAAAATATGAAGGGCGGTAAAATTAGATAACATTTGGTATTTTGTTCTAATTTTTATAGGTAATAAATCTAATGCCACAGATGTATTTGTATCTGTAAAAAAATGTTTATCTCTTAAATCAGAATAAAGAGAATTGTCATTTGTCAAATTGTTATTAACAAAGTCTTCGAAAGTAGAATTAGGAAGTAATTGAAACTCACCTATCATGTTACTTAAAATTTTTGTATCTTTGTCAAAATCACTAAATTTGAACGGTAAAAGACTATATTTTTGATTATCTTTGTAAAATTCCTCTTTATTTAGAAATTTAGCCATTATCTTTTATAAAATTCGTTCTAGAAAAGGCATGAGCAAGTATTAGATTACGAACACTTTCTGTTTCTTGGCTGATCCGTTCTCTCAAAATTTGATCATTTAGCTCTTTTACAATTAATTCTTCCAGATTTTCTTTATCATATCCATTTTCAATTTTGACAAACTCAATCTCAGCAATTTGTTTGTCTTTAGATACTAATTTACCCGTAAAAATATAAGATAGTCTGTGTAGAACAGAAACAACTACTTCTTTAGAGTAAACAGATAGGTCAATAACCATTTACCTATCTGCTTGAGTAATGAGAGCGATGAGATCTATGTGAATAATGTGAATAATGTGAAGAATGTTGAGCAAAAAGATGTTCTTTTTTTGTATCTTCATTCGGTAGCATTAACAAATCTTTTGTAAGATTATCCTTATCAATTTTCTCATTGGAAATTTTGTCATCAGCAATATTATTTGGTAGGGTATTAGCTTCAACTATACCAGTTAAAGCAGCTGCAGCTAAAGCTACAGGTATTAGGAAAGATTTTTTTTTCATTTAAATCTCCTCAATTTTTATTACTATTATACTTAATTTGTTAAATTAATCAAACTTTTTTTTGTATATTTTATACTCTAAAATTGGAGAAAAAAATGAAAAAAAACATTATTGCTATATTGAGTCATAATCCAGTTATAATTTTAATTGCAGCTTTTATTTTATTACTTCTCTTTTATTATATAGCTTCACCATATCAAAATTGTATAAATTTAAATGATTCAGATTCTATTGAATGTCTAAAAATAACTAGCTGGTAATTCTTAATTTACAATTGGCAAAGTTTATTTAAATTTTTGTGCTTATTTAGCTGATTTTGTTATTATTTTTTCTTTTATCTATTCTCCACAAAATAAAAAAAATAATAATCAAGGCAGGTTGTAACAACACAAAAATTATTAAATTTGCTAGATAATACCCATGTCCAAACTCACCCGGGGTACCCCCTATCACTTGAAGGATATAAACACAAACCATAAAAATTTCTTTTATAATTTCTTCAAACATTTCTTCTATTCACTTTACTTATTTTTAAACATGTCAAAGAAAGATGATTCATAATATCCCTTTATATTCCTCGATAAATCTTTTAGAAATCTTGTAATTGGTACATTTATTGTTTTTACGTCATCTATTGCAGCAACATTAATATGTGTCATAAGACCACTATCTCTTAGCATAAGATCTGCTGCAATTGTTTTAGTAACTTCCGAGCTTTTGCTATCTTTTTTAAAAACTTCTTTTGTTAGCTCAACAATTCTTCGCTTATTAACGTGTGTCGAAGAGAGGATTATTGTATCTTTAGAATTATTGCTATTTTTATGCCTAAGCGCATAAATAAATAATTGTACAAAAACTCTTCCATCTTTGTCTTCTCTTAACGTTAAATTAGGAAAATTAGAAACCAATTTTTTAGTTTTAGTCCTAACTAAATTTTTTAGGCTTTTATCTTCACCAACTATATTTAAATAAAAAGGGAATTTTGTTTCTGCATATGAGAATGATGAAAATAGTAATAGGTTTAAAGTTAGTAAAAATAAAAATCTCATATTTATCTCCTTAATTAATTTTCAAAATACAAAACATTTTTGTTTAAAAATTGTTAGGAAAAAGGCAGAAATCACAATTGTCATAAAACTGCAGCATTAATAAATATTAATTAATTTAATGAAAAATGATCTATCAAGACCTCTAGATGTTCATAGATGGTCAGAATATCCCGAAATAAATAAATCAATTAACCTAATCTATGAGAATTATTTCAAGTGGCAAAATCCTTATCTTGTAAAAAAACATATTAAGGTAGTTTTACTAGATTTATATATTGCGTGGACAGAACACCAAAATATGAAACTTGGAGTACATATGTATCGAAATGCTTATAAAACTAAGTCTAGATATAATGAGTTGCACATTTCTCAAAAAACAATTGATGTTGTAAAACGGTTAAAAGAGGTTGGGTTAATTAACCTGACTAGTGGTTTCTATGATCCAACTGGTTTGCACAGCAGAATAACGCGAATTTGGTCAACAAAAAAACTTATAAAGCAATTTAAAATTACAAAAATGAAGAAACATAAAATTGTTAATAATTCGAATAGAGAAACAATTATCTTACGTAATGAAAATAAAAAAAATATTGAGTATATTGATAACGAAAAATCGATAAAAATGAGAGCTTCACTAAAAGAATATAATCGCTTACTTGCCAAAACATTCATTGATATACCCGAACTTGATAAACCACTAATAAACTTTAAGGAAAAGTACATTCCCATATCGTCCAATGATTGTTTTATTACAAGAATTTTTAATAATGGTAGATGGAGTGATGGAGGGAGATTTTATGGAGGGTGGTGGCAGAGAATACCTTCATTTTATAGATCAAAAATATATATTAATAATGAACCAACTATTGAGGATGATTACAAGTCACTTCATCCAATCCTATTATATGCAAAAAAAGGTTTAGACTATAACAAACTTAATCGAGGGGATGCGTATGACATAAACATCCCCCAGATGAATAGTAAAGATGACTCACGAAAACTTGTAAAAAGGCTCATGCTAATTGCTATAAATGCAAAAGATGAACCTTCAACTTTTAGAGCCTTGAAGAATGAACTCCAAGATCAATTTCCTAATTATTCTTTCAACTTTAAAGAATTAAGATCAATACTTAACAAAATTAAAGAGAAGCATATTGAGATTGCTGATGATTTTTGCTCTGGCAAAGGTATACTCTTAATGAATATTGATGGGCAAATAACCGAATACATCATTAATAAATTCACCCAAAATAATATTCCTATTTTATGCATTCATGACAGTTTCATAGTTTCATATAAACATGATAACTATCTAAGAAATATTATGACTGAGGCTATTTTTAATTTTCACAAATTGATCTTCCAAGAATTGATCGTAATGGCATAGGTCTTACTCAATTGAACTCAACTAAATACTTAGACAGAGATTATTATTTAGAAAATATAAAATATCTTAGTAAACAAAACCAAAACAAATCAAATGGATATATATATAGAAAACAGATATTTATGAAATATTTATAACTTAATAAATTAATATACTAAATATCTATGCCACTACTAATTAGACCATCTCTTTCCATTACTAATACTTTTGATCATTATATTTGTTTATGGATAATTATTAGTTAATTACAAGAATAATCTAAACCGTTAAAATCATATGCATCTAGTCCAAGTGCATCTATTTCTTGAAGTCTTTTCTCTGGCTGCAGTTGTATGTTCAGCCATGTTGGTATTTTCTTTTTGTATTTAGAGCAATCATATGGTGAATAATCAAGATATTCATAAACATTTAAATAGAAGTCATGAAAATGAATAGTATCTTTTATTAACTCAGGTGGTCTAAAGCCATATTCTATAAGTTTTTCTACTACGATATACATATATCTTCCATCCATAGTTGAAAACCTAGTTAATTTACCATCATCATCGTCAGACATTTTATCATTAAGCCACCCTACCCAGCCATTTGGATATTTAGCACGTACGATATCCTTACTTGTAAACAAACTCTCGAATTGACTTCTCATTCTATATAAATCCCAAAAAACACTATAACCCCATCTTTCCATTACTAATACTTTTTGTAATTTCATAATTATGATAATATTTATTTTATGACTGATCAAATATTGATTATGGGTAAACTTAGAAAGTGGTATTGGTATTATGGTTTTTTGCCATTAATTATTGCCTATGTAATATGCCTCAATTTTACTGCAGAGTTTGTGCATATCCTATTAATTGAGAAAAATAGATCAATAACTATGTCTTACATGGGTGAATTATTATTTTATTCAACTTTAGGTATGGCTTTCTTAATGATAGTTTGGTGCATAATTAACGCAGTTCGTGTCTACATAATATCATCAAAAATTACTGCTCCCGAATTTAAAGGTAAAAAATACTCTTTCAATATCTCTGTTATTTTGTTTCCAATTATAGCTTTTTTTGGATTTATTCCTGTTTCATTAATTTTATGTAAAACAAAAATATATCTTCCAATATTTCCTTTAATTGAACCAATAGCCCAAGACTTGACGCCTTACCTTTTTCCAATCTATCTGTTTATTACAAATGCTTCAGAGTACATGTCTGGAAACTTTTATTATTCCTATTAATTAATTTTATAATTTGACTATCTGCCACGAACTTACCTTATTTCATACATAATCAAGTCTTAATTAGGCTTATAAATATTAAAATGAACCTAAAAGTATTTTGTGTTTCATTTATAAACCTCCTAGTTGCATTAGCAGTTCCCGCTGCTAATGCCTCCCCTTCTAACCCTGAAAGTTTCTTATCACAATCAACTATAGAATATAAAAACTCCAATTTTTATAAATCAGATTATTTGATTGCCAAATATTTAGGTACTGGAAATTCAAACATAACAAGCGTTATAAAAACTATCCATAAAAGAAAAAATAAACCAACACCAACATCCTTTATTGATGGTCAATATTCAAACGAATTTCTTCAATTCTTTTTTACAAGACCACTTCATCAATGGGGGGCACAAAAGAGTGATGATGATGATAATATTCTTGTAAAAATTAATGGAAGTGAAAATCAATATGTTTCAGTTTGGGGAAAGCCATATATTGAAACTTGGTACATCTTAGCAAAAGGGAAAGAGAAACAAATCGCTTATACTGTGGGCATGCATTATGCCAAAATAAGAATTGGAAAAATTCACGAAACTGACAGATTACTTCAACCTTGTGATACTTTTGATATAAATGGACCCATCCAATACTTCTATGAACCAATTTTTGAAGACATTAACAATAACGGAAAAAAAGAACTTTTACTAAAATACAACGTAACTGTTGCAGACGGATATATTCAAGTTTTAGATATTTTTGTTCCAAGAGTAAAAAATAATTATTGTTTTTTAAGTCATAAGAAAAGTTATTATGGAAGAAATGGGTTTACTATTTTTAAAAATGGAAAAATTGTAGTAAGTCATCAAACTCCTAAAAAAGATGAATCAATTTTAGGAGCATCACTTCAAACAGAAAAAAATTATAGTCCAAACGGAGACTTAATAAGTAAAAAAATAATTCCTAATTTCTTAAGAACAAAAAATATAGATATTCTAAATCCTTATAGATAACCAAAAAGCTTTGCAAAAAAAATTGCAATTGTCAGAAAAGCATGAAATATATTTTAAGTTACTTGTACAACTAACGATGCAACTTTAAACGTTCTCTAAGTTACGTGCAATAACTAGGGTACCCCCAGTGTACCTTGTGCACCCTTTTATATAACTTAAAAAGCCATTTAAAGGCGATTTAATTTAAGAGTCACTTAGCCAATGTATTTCTTCAAACGTCTCTGTGTGGTTTATTTCAAAAGTTTTGACACTGTACAAGTCTTAAATCGAGCCTTTATAATGAGCGTATCTAAATAGCTGCGACACTGTTCTGTGTCCACTTATGGATGCAATATGGGGTATAGATAGGTTCTGCTGAAATAGACGGCTTATAGCTTCGTGCCTAAAATCATGGAACCTTATTTTAATATTAAGTTTGTTGCATAACCTTTGATAACAGAGCCTCAGACTATTTATGCTTATTGGAAATATTTTGTCATCAACTATATCTAAGTTTTCGAAAATCACTCGAACATTATAGTTGATCTTAATAGATCGAGCGTAACCAGTTTTTGTATTATCAATATTAATAAGATTACGCTTTAAATCTATATCAGACCATTTTATAGATAGTATTTCTCCCCTTCTCATTGCAGTATTTAAAGCTATTAAAATAATAGGCTTTAAATAGATATTACTGTGCTTTGAAGCTTCTTCCAGTAACGTTTTAAGATCATGATCATTTATACGCCGAACAGCACTTTGATGGATCTGTGGGAGTCTAATGCCTGCAAAAAGGTCAAAAGGTACGTCCCAGTCCCATTCTAGTTTTGCAACTTGTAGCGCATGTTTTATAATACCAAATTCACGTGTAATTGTAGATGGTTTAACGCTCAATAATCTCTTATCTCTGTATTCAGCTATCTGCGCTGTTGATAGCATATTAAGAGGAGATGCAACCCATTTATTCTTCATAAAAGAGTTAATTATATAAGTTTCTGATGAAGCAGATTTCTTATGGGGAATTATAACTTCTTTATATTTGTCTAAAATCTCTAGAAGTGTTTTGGGACGATATTGCATACCTACTTTTATATTTTTCTCGAACTCTACTTCTTTGGATCTTGCCCACCGTCTTGCAAGATCAAGGGTATGAAAAGTTGCAGATGTTCTCTTTCCTCTTATTCTTACTTGTACTTGATACTTATTATTTCGTTTACGAATTGTCGCCATATGTCTCTCCTATTGTGACTGTAGAGTGACAACAACGAAAAATATGATTTACATTTGTAGCTAAACTGTTGATATTATGGAAAAAACCTACTGGGATTGAACCAGTGACCCCTTCGATGTCAACGAAGTGCTCTCCCGCTGAGCTATAGTCCCATTTAATAAATAAAAAAACTATGATATAATTGTATTATATTAACAATTAAAAAAAGTAAATTATTTATGAAAAAAATTGTTCTAAAATTCAAAGATAAAAACTTAGTTTTAAACTTACGAGACACACCAACAGCAAATATGATTTATGGCGCATTACCTTTTACTTCAACAGTAAAAAAATGGGGAGAAGAGATTTATTTTGAGACCCCTGTTGATGTTGATGTAGAGGATAATGCTAGGGCAGTAGTTGAGTTTGGAGAAATAGCTTTCTGGAATGGAGGGTCTGCTATTGCCATTGGTTATGGTAAAACTCCAGTTTCAAAAGAAGATGAAATTAGATTAATTTCACCTTGTAATATTTGGGCAGACAGTAATTTCGAAAAAAGTTACATTGAAACAATTAAAGAAAACGAGATTGTAAAAATAGAAAAACTTTAATTATTTAGATTAACGTAAATTGTATCTAATTTTTTTTTAAATTCATAATCTAAATTTTTTGGTTTATTGCTAATTCTATCAACATATACGTGAATGAAAAAGCCATCTGCAGATGCTAAATCATCATTTGGTTTAAATAAACCCACCTCATATCTGACAGAACTATTTCCAATTTTTGTTATTCTTATTCCTGCGTCGATATCTTCTGGATATTTAAACGAAGAGAAATAATTACATCCTGATTGAACTATAAGGCCAATATTACTACCATTTTTAATATCTATTAAATTATTCTTTATTAACCATTTGTTAACTGCAGTATCAAACAACTCATAATAAATTACATTATTTAAGTGACCATAAATATCATTGTCATTCCACCTTGTGTTCATTTTGGAAAAATAATTATAATCACTTCGATTTGTAGGATTTTGTCGCAAATTAATTCTTCCTATTTTCAAATTCTTTTAAATTGCAAATTTTAGATGCTATAAAATCTATTCTATTTTCTGGCAAAGAAGCTATATTTATACGCCCATCAGGCATTAAGTATATTCCATTTTTTGTTCTTAATGTCTTTATTCCTACTTCAGAAATAGGTAAAAGTGAAAACATACCATTTTGAACATTTAAAAAGCTAAAATAATCTGTTTGTAATTTGTTTTGTAAACTTTTTGAAAACTTTTCTCTTAGTGAAACTATTCTTTTCTGCATTCTACTAATTTCTAAGAGCCATTCATTTTTTAAAATATTATTATCAAGTAAAATATTTATTATTTCAGCAGCATGATCTGGTGGATGAAAATAAAGCTCACGAGCAATTTCACTTAACATTGTTTCTAAAAAATCACTTTTTACTTTATTGGAGTCAGTAATAACTGCAATCAGTCCACAACGGTCTCTGTAAACACCAAAAGTTTTACTAGATGAAATAGTTATTATTATTTCAGGAACAATTTTAACTAATTTTCTAATACCTAGAACATCTTCATCAATACCTCTACCCAAACCTTGGTAAACCAAATCTATAAAAGGAACAATTCCATTTTTTTTACATATTTTAGCAACTTCTTCCCATTGATCTGCATTCAAGTCAGCTCCAGTTGGATTATGACAACATCCATGTAATAATAATGCATCACCCGACTTTAATTTCTTTAAATCACAAATCATATCTTCAAAATTTAAGAAATTGTTTGTGCTATCGTAATAACTATGATTTGTGATTTTTAGACCAGATTTTTGAAACATAAAAGTTTGTTGTCCCCATGTAGGATTGGGAATAGATATTAGTTTGTTTTTTAATTTACTTTTTATAAGTTCTCCAGCAATTCTTAAACCAGAGCCTGCTCCAGGTATTTGTATTGCGCCAATTCTATTGTTTCTTTCATTAAGTATATCTTTTCCTAAAACCAATTTTAAAATATTTTTACAGTATTCTGAGTTTCCAGCAGGTGTTTTATATGATTTAGAAACTTCGGTTTGTAACAATAAAGTTTCAGCTTTTTTCACTGCTTTAAAGACAGGCGCCTCACCTTTTTCATCTCTATATATACCTATTCCCAAGTCAATTTTAGAAGTTCTCTTATCACTTTCTAATTCTTTAAACATAAGTCTAGTTGCATCAAGTGCAGGTGATTGAATATCAAAATATCTCATAGAAAATCTTTCAAAAAATTTTAAATACACATAATTTTGTACACTTTTGAATTTGAACAAATAAACGAAATAAACTATAGAAATTATATGATAATTTACAATATTAGAAACGACCCTAAAAATCCAGTTTTAATAACGGTGCCTCATGCAGGAAGTTTTTACCCTGAACTTTTTAAAAAATATATAAAATTAGACTTAGATAAAATAAGAAAAATTGAAGATTATCAATCTGATAAAATTTTAAAATTAATAAAAAAAGAAAATGTAGATTTTTTAATTGCAAAATGTTCTAGAGCTGTAGTGGATTTAAATAGATCTAGAAAATCAATAGATAATGATATGTTTAATGGAGTTGCGATAATTGGCCAACCAGATGAAAAAAAAATGCTTTCATATGGTCTAGGTGTTTTCCCTAAAATTATTTCTAATAAATCAATTTTTAAAACAAAGTTATCAATCACATATTCAAAAAAAATGCTGAAAGAATATTATGATCCCTTTCATAAATCTTTATCAAAGCAATTAGAGTTTTTATTAAAAAAATTTGGTTTTTGTTATCATTTTGATCTTCACACTATGCCCTCTAGAGCTTTAAAATATTTTAAAATTAAACCTGATATTGTTTTAGGAAATAATTTTGGTAAAAGCTCCTCTGAAAATCTAATTTATAATATTAAAAACCGTTTTGAGAAATTTGGTCTTAAGGTTGAAATCAATAATCCGTACGCGGGTGGTTATATAACTAGACATTATGGCAATCCATTAATAGGCATTGAAACAATTCAAATAGAAATTAACAGATCATTATATATGGACGAAACAAATCTTAAAATACATAAGATTGATAATCTGCAAAAAATATTTTCAGAAATTTTTAATAATTTTAAATATTCTCAAAGGGAGGCAGCTGAATAAATTATAAAAGTCTACTAACTCCTAATAAACGCTCCATGTTAGAATTAATTACAAGAGGTTCATTTAAAAGACTTTTAATTAAAAATTCAGCATATAAGGGAGCATAAACGAACCCCCAAGATCCCATACCTCCTAATAAGTATTCATTTTTTGTATTTTTGTTTATTACAGTTTCCAAACTACAGAAAAAAGGCATTCTATCTTTTGTGCTTGCTCTTACGCTTACTCTATATTTTGTTTCACTATTAAAATTTTTAATTATTTTTTTTAAAAATTCTGGGATAGAATTTAAATTATTAATTTGATCTATTTCTTTGTAATTTTTATCTTCATTTCTGTTGAATGAAGATCCTATTTGGTGATAACCACCAAATGCTTGTGAGAAATGATGACCATAACTAAAATTTAGTTTAAAATTTTTATATGCTTTATTTTCTTTTAAATAAGTTACTTGTCCAGAAATTGAATTGATGGGGATATTATTACTTAGATTTTTCATCTCATAACCATTTGCCCAAATTACAGTTTTAGCTTTTAAACTATTACCTTTATCATCAATTAATAATTTAAGTTGATCTTTAGTATTGATAACTTTTTTTACATCAAAATTTGCAACAAATTTAACATCTTTAATTAAATTTTTTATAAATTTTTTATTATCCAATATTCCTGATGATTTCATATATATATAATTTATATTTTCAAGAAACTTATCATTGTCTACTTTATTGGAAATCAAATCTATTGGCCAATTATTTTGTAAAAGTTTTATATATTTAATCAAATCTCTTTCCCTTGAAGGTAATACAATAAGACCATCAGAGGAAGGAATTGAATTGAGGTTTTTGGCAAGATTTCTTGAATAAGTGAAAGCCTCCAAAGATAGTAAACCATAAGGGGAATTGTCTAATGTTAATTTTGGCATTTGAAGTGCCAGCTTATTTCCGCTTGCTCCACTTGCATATTTAGAAGATTTATCTACGACAAAACACTCTAAATTTCTTTTTCTTAATGAATAAGCAAGAGAAGCCCCTGAAATACCAGATCCTATTATTGCCACAGGTCCAATGTGATTATTAAAACTTGATGCTTTATTAATTTCACTTGATAAAGTTTTTTTAATTCCTATTAAACTTTCTTTTTTGCTACCAAAACCAACTACTTTTGAGACGGAAAATCCAGAATTAGACAATCCTCTTCTAACATGCCCTGCAGCTGTAAATGTACTAAATGTTCCTTGAAAATTAGTAGCAAAATAAATTTGTTCAAAAAGTTTTGAATTCCAAGCAGAGGTGTTTTTTTGGGGAGCAAAACCATCTAAAAACCATGCATCTGCTTGGAATTTAAAATTTTTAAGACTATTGAAGTCGTCGTAAATTAAAATTAATTCAACATTATCTGCTTCAAAAAAAATTCTATGTATAGATTGATATATGCTTGGTAATTTTTTTATTAATTGACTAGAAAGTGTTTTTAAACCCTTTATATACTTATATAATTTTTTTAACTCAATTTTTGTTAATGGAGCACTTTCAAAACTAATAAAAATTAATTTAGCATTTGGTTTTTTAGTTTTTTTCCAGAGTTTCAAAGTCATTAGAAAACTCAAGCCTGTGCCAAATCCCAGCTCTGAAATGATGAATTTATTACAATTTTTAAAACGAGAAGCCAAACTATTTGCTTTAAGAAAATTATGTTGGGTTTCTTTTATTCCATGGAGTTTATCAAAATAAATATCTTTATATAGGTTTGAATAAATTCCCAATTCAGTGGAGATCAAAAGTTGTGATTTTTTTAAATTATTTTTCATTTTATATCTTTATCAATTTATAGAAATTTACTAAAGTTATAAACTAAAACTAGACTTTTATTGAGATATTTATAATGTTTTGGAAAACTAAGTTATTAAAAAATATGACCCCTAATGAATGGGAGTCGTTATGTGATAGATGTGGTAAATGTTGTGTAGTCAAATTGGAAGATTATGACACACAAGAAATTTATTATACAAATGTATCTTGTAAGCTTTTGTGCGAAAAGACTGCTCTTTGTAAAGATTATGTTAATAGAAAGACTTTTGTTCCAGACTGTAAAATTTTATCTCCTAAAAACTTAAAAAATCTTAAATGGATGCCAGAAACATGCGCTTATAAAATCATAGACCAAGGAGATCAATTACCTAAATGGCATCCACTAGTATGTGGAAATAATGAAGAAATTGTGAAAAGTGGTAATAGTGTAAAAAACAGAGTAACAAATGAACTTAAAGTTAAAACAAAAAACCTACCAAATCATATCTATAATTGGTGATTAAATAAGGAAAAAAAATGTCTAGAAACATGTGGATATTAGCAGTATTGATATCAGTATTAGTTATTGCATCAATTTATAGAGAACAATCAGGTATGAAAATGCCTGAACATTTAAATTGTAAAGAATCAATGTTTGAACAGATGTTTTCAGATAAATGCACTCCTAGAACTGGATTGAAGAAATTAAAACAAAATTAAATAGAGTCCTAAATAAATGAAAATTGCTATTATTGGTTCTGGGATATCAGGACTATCAGCTGCTTTAATATTGTCTCAAAAACACCAAATAACAATATTTGAAATAGATAGAAGATATGGTGGACATGCTAATACTGTTCAAATTAATAACGAAAATACAACTATTAAAGTTGATACTGGGTTCATTGTATTTAATAAATTAAATTATCCAAACTTAGTCGGTTTTTTAAAATATCTTAATGTTGAAACTATTAAATCAGATATGTCGTTTGCAGTTTCTGCAAGAGATGGGGAATTAGAATATTCAGGTTCCCTCAAAGGAATGTTTGCACAAAAAAAAAATTATTTTAATTTAAAATTTTATAAAATGTTGAAAGATATTATAAGATTTTTTATCTTTGGTTATAAATATGCTTTTAATGTTAGAGAAAATGAAAATTTAAAAGACTACTTAAATAGATGTAACTTTAGCGATGAATTTGCAAATGATCATTTAATACCAATGTCGTCTGCAATTTGGTCTTGTCCAGAAAAAGAAATATTAACATTTCCTGCAAAAAATTTACTTACTTTTTTTAAGAATCATCAGTTAATTAATTTTTTAATTAGACCTAAATGGAGAACGGTTAAAGGAGGTTCTATACGATATGTAAAAAAAGTAATCAAAACACTTGAACAGAATAAAAAAAATAAACTTTTATTAAATACAAAAATTTCTTCTATAACTTCAAAAAGAAAAAAGATTAAAATTGAATATAATCATAGTTATGAAACTTTTGATAAAATAATAATGGCCACTCACCCTGATCAAACATTGAAATTAATAAAAGATTTAGATAAAAAAACTACTGATATTTTAAGTAAATTTCGATACAAGAAAAACACAGTGTTTTTACACTCAGACCCTTCAATGATGCCAAGAAATCGCAAAACTTGGTCTAGCTGGAATTATCTATCTAATAAAAATAAAAAGTCCTCAACAACTTATTGGATGAATCAACTACAAGATTTAAACACTTCATTAAATGTATTTGTTAGCCTGAATCCGTTCAAAATACCAAATAAATCTCTAATTCATAAAAAAATTGTATATGAACATCCTATTTTTAATAATAGTACGAATGAAGCTCAAAAGCTGATTAATAAAATTCAAGGAAAAGACAATATTTACTTTGCAGGTGCTTGGTTAGGATACGGTTTCCATGAAGACGGAATATCATCAGCCATTGAAATTTCAAAATATTTTGACATAAAAGTGCCATGGATAAAAAATAATTAGAGATCATAATGAAACCAATTACTGGTGATATAAAATTCTTTGAAGCAAATATAACTCATCAAAGAAATGGTAAAAAAAATCATTTCTTTAAAAATAAAACAAACGCAGTATTAATTGATTTAAAAAATAAATCTCAACAAAAAATGCACAAATACCCTTCATTATTTTCTTTAAAAAAATTCAATCTACTAACTTGGAGTGCCTCTAAACATGGAAGCCGATGTCAATTATCTACGTCAAATGATCTTTATAAATTTATTAAAAATTTGTGTAATGAAAAGACAAAAGATAATAAGGAAATTCATAATATAAAATTGTTAACTTTCCCAAAAGTTTTAAGTTTTGGTTTTAATCCACTTTCAGTTTATTTTTGTTATGACAAAAAAGGATTGCTAATTCATTCAATTTTTGAAGTCAGAAACACTTTTGGTGATATGCACCATTACGTTTTACGAAATATAAATCTAAAAAAAATTACTCAAAAAACAACTAAGAATCTATTTGTATCTCCATTTTATCCAAAAAAGGGAAATTATAAATTATTTGCAAACTACGTTAATGATAAGATTATGATTTCAGTAGAATATACCTTGCAGAATAAAAAAGTATTTATAGCTAATATGAAATTGCAAGAAATTAAATTTAATAATTTGAATATTATAAAGGCATTTTTAAAATGTTCTATATATCCAGGTAAAATTTGGATAAATATTCATTTACAAGCATTAATTCTATGGTTTAAAAGAATAAGTCTCTACAAAATCCCTCCTGGTGAAAAGAATAAACATTCATTTGGAGTTAAAGTATCAAAAGATTAATTAAATTTAAATAGGTTATAAAATTAATGAATTTTTGGAATAATTTATTTTTAAGTGGCATAAGAAATTTTCCTTATGGGTCAATTGAAATTGAATGGCCAAACGGAAAAGTTGAAAAGATTTCTGCAAGCAAAACTGGTCCTACTGCAAATTTAAAAATTACTGATGTTAAGGTTGTTAAAGAAATTATAAATGGTGGTTCTGTTAAATTTGCAGAATTATATATGGCCAAAAGATTAACATCTTCGAACTTAACAACTTTAATGCATTATTTTGCTCTAAATAATGATGAAGCTGAGGACACTTTCAAAATTTCTATACTAAAATATTTTTTCAATAAATTTTCACATTCCAAAAATAAAAATAGTCTAGATCAAGCAAAGAAAAATATCTCTTATCACTATGATTTAGGAAATGAATTTTATAGTTATTGGTTAGATAAATCTATGACATATTCTTCTGCGATTTTTTCAAAAACAACTGACAATCTAGAAATCGCTCAAAAAAATAAATATAAAAAACTCGCAGAACTAGTTTCAGTAAAAGATGGTGACAACATTTTAGAAATTGGTTGTGGATGGGGTGGTTTTTCTGAATTTCTAGGTAGAGAGTACGATTGTAAAATAACAGCAATTACAATTTCAAAAGAGCAATATAATTTTGCAAAAAAAAGAATTAAAAAAGAAAATCTAGAAAACAAAATTGATATAAGATATTGCGATTATCGAAATATTGATGGCAAATTTGATAAAGTATTATCAATTGAAATGTTTGAAGCTGTGGGAAAAGAATATTGGAACAAATTTTTTAGTAAAATAAGAACTATTTTGAATCCTGATGGATATGTTGGACTTCAATTAATTACAATTGATGACAAAATATATGAAGTTTATAAAAATAACCCAGACTTTATTCAAAAATATATATTTCCTGGGGGAATGTTACCATCTTTCAAAATACTTACAAATGTAGTAATTAAAAACAACTTTAATATTGATGAAGTAAATAGTTTTGCAAATGATTACGCAAAAACATTAAATATTTGGAATAAAAGTTTTAATAAAAATTGGAAAAAAATTGAAGAGCTTGGATTTGACGAAACTTTTAAATTAATGTGGAATTATTATTTATCTTATTGTGAAGGCGGTTTTTTATCTAAAAATATTGATTTAAAGCAAATAAAATTAAACATTAATTAAGATTTTGATCTAAACAAAAATAAGCTTAATTTATAGAAACAACCAATAAATGGAATTTTAATGTAGAGACCATTTAATGAATCCCAATAATCTTTATGAGAAACCACTTTCCCAGCGTCATTCAATATCAATTCACTCATACCTTCAATAGTCTGTAAAGACTTAAATGCAAAGAAAGTCATTTTCCATTTCAAAAATACTCTTTGTTTATTCATTGAATAGTCAAGAATAAAAAACCTGGGTTCTTTTACATTTTCAAACATATGATAAAAAATGTTTTTAAAAGCATTTATTCCTTTAATATTATTAAATGGATCTTCGAAAATTATATTTTTGGATATTAAATTATCAAATTCATTAATATTATCAGGGGAAAGATTACTAAATAAATCGATATAATTTTTTACTATACTTTTTTCCATTTCAGATTTTTATGATAAATTTTTTAATTAAATAAGATGATATCTTATCAGGTAGAAAACTAAAAATCTTCATGAAAATAGAAAATGACATTGGGAAGGAAAATTCAAATTTATTTGAACCCATATATTTAAAAATTAAATTAGCAGCTTCGTTAACATTCATCAAACCTGGCATATAAAAATCATTTATTGAGGTTGCTTGTGTTTCCACAAAACCTGGGCTGCATAATTGTACTTTTATACCTTTAGGATTTAAATCGTAACGAGCAGACTGAGCAAATGACCTTAAAGCTGCCTTTGTCGGTCCATATGCAGCAGCTTTAGGCAACCCAATCCACCCAGACACACTAGACATAATAATTATGTGACCATTTTGTTTTTTTATTAGACCTGGTAAAAATGCTTCATAACTGTTCAAGACACCAAGGTAATTTATATTTAAATGTTTTTTATAAAGATCTAGATTGATTTCAGATGCATTCACAGGTGAATAAATGCCAGCATTCAAAAGAAGCAAGTCAGGTACTTCAACTTCTTTTGCTATATTTTTCAATTTTTTAAGATCTTGGACATCACATGAAAAATATTTAAATGACTGTTCATTTGATAGTAAGTTTTGGCTGATTGCTCTCAATTTACTAGAACTGCGACTGATACCAATTACTTTCCAACCTTTTTTAATTAATAATTTAGAAAAAGCAGCACCAATTCCCTCACTTGCACCAGTAACAATAGCAGTTTTTTGTTCTTCATTATTAATTTTCAAATTATTCACATTACTAATAAATTAAATTTTACAATTTTGATATTGAACTATAACAGCCCCTCTTACCTTTGATTTTAATATTTTGATTTTTACTGCAAACTTTCCAGCCATAATGTTTCTTGTAATTGGTAAATCACCCTCAACTATATCATTATTACCTAAATAAATAAATATTACTCTAATTGGTTGAGATGGGTCAAAATAAGGATTATCAGTTACTGTATCAGAAATATTGCCTTCAACTTTAACTTTTAATCCACCTGATAATAATAATAAAGTATTTTCAGGTGGTATAAAAGATTGTGTTGAAACAGCTAACTCTTTATAGTCAAATTTACTACAAGTTTTTTTATAACCAAGTAATCTCAATGCATCGATTATATCATTTTCAGGAACACCCTTAGCTAAATTAGATGCAAGAATATTTTTTGCATCTCTACCAAAGTCAGTGTCTTTATTTCTTATATTTTGAGTATTAAGTGCAAGGTTAGCTTCTTTAAGCTTCAATCTTATGTCAGTTAATTTTCTGTCTAATTCAATTTTTTGATCATTAAAATCATTAATTATTTTTTCATTTTCTTGTATTAGAATTAATTTATCACGGTTACCAAGCCACCATCCAATAAAAACAGCAATAATTATCATTATTAGTTTAAAAATATAATTTAATATTGATCTAAACTGTTTTTGCCTATACTTATTTTGTGCTTGATAAAAATCCAAAATTAAACCTTAACAATTTTTTTTTCTCTTTTATATTTAATGAATAATAAATCAATATATTTTTTGAATGCAAAGCAAAAACATTAAACCTTTAAAAAAAATCAATCAAAGAGCTTGGCAGAGAATGTTATCGGGTAGAAAGCTTGATATTTTATCTCCTTCACCATTTGACATAGAAATTGAAGATATTGCACTAGGGCTATCAAGGGTAACAAGATGGAATGGACAAACAACTGGTAATTACCCTTATTCAGTTGCTCAACATTCTATGTTGGTAGAAGAATGCTTCAACATTGAATATCCAAGCTTAGATAAAAAATGGAATTTAGCAGCTCTGCTTCATGATGCACCAGAGTATGTTATAGGAGATTTAATCACACCTTTTAAATATGCTCTCAATAACAGTTATCGACATGTTGAAGATAATTTAATGAAAGCTATTTATCTTAGGTTTGGATTACCAGCTTTACTACCTAAAAACATTGAATCTAAAATAAAAAAAATTGACAAAGCTCTTGCTTGGTTTGAAGCTATTGATTTAGCTGGTTATAAAGAAAAAGAAGCCTTACAAATAATTAAAAAGCCAAATTTGATTTCCAAACATCAAAAAATAGTTCCACTGTCATCCAATGATGTCAAAAAAAGATTTCTAAAAAGATTTCAAGAAATAATCACAAAAATTTCTTAATATCCCTCATCAATTAATGGGAAAGCACTTAATACATTTTTGGAATCAAATGCGTAATCTTTGCTTAAATAACTTTTATCAAGTTCTGTCAATGAGTTTAATCCTAGCAATCTTAAGCCTGTCAAAATTTCAGCTTCTAGTAATTCAAGCATTCGAAAAATAGCTTTAGAACCTCCAGCAGCAGCAGCAAATCCCTGAAGCCTTCCAATGCCGACACAATCTGCTCCTAATGCCATTGCTTTTAAAACATCTGTACCTCGCATTATACCTCCATCAAAAATAATCTTTGCTTTATTTTCAACTACCTCAACAATTTCTGGCAAAACATTCAAACCTCCAACTCCAAAATCTAATTGTCTTCCACCATGATTAGAAACATAAATTATTTCAACACCATGTTTTATTGCCAATAAAGCATCCTCTTTAGTAGCTATACCTTTTATTATAATTGGCAAATCACAATAAGATTTAATCCTATCAATATCTTTCCATGAAAATCGCATTTGATACTCAAAACCACTTGCACTTTGTCTTGATGTTGTCCTATATCTTTTTGCAAGATCTCTTTCTCTTCTTCCATAAGCGTCTAAATCGACTGTTAAACATATACCTGCATAATTAGAGTCAATAGCACTTTTGATCTGATCATCAACCCAATTTTGGTTACCTCGTACATATAATTGAAATAGTTTTGGATAATTAACGCTTTTCGCAACTTCTTCTAATCCTGGCATACAAGTAGAGCTAATCATGTGCAATATACCAAATTCAGATGCTGCGATTGTTGGAGCAATTCCTGCTCCGTCAACAAAATCTTGCATCGAACCTATGGGTGCAAGAATTACTGGCATTCTTAAGGAATGACCAACTAAGTTAGTAGATATATCAACATTTTCAACATCTCTTAATACCCTTGGTCTAAATGCCAAACTGTCAAGAGCAAATCTATTTCTTTTAAAGGTTGTCTCAGTCTCAGCAGCACCAATTAGATAATCCCAAGTTTCTTTTGAGAGTTTTGCTTTAGCTTTTTTAGCAAATTCATGAAGAACTAAATATTCTTCACCTTCAATCTTACTACCTAATTTATTTTCAACCATATTGTTCTCCAAATTAATAACTCAAACTATATAAAATTTATTATTTAAATCTATAAAAAACTTGCCTTAGCCAAAAAGCTAAGTTACACAACAAACATATGGTTTTGCGAGCGTGGCGGAATGGTAGACGCACTGGACTTAAAATCCAGAGTCCGATAAGGACGTGGGGGTTCAAGTCCCCCCGCTCGTACCATATAATTTGTTTTTGATATCAAACAAATCATATAGGTCATTATATTAATGGTTATTACTCGTACAAGAGAAGAACTATATAAAATCCTCGAAGAATTTTCTAAAAAGCCAGGTAAATTAGCATTAATTCCAACTATGGGTAATTTACATGATGGACATTTATCTTTAATAAAATTAGCTAAACTAAAAGCATCAAAAACAATTACAACAATATTTGTTAATCCTCTTCAATTTGGTAAGAATGAAGACTTTAAAAAATATCCTAGAACTGAAAAATTAGATATTGAAAAATTAAAAAAAGAACAATGTGATATTTTATTTATACCTAGAAGTGGTGAAGAAGTATTTTCAAAAATCAAAAAAGTTAATAGTTTAAATTCTGGAAATCTTGGATCTGAGCTTTGTGGTAAAATTAGACCTGGACATTTTGATGGAGTATTAACTGTAGTAAATAGATTGTTTGAATTAATTAACCCAGATATAGCTGTCTTTGGCGCAAAAGATTATCAACAGCAAATTTTAATAAAAAGAATGGCTAAATCATTTCACCCTCAAATATCTCTAATAAAAGCTCCTATTATAAGATCAAAAAATGGTGTTGCCCTTTCTTCAAGAAATAATTACTTGTCTGAAAAAGAGTTAAAAATTGCTGCTAACCTATTTAAGTGTCTCCAAAATAGTGTGGATTCTTATGAGAAAAGAGAAAAGTTAAATAAAATATTAGATAATGCCAATTCGTTTTTAGTGTCTAAAGACCTAATGCCTGATTATTTTGAATTGAGAGACAGCGAACTTAATATAATCTCAACAAATAATTATAAAGGTAATAAAGTATTTCTAGGATCTGTCACAATAAATAATACTAGATTAATTGATAATATAGAATTTTAAATGTTTTTTTTTCCATTTTCAGACGAAAATCCTACAAATAAAAAACCAATTATTTCTTGGTTAATAATTTTTTCTTGTTCATTTATTTTTCTTAACCAAATTTTTGATCCTACTTATATAGTGGAACAGACTTTTTTAAGTTTTGGTATGATACCAGCTATTTTATTTGGACATTCTGAGTTATCAGGACATCTTAAAATTATACCTCCTTTTTTATCAATTTTCACTTCTATGTTTTTACATGGTGGCTGGATGCATATAATTGGAAATATGACTTATCTTTACATTTTCGGGGATAACATTGAAGAAAGGTTAGGGAAATTAAAATTTATAATTTTTTATTTAGTTTCTGGAATTGCTGCCGCGTTCACTCAAGCAATAATTGATCCCACATCAACTATACCAATGATTGGTGCATCAGGTGCGATTGCTGGTGTGCTTGGAGGCTATTTAGTTTTATACCCTAAAGCAAATATAAAAGTTTTATTCTGGTTTATAATTTTTGTAAAAGTATTTAGAATAAGAGCTTTTATTGTACTTGGAGGATGGATAATAATTCAATTTATTAGTTTTAATGGATCTGACTTAAATTCTGGGGGTGTTGCATATGCTGCACACATTGGTGGATTTATATCAGGAGTACTTTTAATAAATATAATGAAAAATAAAATTGCAAAAAAAAACAGAACCTTAAATGGCTCTGTTCCTAGTTCAAAATAATTATAACGATCTATCATCAATCTCATTACCATCTAAAATTTTTCCTTTTCCACCAAATTTTATAACAATTTCTAAAATTGCTTCAGAGGCTTTTTCTAGAGATAGTTCATCTTCTGATCTTAATACAATAGATGTTCCAAAACTCCCTGGTTTAAAATATGGATATGAACCAATTTTCACGTTTAAAAATTTATTTTCTATTTTTTCTAAGTCTTTTGCTATAAGACCTTCACCAATGTTGCTTGACACAGTTTTTGATTTAAGTTTCTTGCCACCTGTTAAATCACTCAAAATTGAATTAAACATTCCCTGCATTATTTTTGGAACACCCGCAAAAACAAAAAGATTTTCAATTCTATAGCCAGGTGCGGCAGAGACTGGATTATCTATTAACTCAGAATTTGTTGGTAAAATTGCCATTTTTTGACGAGCCTCATTAAACTCAATGTTTGTACCCTCATAATGTAATTTTAATCTTCTCATAGCTTCGGAGTCTTTATATAACTTTTGATTGAAAGCTTTAGCAACACATTCTGTGGTAATATCATCATGGGTTGGACCAATTCCCCCACAAGAAAAAACATAAGTATATTTATTTGTAAAATCTTGAATTGTTTTAATAATTGTGCTTGATTCATCTGGAATAATTCTTGCCTCATTTAACCTTATACCTAAATTGTCTAATTCACATGCAATCCAATTAATATTTGAATCTTTTGTTCTTCCAGATAAAATTTCGTCACCAATAATTATTATACCTGCTGAGGCCACCATAAAAAAAATCCTTAATAAAAATTAATATTGTACGTAGATATTTATAATCATATATTACAATTCATGAGAATTATATATAAAACAAATTACTAATTGGAATGAAAAAAGATATAGATTTACATGACAAAGAAGCATTTTTAAAAATGCATGCTGCAGGTAAATTAGCTGCTGATGTTTTAGACTATATAACATCATATGTTAAGAGTGGTGTTTCAACTGGGTATCTAAATGATTTATGTCATGATTATATTTTAAAAAATGACGCTATACCAGCACCATTAAATTATAGAGGATTCCCTAAATCCACTTGTATTTCTGTAAATCACGTTGTTTGTCATGGCATACCTGGAGACAAAATTCTTGATGAAGGAGACATTCTTAACATTGACGTAACTGTAATACTTGATGGATGGTATGGTGATACAAGCAGAATGTATTTTGTGGGAGAGCCATCTAGGAAAGCAAAATTTTTGACTAAAGTAACTTATGAGTGCCTTTGGTTAGGAATTGAAATGGTCAAACCTGGAAGTACTACAGGTGATATTGGCCATGCAATTCAAACTCATGCTGAAAAAAATGGATTATCAGTTGTAAGGGATTTTACAGGCCATGGTCTTGGAAAAGTCTTCCACGCACCTCCAACAATCTTACATTATGGGCAGCCAAATACTGGAGATGTTCTTGAAGAAGGTATGATTTTTACCATTGAACCTATGATTAATTCAGGGAAATATGATGTCAAAATTCTATCTGATGGTTGGACAGCAGTTACTCGTGACAAGAGTTTATCAGCTCAATTTGAACACAGTATAGGGGTGACATCAAATGGATATGAAGTTTTTACGAATTCTCCTAAAGGTTATACACAACCAGATTACCCAATTTAAAAATTAATTTTTTGTGTTTATTTCTTTAAATTTTCTTTAATCGTTTTTTTTAGAGATTTTGAAGTTTCTTTGATAATTGGTTTAGCTTTTTGATAACCTTTTAAAGCTAACTCTCCTGCTTTTTTTCTTGCTGCTGGATTAGTTGCTAAAATTTTTACCGCATTTTTTAAAAGTGTTCCGATAATCATTTTATTCTCGTATTAAAATTAAAAACAAAATATATATATGTATATATATTTATTTATCCAGTATAAGAAAATAGATCAAAAGAAAAAATATAAACTTTCTAAAAAAATGATTTAGGTTTTGAAATGATTGAAAGATATTCAAGAAAAGAGATGGTTAAAATTTGGTCTCAAGAAGAAAAATTTAATATATGGTTCCAACTTGAAGCTCATGCTTGTGATGCTCAAGCACAATTAGGAGTAATACCAAAAAAATCTGCCGAAGTAATTTGGGAAAAAGGAAGATTTGATATAAAGAAAATTGATGAAATTGAAAAAACCACTAAACACGATGTAATTGCATTTTTAACAAATCTGGCAGAATATATTGGAGAAGATGCAAGGTTTATTCATCAGGGCATGACATCTTCTGATATTCTGGATACTACTCTTTCTATACAATTACGAAACGCATCTAATATTTTATTAAATGATATTGATAAATTACTTGAAACATTAAAAAAACGTTCATTCGAACATAAAAATACAGTTACAATTGGAAGATCACATGGCATTCATGCAGAACCAATTACATTTGGTTTGAAACTTGCTAGTTATTATGCAGAATTCAAAAGAAATAAAAAAAGATTAATTGAAGCAAAAAAAGAAATAAGTACATGTGCTCTATCAGGAGCAGTTGGAACTTTTGCTCATATTGATCCATTTGTAGAAAATTACGTATCTAAAAAAATGGATTTAATGCCTGAAGATGTTTCCACACAAATTATTCCAAGAGACAGACATGCTGTGTTTTTTTCAACCCTTGCAGTAATTGCTTCTAGTGTTGAACGCTTAGCAACAGAAATCAGGCATTTGCAAAGAACTGAAGTTAGGGAAGCAGAAGAATATTTCTCGCAAGGTCAAAAAGGCTCAAGTGCAATGCCACACAAGCGAAACCCTGTACTCACAGAAAATTTGACTGGTCTAGCAAGATTAGTTAGATCTTCGGTTATACCAGCTTTAGAAAATGTTACTTTATGGCATGAGCGAGATATTTCTCATTCATCCGTAGAAAGAATGATAGCACCCGATGCTACTATAACTCTAGACTTCGCTTTGCAAAGACTAAACAATGTAATTGAAAATTTACTAATTTATCCTGATACAATGTTAACAAATCTAGAAAAACTTGGTGGTCTTGTTCACTCACAACAAGTGTTACTTGCACTAACACAGAAAGGTGCTAGCAGAGAAGATGCCTATGAAATGGTACAAGAAAATGCTATGAAAGTTTGGAAAACTCCAGAATGTAAAAGAAAGAATGTTTACCAAAATTTGTTAAAAAAAGATAAAAATGTAATGAAATATCTTAATGAAACCGAAATAGATAAATTATTCAATTTAGATCAACATTTTGTTCATGTTGATCATATATTTGATAGAGTTTTTGATTAAAAGGATAATTAATCTATGTCAAAAAAGAAAATTTTATATGATGGTAAAGCTAAAACAATTTTTGAAGGTCCTACTTCAGATACAGTAATACAATATTTTAAAGATGATGCTACTGCAAATAATGCTGAAAAACACTCCATAATTAACGGTAAAGGAGTTTTAAATAATTCTATTTCTGACTACTTGATGAAAAAAATAAATGAAATTGGTATACCAACTCATTATATCAAAAAATTAAATATGAGAGAACAACTGGTAAGAAAAGTTGAAATCATACCTGTAGAATTTGTAGTTAGAAACATTGCAGCAGGCTCAATTGTAAAAAGACTTGGTTTAAAAGAAGGTAGTGTTTTTTCAAGACCCCTAATAGAACATTATTTAAAAAAAGATGAGTTGGGTGATCCACTTATTAACGAAGATCATATAGTTAATTTTAAATGGGGTACTCGAGATGAATTGGATGAAATGCTAGAGTACGGTCTAAGGATTAACGATTTTTTAAGAGGTTTGTTTTTTGGAATAGGTCTTAAACTTGTAGATTTTAAAATTGAGTTTGGAAGATATTATTCTGAAGAAGGTAATTCAATTTTACTATTAGCTGACGAAATAAGCCCCGACAATTGTAGATTATGGGACATTAACACTAATAAGAAAATGGACAAAGATTTGTTCAGACAAGAATTAGGTGGTTTAAAAGAGGCATATCAAGAAGTTGCAAATAGATTAGGTATTCTTCCTGAGAAAAAAAAATACTCTAGCACCAAACCCGAATTAGTAAAATAAAGAGAGTTATTATGAAAGTTATTGTAAATATATCTCTTAAAGAAGGTGTTTTAGATCCAGAGGGACAAGCTATAAAGTCTTCTTTAAATAACCTAGGTTTTGAACATTGTAGTGATGTAAGAACTGGCAAACAAATTATTTTAAATTTGGATCAAAATAGTGAAGATGAAGTTCTTACAAAAGCCAAGAAAATGTGTGAAGAGCTGTTAGTAAACACTGTTATTGAAAATTATGAAATAAATATCTTAAAGGATTAAAAAAATTTTGCGTTCAGGTGTTGTAATATTTCCAGGTTCTAATTGTGATAGAGATATGATTGTTGCTCTCAGGCAAATTACAGGAAAAACTCCAATCAAAATTTGGCATAAAGAAAATGATTTTCCTAATTTAGATTTAATCGTTGTCCCAGGTGGATTTACCTTTGGAGATTACCTTAGATGTGGCGCTTTGGCTGCCAGATCTCCAGTAATAAGTTCAATTAAAAATCATATAAGTCGCGGAGGCACAGTATTAGGTGTATGTAATGGTTTTCAAATTTTAATTGAAGCTAAAATACTCCCTGGATCTCTTATAAGAAACAAGAAACTCCTATTTACTTGCAGAGAAACTACATTAGAAGTCCAAAATTGTATAAAAAACCCTTTTCTCTCTGGTTTTAAAATAGGTGAATATCTAAAGATTCCAGTTGCTCATAATGAAGGGAATTATTTTGCTCCTAAAGAATTATTAAAACAACTGAAAGAAGAAGGAAGGATTGCTTTAAAATATAGTAAACAAAATAACAGTGAAAAAAATTATAATCCGAACGGATCATCAGATGACATAGCTGGTATTCTATCAACCAATGGAAGAGTTTTAGGAATGATGCCACACCCAGAAAGAGCCATAAACTATCTACACGGTGGAACAGATGGTTTAAAACTTCTAACAAATTGCGTTGAACAAATTATTGGTTAAATAATAATGGAACCACAATCAAAACTCTTAAAAATAAACAAAAATGAGTATTTAGCTCAACAAAAAAGTAAACTTGAAGATGCTTTAGATATGGGCTTAACTAAAAATGAATATGATTTAATTTGTAAAAAAATTGATAAAACTCCAAATATAACAGAATTAGGAATTTTTTCTGCCATGTTTTCAGAACATTGTTCTTATAAAAGTTCAAAAAAATGGTTAAAAACTTTACCAACAGAGGCTGCTCATGTGATCCAAGGTCCAGGAGAAAATGCTGGTGTGATTGATATAGGAGAAAATCTAGCTGCTGTTTTTAAAATTGAGTCACACAACCACCCATCATTTATAGAACCATATCAAGGATCAGCAACTGGTGTGGGCGGAATTTTAAGAGATGTTTTCACAATGGGCGCTAGACCTATAGCGCTTATGAATGCGTTGAGATTTGGAGCACCAAATCAACCTTTAACAAAACATCTTGTTTCAGGTGTAGTAAAAGGGATCGGCGGATATGGTAATTGTATAGGGATACCAACAGTTGGCGGTGAAACAAACTTTGATAAATCTTATGATGGTAATATTCTAGTGAATGCAATGGCAGTTGGTCTTGCCAAAAAAGATAAAATATTCTATTCAGCAGCAACAGGCGCTGGCAACCCAGTCATATATGTGGGTGCAAAAACAGGACGAGATGGGATACATGGAGCTACAATGGCTTCTGCTGAATTTACAGAAAACAGTGCTGAAAAGAGGCCAACAGTCCAAGTTGGAGATCCATTTACAGGAAAATTATTATTAGAGGCCTGTCTAGAATTAATGAACACAGATGCCGTTTTATCTATTCAAGACATGGGAGCAGCTGGCTTAACAAGCTCTAGCGTTGAGATGGCTTCTAAGGGATCATTAGGCATGAATTTAAATTTAGATTTAGTACCTATTAGAGAAGATGAGATGAGTAGCTACGAAATCATGCTTTCAGAAAGTCAAGAAAGAATGTTAATGATTTTAAAACCAGGATCAGAGGAAAAAGCAAAATTAATTTTTGATAAATGGGATCTAGATTTTGCTATTATAGGAGAAGTTACAAATACAGGAAGATTAATCCTTACTAAAGATGGTTTTGAAGCGTGCAATTTACCTCTTAAACCTCTTGTTGAAGATGCTCCTGAATATAATAAACCTTACGAAATAAAAATTAATACAAAAGTATTAAAACCCTCTGAGCTCAAAACCAATCTTACAATAATGGATATATTAATAAAAATTTTTAAAAATCCAAATATAGCCAGTAAGAAATGGATTTGGGAACAATATGACAGCTCAGTAATGGGCGACACAATTTTTGCAAATGGTGATAGTGACGCTTCAATAGTTAAAATTCATGGAACAGAAAAAAAAGAATCTTATGGAAAAGGTATTGCGATTACAACTGATTGTACACCACGTTATGTCAAATCAAACCCCATAATTGGAGGTATGCAAGCAGTTTGTGAAGCTGCACGAAATATAGCTTCGTCAGGGGCAAAACCGCTAGCGATAACAAACAACTTAAATTTTGGTAATCCTGATAAAAAAAATGTCATGGGAGAAATCGTAGGATCTTTAAAAGGAATTTCAGAAGCTGCTTCTTTTTTAAGTACTCCAATTGTATCAGGAAATGTTTCTCTTTATAATGAGACTAATGGTAAGAGTATTCTTCCTACACCAGTTATTGGTATGGTGGGAGCAATAGATGAGGTTGAAAATTCTCTAGAAATAAGTGCAAAACTAGATAATGTGTTAATTGTTCTTGGACAATCTCATAATTTTGAAACAGGTTGGATTGGTTGTAGTATATATCAAGAAATTATTAATAAAAAATATGATGGAGCGCCTCCACCAATAAATTTAGAAGATGAAAAAAAAGTTATTGAAATTTTATTAAAATTGAATGAACAAAAACTTCTTACAGCTGCTCATGATATTTCAGACGGTGGATTACTTACAGCAGTTTGTGAAATGTTATTTAAATATAGTTTAGGATTAGATATTAATTTACCTAATACCCTAATTAATTGTAATAGTTATGACCCCTTGCTTCAATCATGGTGTTTTGGAGAGGATCAAGCAAGAATAATTATTGCAACAAAAGATATTAATAAAGTACAATTAATCCTAAAAGAAAATGATGTTGATTTTTTTGTTCTTGGACAAACTGATTCGAGCAGTAACTTGAATTTAAAAGATATCGCTACTATATCTATTAATGAAATAAGAAATATAAATGAAAAAACAATACCTTCAATGATGGGTGATGAACATTAAGGCTAATTCATAAAATGGCTATGACAGCATCAGAAATCGAAGAACTAATTATTAAAGCTTTTCCAAACGCCAAAGTTATTATTGATGATTTACGTGGTGATGGAGATCATTATGCAGCACAAATTATTGCTGAAGAATTCAAGGGTAAAACTCGTGTACAACAACATCAAATGGTCTACAATGCTATGGGTGGCAGAATGGGAAAAGAATTACATGCATTAGCTTTGAATACATCTGCCCCTAAGGAATAAAGGAGAATTAAATGGAACAAATTACAAAAGATAAAATTCAGAATATTATTGATGAACATGATGTTTTATTATTCATGAAAGGTACTCCAGTTATGCCTCAATGTGGGTTTTCAGCAGCAGTTGTAGGAGTTTTAAGCCATATGGGAATTAAATACAATAGTGTAAACGTTCTTGAAGATCCTGAAATAAGAGAGGGTATTAAAGAATTTTCAGATTGGCCGACTATACCACAATTATATGTAAAAAAAGAATTTGTTGGTGGTTGTGATATTGTTAGAGAAATGTACGAAAGTGGAGAGTTAACTCAGTATTTTAATGAGGCAGGCATTTCTACCTCATAAACTAATTTTATTAACGTGAATAAAATTCGATAACTAAGTTAGTTTCGATTTGTACTGGATAAGGAACATCATCTGGCATAGGGATCCTTAATAAAGTTCCAGTGAACTTTGAGTGATCAACTTCGACATATCCAGGAACATCTCTTTCAGGCAGGGTTGTCGCCTCAATTACACATGGAATATTCTTTCCTTTATCCTTCAGAGAAATAACTTCACCTACATTGATCATTCTAGAAGGTATATTACATCTGATACCATTTACCATAACATGACCATGATTAATCAATTGACGACAGGCAAATACAGTTGGTGCTAACTTCATTCTGTAAAGGATAGCATCTAGTCTACATTCCAAAATACCAATTAAATTTGCACCAGTGTCACCTTTTTTACGAACTGCAGCTGTATAGTATTTTTTAAATTGTTTTTCACCAATATTACCGTAATAGCCTTTTAATTTTTGTTTAGCCATTAATTGAACACCATAATCTGTAGGTTTTTTTCTTCTTTGACCATGCTGACCTGGAGCATATTCTCTATCATTTAAAGGTGATTTTGGTCGTCCCCATAAATTAACTCCTAATCTTCTGTCAATTTTATGTTTCGAACTTGTTCTTTTGTGATCTGATTTAGGCATTTATAAACCTTTATACAACTACTTTGAAGTAGTAAATTATTCCAACCAGAAGCCGAGCTTCGGGATATATAACACCACGCTACTATCCACTTTATCGGAAATGAGATTGCAAAATACTATCATTATATAAAATGTCAAGTACGATTTGAAGTTCCTGATAATGATCTAATAATACCATGAAGTGTTCTTAGATCTTGGTGAGTTAATGAGGCTCTATTAAATAGACTTCTGATATTTCTTTTAACAACAGGAGCCATTTCAGATGAATAAAAGAACCCTGATTTAGTTAAAAGCTGATCTAATTGTTTGTAAAAATATTCTCTGTCACCAACATTAGAGAGTTCAGTACTTTTTTTTAATTTTTTATTAATTTTAACCAAATTCTTATCATCTTTCAAAAATGACATTTTTATTTTGTTCCATTCCCAACAAATCAATAATACTGCTTGAGATATATTTAATGATGAAAATTCTTTATTAATTGGAATTGAAACTGTGTAGTCTGATTGGACAACATCATCATTGGATAATCCCGATTGCTCAGGACCAAATAAAAATCCAACGTTACCGCCATTAACAACATGTTCAAATGATTTTTCTATTGCTTTGAAGATGCTTAAAGATTTTGTCCCAATAACACGCTTTCGTGCAGTTGTTGCAAATAATAAAGAAATTGTTTTGGTAGCTTCACTTATTGAGTCATATAACTTTGCTTGATTTAAAACATCGTCGGCACCCGCTGCAGGAGCAAAAGCAACATTATTAGGCCAACCATCTCTAGGCTGAACTAGTAAAAGATTTTTTATACCAAAATTTTTCATAGCACGAGCAGTAGAGCCAATATTTTCACCAAGTTGTGGTTTTGATAAAATTATATATGGATTAAGTTCAATCATAAATATATCTAAGTCTAAAGTCTTCTCCAAACCGTTCTATCTGGTTTATCTTCTAATTGTATATTCTTTTCTAGTAATTGTTCTCTAATCTGATCTGCTTTTTTGTACTCTTTATTATCTTTTGCAATTTTACGTTTTATTATGAGTTCATCGATTTCTTTTTCTGTCATGGTAGAGTTTTCAATTGCTTCATTTGAATTTATTTCTCCAAATTTAAACCATCCGTCTGTAGAGTTGCATAAAATTCCTAAAATATTAGAAGAATTTTTTAATTTTTGAGCACATTCTTTACTTCCTTTATTAGCTTCATCAGCAAGATAATGTAATCTGGCAAGAGTTTTAGGTGAATTCAAATCATCACAAAGATTATCAATTATCTGAGTGTCTTGCTCATCACTTACTTCTAAGCCTTCAACAGCTCTATAAAGTCTAGATAGCGATTTAGTAGCTTCGTCTAAAGATTTATGACTAAAACTTAAAGGAGCCCTGTATTGAGCTTGAATTAACGCATATCTAATTGCCTCGCCCCTAAAATTTAACAATAAATTATTTATGGTAGCAAAATTGCCTAGTGATTTTGACATTTTCTCACCGTCAGAAGTAACATAACCATTATGTAACCAATAATTGGCCATAATATCAGATTTATTGGCACAACAAGACTGAGCTATTTCATTTTCATGGTGTGGGAAAATTAAGTCTAATCCACCAGCATGAATATCAAATTGTGCCCCTAAATACTTTTTACTCATTGCTGAACATTCTATATGCCAACCTGGACGACCTCTACCCCATGGACTATCCCATCCAGGAAGTTTTTCAGAAGAAGGTTTCCACATAATAAAATCCCCAGGATTTTTTTTGTATTTAGCAACTTCAACCCTTGATCCAGATATCATCTCAGAAAGTGACCTGCCTGACAAAGCACCATAATTTTTATATTTTTCAACAGCAAACAAAACATTACCTGATGAAACATAAGCAAAACCATTTGAAATTAATTTTTCAATCATTTCTATCATTTCAGATATATGTTCAGTTGCTTTTGGTTCAAAATCAGGTTTCAAGTTACCTAACGCATGAGCATCTTTATGAAAAATTTTTATTGTTTCATTAGTCAATTCTGAAATATTTATTTTTTTTTCAATTGCTCTTTTATTAATCTTATCATCAATATCCGTTATGTTTCTAACGTATGTAACTTTAGGATATATTATTCTTAGTAATCTAACTAAAACATCAAAAACAACTAAAGGTCTTGCATTACCAATATGTATAAAATCATAAACAGTGGGTCCACATGCATATACTCTTACATTTTTTGGATCGATAGGCTGAAAAACAGACAATTGCCTTTGAAGTGTATTATATAAATTTAATTCAATCATTTTGAGATTTATTTATTTTTAAAATTTAATTATTAGTATTTAATCTTTTTTTAATTTTATCTTTACCCATCATTAAGACTAAATTTGCCATTTCTGGTCCATTATTCTGACCTGTAAGGCATAATCTTAATGGTTTGAAAAGTTCTTTGCCTTTTTTACCACTTTCTTTCATAAGAGAGTTAGTCCAAACTGACCAAGTGTTTTTATCAAATATATCTTGAGGAAGAGTTTTCAACGCTAATTTTTTAAAATCTTGATCATTTGAAACCTCTTTAATATCTCCATAAACAATGTTCCACCAAAATTTTACATCATTTAAATTATTTATATTTCCTCTAATTAAATTCCAAAATTCGTTAGTAATTTTTAGATCTAATAAATTTAATTGATGACTAATATCTGTATAATCTACAAGCTGAAAAAACTTAGAATTCAAAGCTGACAATTCTGTTTCATCAAATTTAGGCTTTGAATTTCCAAACTTAGAGATATCAAAACTTTTAACAATTTGTTTCATATCTTTGAAAATATCAATTGAATCTGAAGTCCCAATTTTAGCCAACAAGGAGGAAATTGCCATTGGTTGAAATCCTTGATCTCTTAAATCTCGAAGTGATAAACTTCCAAGTCTTTTTGATAGTCCTGACCCAGTATTATCAGTCAATAGTGACAAATGACCCATTTTTGGTGACAATGATCCTAATGCTTCAAATAACTGTATTTGAGCAGCTGAATTTGTCATATGATCTTCACCTCTTAAAATATCTGTTACTCCAAATTGGATGTCGTCAACTACTGAAGCTAAAGTATAAATAACCCTTCCATCTTCTCTAAATATGACTGGATCTGACAAATTAGACATATTATATTTACTCTTACCCTTTACGAGATCATTCCAATTCACGTCTTCATGATTGAGTAAAAATCTATAATGTGGTTTTTTCCCTTTAGACTTCAAATCTGCAATATCTGAGTCTGATAATTTCAATGCAGACCTATCATAATTAGGTGGTTTCCCGGAAGATAATTGGCTTTTTCTTTTTAATGATAATTCTTCTGCCGTCTCAAAACATGGATATGCGCGTTTTTTTTCTAATAAAGTTTCTAAAGCTTTGTTATAACATAAAAGTCTAGAAGATTGCCTTTCTACACTATCCCAATTTATATTCATCCAAGTTAAATCATCTTTAATAGCATCCTCATATTCTTTGGATGATCTTTCATCGTCAGTATCATCAATTCTAAGCATAAAGTGACCATTTTTGCTCTTAGCAAATAAGAAATTAACTAAAGCAGTTCTAAAATTTCCAATATGTAAATATCCCGTTGGGCTTGGTGCAAATCGAACTTTAATCATTAATTTTCCTAATTTATAAAAATTTTTAAATAAATATAGTAAACTTTAATTCCAATTCCTAAAACCACTGGTTAACGGATACCTTCTATCCCTCCCAAAAGCTTTTTCAGTAACTTTTGGTCCAGGTGCTGACTGAAATCTTTTATACTCTGATCTAGATAACAACATTGAGATTTTTTTTACATCATTTAAATTAAAACCTTCACTTACTATTTCATCTAATGACTGATCATCTTCAACTAATTTTTTTAAAATAACGTCAAGGATATTATATTCTGGTAAGCTATCTGTATCTTTTTGATCTTCTCTTAATTCTGCACTAGGTGGCTTAGTAATTATTCTATCTGGTATTACTATTCCCTTAGGTCCTAAAAATTCCACTGGTTTGTTTGAATTTCTCCATTTACATAATTTGAAAACATCACTCTTCCACACATCTTTTATAACCGCAAACCCACCACACATATCTCCATATAATGTTGCGTATCCAACTGCGTATTCTGACTTATTTCCTGTGGCTAATACCATTGATCCATACTTATTTGATATTGCCATTAAAAGTAGTCCTCTAATTCTAGATTGAATATTTTCTTCAGTTATACCCGGTGGTATCTTTGGACCATTAAAATTTATTAAAATTTGATCGATAGTATTCATACCTTCTTTGATATCTAAATATGAGTAATTAATTCCAAGATTAGATGAAGCCATTTCAGCATCTTCAAGACTTTCTTTGCTAGTATATGGACTAGGCATCATAACTGCTTTTACTAAATTTGGCCCCAAAGCATCAGTTGCTATTGCAGCTACTAGTGCTGAATCAACACCACCTGACATCCCAAGTAAAACACCTGGAAAACCGTTGTTGTGAACATAATCTCTTACGCTTACAACAAGAGACTTGTACAATGCCTCAATATTAGATGAGATGTTTTTAATATTTTTTTGAAAATTCCATTTATTATTATTTTTATATAAATCAATATTCAATATTTCTTCTTTGAAGTCATTTAGTTGTACTGTTAATTCTCCACTATGACTTAAACAAAAAGATGAACCATCAAAAACTAATTCGTCTTGTCCTCCCACCCTATTCAGGTAAATTAAAGGTAATTTTGATTCAAAAACTCTTGAAACTGCAACAGACATCCTTTGATCAATTTTTTTTGTTGTATATGGCGAAGCATTAATTGAAATAATTATCTCAGCTCCTGTTTCTGAAAGACAATCTATCACTTTTTCATTCCAAATATCTTCACATATTGGTAATCCAACTAATGTTTCTCTAATTTTAACAGGGCCTGACAAAGAACCAGGTGTAAAAATACGCTGTTCATCAAATACTCCAGTATTTGGAAGATTATGTTTATCCCTAAATGACAGAATTTTTCCTTGATCCAAAACGAAAACAGAATTTCTAATTTTATCTTCGTCTTTTCTTGGAGATCCAAGAATTATAGCAGCTTTACCATCATTAGTTAATTTAGCTAAATCACTGATTTCATTCTCTACAAGCTCTAAGAAATCATTTCTTAGAACTAAATCGTCAATTGGATATCCAGTAACATATAACTCAGGAACAACCATAATATCTACATCCTTACTCAAATCATTTCTGATAGAAATAAGTTTAGAAATATTTCCTTTAACGTCACCTACTTTAGGATTTAATTGGGCAAGTGCTATTTTCATTTTATTTTTCAATAATTCACTCATTTATTAGAATAATTACCGCTTCAGTAAAAACTCTCTTCCAAGTTTAACTTGTGACTTGCCACCATAAGAAATTATATCAGCCGTTGCATAGGTTTCTGACCAACGACTAGGTAGATACGATCCTGTACCTATAACATTAACAGGTACTTTTGCAAGTGAGAAAACCTTACACTTCTCTGGACCAAATCCACTTGAGGCAACAATTTTGACTTTTTCAAAACCAGCATTGTCAAGTATTTCTCTCAAATGCCATACAGCAGCTGCAGACACTCCTGTGCCAATTAAATAACGAAGTTCTTGTTCGGTTCTATAGCCACGAATAGCTTGTGGAGCATTTCTATCTAAAACCGCGTATGATCCAGCCACATCAAGTCCTTCAACATATCTTCCACCATGAGTATCTAATCTAAGTGATAAAGAGTGTTTATCTGCCAAACTTTTAAATGATCTACAAACCATTAATCCATCTGTTATTTCTTTACCAAAATAATCAATTAGGACTGTTAATGGTTCGTCTGGCCAGGTAGAATGAAACATTTGTGCTGCTTTTAATGTTGATCCAGCATAGCCTATCAATGCATGAGGCATTGTGCCTAATCCTTTGTTATTTTCAAACAAATATGCAGTTTTGTCTGTTGCACATCCAATAAAACCAATTGCATTGGCTTCTGATTTGACCCTTTTAGAACCTACATGAGCACCATATGCCATTAGGTCTGCCATATCAGCACCAGCGCAATGTCTTGCATCCATAGCTAAAAATGAAGTCTTTGGTAAACTTTCCACCATAGATTTTGCATTATAAGCAGCAACACATGTAGCCCCAATTTTTTGAAGTAATGCGGTTTCTAAATCAACTAATAATAAAAAAGAACCTGATAAGTACAATAGAGGTTCTCCAGCACCAACATCAGAACCTTCAGCAAAACAACGTTTTATATTTACGCAACCTTTTCTCTCTTTTATAATTTGGTTTAGCCAATCTATAGCCGGATTTAAAGCAGAAATTACTGGCCTTCTCATAAAAATTGCATATGTAACCTCAGTATCTCCATATGAAGCCACAATGTTCTTTGTTCTTAAAAAGTAAGTGTCTGTAACCGTAGCTAATTGACTTGGATGAGGTCTTAAATCAACTGGCCAAGTATCTTTTTGTACAATATTAAGATTATGATTTTTTTTATTATTAGCCAATTTTATACCTTAAGATACAGCTACTATTTGCTTTTTTACATTGTTTCTATTTTCTGTTAACAAATCAGCAACTAAAAAAGCTAGTTCAAGTGATTGTGTTGCATTTAGCCTAGGATCACAATGAGTGTGATATCTATCAGCTAAATTTGATTCATTAACTTCATACACGCCTCCAACGCACTCTGTAACATTTTGTCCAGTCATCTCAAAATGCACTCCACCTGGAATGGTATTCATTTCATTATGAACCTCGAAAAAACCTTTAACCTCCTTCATAATATCATCCATCTTTCTAGTTTTAAATCCTGAAGAGGCTTTGACGGTATTTCCATGCATTGGGTCGCTACACCAACCTACAATCAATCCAGACCTTTTAACTGCTGATATTAATGGTTTTAATTTTTTATGTATTTCTGAGGAACCCATTCTTGCAATCAAAGTTAATCGACCTGCTTGATTTAGTGGATTGAGTTTTTCAATTAATCTTAGTAAATCATCAGGTTCTGTGGATGGTCCACATTTCAGCCCAATTGGATTGGCTATTCCCCTCATATATTCAACATGAGCCTCATTAATATCTCTTGTTCTATCCCCAATCCATAACATGTGCGCAGATGTAGCAAACCAACCTTTCTCTTCTGTGATAGTATCTTTTCTAGTAAGGGCTTCTTCATAATTAAGTAACAGTCCCTCATGAGATGTATAAAATTCAGTTTCACGAAGTTGAGCAGTATTTTCAGGTGTCATACCACATGCTTTCATAAACTCAAGAGAGGAAGTTATCTGAGCTGCCAACTCTTTATATTTTTCTGCCTCTTTAGTACCTCTAACAAATTCTAGGTTCCATTCGTGCAACTTTGTTAAATCCGCCATACCTCCACTTGCGAAGGCTCTTAATAAATTTAAAGTTGAAGCAGATTTATCATATGCATGTAGAAGACGTTCTGGATCAGGCTCCCTTGCCTTTTCATCAAATGCCACGTCATTGACCATATCGCCTCTATAACTAGGTAAAGAGACATTATTTATTTCTTCAAAAGGAGATGATCTAGGCTTAGAATATTGACCAGCTAACCTACCTATTTTAACAACAGGTAAGGCTGATCCAAAAGTGAGAACAACAGCCATTTGTAATAATACTCTAAAACTATCTCTTATATTATTAGCATTATGTTCAGTAAAAGACTCAGCGCAATCACCACCTTGTAATAAGAAAGCATTGCCCTCTGCTACATCAGCCATCCTTTTTCTTAATCTTCTAGCTTCTTCAGCAAAAACTAAAGGCGGCCTAATAGATAACTCCTTTTCCACACTTTTTACCTTAGCAAGATCATTATAATCGGGCACTTGCTTAATAGGAAGTTTTCTCCAGCTATCTATTTTCCAATCAATCATAACTTTTCCTTTAAATACAAAATCTATACAAAACTTTTTCCAACAATCTTCAAATAACAGAATTTAACTTTTTCTTCAATTAATGAGTTAATTTTATCACTATGATCTCATAGTGACAAACTCTTCAGCAGACGAGGGATGGATGCCTATAGTATTGTCAAAATCAGACTTCAATGCTCCTGCTTTAATTGCTATTGCAATTCCTTGAATTATTTCTGCAGAATCTGGACCAATCATATGAGCTCCAACTACTTTTTGAGTTTTTTCGTTGACAACAAGTTTCATAAGAGTTCTCTCAAGATTTCCAGTTATAGTATTTTTTAAAGCTCTGAATTCACTTTTATACTCTCTTGCATTTATACCATTCTTTAACGCTTCATCAAAACTTAGACCTACAACTGCAATAGATGGCTGACTAAAAACAGCACTAGGAACATTTTCGTAAGAAATGAATCTTTTCAATCCCCCAAATTCTCTATCTGCAAAACTATGTCCTTCTGCAATAGCTACAGGAGTCAATGTAATTTTATTTGTCACATCCCCAATTGCAAATATCGATTTAATATTAGTCTGGCTATTCTTGTTTACTATTATCTCACCACGACTTCCAGTTTTTACACCAACCTCATTTAATCCAAGATTTAATACATTTGGCAATCTGCCAGTTGCACCCATAACAGCTTCAACATCAATTCTCTTTCCATTTGATAATTTCACATTGTAGTTTTTGTTATTCTTTTCAATTTTTGAAATTGTAACTCCATTATGAATTGTTATTCCCTTTTGCTTCATAGATGTCATCAAAAACTTTCTTATATCTTTATCAAAGCCTCTTAAAGCCATATCAGACCTAAAAACAAGATGAGTATCAACTCCAAAACCGTTAAATATTCCCGCAAACTCAACAGCTATATAACCAGAACCATATATAACAATTGATTTAGGCAGTTCACTTAAATCTAAAGCTTTATCAGAATTAATCATAAAATGATTGCCATCAAAAGTTGGGAAAGAAGATTCACCTCCTACTGCAATCATTATTTTTTTTGATGACAACTCAATAATATCATTATTACTTTTTGTAATTGAAACAGTATTAGGTCCAATAATCTTGCCCCAACCAGTAATCAGTTCACAACCAGCATTTTTAATTAATTTTACATAAATTTCGTGAAGTCTATCTAATTCTTTATTTTTTTTTATAATTAATTCATTCCAGTTACTATTAAAGTTATCAATTTGCCAACCAAAACCTTCTGCATCTGATACTTGTTCTGAAAATTGAGATGCATATACTAGTAATTTCTTAGGAACACATCCTCTTAAAACACAAGTGCCACCTGCTCTATCTCCTTCAATGACAAGAGTTTTTGCTCCATAAGATGCCGAAATTCTAGCAGTTCTTGTCCCACCTGAACCAGCACCAATTACGATAAGGTCATAATCAAAATCTGACATAAAATCCCCAGTATAAAAAATAATTTAAAATTTTGCCTCACCCTTCATTGTCATGCCTGAATCTTTTGTGCTCGTAAAGCAATTAAGATTACCATTTTCATTATTAACAATGTTGATAAATAAATTGTCATTTGCATATACAGGTGCAACGCCTCTATGTGAGAAAAAATGCGCTTTTGCTTTTTTATATTTTTCTGCAGCTCTTAACATAAGAGTTGCTTGAAGTGGCCCATGAAACACTAAATCTTTATATCCTTCTTCTTGAGTAGAATAAGGGTAATCATAATGAATTCTATGACCATTAAATGTAATTGCTGAGTATCTGAACAACATTGTTGGATGTGTGAAAATTTTTTCTTCATAATTAGACTTTTCAAATGGTAAATCATTTTTAATAATCACATTATTTTTTGTGTTTTCTATATCTCTATACACAAGATCATGCTCTTCTTCGATCATTAGCTTATCTTTTACAAAAAACTGATATTTTGTTGTTACAAAACATAACATGCCAGACTTACCATTTTTTAAATTGATATCCACCACCTTAGATATTTTTTTTACTTGATCCCCTATTTTTAAAGAATGAAAAAAATGTGTTCGACATCCAGCCCACATTCTTCTAGGAAGAAGGACAGGAGGTAAAAAATCTCCCTTTTTTGGATGAGAATCTTTTCCAAGTAGAGATGATCTAACAACAGTTGGCCCTAGCGCCCAATGAAGACCAGATGAAGCTATTTCACCATTTTCAGGATTACCAGGATCAATGTCAAGCGTTGCTCTAAACCTAGTTTCCAACGATTTTGTTACTTCGTCAAATGTAGTCTCTTCATTACCAATCCAAGATTTTAATTCGTTTACATTAACATTCATTATGATTTCTTTTTATGATTTTAAATAAATTTTATTTAATATATTGAAAATTATAATTTAAAACAAGTTAACTATAGCAAATAATTAAGGATAAATATGAACGAAATTCTAAAATTAAATATTGGAATTGCAGGATGCGGAACTATGGGACTACCTATGTTGGAAGTTCTGTTAAAAAATGAAATAAAAGCTTTTGGATATGATATAAAATCAAAAGATAATTTTCCTACTTTAAAAAATAAATTTATCTCATCAAAAACAGAGTTTTTTGATAAATCAGATATTATTTTAAGTGCAGTTAGAGATATAGATCAGACATTAGAACTTTGTGAAGGTCATAATGGACTTTTTAAATTAAATTCTCCTAAAATATTTATTATATGTTCAACATTATCTCCTGCCTTTTTAAAAAAATTTTTTCTGCAATCGCCTGACAATATTACAATGATAGAAGCACCAATGTCAGGAGCTCCAATGAAAGCAAAAGATGCATCACTAACTTTTATGGTTGGATCTAAGGTAAATGAGTTTGAAAAAATTTTACCTATTTTAAATATATTAGGTGATAAAATTTATCATATTGGAGAATTTGGTTCTGGGATGTCTGTTAAAGTTTTAAATAATTTTGTAGCATCTTGTTCAGTTGTAGCAGTAAGACATGTCCTATCTGAGGCTAAAAATTTAAATATCACAACTAATCAATTGCTAAAAATTTTAAATAGTTCATCTGGTCAAACTTGGTTTAGTGAAAATTTAGAAAATATAGATTGGGCTAAAGAAAATTATGAGACAGATAATACAATTGCAATTTTAGAAAAAGATGTAAGAAGTTTTTTGGATGGATTAGCTGATTCAAATTCTAGCTCAAACAAAGCAATGGTTAATTTTCAAAATGCTCTTTTGAATGGATTGAAAAACATTCCAAAATTTCCGAATAATTAATAAATTCCTAATTCGATACCACTGGTAAAAGTTAAAACAAATTTTTCTAATTGTTTCAAATAATCTTTTTGCCAAGAACCCTTTAATATTAGAGGTGGTAAAACCTGTCTCCATCGTAAACCAATTAAAATTTTGTTTAATGCAACTTTGCAACCTTCACCATCCAATCCTGCTCTAACATAATAAATAATCGGAAGTCCTTCTGTTTTGTCTTTTAACTCATCATAACATCTATCAAAAAAATCTTTTGTTAAACCTGACATGTATCCAAAGTTCTCAATAGTTCCAATGATTAGACCGTCAATTTCTTTAAAAGAGGACGAATTTGCATCAATCAAATTTAGCGTTTTCAAATTTATGTTTGGAATTAAAGTATCAATCTTATTTTCAACAAGTTTAGACAATTTTTTGGTATTTTTGGATGGAGAATGATGAATAAATAAAATATTTTTTTTCTTCATATTCTAATCATATTTATAATTTGGAAACACCAAAATGATTTAAAAATTCAACTAGATTTTCAATAGGTTGTGCACCAACAACATTGTGATTATTATAAACATAAGTAGGAACTCCAGTAACACCGTAAGTTCTTGATTTTTCCCAGTCTTTATCAACTGAACTTTTAAATATTCGATTCTTTATTATATCATTAGCCTCATTTTCGTCTAATCCTGATTTTGCTACAATTTCTAATATTACGCTTTCTAAACCAATATTTAATCCCTTAACAAAATATGCTTCAAAGAAATTATCATGAATTGATGTTTTATTATCTAAAGATTGAGCCCACGAGCCTATTTCCTGCGCTAGTCTACTGTTAAAAGTATGAGTTCTATTGCTATAAGGAAGATTTTCATTGGACATCAAATTTTTCATATTTTGATTTTTGTTGTCAATATCTTCTTGATTGGTACCAAAAAGATCTAATAAAGATTTACCTTCTTTTGGGGTGTCAGGGTGTAAAGGAAAATGAATTATTTGTATATCTACATCAAATATTTTTTTTAATTTTTTAACTCTTGAATCACCAAGGTAGCACCAAGGACAGACGTAATCAGTGAATACTTCTAATTTATGAGAACTCATATGATACCTAAAATTTAAATAATTAAAATTACACTAGATACAAATTTTTAAATTGTAAATTTAATAACAATAAAAATTTTATTATATTTTATTTTGAAAAATAAATTAAGATTTCAAAATTTATCAAAATATATAGAGTTATAAAAGTTATATTAAAAAATAAAATTTTGAAATAATATTTATAAAAAGGAAAAAATTTGAGAGATTTAAAAGGCAAAAACGCAATAGTCACGGGTGGATCAAAAGGAATTGGTAAAAGTGTTTGTCTTAGTTTGGCAAATGCTGGAGCAAATGTATATATTTTAGATATAGATAAACATGAAGGTTTAAAAACGGTAAAAGAAGTTTCTGAATTAGGTGTTGAAACAGACTTTTATCAAATAAATGTGGCTAATGAAATTGAATGGATTGATTTTTCTAATTTTTTGAAAAACAAAAATATCCTAATAGATATTCTAGTAAATAATGCAGGTATTTGGATTGGCAAAAATATTGATAATGTATCACTAGAAGAATATCAAAAATTAATATCAATAAATTTAACTGGAGTTTTTCTTGGTATTAAACATTTAGTGCCCTTGTTGACAGAGGCAGGAAAAAAAACAAAATTTGGAAGTGCTATAATTAATATTAGCTCTGTAGCTGGTCTTGTTGGCTCTCAACTTGACCCATTATATTCAATGACAAAAGGTGGCATTACTACTTTCACAAAATCAATGGCTATTTATTTTGGGAAAAAAAATTATCCTATTAGAATTAATCAAGTTCACCCTGGTATCATTGAAACTGAAATGGGAAAGCAAGTTGCTAACGCAAGGATCAATCAAAATCCTGGAATGACAGCAGAGGAATCTTATTTTGCAGGTGTCGATCAAACACCTATTGGTCGCCTTGGGACGGCTGATGAAGTTGCTAAAACAATTTTATTCTTATCCTCTGATGCTTCAAGTTTTATGACAGGCTCAAGTCTTGTTGTTGATGGAGGCTTAACAGCACAGTAAATTTAATTACACGCAATATGTGAAGGTAAGATAAATGATAAGAGATTTAGAAAATAAAGTAGTCTGGATAACAGGTGCAGGATCAGGTATTGGACAAGACGCAGCTATAAAATTATCTAAACTTGGTATGAAAGTAATTTTATCAGGTAGAAATTTTCAAGCCCTTCAAGATACAGCTTATAAATGTGATAAAGACACTATGATAAAACCCGTTGATATTTCTAATAAAAAGTCTGTAAGAGATCTTATATATGAATTAAAAAATAAAATTGAGCATATAGATGTTTTAGTAAATTGTGCTGGAATTAATATAGAAAAAAGAGATTGGGATAATATTGATGAAAATGAATGGGACCAAGTAATACAAACTAACATTAATGGTTTATTTTATTGCTGTAAGGCAGTTATACCATTTATGAAAGATAAAAAAGATGGGTTAATTATTAATGTTTCTTCATGGTCAGGTAACCATGTAAGTTTATTATCGGGTGTCTCATATACTTCTTCGAAACATGCGCTCAATGCAATGACAGAAACTATTAACATGAAATATTGCAATCTTGGTATAAGAGCTACCGCATTATGCCCAGGAGAAGTTGCTACAGCCATATTAGACAAACGTCCAAAAAAACTCTCTATTGAACAAAAAAATAAAATGCTGCAGCCAGATGATTTAGGTCAAACAATAGCTTTCTTATGTCAGATGCCTAGGCATGTATGTATAAACGAGTTAACAATTAGTCCAACATGGCATAGGAGATATATTGCAGATCTGGGAATTGAAGAATTATAAATAATAATATTATAATTTTTCTAATTTATCTTGAGTTTTATGAATGAAGTCAGATGAACTATGTCTTTCATGAAGCTGTGATGATGGATTGCCTTTAATTTTATTTACCATTATTCCTCTTTTTACGGCCTGTCTTTCATTAATTTTTTTTGCCCATCGCAAAACATTTTTGTATGTTTTTACGTCCAAAAATTCTTCTGCATTATATAGTCTACCCAACACCAAGGCTCCATACCATGACCAGATTGCTATATCGGCAATAGTATATTCTTCACAACAAATAAAATTTTTATCAGATAGTAATTTATCTAAAACATCTAATTGTCTTTTAACTTCCATTGCAAATCTATTAATTGGATATTCATATTTTTCAGGAGCATAAGCATAAAAATGACCAAATCCTCCACCTAAATAAGGCGCACTTGCCATTTGCCAAAACAACCAGTTGAGACATTCTGTTCTATCCTCAAATTTTTGAGGAATAAACCTATTAAATTTATCAGCTAAATATAATAATATTGAACCAGATTCAAAAATTCTTACAGCATTATATTCAGATTTATCCAATAAACTTGGTATTTTTGAATTTGGATTAATCTCTACAAAACCAGAACCAAACTGATTCCCATCACCAATTCTTATTAACCAAGCATCGTAATCTGCTTCTTGAATACCCAAATTGAGTAATTCTTCAAGCATTATGGTAACTTTAACTCCATTTGGTGTTCCTTGAGAATATAGTTGAAATGGATGTTCTCCAACTGGGAGATCTTTTATATGGGTGCTACCAGAGATAGGTCTATTAATATTTGCAAACTTTCCACCATTTTCTTTGTCCCAAACCCATTTTTGTGGAGGTATATACTTTTCTGATTTTTTCAATGTTTTCCTCTTATGAAAGTTTAATTAATAATTTAAAATCACGGGATCAATTGGGTTATTACCAAGGACTAAATCAGAGCCTTTTTCTCCAATCAATGTGGCACCAGAGTGTAAATTTGCAGACAGCATAGTTGGCATAATAGACGCATCTATTACTCTAATATTTTTTAAACCATAAACTTTAAGATTATCATCTACAACTGCAGTTGGATCAGATTTTGGACCCATTCTGCATGTTCCCATCTGATGATAAGTAGTTGTTCCTCTTTCTCTTGCAACTTGAAGTAATTCCTCATCACTTTGTTTTTCTATTCCAGGATAAACTTCATAATCGAAATAATGTGACAGAGCTTTAGAATGCATAAGTCTTCTAGATAATTTTAACCCTGCTACAACAACTTTTTTATCTTCATCCGCATCTAAGTAGTTGGGCTGAATTAATGGAGCATCAAATGGATCATTAGTTCTAGATTTAACCCAACCAAGTGACTCTGGTCTTTGCTGCCATGCAGTTACAGTAAACCCAGGTTCAGTATCTAAAGTTGATTGCACACCTTCTTTGTATGATGCTGGAGTGAAAGTCATTTGAAGATCATGATTTCTTATTTCTTCATTAGAATGCCAAAAACAATACACTAATGTAGGACTTAAATTCACTATTGATTGTTTTCCAATCACATACTTTCCAATCTCCTTTAGAAGTTTTAACCCCCTAGATTTTTCATTAATAGTCTCAATATTTTTTGCTCGTGCTGTTAATCTTGGAGCAAAATGATCTCTTAAATTCATACCTACACCTTTTAATTCATGGACAACATCTATTCCAATATTTTTTAGATGTTCAGCAGGGCCAATACCTGACATTAGAAGAATATGTGGGGATTTTATAACTCCCGAGGATAAAATGACTTCTTTATTTGCCGTGAGGTTAATCTTTTTTCCTCTTCTTCCTCCTCTTAAATATTCTACACCAGTTGCAACTTTATTTTTAAAATTAACTTTTGTTACAAATGCATTTGTTATTATTTGGAGATTGTGTCGAGACTTAGCTGGATTAAGAAATGCTTTTGCCGCACTCACTCTAAATCTTCCTCGAGTAGTCCGTTGTACATAAGAAACGCCTTCTTGAGATCGTCCATTATAGTCTTTGTTTAATGGAATTCCTTGTTCCATTGCACTTTTTATAAATGCTTCACATAATGGGTCTCTGTATTCAAGATCAGTAATTGGCAACTCACCTTGACTCCCACGATAAACATCATCAAATTCACCGTGTCTTTTTTCATACTTTTTAAAATAAGGAAGTAAATCAGAATAACTCCAACCTTTATTACCTTTTTGAGCCCAAACATCAAAATCTAAATTTTGTCCTCTATTGAAAACCATTCCATTAATTGAGCTTGATCCACCTAATGTTTTACCTCTTGGAATATCTATAATTCTTCCATCTGTCCCCCAACTAGGTTCAGCTTTAAAAAGCCAATTCACATTTGGATTAATAAGTGTTTTCATAAAACCTGCTGGAATATGTATGAAAGGGTTCCAATCTGGAGGCCCTGCTTCTAAAATGCATACTGAATTTTTTCCATTGGCGCTTAATCTGTTAGCCAAGACACAACCAGAAGAACCCGCTCCTACTATGATGTAGTCAAAATTATCAATCATTAAAAAGGTCCAAATTAATATGTTATAATTATCTTTAAGATTTGATAATAATTAAAGATTATTTTTATACAATTATAAAAATTGCTCTCTAATTACCAAGATTGAAGCCAATTAACCAAATAATCTCTTAAACCAGTAGAAACCATAATTTCTTGAATTTCATTTGAAAAGAAAAACACTAAAGCAGCAATTATTATTCCAAATATTAAACTCATTATTATCCCCTAACACTATATCAATTCACAATAAATTTAAAAAGACTTGAATTCTATAAAAAAAAAAATAAAGTAGTTTCAAAAAGGAACATAATATGAGTAAAGATGAATACACATTTACCGAAAGTTTGAAATCAGAAACTATTCTAGCAGTGTTACTTTTTATTCCTCTGCTATTTACAATTACTGGAATAATCTAGATTATTTTATAACTTGTTCACTTATAAAATTTTCTATTTGACTATCTGTATAACCTAAAGATTTCAAAATTTCTTTTGAATGCTGACCTAAAGATGGTGCCTTTGAAAGTATGTCACTATCTTCTAATTTTGGCATTCCAGGAATATTTGGAACTGGCCATAGTGTTCCTGTTGTTGGTTGTTTTAACCAGGAAATTAAATTTAAAGCCTTTGTTTGTTCGCTTTCAATGAATTCTTTGTAATTTTGTACCTTTTCGTTTTGAACTTCGTAATCATTTAGTAAATTTTTCCAATAGTCAGTTTTTTCTTTTATAAATAATTTTTGAACCTCTCTTGAAAGAATAGCTTCATGTTTTCTTCTTTCGGCATTACTTACAAAACGTTTATCATTGATAAATTTTTTCCAACCTACTGCATTACAAAATTTAATAAATTCATGATTTTTTACTACTATAATTTGTATCCAACCATCTTTGGTTTTAAACGTTCCAGAGGGAGATGAAGCATGAGTATAAGGACCTTCCATATATCCACTCATAAGTCTTATAGATTGCATTGCTGCAGCAGCTTCCATTAGACTTATTTCTATCTTTCTCCCAAACTTCTCATTTGTTCTTGCATATAAGGATGCTGATATTAACTGTGTTGCATATAAAGCAGTAGTCATATCAAATATAATAACAGGTGTTCTATGAGGAATATCGTCTGGGCCTTTGTTTTCTGACATAAAACCTGTAAAAGCTTGAAGAACAGGATCCATTGCAGGCTTATGACTCATAGGTCCAGTTTGACCAAACCCTGATATAGATAAATAAATTAATTTTGGGTTTATTTTTTTTAGTCTGTCATAATTATAACCAAGGCGTGATATTACCTCTGGTCGAAACCCCTCAATAAAAATATCGGACAGTTTAATAATTTTATCTAAAATACTTTGGCTCTTTTTATTCTTTAAATCAATTATAATGCTTTTTTTACCTAAGTTAGCTGCTACCGAAAAAGCAGAATGTTCTCCATATTCCTGTCCAAGATTTCTTGCCCAATCACCATCTTTAGGTTCTATTTTAAATACCTCTGCGCCGTGTTGAGCCAAAAGCATCCCGCAATATGGGCCAGCTACACCTTGAGAAAAATCAATAACTTTTAGACCTTTATAAGGTTTATGATATGACATGTAACTCCCTATAAAATAGATTTTTGATTATTATCTATTGATATACATTAAGAAAAACACCATTTAAGTTTAATTAATATCTTAATTTAATTCACCATCAAGACAAATAATTTTTTATAATTTTAAAAAGCAAATTCAAATGAGTTCGAACACTAGTATATATTGGATAAGACAAGATTTAAGATTACACGACAATCCAGCATTAATTGCATCTGTCAAAAATGGTTCAATAATTCCAATATATATTCTTGATGATGTTAACTCTAAGAACTACAAAATCGGCCAAGCAGGAAGAGTTTGGCTTCATCAATCTTTAAAAGAGCTAGATAAAGAATTTCAGAATAAATTGATAATCGCAAAAGGTGATCCAGAAGAAATTTTAGTTAAAGTATGTCAAATAGAATCAATAAATAAAATATATTGGAATAGAGTTTATGAACCATGGGTTATTTCTAGAGATAAAAAAATAAAAATAAATTTAAAAAAATTAGAGATAGAAACATACTCTTTTAATAGTTCACTCCTATGGGAACCTTGGGATATACTGAAAGATGATAAAACAAATTATAAAGTTTTTACTCCTTATTTTAGAAGAGGTTGTTTGAATGCAACCGAACCAAGAAGACCTCTTGAAAAACCAAAAAGTATTAATTACTTCGCGGTAAAAAATTTTAAAAGTCTTAAAATCAATGAATTAAATTTATTACCAAAACATAATTGGAAAAATAAAATAATTGAAAGTTGGAAAATTGGAGAAAAAGCTGCAATAACACGGCTTAACAATTTTGTTGATATGGAATTAGATGGATATAAAGAAGGTAGAAATTTTCCACACAAGAAAAATGTATCTAGACTTTCTCCACATTTACATTGGGGCGAAATTTCTCCCAATACTGTCTGGCATACTATTAAGGATGTAAATCAAATGGGAATAAAACATCAACAAGATACTGACATTTTTTTGTCTGAAATGGGATGGAGAGAATTTTCAAATTATTTATTGTATTTTTATCCCGAATTACCAAAAAAAAATTTACAAACAAAATTTGATACTTTTCCTTGGATTAATAACTCAAAATATCTTTTAGCATGGAAAACTGGTCAAACAGGTTATCCTATAGTAGACGCAGGAATGAGAGAGCTATGGTCTACAGGTTATATGCATAATAGACTTAGGATGATAGTTGGTTCTTTTTTAGTTAAAAATTTACTTACACATTGGCATGAAGGAGAGAAATGGTTTTGGGATTGTTTAGTTGATGCAGATTTAGCAAGCAATAGTGCAAGTTGGCAATGGGTAGCTGGATGTGGTGCTGATGCTGCGCCATATTTTAGAATTTTTAATCCAGTTACACAAGGTGTTAAGTTTGATGCCAATGGCGAATATACTAGAAAATATGTTCCAGAATTGGAATTAGTTCCAAATAAATACCTTTTTAATCCATGGGAAGCGCCTGATGATATTTTAAAAAAAGCAGGTGTTACGCTCGGTAAAAATTATCCAAGACCTATTGTAGATATTAAAAGTTCAAGACAACATGCTTTAGACGCATTTGCAAAAACTAAAATACCTTAAAATGAACAAAAATCTCTACAGGATCTTATTTAATGTTATATTGTTTATAATCACTTATTTATTTTATATTTTTCCATTCGAAACACTTAATAAATTTCTATTCAATCAAACACAATCTTTTCAATATTCTCTTATTAATACCCTGATATTTTATATATTAATATTATACTATTTAAGATCACATAATACTTTTAAACCATTAAAAATTTTTGTTTATGAGGGTTTAGGAATTGGTTTTATCAGTTTTATTATAATATCCATATGTGTTTTTTTAAATTTTATTTTACAAATCAGCACATTCTTTATTGGAATAAGTTCTCTAATATTTATAATTTTTATTTACTTTTATGGTGCATACAACGCTAGAAAGATAAGCATTAAAAAAATAGATATAAAATCATCAAGTATAAAAAAAAATCATCAAATATTATTTATAAGTGATGTTCATCTTGGCACTAACAATAAGAAACACCTAGTTAAAATTTTAAAAAAAATTAATAAACTTAACTTTGATTTCTTATTGATTGGAGGTGATTTAATTGACGCTAGTTCTTTTGATTTTAAAGATCTAAATATTCTTAAAGAAATTAATAAACCAATTTATTTTGTAAGTGGTAATCACGAATATTATTTAAAAGATTATCAACATAAAATCAATCAACTAGCATCCTTTAATATTAATCATTTAAAAAATAATAAAATAGAAATTGATGGTATTAATCTAATTGGTATTGATGATAACCAGACAGAAAGTTCAAAAATTAATTTTGCAAACAAGCTTTGTAATAATAATCTATTTAATTTATTTGTCTGTCATAAACCAGATATTTGGCAAAAATTAAATTGTATAAATTACCTTATGTTATCAGGTCATACTCACAATGGGCAAATATTTCCTTTTAACTTTTTAATAAAATTAAAATTCAAATTTATTTATGGATTATATAACAAGGGTAACTCAAGCCTATATGTGAGTTCAGGTGTGGCATGCTGGGGACCAAAAATAAGACTTGGTTCAAAAAATGAAGTTGTGCATCTAAACTTAGGCAAAATATAAATTAAATAATACCTTCAATATTAACTGGCAAATCGTTTATCTCAATCTCTTTTATAATTTTTTTAAGATGAGAAGCATTCTGTGTTTCAATAGTTATATTTAATTTTGCTAAACTAGCCGATAAATCCATAGCAAATCTACTGTGCTCAACTTGTAGCACATTTGCCCCGTTTACAGCACAAATTTTGGAAATAATCTGTAATTGACCAGGTTTATCAGGCATAGTAATACCCAAAGTTGTTACTTGACCCGATCTCACTAGATCTCTCATCAAAATTGAAGATAATACTTTAGAGTCAATATTACCTCCACAGATGACAATTCCAACTTTTTTATTTTTAAACTTTGTACCATGTTGTATTAAAGCTGCTAAACCTGTAGCACCTGCTCCTTCAACAACTATTTTTTCATGCTCTGCTAACATTGCTATTGCTCTTTCAATAGATTTATCAGAAACAGTTAAAACATCATCAACAAAATCCTTTAATATTGAAAAAGGAATTTCACCTATTTCTGCTACTGCAATACCTTCAGCTAGAGTGGAACCCTTACACCTTGATTTCTTATTAAACATTTTATTGGACAATGACGGGTAGAGATCAGATTCTACACCTATAACTTCAATATCTTTTTTCATATGTTTAGCTGCTAGTGAGCAACCAGCAATTAACCCCCCTCCACCTACAGGAACTAACAAAACATCAATTTCATTACAATCAGTAATCATTTCATATGAAATTGTACCTTGTCCTGAAATTACGTTAAGGTCATTGTATGGATGTACCTGTATAAATCCATTGTTTGATATTAAGTCTTGAACATGTTGATATGATTCATTTAAATCTTGACCTTTGATAATTACATTACCACCAAAATTTTGTGTCCTTCTAATTTTAGTAAATGGTGTGCCTTCAGGCATAACAATATTTGATTTAATATTCATTTTATTAGAAATATAAGCCAATCCCTGTGCATGATTGCCAGCTGACATGGCAACTACCCCAGCTTTTTTTTCTGCTTCTGACAAAGATAATAATTTTGAATAAGACCCTCTTATTTTGAATGCGCCAGTATGCTGTCTATTTTCTAACTTTAAAAAGGTATCAATACCTAATTTTTCTGAAATAGAAGATGTGAACGTTGTTTCAGTCCATTTCACATTGTGTCTAATTTTTTTATGAATGTTTTTTATATCGTTAAATGTTAAATTCATTAGTATCTCTTCACTTATTCGGATTATAATGGGGTATGTTTAATTTAGATAATTGTCAAATGTAATTATTTTTTTAAAAATGTTTTGTAGAAATAATAAATGATTAAACTAGATACAAATAAAATTATGAAAGGTAGTCCTCCACCACGAGAATACCAAGTTACGTTAGAAAATTGGAGAAAATATCCATATAACATTTGGGCATTTGTAAACGTGAGAAGTATCATTCCCACGTCACCAATTATGTTTGATTCGAAACAAAGAATAGATGTTATCAAAAAATTGGAAGACTTAAATGAGATAAAGGTTTCTAATAATAATACTGAAAAAAAATTAAAAGATATTTTAGTTGATTGTAATACTGACAGTTTCCTTGTTATGCAAAAAGGAAAATTAGTTTTTGAATTTTTTAATAATTTTACAACTTATGAAACACCTCACATAATATTTTCAATTTCTAAATCACTGACTAGTTTGCTAGTTGGTATTTTAGTAGAAAAAAATTTGATAAATGTGAATACTATCGTGTCTAAAATTTTACCAGAAACAATTGGTACAGCTTATGAAGATGCAACAATAAGAAATGTACTTGATATGAATGTAGCATCTAATTTTATAGAAGATTATTCAGGAAAAGCTAAAATATTTCAACAATATAGATCTTCTACAGGGTGGGATCTACCTTCAAATAATGATGTGACACATTTAAGTGGATTACATGAATTTCTTTCAAATTTGCCAAAATCCATGCATCTGCATGGAAAAAAATATCATTATTGCTCTCCACATAGTGATTTGTTGGGTTGGATAATTGAAAGAGTTTCAGGAGAAAAATATTCTAAAATCATGTCTGATTTATTATTCAAACCCTCAGGAATAACAAATCATGCAGATGTCACGTTGGATAGATTTGGTGCTACTAGATCGGCAGGTGGAATTAGTATATCACCATACGACTTGTTATTAATTTCAGAGATGGTACGAAATAATGGTACAAATAAAAATGGGCAAATTGTTCCAGAAAATTGGATAGATGATATAAAGAAATACAAAGATAATTCGTGCTATTTAAATCAAGACAAATTGGAGAGGTTTCCTAATGGAAATTATAGATCGAAATGGTACCAAACAGGTTTTGATGAAAATGAATTTTGTGCAATAGGTATACATGGTCAAAATATTTGGATTAATCCTAAAAAAGAACTTACCATAATTAGAATGTCATCTGCATCTGATCCAATTAACATAAAAACAGAAGAGTTGATGTTTTCTGTTTTTAAAGAAATTGGAAATGCTTTTGCTTAATTAGAAAGTAATAGGAAATTTTTTATATAATTGATTAATTTCTAACATCATTTCTTCAGATAGTTTGACGTCTACACCTTTTAAAATATTTTTAAATTGTCTATTGTCAGTTGCCCCAAAAATAACTGAGCCCATAAATGGTCTTTGATTACAAAAAGCAATAGCCATATGTACAGGATCAATTTGATATTTCTTTGCAAAAGATACATATTCAGATACTGCTAAAGAAGAATTTTTATTAATTCTTCCGAATAAACTTGGAACTCTAGATAATCGAGAGTTTTTTGGCACATTATCATTCATGTATTTACCAGTCAAAAATCCACCTGCAAGTGGTGAGTAAGCTAATAAGCTTATATTTTCATGGTGAGACATTTCGGCCATATCAAGATCATACAATCTACAAAGTAAACTATACTCATTTTGTGTAGATACTAACTTTAAGTTTGGGAAATCTTTTAAAAATTTAATAAATTGCAATGTACCCCAACAGGTTTCGTTTGATAATCCTAGATATCTAATTTTTCCTTCTTTTTGAAGTTCAGATAAAGAATTTATAACACCTTGTAGATTTTCTTTAATTTCATCGTAATTTTGTTTGGTAGGATCATAATTCCAATTTTGTCTAAAATGGTATGAACCTCTGTTTGGCCAGTGAAGTTGATATAAGTCAATATAATCAGTTTTAAGTTTTTTCAAACTTCCTTCAACTGCAATTTTTACAGATTCGGCATTTATGCCTTCACCATTTCTTACTGCCATATAGCCTTTACCAGAAACTTTAGTTGCAAGGACTATCGAGGATCTTTGATATTTATTTTTTGAAATCCAATTTCCAACTATAATTTCGGTATCACCAGTGGTTTCAGGTCTTAATGGACATGTAGGATACATTTCAGCTGT
>CACNGC010000005.1 GCA_902619805.1 uncultured SAR116 cluster alpha proteobacterium | reverse complement strand
CTGCTGCAGGATATGCCTCCGAAGAGCAAGAAGGATATATTGATTTTAAAAACAATAATAATTTTATTGTTTTCGCTGATCCTCTTGATGGCTCAAGTAACATTGATGTAAATGTTTCAATAGGTACTATTTTTTCAATAATGTCTAAAAATAATTTACCTTTAGAAAAAGCATTTATTCAAAGTGGAAGTCATCAAAAATCGTCAGGTTTTTTTGTTTATGGACCGCAAACAACGTTATTTATGACAGTCGGTGTTGGTACAAGTTTATTTGCATTAGATGAGATAATTGGTAAATTTATTTTAATTAAGGATAATATCAACATACCTGAAACAACTACCGAATTTGCAATAAACGCAGCATACAGAAGATTTTGGGATAGTGCCACATTACAATATATAAATGACTGTCAGAATGGAGAAAGTGGGCCAAGAAAGAAAAATTTTGGAATGAGGTGGGTTGGTTCATTAGTAGCAGATGCTAGTAGAATTTTTAATCGAGGAGGTATTTTTTTATATCCTTCTGATATGAGAGAAAAGTATAAGAATGGACGATTACGTTTAACTTATGAAGCAAATCCAATTGCTTTTTTGGTAGAACAAGCTAACGGCAAAGCTACTGATGGACATAAAAATATATTAAATCTAGAAGTCAACGAATTGCACCAAAGATCACCATTAATTTTTGGTTCTAAAGAGGAAGTTTTAGAATATAAAAAATCATATATGAGTTTGTAATTTTTTTGAAAACTCCTATGTAATTTTTTTTACATAAGTGTTATTGATAAATAAAATTTCTTTATATTAATTTTCAGGAGTGTTTTTATGCAAGGACACGTAAGATCAAATGATAATATGTCCTCTAAAATGGCTGATGCAATAAGATTTTTATCTATGGATGCAGTGCAGGTTGCCAATTCTGGTCATCCAGGAATGCCAATGGGTATGGCAGATGTTGCTACTGTTCTTTTCAAAGATTTTATTAATATTTGCCCAGATAAACCAGATTGGCCAGATAGAGATAGATTTGTTTTATCTGCTGGTCATGGATCAATGTTATTATATTCACTTCATTATCTTTTAGGCTATAAAGATATGCCAATTGAAAACATTAAAAATTTCAGACAGTTAAATTATAATACTGCTGGGCACCCAGAATTTGGTCATGCAGATGGTATAGAAACTACAACTGGACCATTAGGACAAGGCCTTGCAACTGCAGTTGGAATGGCTTTAAGTGAAAAGTTAATGGCATCCAGATTTGGTAATAATTTAGTTGATCATTTCACTTATGTTATTGCTGGTGATGGTTGTCTGCAAGAAGGTATTAGTCATGAAGCAATTGAGTTTTCTGGACATCTTAGGTTGTCGAAGCTAATTGTTTTGTGGGACGATAATAAAATTTCAATTGATGGATCTACTGACTTATCTAATTCGTCAAATCAAATCAATAGATTTAAGGCAGCAGGCTGGCATACCCAAATTATAGACGGTCATAATCATGATGAAATTCAGAAAGCTATCATGAATGCAAAAAAATCAAGAAAACCATCTCTGATTGCATGTAAAACTAAAATTGGATATGGCGCACCTAATTTAGCTGGAACAGCTAAAACTCACGGTGCTCCTCTTGGTGCTGATGAAATAGCTGCAACAAGAAAGGCATTGGGATGGTCAAATAATCCATTTGAGATACCAACTGAGATATTGACAGAGTGGAAAAAAACTACACAAAGATCAAAAGAACTTTTTAAGGTTTGGGAAAAAAAATTAGAAAAAAGTCCTAGGCGTAAAAAATTCCAAATGTTTGTTGAAGGAAATATTCCTGATACTTATCAGAGAAAAATGAGTTCATTTATTAAACAAATGAAAAAAGAATCACCGAAACTTGCTACAAGGCAAGCAAGTCAAAAAGCTTTAGAAGTAATAAATAAAACTATTGTAAATACATTAGGTGGATCTGCGGATTTGACAGGATCAAATTTAACTAAAACTAGTGAGATGAAATCTGTCACTTCAAGTAAATTTTCAGGAAATTACATCCATTATGGAATAAGAGAGCATGCTATGGGCTCTATTATGAATGGTGTTGCGCTTCATAAAGGCTTTATACCATATGGAGGAACATTTTTAGTTTTTAGTGATTACATGAGAGCATCTATAAGACTATCTGCATTAATGTCTTTAAGAGTGATTTATGTATTAACTCATGATTCGATTGGTCTTGGTGAAGATGGGCCGACTCATCAACCAATTGAACATTTAGCAATTTTAAGAGCAACTCCTAATTTAAATTTGATAAGGCCAGCAGATATAGTTGAAACTGCTGAGGCTTGGGATGTGGCACTCAAAACTAATGGACCAACTGTTTTGGCTTTGTCAAGACAAGGTTTGAAAGCTTATCGATCTGAAAAAACTAATAAAAACTTAGTGTCATATGGTGGGTATATTCTAAATAATACATCAACAGATAGAGATATTACTCTGATAGCTACAGGATCTGAAATAGAAATAGCTATGGAAGCTTCTGAAATAATGTACAAAGAAGGTGTTAAAGCTACTGTCGTCTCGCTTCCTTGCTGGGAATTATTTGATAAACAAAGTGAAGAATATAAAAATCAAGTTTTAGGCAATTGTCCACGTATAGCTATTGAGGCAGCTTCTGAAATGGGGTGGAGCAAGTATATAGGTGAAAATGGAATTTTCATTGGCATGAAAAGTTTTGGAGCGTCTGGACCGGCTTCGGACTTATACAATCATTTTAATATTACTAGTAAATCTATAATTGATTCTACAAAATTATTATTAAAATAAGTATAATTACAATGAGTGAATTTTTTTAAATGTCTAGTAACATTAAAAGCATAGTTAATGTAGATGTAAATAATAAGGTTGTTATCTTAAGAGCTGACTTAAATATTCCTATTGTAAATGGTGTTGTCCAAGACCATACCAGACTTAATAGGTTAATACCTACAATCAATTATTTGTTAGAAAATCAATCGAAACTAGTTATTTGTAGTCATTTAGGTAGACCAGAAGGAAAATTTGATGAAAAATTTTCTCTTAAACCTTTAGTAAATGTTTTGTCTGAAATTACAAAAACAACAGTTCAATTTAATTCATCTTGTATTGGTGATGAAGCTTTGATGAAAAAGAAGTCACTAGAACAAGGAGAAATTTTATTATTAGAAAATTTAAGATTTCATGAAAGTGAAATTAAAAACGACAATGACTTCGCAAATGAATTATCTAAGGGGTGTGATATATTTGTGAATGACGCCTTTTCTTGTTCACATAGAGCTCATGCAAGTTTACACGCAATAACAAAATTTCTTCCATCTTTTTCTGGTTTATTACTTGATGAGGAAGTTAAAGCACTTACTTCCGTTTTGAACTCTCCAGTCAAACCAGTTTCAGCACTAGTCGGTGGCGCTAAAATATCATCAAAAATCAATATAATAGAATATTTGTTAACTAAAATGGATTATTTGGTTATTGGCGGAGCAATGGCAAATACTTTTCTTGTTGCTAAGGGTTTTAATATGGGAAAAAGCCTTTACGAAAAAGATTGTATTGATATTGCAAAATCAATATTAAAAATAAGTGAGACAAATAACTGTAAAATAATTTTACCTTTAGACCTAGTTGTTTCTGAGAAATTTGAAACGAATGCAAAATTTGAAATAGTGTCTTCAGATGCTGTTCCATCAGAAATGATGGCTTTAGATATTGGTCCTAAAACGATAAACAAAATAAGTTCTGTGTTTCAAAAAGTTAATACTTTACTCTGGAATGGTCCAGTCGGTGCCTTTGAAACGCCACCATTTGGAGAGGGAACTTTCAAGCTTGCTAGGGAGGCTGCTAAATTAACGGTAAATAAAAATTTAATTACTGTTGCTGGTGGAGGTGACACGACTTCTGCTTTAAACAATGCTAATGTTGTTGATGATTTTACGTATGTATCCTCAGCAGGTGGAGCTTTTCTAGAATGGTTAGAGGGTATAGAATTACCAGGAATATCAGTATTAAGTAAATAATTAAGTAATGTATAATTTAGAAAGGAAAATATAATGTCAGTAAGGGTTGCTATTAATGGATTTGGAAGAATAGGAAGAAATATTTTAAGAGCTATTGTTGAATCAGCTCGAGATGACATAATTGTTGTTGGTATAAATGATTTAGGACCAGTAGAAACTAATGCTCACTTATTAAGATATGATAGCGTTCATGGAAAGTTTCCAGCAGATGTTAAAGTTAGTGGCAATGATTTGGATGTTGGACGAGGCCCTATCAAAGTAACTTCTATTAGAGATCCAAAAGATTTGCCTTGGAAAGAGCTTGATGTAGATATAGCAATGGAGTGTACTGGAATATTTGCTAGCAGAGAAAAAGCTTCAATGCATTTAGACGCAGGTGCGAAGAGGGTGCTTGTTTCTGCTCCTGCTAGTGGTGTGGATCTTACTGTTGTTTATGGAGCAAACCATCAAAAAATATCTAAAGATCACCTTGTTATCTCAAACGCCTCTTGTACTACGAACTGTCTAGCACCTGTAGCTATGGCGTTAAATAATGGGGTAGGTATAAATCAAGGTTTTATGACTACAATTCACTCTTATACAGGTGATCAACCAACATTGGATACAATGCATTCTGATCTTTATAGATCGAGAGCTGCTGCTGGTAATATGATACCAACCTCTACTGGTGCAGCTAAGGCCGTTGGATTGGTTTTACCAGAATTAAATGGAAAATTAGATGGTGTTTCGGTAAGAGTTCCTACTCAAAATGTATCAGTTGTTGATTTTAAATTTAATGCTTCAAGATCGACTTCGGTCGACGAAATTAATAATATTATTAAAGATTCTGCCAATGGAAAGCTAAACAATATTCTTGGCTTTACAGATGAACCTCTTGTATCAAGTGATTTTAATCATGACTCACGTTCCTCTATTTTTCACATGGATCAAACAAAAGTGATGGACAATACATTTGTTAGAGTATTAAGTTGGTATGATAATGAGTGGGGTTTTTCTAATAGAATGTCAGATACCGCAGTAGCTATCGGTAAGACAATTTAAAAAAAATTTAAACTCTATGAAATAAAAAGGAATATTTGCATGTCCGATGTGTTGATAGCACCATCAATATTATCATCAAATTTTTCATGTTTAGCTGATGAAATTAAAGCTATTGATAAAGCAGGTGCAGATTGGATACATTTGGATGTTATGGATGGCCACTTTGTGCCAAATCTTACATTTGGACCTCCAATTATTAAATCCATAAGAAATTATTCAAAAAAACCTTTTGATGCCCATCTAATGGTTACTAACCCAGACGATCTTTTAGAAGAATACGTGAATGCTGGAGTTGATATGATAACTGTTCATAAAGAAGTAACTCCATATTTAGATAGAACTTTGAATCGTATTCGTGAATTAGGATGTAAAACAGGCGTTTCTATTAATCCTGCCACCTCTATTTCAGGGCTAGAGTTTTTGTTAGATAAATTAGATCTGATTCTTGTAATGACAGTCAACCCGGGTTTTGGTGGTCAAGTTTTCATTGAATCTTCTTTGAATAAAATTAAATTGATTAAAGAATTAATTAACGACAAGCCTATAAAAATTCAGGTTGATGGCGGCATTAATAAGATGGTTGCCCCAAGAGTGATAGAAGCAGGTGCAAATGTAATTGTTGCAGGTTCAGCTGTCTTTAATGGTGATGGTGTCGAGAGTTATTCAAAAAATATAGAAGCTCTTCGTTATAAAATTAAAAAATGAAAAAAATTAATTTTAATATCATTTTTGATTTAGATGGTACTTTAGTTCATTCAGTTCCTGATATGCACCGTGCAATAAATAAAACTTTAACTGAATATAGTTTAAAAAATATTTCTGAAGAAAAACTGCAGACTTTTGTTGGTGAAGGTATGTTATCTTTATCAAAAAAAGTTGTTGATTTTTGTGGTGGAGATAAAGGTTTATATGAAGTAATTTTCAATAGTTACAGACAAAACTATTCTGAACAACCTTATAAATATAGTACTTTAATGCCTGGAGTAATGGAGACTCTTAATTTTTTTTATGAGCGAAAAATATTAATGGGCATTTGTACTAATAAGAGACAATTTGTAACGGAAAAATTAATTCAAGAAATGAATTTAAGTAAATTTTTTACCACAATTGTAGGGGCAAGAGATAATATCCCGTTAAAACCAAAGCCAAATATGTTAATACTAACAATGGAGGGTTTTAACACAAAAAACAAAATGTTTTACATGGTTGGTGATACATCAAATGATATTGACGCAGCAAAAGCAGCAAATATAAAATCAATTGCTGTTGCAGGTGGTTACACTCATAAGGATGTAAATAACCTTGGAGCAACTCACACCCTAAAAAACATGAAAGATATTATCAAACTTCTAGGTTTATCTTAAATTGGATCCCAGCTAAAAACATCGCCACTTCTTTCATTTGGTGTCATTGAATTTTTAAATGAGGGAAGTGCTCTTTCGGCAATTTTTTGTGGTGTCCACCCTGTTTCTGAATGAACGCTTTTTACAGGTCTATTTTGACTATATATAAATAATTCATTTAATCTTGCACTGAAGATTTGTCCACTTACATTTTTAGCAACCTCTGAAGCTAAAAAAACAGCTAAAGGGGCGTTAGTTTCAGGAGTCATTTTCTTTAATCTTTCAACTCTCTCTTTTTCAGCTTCAGTATTTGAAGGTATAGAATTGGTCATTCTACTCCAAGCAAATGGTGCAATACAATTTGATCTAACATTAAATCTGCTCATATCTAAGGAAATTGATTTTGATAGGCCAGCAATTCCTAATTTTGCAGCTGAGTAATTTGCTTGACCAAAATTTCCTATTAAACCTGATGTACTTGTCATATGTACATAGGCTCCTGAATTTTGTTCTCTAAAATATGGAGCAGCAGCCCTGCTTACGTAAAAGCTGCCATTTAAATGAACACTTATTACGTCATTCCAATCTGATGGTTCCATCTTATGGAAAATTGTATCTCTTAAAATGCCAGCGTTGTTTATAACAATATCTAATCTACCATACGTATCTAATGCTTTTTTGATTATTAGTTGTGCGCTATCCCATGAAGAAACACTATCATTACTGATTATAGCTTTCCCGCCTTTTTGAGTAATTAATCCAACAGTTTCTTGTGCTGGAGATTCTGAACCACCCTCACCAGTCAATGAAACACCTATATCGTTAACAACAATTGAAACTCCTTCTCTTGCAAGGGCAAGAGCTATTTCACGTCCGATTCCACCTCCTGCTCCAGTTACAACAGCTACTTTATCCTTTAATCCTAAATCAATGTGCATAAACAATCCCCTTATTTTAATTGTTTATTTATAGTAAGAATTTTTCAAAATCATACCACAACAATATATTTAGAAACATTAGAATAATCTTATAATTGAAAATTAATCTTTATATGATATTAGATTAATTATGTGGCCTCGTAGCTCATCTGGATAGAGCGCAAGATTCCTAATCTTGAGGCAACAGGTTCGAGTCCTGTCGAGGTCACCAACATTATGAAATAAAAATATTATTACTAGAAATCTATGCTAATTCCATACGAAACAGAGTCTTTTTTAATTTCAAAAAAAGAAAACTGTGAGCTATTATAGATGATTTTTTCTCCAAGATTTGAAGGATTTATTTGAACTGATTGCCCATTTTCAAAGTTGTAAGTTAATTTGTTTTTTGACTTGAGTTTTATAGATGAATTTTGTTTTTTGAGATTGGTTTTTGGATTGTTAATTGTACCTTTAGAGGATTCTTTAACATCATTACTCCCAAAAGAAAAAAAAGATTTTAAATAGTTTGTAATTTTATCGTCATATTCATAATGATTAAATAACCTAGAGGCAAACTTTTCAATTTCATCTGCAAATACATTCTTTGAATTACTTACAGTACTAACTGAAATTAACATTATGACAAAAATAATTTTAATATAAAGTCTCAACTTTTTAATAAACTCCATCTATCTTTCAATAGTTTAAATAAAAGTTAATCAGAGTCAAATTTTAAGATAATAGTTCTTTGATGTTGTATTACATTTCTAGATAGTTATATATTTCATAGTAGCTAACATCAGTTTTCTGAAAATCCCTAAGGATAAAAATGACCATAAAATTCTTTGAAGATTTCGAAATTTCCACACTTAAAATAAAAAATGGACATATCAGATTTAGAAAAGCAGGTGATGGACCTGCTTTACTTATGTTGCACGGAAATCCACAAACACATTTAATGTGGCATAAAGTAGCTCCATCTCTAACAAAGAAATTTACGATTATTTGTCCAGACATTCCAGGTTATGGAAAATCCTATAAACCTAAAATATCTAAAGATCATGAAAACTACTCAAAAGTTAGTATGGCATCTGATATGAATGAGTTGATGACTTTATTAGGACATAAAACATTTTACCTTGTTGGCCACGACAGAGGTGCAAGAATAGGCCATCGTTTAGCCTTAAATTATCCTGAAAAAGTTAAAAAAATAATATTATTAGACATAATACCAACTATTGAACATTTTGAGAGAACTAATAAAGAATTCGCAATGGGTTACTATCATTGGTTTTGGTTAGCACAGAGATATCCTATACCAGAGTCTGTAATTAACAAAGCACCTGAAGAGTGGTTTTTCGCGCATACTTCAAGAGAAAAAAAGGACAAAGACTTCTTTGCACCTAGAGCGTTAGCTGATTACTTGGAGTGTGTTAAAAATCCTGAAACTATAAGGTCTATTTGTGAGGATTATAGAGCGGCCGCATCTATTGATTTGAAAGATGATGACATAAGTAGAAAACAAAATTTAAAAATTAAAATGCCAACACTAGTTTTGTGGGGTAAAAAAGGTAAGATAGAACAATGGTATGATCCTTTAACAATTTGGCAAAAATATTGTGATCAAGAAGTTAGAGGTTATGGTGTTAATACAGGCCATTATTTAGCTGAAGAAAATCCTGATGAAATTATAAAAAGTATTAATAATTTTTTTTAAATAAAATAAATTGAGGTTGAAAATTTAATATGAACGAAATGCATATAAATAAAATGAACAACGAATTACCAATATGGGATCTTTCAGAGATATATAAAAATATTAAAGATCCAAAGATTAACAAAGATATAAAAAATATCAGAGAGGCAGCAAATAATTTTCTTAACAAATGGAAAGGAGAAATAAATAACTTAAGCCCATCAGATTTTTTGATTTGTATAAATGAATATCAAGAAATTAATGAAGCTATTTATAAGATTGCAACACATAGTAGCTTAACTTTTGCCACAAATATGGAAGACCCTGAAATTTCAAAATACAACTCTTCTATATCTGACGAAATTACCGAAATTCTTTCTACTCTTATCTTTGTTACGTTAGAACTTTCAAAAGTAGATAATAAGACAATTAAGAATTGGTTAAATGATAAAGAGGCAAAGAACTGGGAACCTTATCTCAATATATTAAGAAAAAGAAACCCTTATCTTCTTGATCCCCTTGTAGAAGAGATTTTAATAGAGAAATCTGCTACTGGTAGATCAGCATGGATAAGGTTATTTGATGAGACATCATCAGCATTGCGTTTTCCTTTCAAAAAAAAATCACTTACTGAAGCTGAAATTTTGAACTTGTTATCTGACGCAGATCCGGTTACTAGAAAAATTGCAGGTAAATCATTTTCTGAAGTTTTAGAAAATAATAAACGTATTTTTGGAATGATACTTAATGTGATTTCTAGAGATAGGTTTATCGAAGACAACAAAAGGGGTTTTAAAAGAATTATGTCCTCAAGAAATCTTGATAATGATGTTGAAGATGAAGTTGTTGACAAATTAGTAGATACAATTGATAAGGCTATGCCTAAACTTACCCATAGATATTATAAATGGAAAGCTAACCAGTTTGGTCAGACCAGGTTAGATTGGTGGGATAGAAATGCACCATTGCCTCATTCTTCTGAAAATTTGATAAAATGGTCTGATGCTAAGGATATCATTTTAGATTCATTTTCTTCATTCCATCCAGAGATTTCTAATCTTGCAGAATTATTTTTTAAAAATAATTGGATAGATGCAAGTTTAAGAAAAGGTAAAGCATCAGGTGCTTTTGCCCATCCATCAGTTCCATCATTGCATCCATACATATTAGTAAATTATCAAGGTAAGATTAGAGATGTTATGACACTCGCACATGAACTTGGTCATGGTGTCCACCAAATTCTTGCAGGGAAAAATGGATTATTAATGGCAGAAACACCTCTAACACTCGCTGAAACAGCATCAGTTTTCGGTGAAATGTTGGTCTTTAGAAAATTATTAGATGAGAGTTCAATTGCACAAAAAAAACAACTATTGTCTGGTAAAATAGAAGATATGTTAAATACTGTAGCTAGACAAATAGGTTTTCACCAATTCGAAGTCAAATTTCATGAGGCAAGAATAAAATCTGAATTAACACCTGATGAGATAAGTAATATTTGGATGGAGACACAGTCTCATGCTGTGGGTCCTCATATTAATCTTGGTCATGATTATAGATTTTTATGGGGATACATACCTCACTTTGTTCATACCCCATTTTATGTATATGCTTATGCTTTTGGAGATAGTCTAGTAAATGCACTTTGGTATGCATATCAAAAAAGTGATAAAGATATTTTTTCTAATAAATACATTGAAATGTTATCTTCAGGAGGAACAAAAAATCATAATGATCTACTTAAACCTTTTAATTTAAGCGCATATGATAATAGTTTTTGGGAAAAAGGTATTACAATGATAACTGGATTAATGGATGAGCTTGATGATTTGGATAATTAATCTAATTTTTAGAGGTTTCAATTATTATGAGTGATGATAGTAGAATTCAAGACGAACTGAGCTCTTCTATGACAGGTGGAAGAATCAGGCGTTATGCAAAGGTAACTTCCGCAATGGGTGGGCTTGCTGCAAGACTGGCTGGCGAAAGATATTTAGGAATTAAAATAAACAGAGAACAACATGCTTCTGATTTGAGAGCCGCCTTAGGAGGGCTAAAAGGTCCACTTATGAAAGTCGCTCAAATTCTTGCCACTATTCCTGACGCTCTCCCTAAAGAGTATGTAAATGAATTATCTCATCTTCAAGCAGATGCCCCCTCAATGGGTTGGCTTTTTGTTAAAAGAAGGATGAAAGCTGAGTTAGGAGAAAATTGGCTTACTTATTTTAATACCTTTGATAAACAAGCCTCCGCTGCAGCATCTTTAGGTCAAGTTCATTTTGCTGAAGACATCAACGGAAAAAAATTAGCCTGTAAGTTACAATATCCTGATATGGACTCCGCAGTTCAGGCTGATCTTAAGCAACTTAAATTAATATTTTCATTATATGAAAAATATGATTCTGCCATTTCAACTGAAGCAATACATGAGGAGTTATCAGATAGGCTAAAAGAAGAACTCAATTACTCCCATGAAGTTAAAAATTTAAAATTATATAGGTATATGTTATCTGATTTAAATCAAATTACACTTCCTAATTCGATTGACGAATTATCTACAAATAGACTCTTAACGATGACAAGGATAGATGGCTCTAAAATCATGGATTTTATTGCTAATAACAGTGACATCAAAATTCGAAATCAAGTCGCTATAAATATGTTTAAAGCTTGGTATATACCATTTTATAAATATGGAGTAATTCATGGGGATCCTCATCTTGGAAATTATACAATACGTCCTGATGGAGGAGTAAATCTAATGGACTTTGGATGTATTAGAATCTTTAGACCAGATTTTGTAACAGGCGTAATTGAACTTTATAAAGCTTTGAGAGATGGAGATGAAGAACAAGCAGTCAATGCTTACAAAAGTTGGGGTTTTGAAAATCCCTCAAAAGAATTAATTGGTGTTTTAAATATTTGGGCAAACTTTATCTATCAACCTTTACTAGAAGATAAAGTTAGATTGATCAATCCAAGTGAATCTGGACAATATGGAAGAGAAACGGCAGAAAAAGTTCATGAAGAATTAAAAAAAATTGGAGGTGTTAAACCACCAAGAGAATTTGTGTTGATGGACAGAGCGGCTGTAGGATTAGGATCAGTTTTCATGCATTTAAAAGCAGAGATTAACTGGTATAGAGTTTTTCACGATTTAGTTGGTGACTTTGATGAAAGGATTTTGTCTAAAAGGCAAAGTAAAGCTATGAAGCAATCAGGTTTAATTTTAGACTAATATAATTAATTTATACTCTGCAAAATTGTATCCAAAGATTTTTTTGCATCTCCATAAACCATTCTAGAATTTTCTCTAAAAAATAATGGATTTTCAATTCCAGAGTAACCTTTTCCTTGTCCTCTTTTTGAAATAAAAACCTGTTTAGCTTTCCAAACTTCCAGAACAGGCATTCCCGCAATCGGGCTATTAGGATCTTCTTGAGCGGCTGGATTAACAATATCATTAGCTCCTAGTATCATAACTACATCTGTATCAGGAAAATCTTCATTTATTTCGTCCATTTCAAGAACAATATCATACGGAACTTTCGCTTCTGCTAGCAGAACATTCATGTGGCCTGGAAGTCTTCCCGCAACAGGATGAATTCCAAATCTTACTTCTTTGTTTTTTGCTCTTAGTCTAGAGGTTAATTCAGAAACTGTGCTTTGCGCTTGCGCAACTGCCATACCATAACCAGGAACAATTATAATTTTGTTTGCATCATTTAATGCAGCCGCTACTGAATCTATATCTATTGGTTTCATCTCACCTTCAATATCCATTGTAGGACCTGTTACATCACCCCACCCACCTAAAATAACAGAAAGAAATTTTCGGTTCATAGCCTTACACATTATATAAGATAGGATAGCACCGGAAGATCCAACCAAAGCGCCTGTTACAATTAGTAGGTCATTTCCAAGCATAAAACCTGTTGCAGCTGCGGCCCATCCAGAATATGAGTTAAGCATTGAAACAACTACTGGCATATCTGCACCTCCAATTGCTAAAACAAGATGAGCTCCTATTACAAATGCTATTATGGTCATTACAATTAAGGTCCAATTACCCTCATCAATCAAAAACATGTATCCCAATGCTAAGCAGGAAAATAACATGACCAAATTTAACAAATGTCTTCCAGGTAAAATTAATGCCTTGCCAGTTATCAATTCAGATAATTTTCCAAATGCCACTATAGATCCTGTAAATGTGATTGCACCAATAAATACTCCAATAAAAACTTCAACGTTATGGATCATATACTGAGTAGAATTCATATCAGAGTGTGGCAACATGGCAGAGTTTATGCCGATAAAAACAGCAGCTAAACCTACAAATGAATGAAGAGCAGCGACCAACTGAGGCATGCCTGTCATTTGTACTTTTTTAGCAACAATTGCTCCAATTATAGAGCCAATTAATATTGCAGCTATAAGCCAGTTGAGCCATTCGGTAAAAAAAACCTGGTTTCCATAAATTGTTGTAAAAACAGCAATTGCCATGCCTACAATACCATACCAAACGGCTCTTTTTGCCTTTTCTTGATTGCTTAAGCCACCCAAAGCAAGAATGAAAAGCACACTAGATGTTATGTATGAGGCAGTTAATAATCCAATAGTCATCTAATAATCCTTTTTTAGCTTCTCTGAAACATTGATAACATTCTTTTTGTAACCATAAACCCTCCAACAATATTTATGGTGGCAATAAAGATAGATATTAAGGCTAAGATGCTTACTATATCGTTATCAGTTCTCATTTGTAGCAAAGCACCAATTATAACTATGCTTGAGATAGCATTTGTAACAGCCATTAAAGGTGTATGAAGTGAATGAGATACGTTCCATATAACTTGATATCCTACGAAACATGATAAAATAAAAACAATGAAATGTTGCATAAAGTCTGATGGTGCATAATAACCTATAAACCAAGTTACAAGAGCACCAATTGCTAAAAGTAAGAATTGTAATTTACCAGCTTTTTTTTCTGCATTTATTTCATCCTGAGCTATCTCTTCTGGTGATTTTTCTTTTGTTTTTATAGTCTCATGTTTTGCAATAGCTACGATTTTTGGTTTTGGTGGAGGAAAAGTTATTTTACCATCATGAAGAACTGTAGCACCTCTTATTACATCATCTTCCATATTAGTGAATGGTATTCCGTCTTTTTTAGGAGTTAAGTCATCAACCATGTGGCGTATATTTGTAGAATATAAACTAGAAGATTGTGTTGCCATTCTACTAGGTAAATCTGTAAATCCAATAACCTTTACTTTGTTTTTTGTTTCTATAATTTTATTAGGAACGGTTACTTCGCAGTTACCTCCTTGTTCAGCAGCTAAATCTACTATCACTGAACCAGGTTTCATCAGCTCAACCATTTCTTTAGGCCATAACTTGGGTGCAGGCATTCCGGGAATAAGTGCGGTTGTAATCACAATATCAATCTCTGGTGCTTGTTTTCTAAATAATTCCATTTCTTTTTTTATGAATTCTTTAGAAGCAGGTTTTGCATACCCTCCTTCACCAGTGCTATCAGATTCAAAATCAAGCATTAAAAATTCCGCTCCCATTGATTCAATTTGTTCAGCAACTTCCGGCCTTACGTCAAAAGCTCTAACAATTGCACCCATAGATTGAGCAGTTCCAATGGCAGCAAGCCCGGCAACTCCCGCTCCTATTACAAGAACTTTTGCAGGAGGAACTTTCCCAGCTGCTGTTATTTGACCGGTAAAAAATCTTCCAAATTGGCTTCCTGCCTCAATTATTGCTCTATAACCAGCTATGTTAGCCATAGAAGATAAAGCATCCATTTTTTGCGCTCTACTGATTCTAGGAATCATATCCATAGCTTGAGCGGTAACTTTTTTCTTTTTCAAAGCTTCAAGAAGAGGTTTATTTTGATTAGGCCATATAAAACTTATAATATGATGATTTACTTTTATTTTTGATAATTCTGATTTTTCTGGGCCTCTTACTTTTAATATTATATTTGATTGCTTCCAAAGTTCACTTGAATTCTTAACAACTTTAACTCCAGCATTTTTATAATCTTTATCTGAAAAGTTAGCGTTAATACCAGCACCAGTCTCTAAAAGACATGTATAGCCTAATTTTTGTAATTGCTTTGCACTTTCAGGTGTAAGCGCTACTCTGTTTTCACCTTTAAAAACTTCTTTAGGGCAACCAATAATCATCTAATTTACTCCAATAGATATTAAATAACTTGACATTATTTAATTTATTCTTCTTTACTAGCTTCAAAAAAAAACCGCAATTAGAAAATGCGGTTCATTCTAGAAGTTTAAAAAATTAGGCTTAGTAGCCTTCTCTTTCTAACCTTTTTCTCATAAGTTTTCTTACTCTTCTAGTGCTTTCAGCCATTTCTCTTGCTTTTCTCTCTGAAGGTTTTTCATAAGCTCTTCTATTTTTCATTTCTCTAAACATGCCTTCCCTTTGCATTTTCTTTTTTAAAACTCTGAGAGCTTGGTCGACATTATTGTCTCGAACGGACACGTACATAATTAAAACCTATGTTTATTATTATTGAGGTATGTCAATTAACACGATACATGAAGTAATTGCAAGTTATTTAATGTTTTTATTTATATTATATTGAATTTATACCTATTATAAATTAGGTATAAATCATATATCATAATGGTAATAATAATGAATATTAATACATTTAAAAATAACCAAATAAGAGTAGATCTAATTAAGGCAATGTTGACACATGTCCCTTTCGATGGTTGGACTTGGGAAGCAATGGAACAAGGTGCTATTGATATTGCTTATGAAAAGAAAAAAACTTCTTCAGAAAGAATCAAAATTTTTAAAGATTTATTTAAAAATGGTTCCATTGATTTTATTGATATTTTTTCCGAAATAATCGACTTAGAAGTAAAAGAAAATTATAATTCAATTGAAGAAAAACCAGAGAGAGTGCCTGAAAAAATTAAAAAAATTATTATGATTAGGTTAAATTTATGTCAGAAATATAAAGAGGCAGTTAGATCTTCAATTTCATTGTCTGCAATTCCAGTAAATACAAAAATATCTTTAAATATACTTTATAGAACTTGTAATAGCATTTGGAGAATAGCGGGAGATAAGTCTACAGATTTTTCTTTCTACACAAGAAGAATATCCTTGGCTGCAGTTTATACATCTACGTTGTTATTTTGGTTAAATGATAAGTCTAATAATAATATTGAAACTGAATTTTTCTTAGATAGAAGATTAAAAGATATAAGTAAGATTTCTATTTTAAAAAGACCACTTTCCGATTTGAGAAAATTATCAAATAATTTTAATGTTTTAAAAAATACTATTAATATTAAATCTGCTTTAAGTTTTTTGAAAAAATAAATAAAATTAAAAACTCAAGTATAAGTCAATTAACTAAAAAGTTATAAAAATGCCTATTAAAATACATGATAATTTGCCTGCAAGAAAACTTCTTAAAGATGAGATTGTAGATGTAATAGATAGCAGCACAGCAGAAAAACAAGATATAAGACCTTTAAGGTTTTTATTATTAAATTTAATGCCAAAAAAACTTGAAACTGAGGTACAATTTGCGAGGTTGCTTGGTGCATCTCCTTTGCAAATAGAATTAACTTTAATGACTACTGAAACATATTCACCAAGAAATACTAAGAAAGAACATCTGATTGAATTTTATAAAACTCTAGACGACGTTAATAATAATTTCTACGATGTTCTTATAATCACTGGAGCACCCGTTGAAACTGTTCCTTTTCAAGAAGTAAAATACTGGAATGAATTGAAAGAAATTATTTCATGGTCATCTAAAAATATTTTTAGAAGAATTGGCGTATGTTGGGGAGCTCAAGCTCTTTTAAAACTTCTTCATAATGTTGAAAAACACTCTATGGAGAAAAAATTATTCGGTGTTTTCGATCATAACTTAAATCAAGAAAAACAATATAGATTAATGCAAGGTTTTATTGATAGATTTCCGATGCCAGTTTCACGTTATACTCAAAATAAAAAGGACGAAATTATACAAAAAGGTCTTGAGATACTAGCTTTTTCTCCAAGTTCAGGTGTAGGAATGGTTAGATGTCCCAAAACAAAGGATTTATTCATATTAAATCATTTAGAGTATGATGCTATTACTCTCAAGAATGAATTTTTAAGAGATAAGTCACAAAATACTCACATAAATATTCCAGCTAACTATTTTCCAAATGATGATATTAGCCTTGAACCAATTAATAGATGGAGACCATACGCATTTTTACTATTTACTAATTTTATAAACGAGGTTTATCAAGACGTTCCATTTAACTTCACAAAGATAAGTAATTAAGAAATATTTTTATTAAAATGTCCCATTTTTCTGCCGGGCTTTACATTTTTTTTCCCATAGATATGTAATATATAATTTTGATCTTCATATATACTCATATCATTTACGTCTTGGCCAATTAGATTTATCATTTCCCATTTACCATTGCATTCAACATCTTTGACTGGTAATCCACATATTGTTCTGACTAAAATATCAAATTGGCTAATATTACAACCATTTAGTGTCCAATGAAAAGAATTGTGTGGCCTTGGTGCAATTTCGTTAAATACAATACTTCCATCTAACAATTCAAATAACTCGATAGCTAAAACACCATAAAAATTCAAATTTTGTGCTAAGTTTTTTGCTTTTGTTTTTATTTCAATTTCAATGTTCGAATCTAAGTAGGTGGGCGCAGTTGTTTTTTTTAATATACCATTTTCATGAAAATTTTCAGATAAAGGGAAAAATCCTTCAGAGCCATCAAGACTTTTGAAGTACATCAAAGAAATTTCTCTTTTAAATTCTAATTTTTCTTCTAAAACACATTCTACAGATCCTAAATTTTCCCAAGCTTCAAAAAAATTTGAATTTTTATCGATTTTTATTTGTCCCTTTCCATCATATCCTAGAGAGTTAGTCTTAAGTATTCCTTCTTTACTTAGGTTTTTAATTGAAGAAATTAAATCATCAGTATTTTTTATTAAAAACCATTTTGGAGTGTTAAAGCCAGACTTAAGTGCCATTTCTTTTTCTTTAGATCGAATTTGCGCACATCTAAATACTAAACTGCTTGGCACAACTTTTGTTTGATTAGATAATAATTCAAGTGATTTAGATGGAATGTTTTCAAATTCAGAGGTTGTACAAAATACATTATTGGAAAATTCAACTAATTTAGTATAATCATCCCATTGACCATATGTAATTTTATCAACAACAGCCTCTGCTGGATTATCACCTTTAGGACAATAAAGATGTGTTTTATATCCTGCTTTAGATGCTGACAAAGCTATCATCTTCCCAAGTTGACCTCCTCCAATAATACCTATTACATTTTCATCATTAGGTAATATTGGAAAATTATTTACTTTAGTCATTTTTTAAATTTGGTGTAAGCGGAACATTGTCTGTCTGAGAAGATAGCCAATTTGTTAGTTTTGTATCTATTTCTTTGTTAGACAAACTTAAAATTTTAGCAGCATAAATAGCTGCATTAATAGCGCCAGCTTTTCCAATTGACATTGTTGCTACAGGAACCCCACCAGGCATTTGGACTATTGATAAAAGACTGTCAAGACCATTTAATGAAGAACTTTGAATTGGGACACCTATAACTGGTAATTCACTATGTGAGGCAACCATACCAGGAAGGTGAGCAGCACCTCCAGCACCTGCAATAATAACCTGGATTGAATTTTTCCGTGCATGTTTTGCAAAATCATTCATCCTATCAGGAGTTCTGTGTGCAGATATAATTTTAGTAGTAAAAGGAATGTTAAGTTTAATTAAAATTTCCTCTGAGAATTTCATAGTTTCCCAATCACTTTGGCTTCCCATGATAATAGCAACTGATGGTGTCATTTTCTTATTATTCATGTTTTTTCTCTAAAAATAATAAAATTTTATAAATTACACGAAATTAATTATTTGTTGGAATACTTTCATCATTGTGCGCATCTACTGAGCCTCCAGCTTTTATGATTGCTTCATCTAAATCCTCTTGGGTACACAAACTTAATAAAACAGGATGTTTAGCGGTAATATTGGAAATATTCCAATGACTTCTTGTTCTAATTTTTTCAATTGTATCCTTAGTAGTTCCAATTAATTTTGAGATTTGATTGTTTTTTACTTCAGGATGATTTTTAACAATCCAGGCAATTGCATCAGGTTTATCACCTCTCCTCGCTAATGGTATATATTTAGGACCTTTATTTTTATTTTTAGTTTCAGGCAAGGAGGAATTAGATTTCATAAGAAACAAAGAAGTATCGTTACAACATTTGTCAATTTCTTCTTGTGTAAGTTGTCCGTTTAGTACCGGATCAAATCCTAAAATACCCTGGCCAACATCACCATCTGCAATGGCTTGAACTTCTAAAATGTGAAGGCTACAAAATTCTGCAATTTGTTCAAAAGTTAGTGTAGTATTGTCAATCAACCAAACAGCTGTTGCTTTTGGCATGAGTAATGATGTCATTTTCTAAACTCCAATTAATCGTAACTGAATTAAAAAAAATTCAAATTAAAATAATAAAATATTTAAATAATACAAACTGAAATTTGTATCAGTTCAAAAATAATATTGCAGACTAGATTTAATAATTAAGTTTAAACAAAACATTTGTCAATCTAAGAAGTTTAGATTTTTCTCGGAAGAGGAAGCATATAACTAGGAAAATTAATTTTTATCTTTGAACTACAAAAATCACACTCTAATTTATTATTTTCTTCAAATAAATATAATTGAGACAATTTTATTTTGCCTATGCCATACCAAATATCATCTTCCTTATTTAATAGCAATGAAATTACTTCACCAATATTCTCTTTTTCCAGAAAAATTTTATTATCAATTTTATCTAAATTTGAGAATGAAAAGTTTTTGTTTTTAAAATTAATAGGAACATACTTTCGTTTTACAAGCCCCTTATATTTAATTCTTGCGTTAACCTCTTGGCCAATAAAACATCCTTTCTCAAAACTAATTCCACCTAATAGATCAAGATTAATTTCCATAGGAAGTGTAGTGTTAATTTCTATTTCTTTTGTTCCTTCAGGAATACAATTTTTATATCTGATCAAATCATACCAATTAGAAATATAACTCTTATCTATGAAATTTATAAGTTTTTTCTCATAATAAATTCTATTAATATTAATCTTTGCATTTGAGAATCTTTTATCCCTTAGTAAATTATCAGAACATTTTGGGTTGATTGATACATGAACATAATAATTAGTTTTTTCAATTTTTACTTCTTTCCTTAAGTTATACATATTTAGTTTTTTAATTAGCTCATCTTCACAAAATAAATCGTATTCAATAAGAATTGATTTGTATTCTGAATATTTCTGAAAATTTAGACTTACTAGCATGTCATACAAAACTTTTCCTTGGGGAGACAGCAATGCTGCAGGTATAGTCTCTAATGGTTTTAGTTTAGAAATATCAGATGTTAGAATATTATTTAAAAAATCTACACAATTTAATCCTGAAACTTTTAAAACTTTTCTATTTTCTAGATAAAGATTTTCTTGAAACATTTTTTAAATATTAATCTTATTAATTGCACTTAAGACTGCAAGTATAGGTGCTACAGTTATACTTGTATTAATCCCACATCCATAAATTGAGTCCTTGCCATCATTAATTTTAAGTTCAACGTAAGCTGAAGATTCGGCTTTGGAGGTTGCACTTCTAGTGTTTTGACCAAAGTCTTTTAATGTAAAATTCAAATCAAAATTTTCTCTCATCCCATTTACAAAAGCTGAAATTGGCCCGTTTCCTTGAGAAGAAAATTGATATAATTTATCATTGAAATTAACCTTTGCGTTAATTATTTCAAAATTGTCTTTCCTATTAGCGCCCTCAACTTTAAGGTCAATTAATTGAAATGGCTTTTGCAGAATAAAATTTTCATTAAAAGTTCTCCATATAATGTCACTTGTAATTTCATTACCAGTTTCATCTGCTATCTTTTGTACTTTTGAAGATAATTCAACTTCTGCTCCTTTTGGCAATCTTATTTGGTAGTCTGATTCTAACAACCAAGCTGTACCCCCTTTACCTGATTGGCTATTAACGCGAATTATAGCTTCATAAGTTCTCCCAATATCAGCTGGGTCAATTGGTAAATATGGAACAGCCCATCTTTTTGATGGTGATTTTTCCATATTATCCATACCTTTTCTTATTGCATCCTGATGACTTCCAGAAAAGGCTGTATGCACTAAAGTACCTGCATATGGATGTCTTTGATGAACAGGTAGTCTATTACAAAACTCAGCTGTATCAATTAGGTCATTTATCTTGCTAAAATCTATATTAGGATTAATACCTTGAGTAAATAAATTCAGTCCAAGTGTTACAAGGTCTACATTTCCAGTTCTTTCGCCATTACCAAATAAAGTTCCCTCAACTCTGTCTGCACCTGCCATTAACCCTAATTCAGTTGCTGCTATTGCAGTACCTCTATCATTATGAGGATGAAGGGATAAAATTACCCTTTTTCTATTACTAAAATTATCTCCCATCCATTCTATTTGGTCAGCGTGAATGTTTGGGGTAGACATTTCAACAGTCGCAGGTAGATTTATTATAACAGGATTTTGCTCGCTTGCTTCCCAAACATCTAAAACAGATTCACAAACTTCTAATGCATATGGTAACTCTGTTCCAGTAAAGCTCTCTGGAGAATATTGCAATCTAATACTGGATTTTTCCAATTTATATAATTGATCTAAAATTATTTTAGCTCCATCAGTTGCTATTTTTTTTACTCCGTCCTTGGATTCCTTAAAAACAATTTCTCTTTGCAGGGTGCTAGTTGAATTGTAAAGGTGAATAATTGCATTTTTGCAATCTTTCAAACTTTCAACAGTTTTTTCAATCAAAGATTTTCTGGATTGAGTTAAGACCTGAACAGTAACGTCCTCTGGAATATGATTATCAGTAATTAATTCTCTTACAAAATTAAAATCTGTTTCAGATGCAGAAGGAAAACCAATTTCTATTTCTTTAAATCCTATTTTAACTAAATGTTTAAACATACGCATTTTCCTGACTGAATCCATTGGTTCAATCAGAGCTTGATTGCCATCTCTTAAATCCACTGAACACCAAATTGGTGCACTAGTTATGGTTTTATTAGGCCATTTTCTATCTAAGATTTTTACAGTTGGATAAGCACTGTATTTTTCGTATTTATTTTTCATAATTCTTTACCTTATATGTAAGTTCAAAATTTAATTTGTTTATTTATTAATAATCATCCCGGACTCCTTAGAGCACGGGTTTCTTAATAAATTTAGAACCTGAATAGGAATTGAATTATAGTTTTCATACATAATGATATAACAATATCAACTGTATGAATATTTAGTCAAGTTATTAGAGTTTTCAATACATTTTTAATATTGCAAAATATTTTTTTTAAAACTAATTTGCTGTATAAATACAAAATGTTTTGCGAGAAATTAATGACAGAAATTAATCTAATAAGGAATTTTTCTATTATAGCACATATTGATCACGGTAAATCAACCCTTGCTGATAGATTAATACAAGAATGCAAGGGATTAGCTGAAAGAGAGATGAAAGAACAAGTTCTTGACAATATGGAAATTGAGAGGGAAAGAGGTATAACAATCAAAGCTCAGACGGTCAGGTTATTATACAAGCATACTGATAATAAAACTTACACTCTAAATTTAATGGATACTCCCGGTCATGTAGACTTTGCGTATGAGGTTTCTAGATCTCTTTCTGCATGTGAGGGATCACTTCTTGTAGTAGATTCTTCACAAGGAGTTGAAGCACAAACTTTAGCAAATGTTTATCAAGCAATAGATGTAAATCATGAAATTGTAACTGTACTTAATAAAATCGATTTACCTGCTTCTGAGCCAGATAGGATTAGAAAACAGATTGAAGATGTAATAGGCTTACCTGGAGAAGATGGGATTGAGGTCTCAGCTAAAACAGGACAAGGTATCAAAGAAGTGTTATCTTCTTTAGTTGAAAAATTAGCTCCTCCAAAGGGTAATCCCAATGCTCCTTTGCAAGCTCTTTTAATCGATAGCTGGTATGACCCTTATTTAGGTGTGTTAACGTTAGTAAGAGTTGTAAATGGAAGTTTAAAAAAAGGTCAAAAGATAAGATTTATGTCAACCAAGGTTTCTCACACAATTGAAAAACTTGGAATTTTTACTCCTAAAATTATAAATGTTGATGAGCTAGGACCTGGAGAAATAGGTTTTATTACGGCTTCAGTTAAAACAGTAGCAGATTGTAAAGTTGGAGACACAATTACTGACGAAAGAAATCCAGTTCAAACTATGTTACCTGGTTTCAAACCCTCTGTACCAGTTGTTTTTTGTGGATTATTCCCTATGGATAATGCTCAATTTTCTGACTTAAGAGAGGCGTTAAGTAAATTGTCTTTAAATGATGCTTCATTTAGTTTTGAAGCTGAAACCTCAGCTGCTTTAGGATTTGGTTTTAGATGTGGATTTTTAGGCCTCTTGCATATGGAAATTATAAGAGAGAGATTATCTAGGGAGTTTAACTTAGAATTAATCTCAACAGCTCCATCAGTAGTTTATAAAGTGCGTAAAAATAATAATACAAGCGATCTGCTTCATAATCCTGCAGATTTACCAGATGTAAATCATATTAACTTTATAGAAGAGCCATGGATTAAAGCAACTATTCTGGTTCCAGATGAATATGTTGGATCAGTTTTGACTTTATGTACTGAAAGAAGAGGAGAGCAGATAGATCTTACCTATGCAGGAGCTAGGGCTATGGTGGTTTATAAATTACCATTAAATGAAGTTGTTTTTGATTTTTATGATAAATTAAAAAGTATGACATCAGGTTATGCTAGCTTTGACTATCAAATTGACAATTATAAAAAAGGGGATCTTGTTCGTGTATCAATTTTAGTGAATGGAGATCCTGTAGATGCTCTTGCAATGATTTCTCACAGAGACCAGGCCGAAACAAGGGGAAGAGCAATATGCACAAGATTAAAAGATCTTATACCAAGGCAACTATTTAAGGTCGCTTTACAAGCAGCAATTGGTGGAAAAGTTATAGCAAGAGAAACTATCTCAGCGATGAGAAAAGATGTTACTGCAAAGTGTTACGGTGGGGATATAACTCGAAAGAAGAAGCTTTTAGAAAAACAAAAAGCAGGGAAAAAAAGAATGAGAGAATTTGGAAACGTTGAGATACCTCAAAATGCTTTTTTTGAAGCCTTAAAAATGGGTGATAAATAGTTGGTAAAAGTTATAATTTAAAGTTTATTATTTGCTCTCTTTCTTGATGATTTTTTAAGTCCTAAAGCGATGAAAACAAAACTTAATATTGCTAATATGACTGCAGCAGGCATTAACAATATTGAAGATATAAAGGGATGCCATATAAACCCTGAACAATCCAGAATATCTAATGCTGAACAGGGATCAACATATCGACTTACTATTGATTCTGCAATTTGAAGGCTACTGGGAGCAAAATGAAACCAAAATTGGCCTAATTGAGTAATTTCATTTTTACCATCTATTTGTAAAACAATATCAAAATAATTGCTTATAAGAGTAAGAATAAATGAACATATTCCAAATAATATTAAAATTCTTCCCATTATCACTTTATAAAGTCCATTTGTAATTATAAATCTAATCTAAAACGTATAAAAAAAAATTCAATATATTAATAACTTATATTACCTTGCTCCAAAAAAAATGTTGATGTAAAATCCTAATTTTTGGAGGGGTGGCCGAGCGGTTTAAGGCGCACGCCTGGAAAGCGTGTTGGGGTTAACGCCTCTCAAGGGTTCGAATCCCTTCCTCTCCGCCAGTTACATTACTTTGTTATGTCACTGTATGTCATAAATCTATAGTACGCTTAGATTCCATTGACGAGACCCTCCTTTCTTACTCCACTGTAACTCATCGTTAACCAATCCACTTTGTGGACCGAGTTGTTGACTGGAGTTAAAGATGCACAGACTAAAATACAAACAATTATTAACCTTACCTAAGGGGAAGTATCATGACGGAAAGGGGCTCTATATCTCAATTTCAAGCCAAGGCAGAGGTAAGTGGTCTTATCGTTATCGCCTAGATAATAAGTCTCGTGAAATGGGTCTTGGAACCTTCCCACAAATCTCAATTGTGGACGCAAGGCAGAAGGCTGAAGACAATAGGCGTCTAGTTCATCAAAAAATAGACCCTATAGACGATAAAAGAAAACAAGAAGTATTAAGAAATCAGCAAAATAAAAAGTTTTCTTACATTGCAGACCTATACATCAAAGCCAAAAAAAAAGAAGAATGGCGAAGTCCAAGAAGTGAACAGAGTTGGCGTCACACAATTAATACCTATGCAATTCCTTACTTAGACAAGAAGCCATTTATTGATATTAATGTTGACGACATTCACGAGCTTTTATTGTCTATATGGTCTTCCAAAACTGAGACTGCTAGGAGGCTTCAGCAGAGGTTATTTAGAATATTTGGGTTTGCGAAAATAAAAAAATGGTATGAAAGAGACAACCCAGCAACATGGACTGGCGGTCTTCAAGAGATCATGCCAGATCCCTACAAAATACACAAAGTTAAGAGTTTTGCTTCACTAAACTACTCAGACATTGCGGAATTTTACAAAGATATTAGTAAATTTGATTTAATAGCAGTATATGCTCTTAGATTGCTCATTCTAACTGCAACAAGGACAAAGGAGGTTATTGAAGCCAAATTTTTTGAGTTTGATATAGATAAAAAGATTTGGACGATACCAGAGCATAAAATGAAGGCAGGAGTTGAACATAAAGTTCCACTATCTGACGAAGCTATTCACATTATTACTCTCATGAGACAAAAACATAATCATGAATATGTGTTCCATAACAAAGGAACTGGTAATCATATTTCAAATAATGCAATGCTAGCATTCTTGAAAAAACAATACACCAAGAAAAAAGTAACAGTTCATGGTTTTAGATCTACTTTTCGGACATGGGCAGAAGAAACAGGACAATATCAGTATCATGCCATTGAGTTCTGTTTGGCACATCAACTTCCAACAAAAGTAGAAAAATCATATTTAAGGACAAATCTATTTGATATGAGAAAAACAGTTATGAACGATTGGTCAGGTTATGTTTTAAATAAATAATTTTATAACTGTTATTGAAGCTTATTTTAATTTTTGATAAAATTGAGACTGCTTTACCATATGGTATTGAAATCATATAAAAGTCAGGCGGCTTGGCAATGAATTTTTTAATTCTTTGAGGAGCCTCACAATGAAAAGATCAAAAAATATATCAAAAAAAGAAGTTGCTAATTTAGTTGGTGTAAGTGCCTCATCAATTTCTAGATGGTCAAAACATGGAGATTTTCCAAAACCCTTTTTACTAGGTCAAAATAAAATTTTTTGGGATAAAGATGAAGTTCAAGAATGGATAGATAATAAAAAGAAAGTGAGAGGTTTTTTAGGTTATAAGCCCAAAAATAATTAAAATGTCACTTAAACTCAAGAAAAGTCAATCTTTAGCAGCTAAATTACTTGCTCAAGGCTACAAATCAACCGTTGTAGCTGAGTGTTTAAATATTAGACCTGAGACTATTTCTCGTTGGAAACAAGACAAAGCGTTTAAAGAATTGGTTGATAATATCCATTTAGGCATTTGCACTGAGATATTAAATAAACAAATGTTGTTATTAGACCAATCACAAGATGCAATAGTGAATGCTTTAAAAAGCAAAAATATATCTTGTGAATTTAAAGCAAACCTTGGTGTAAGATGTTTAAATATCTATGGAGGTTCAAATACTTTCCAAGACAAAGTAGATAATTATTACAACAGAAAAATTAGTTCAGAAAAAGCTAGTAATGATATTTTGAATAAGTTTCTAGATATAATGCAAGGCATAATAATGTTAGATCGTTTTGGAGATAAACTTACTGACATTGAGTATAGAAATAAAGTAAAAGAAATAATCGCTATAGAAAATAGAAAGTATAAAAAAGAAATTTCGTCTTAGCCAAAGGATATTTATGTTAAAATTATAAAATAAAATGATAAATCACTAAATAATACCTGCCATATATTGTCTAATAAATCTTACACCTGAACCAATGCAAATAACACGAATTGTTTTATCTTTAAATTTTACAAGATTACCTCTTTTATTTTTTGGAACTTTGTAAATGAAAGATTGACCAACTCTTCCAATAAAATATCTGTGAGTGTATCCCCAAAAAATAATATATTTTTGTTTCTTTCCTAAATTAATTAAGTCACGAACAAGATCTTGTTTATTTTTTGTAAATGTAGTTAATTTTCTAATTTGTTTTAAAAGACGACCAATTTCATCATTTTGATCATCTTTTAACATATCTTCTTTTGAAAACATTTTATACCTACTAAAGTATTTCTACGTAACTTCTGTTTTCTACTTCCTCTTGCATAACCCAATGAGGTAAGTTTTGATATCCAGATATAGCTGATTGTAAATTTCTATCTTTTAGCCACTTCATCCAATATTCCCATGTGTTAGCATTTTTAGGTATATCTAGAGGTTGTCTATCTAAAGATGTAAGAGGGACCCTAGGTTCAATCCTTTTAATATATTCAATTGCATCTTTTTTAGTATCAAAGTCATCAACTCTTACAGCGGGCAATTGTGGAGTATTACGATAAGTAATTAGAATATATTTTTTCTTATCATTATATTTTCCTATGGATAAATTGAGTACAAACATTCTATCATCTCTATAGGTTTCGTCTTGGTATTGAAAAGTCATTTTTCATTCCTTAATCAGTTTAAATATTTATCTAAGATGTTTATTGATAGAGCGAGTGAGTTTATCTCTTTCATATTCCATTTTTCTAAAGTCAACATTAACTCCTGCTGAGTAAGTTCCGTCTCCATGAGATTGAACTTGAATACCCTTTTCAATTAGATGACCAGCTTCAGCATTGATGCCCCATCTTTGACCTAACCCTAATAAGTATGATTTGCTGTATGTATCACTTGAAAAAAACCCCATTTTATTCTCCTTTTTGATAATTTTTTATTAATTAATTATAAGACGAATGAAGTGTTAAAATTATTGTATATGAATAAGAAAAATTTTAATTGGTAGGATAAATTTCAAATATTAAGACAAAAATTTAAAAGATTAAGGTATTTTGATGTTTCAAATTCTTGATTTTTAAGAAAAGTAACAAGGTTAATTAAGTTACCTCTTTAAAAAATCCATATTATGTTTCTATCAATGCAAAACATATAAATAAAAAAAATAATAACGAAAAAATTAAATAGTTTCATCAGTTAAATGATCAATTTTTATGTTATCGTCATACTCAATCTTATCTTCATTAACACCATCTGTGTACCAACTTCTTGGATTAAATTGAACATTATCAAGATATACATTCATTATATCATGACCAAATTTATCAGCCATTGATTTACATTTTACCATTTGGTTATAGGCATCTAATTCATCATCTACCTTTACAATAAACTTCCATGTCTCGCCTGGTCCTATTGGGAAGTCTTGTGATGTGTTATTCACTATTACATAACTTAACTTGTTAGCATTTAAATTATCTGTCACATCATACTCCATTATTAAAAAAATTAACTTCTTAGTAATCAGACGATTAAGGGGTTAAATTTATTGTATTAAAGAAAATTATATTTAAATAAAATCTACTTTTAGTGAAATTATTGTTTTATCTAATCACTTATAATTATTTCTTTTTCTAAAATCACTTTACCATTTTCTAAAATTTGAAATGTATCTGTGCCAATAGGCTCTCCCATTACATATTCTTTAGATTCAAATTTTATTCCTTTGTCTATGGATAGATCTTTGTATAGCTCTTTTTCCTCGCTATTGTTGGATATAATTTTAATATCAACAATTTTTGAATTTAAAGGAATTAATGTAAAAATTAGTGTGTCACCTAGTTTTACTTTAACTTCAGCATTTACATCTATTTTTTTCTGTTTTGACAAAAGCGCAAAAGCAATATCACTTTTAATAAACCACGAATTAGGTGTGTTTCTAATGAATGATTCTGAGTTTTCTTTTAAGGAAACATTAGAAACGTTATTCGTGTTTTTGAAAACAACATCTCTAAACATTACAGTAGGAGTAACTACAGTAAATAGCATCATCGCTGAAATTGCCGCCAAAGCTCCAAAACTAGATGAGATTAAGTGTTTAATAGTAAAAAAACTTTCAATCAGTGAAGGTTTTTTAGCAGAAATTATATTTAAAGTTTTATCTATTTCATTTTCTAACTCTTTAGGCATTGAAGGTTGGTTGTTAATAGCTTTTTCAAAAAAACTATCAACACTTCGCAACATGCTAAGTTCTTTAATAATATTTATCTCTTTATTCGTAAGTTTTTTACCATTTTTGTTTTTGTTTTCTATTTCAGAAATATATTTTGTTTTGTCGTCTTTGATGTCCTCTTCAAGATAGAGTTGTAGGTCATTAATAGTTATATTTTTTTTAGTTACTGGCATTTCTAACTAAACCCATACATTCTGCATATTGACTTTTTGCATTTGTTACCCAAGTCAGTATCGTATTCTGTGGAACACTTAAGGCTTCTGCAATTTCTCTAGTTTTTAATCCTCGCATAACAAAATATAAAGACTTTCTATGGTTTTTTTTAAGTTTTTCCATACATTCACCGTCTAAAAGATCATAATATGAAGCATCTTCCTTTTTTGATTTATCTGTTAACATTTTTTCTCTTACATTAAAGTTTTTGGACTCGCTTTCATCATCAACTGATAAATCATAATCTGAAATCCTGTCTGGTTTCTTCTTTCTTAAAAAATCAATAGTTTTGTTTCTAGCTACTGTGCTACACCATGCTTCTTTATTTTCAATGATTAGTCCTTCTTCAATTCTTCTGAGATATGTAATTATAGTATCTTGAGCAATATCTCGTGCGTTTTCTTGAAGGCTAACTTTGTCGTCCTTTTGAGGATTATAACTTTGATATAGTTGAACATAAATTTTAGCACTTAACTTTTTATACAAATGATTATACTCGTCACGCTCTGATCGTTTTTCTTTATCTATATAAATTTTATTATAATTCTTCATATAATTTCTCAGATAAGACTTTATTTAATCTTATCTGAGAAAAACATAGGTGCAATTATTAATTAATTAGCTTTATAAATATTCCTAAAATAACCTTGTTTTTTCCACAAAGTTGGATTTGATTTAGGGTTCCAAGAACTGGTAATTACAGACTCATTAATTAATGATTTAGCTTTTTGTGTTACAAGACCAAATTTATCAAAAGTTCTTTTTTTCATCCATTGCTTTTCTCCGTTACTAAATATTAATTCAGTACAGTCTGAACCTCTATGAACGACATCATTAACCGCAATAAGTACTAATCTTTCACCAAGTGTAACTATTACTTCACCATCATTTTGTGATTGAGCTCTATTATTTTCTTCCCTAAATTGAGATCGCTCAAATTCTTTTATTTTTTTGTTAGCTTTTTCAAGATCATTGGTTAATTGATTATTAATTTTAGACATTTCTGATTTTATTTTTAATAATTCAGATAGCTCTTTTTGCTTGCTTTCAAGTTCTTTTTGGAAATCTTTGGCAATAATCTCAAGCTTTTTATTTGTGATTTTTTTAACATCACGGTCTAATAGCAACTTATAAATTTCTTCAAAGCTAGTCGCAGTTCCGTTGGCATAATAAGGATGAAATTCCAATAAATCTTGAACTGAGATATTGTTTCCTTCTCTTAAAAATCTTAACCAATTAGATAATTTGTATTCTACTTCCATATCATGCTTCCAGACAGTGACAATTTTCATATCGTCAAACTGACTTTCAGCTAACACAAAATGACCATATTCTTCTTTATTGTCTTTGCCATTAAACTTAGCGTCAACATGGTATCTATCACTAAACTTTTGATCTTTTATCCAGTTAGTACAGTCATATAAATCTAAAGTTTTACTATACGGATAATGAATTCCATATCTTAATGGAAATGAATCAAGATTTGCGTGACCTCTGGAGTCTAAATATACACTGATATTTTTATTAAACATTTATTTTACCCTTTTTTTTAAATTTTTATTTTATGTAATTTTTTATTGATTGATTTTTCTTCTTTCATAATAAACCGTGATAATGTTGTTATCTAATGACTGAACCAAAGTCACACCGAGTAATTTGTCTAACTGAACGGCTGTTATCTGCCCATATTTTCTTAATTCTTTTAATTTTTTTCTAGAGACAGAAATTGCTTTTGCGTCACCATAACGTTTTTTGCATTTGTCATATTCAGCTTTTACAAAATCTATAGCCCATTTTTTTACACCGCGCTCTTGACGTCTTTCTTCTGCATGATGACTAAGTTTGTTTTTAAAATTTCTCAATTTTATCTCCTTATGTTTGCTTACTAAAGAAGACGAATGGGGTTTTGAAATTATTGTAGTTAGGTAATTATTTTTTATTTTACTCATGACTTCTCCTCTTGCTAATGCTTTAAGGACGAGTGAGTTAATAAAATTATTGAGTGAGAGTTAAGATTTTATAATTATTTAAAATTTTGATTCTTCATTAATAAATTTATATTATAAAATTTTAAATTTGGGTTTTATTTAATGAAGCATATATGTTTTATATTTTGTTTATTATTTACAATGTCTTTCAATGCTGTAAAGGAAACTTCTGCATTTGATAATGAATCTTTTCAAAATGAAGTAGGCAACAGATTACCTGGTATTTTAGATAAACATACTTATGATAAAGCTCTTGGTTTTATAAAAAAGTTGCAATTTGATAAGGCTTTACCACATATAAAATATCTAGCAAAAAGAAATAACGCATGGTCGCTAAATGCCTTGGGAACCTTCTATAAGTATGGTTATGCAGTTCCAAAAAACTACAAAACGTCATATATATTCTTCAAAAAAGCTGTAGAATTAAACTTTACACAAGCTTTTTATAACTTGGCAACAATGTATCAATTAGGTTTAGGTACTGAAGTCAATTATGATAAAGCTTTATTATTGTTAAAAACTGCAGCAAATAATAATCACGTTCTATCTCAAACTAATATTGGTTTTATTTATAGAAAAGGACTAGGTGTTACCAAAGATTATAAAGAGGCGATTAGATGGTATAAGTTAGCAGCCATTAATGGGGACAATGTAGCACAAAGTGAATTAGGTTCGTTTTATGAAAAAGGATATGGAACATCTAAAAATTACATTGAGGCAAAAAGGTGGTATGCATTATCGGCAGATCAAGGAGACAAAGTTTCTATTGATGGCCTTAAGAGAATAAATAATTTAATTAGAGAACAATCTTTAACGACTGATAATAATAACTTTTCTTTAAAACCTCTTGACGGGTTCTCTGATTTTAGAACCATGACTGTTAAAAGAGGTAAAAAGATATTTAATACGTATGCGGCAATTAAGGAAGATCAAATAGGAGGTAATTGGATAACAGAAGGCAAAGTCATTATTGACAATGAAATTTGTTCATCAAATTCAACATATAATGAAAAAACTAACGCTGGAGTTCTCCTTGTTGAATGTCCATCAGGATATAATGCTACTGGAAAGGTGATACCACTTGGTACAAATAAAGGGTCAAGGGGAGAGGGGACAGATAGCTTCGGTAACAATTTTCAATTTAATTTTCATAGTAAGTCTAGAGGTAAAGCTAAAAAAGAAGATATGATAGCTTTTTTTGAAGAACAAAAAAATATTATTGAAACTGCTGTTACTAGTTCAACAAGAGGTTTTATAGAAAAGAAAAAATTAGAAAAAAATCTCAGAAAATCAAATAATTTTTATGCATTAGTAATATCAATAAAAGATTACAAGCATTTAAATAATTTAAAAACTCCTTTAAGAGATGGGAAAAAAATTGGAAGTATTCTTGAAAAAAAATATGGTTTTAAAGTTGATTATTTATCTAATGCTACACACGAAGACATAACAAAAAAGCTAAGTAATTTGGTCTATTCTTTAAAAGAGAATGATAATTTTTTGATTTATTTTGCAGGGCATGGAAAAGAAGTTTTAGATGATGGTTACTGGTTGCCTCATGATGCAGAAGAAAAAATTGACACTAAGTGGATATCAAATGACTATATAGGTAAAAAATTAAAACAAATTAAATCCAAAAACATATTGGTTATAGCGGACTCGTGCTACTCAGGAACTTTAACAAGAAGTGATGCAAAGAGTGTTAATAAAAAAACTAAACCTATTGATAAATGGTTAAATACTAAATCAAGAATAGTTATATCATCTGGAGGGGTAGGTCCAGTTCATGATAGTGGAGGTGGAGGTCATTCAGTTTTTGCTAGATTTGTAATTAATTTTTTAACAAATAACTCGGAAGCGATAACTGCTACTGATCTGCATGCTTCTATTTACAAAGATGTTTCAAATTTATCATTGAAGATGGGAACACAGCAAACACCAAGGATTGGTCAATTAGAACAATTTGGACATGAAGGTCCTGATTTTGTCTTTCTATCCAATTAAAAAGATAATAGTGATATCATTATGAATTGTGTGCAAAAAAATAAAATAAAAAAAGTTTCTTACAATAATTTTCAATAGTTGTTCGTCTAATAAACAAATGTTTAATAGAGGAGCAAAAAATGAAAATTAAAACATCTAAAAAATTATTAAAATTATTGATTTTAATAAAAACTACAATTTTAATTAGTAGCAACGTTTATGCAGAAACTTTACTTACCTGCGATGCGCCTAAAGGGAAGGGCTATTATTATCAAGGCCCAATAATATCTAAAAAACTTGCTGGTTGGAGTGATGATGGAATATCAAAAGGAAGTTTTTCATTAATTAAGAATAAAGATAAATTTGATATTTTATACAAAGACGCATCAGGAAGTTTGGTTAGCTCAACAGCTGATGGAGGTTATGTAGTTCCATTAGGTAATAATATGAAAAATTATAGTTTTCTTGTTTCATATCCCAATGTTACTGCTGAGTTATTTACCTTCAATATTAAAAATAAAAAACTAGCATACTCACAACATAAATATGGGTCCTCTATGATGGATAAAAGGGTCTTGTTTGTAGCTAATTGTCTATAATTAAAAATATATGGAGATTTCAATGTTTAAAATTTTTTCATTATCATTAACTACAATTTTAATTTCAACCGCATCTTTTGGATTAACCTTAGAATGTAATGTTCTAAACAAATATTCTAGCAAAGGAAAATATTCTAAAGCTAACTTACAAAAGTATAATCCAAGTATAAAAATAGAATTTTCTGGAGACAAATATTATGTCTCAAGATGTTCATATGAGACTATTGCTAATAAAATAACATGTAACAAACACAAAATGGATAAAGCAGTGATTGATAATTTTACGTCATATATAAAGCTCTATCATTTTTCAAGCCAGTTTGATGTCCAGCTTTTTACAGATAAATCGTTTGTTGAAAATAATGGTAGAAGCTCAGTTTCATATGGAACTTGTAAAGTAACTAAAAATTTAGGAGATAGAAAATGATTAAAATAATTTCGCCATTTCTTATATCTTTTACCTTTTTATTTTCTTATAAGGGTTATGCAGATGAGAACCAAATGCTAACTCTTTATCGTAATAGCGTTATTGATACACATATGCGTATTCATGTAGCATCATTTAATGCTAAAGATGGTTATGATTACAACTCTGAAAATTGCCATCTAGCAGCTGAATTATTTCAAAATCAACTAAGAGTAGTTACACGCTTCTGGTGTGAAATTGGAAACTTTAAAAAATAATTTATGAAACTAATCATTACTCCCATAACTTTTGTAATTTAAAATAGTTATGGGATATTTCAACATAATATTAGCAACATTTTTTTTTGTTTTGGTATATTTCTTCATGAATTATTGAAATAAATTTACTACCATAATAAATTTGTAGACTAACTTCTAGACATTAAAAAAAGGGATGCTTGATGATTAAATACAAGTAATGATAATTACTATTAATCGTGATTGTTTACAAAATCCAAAAATTCATCTAAATCATCCTTATTAGAATAATCAAAAACACCTTCCTCTGTTTTCTGACGTACATATTCATTGGCAGCTTTTACTATTTCAAAAATCTCAGTGGATTCAAGCGTTCTTTTTATTTCTCTTATATGTTCTTTAATACCTGGTAAAACCTCATATTCCCATACATCAGCAAATCTATAATTAACCATTTTTTTATAGCCCAAAACGGCAATATTATACCACTTAAACGCCTCTTTATAATTTTTCTCTATACCTGTACCATTTTTCAAAAAACTAGCTACATTTATCATCCCAAATGCCATTCCTTGTTCAGCTGAAATTTTGAACCATTTAAAAGCCTCTTTTTTATTTATAATTGGAAAAAAATCATCTTCATTTGTGTCATTCATTTTATGTCCGGTGTTATAGATATTCCCCAACATAAATGAAGCTTCAGGACATCCATTATCAGAAGCAAGTTTAAGCCATTTTAGTTCTTCTAAAAAGTTTATATTATCTAGTTGTGAGCCATCAGCGAGAATTCTACCCAATTTTGAGATTGCTTCCTTATCACCATTTTCTGCTTGTTCTTTGAATATTTTGATTGCATATGAACGATGTTTGTCTGCTTCTTGTTCATTTGCAATAACTCCCAAGCCATTAAAATAAAGATAGCCCAAATAAAAATTAGCACTTGCATTTCCATTTTTTGCAATAGGTAACAAAATTTTAAGTCCTTTTTTAAAATCGTTCTTAATTATTGTATATATCGCTTTTTTAAGTTCTGTCATATCACATCTCATATAACATTTAATTATAGCAAATTTATTGAAGTTGTTGACTAATTTGTAGACTGAAAATTTATTATAATTTATTATTCAATAAAATTAGATAGTTACACGAGATAGGTGAGGAGGTTCTCTCCGCCATAAAATACTTTTAATATATTGATTTTATTATATTTTTATATTTAAAATTTTTTATTACAGTAAATGTCTCACCTTATTGAGTGATAAATCATACCACCAGGACTAATAACTTTTCCATAATCGTGAAGTATATTACCAAAGTCTTCAAAATAATCATTTTTCATAGCATTCTCTATATGACGTTGAACACTTTCTAATGAAGTAAATCTCTCATTTATTGTGAAAACTATATTTCCAGTTTCGCCCTTTGAGGGATCAGTTGGATCAACAAATTCAGGTGCTTTAGTAAAATAAGAATTTAAAAGGTGCTCCTGACCATTGTTATTTTCTGAATAAAACTCTTCCATCCAGGATGCGTGTTTTTTAAAAATACTTTCAACTTTTTCTGCTCTCTCTTTCGGAACCACATATCCTAAATTAATACATCTTATTTCTTCTGACATTTAAACTACTCCTATTTATTATAAGTAAATGTTACTCTTCTAGATTTAAAAAAATAGTTATTTATTAGATATTTAATAACACCCTTGATGATATTAATGTTCCAGTATTGCTTGCTTTTAATACAATTTTTTGAAATTCTTCTGACATACCAACTCTATCAATTTGTTCTCCCATAGAAGACATATCACGGAAATAATAACAAGCAATTAATCTATCCATGTTAGTTGCTAACAAGGGTACAACTGCCATAAAAGAAGCGTCCTCATTTTTTAAAATAGCATCTATTTCAGGAAAGATTTGAACAGCTTCAGACACATTATCTCTAGATAACTGGTATTCTCTCATCATAATTACATTTTGCTCTGGTGAAATTTTACCATATATAGTTCTAAAAACTTCAGGACCTATTAAGTGACCTCCAGGATCAGCTTCTCTCTCTTTCATCAAAGCAACTCTAGCTGGATCTTGTGACATTTCGTTAAATGAATTACAACCTTTTTCCATATTTTCATATGATGCGGTTAAATGAATTGATCCCGCTAAATCACCCGCAACTATTCTTGCAACTCTAGCCTTTGCACCATGGTTAGTCATTATTTCTTGCATAGATTTAGCCCTCTTTAATACTAAATCACTTTTACCTAATATTGGTGTTAGTATCCGTCTTGAAATGATAGTCAATTTTATCTCCTTATTAAATAAATTATAATTAGAAACTAATAATATTAATCATAAAAGTTTTTTTGTTAAGATTTCATTACAGTGATGGATTTTTGTGCATATTAAATTATAATGACCGAAGTCCATTGATCATGGATTTATTATGCACTATAGATAATTAGGGTATTAATAATGAAAGACAATAAATTCAAGCCTGCTCTTATTATAAAAACAATAGAAAAGGTTTTATTAGGAATTATAGCTATTTTAACTGTAATTGCAGTTTTGCAGGAAATTTACTCTATATATAATAATGGTAAAGTGCAATTAGCTGACTTATTATTATTATTTATATATACTGAAGTTCTTGGAATGATAGGTATATTTTATGTAAGTAATAAAATACCTATTACATTGCCATTGTTTATTGCTATGACTGCAATAGCTAGATTAATAATACTTCAAGGAAAAGGTATGGACCCAATTATACTTCTTTATGAAGCTGGAGCAATACTTATAATAGCACTGGCTTGTTTAGTCATTAGATTTAAACCATTAAATACTTATATCTATCAATCTGAAGATGAGGATTTATCAAATAAGTTAGAAAAAAAATAATTATTCGATTTTATTATATGTTATCTTATAACTTTAAAATGAAATATGATTTTAGAAAATGAAAGAAGATTATAGAGTAGACCCAAGAAATATACACGTTGATCAACGTAAAAAAGATACAAGGCGTGAGGCATGGGATAGAGATGTTATGCCAGCTGACTGGAAAAAGTCAGAACCAAAAAGTAATAAACAAATATCAAATGCTACACCAGTAATTGTATTTGCCTTCTTTTATGTTTGCATATTAGTTATGATTGATTCTATAAAATAAATATTAGCTATTAAATTTATTAAAAAAACAAATAAAATGAAATTTTGAGGAGTTTGTCTTCTCATAGATTATTATAATTTATGAAATTATTTCATCAGTATTGTTATCAACTATAACTGGATTTTCATAATATTTTATATCAGGTGCTGAGAACCTCTCTGTAATCCATTTAACTCTATCTTCATCAAACCAACTTTTTGCATTATCGATCTTATTAAAGCAATAAACCCCACCTGCTAAATTCTTTGAAGTATCACAGATATAGTTTTTTCTAATTAAACCTGGGGTGTCCTTGTATATGCGTGATGTTTCTAAAAACTTCTCTTTTAACACTGTGTTAGTTAATTCACTATCTATATTAAAAGTAACAATTGCAATTATCATAATAAATATCCTTAAATACTAAATTACACTATGACTTAGTAGCTCTTCTGAACTAAATTCGTGTACTACTATACCACGACTTCCAACTACTTTAGTTATAAATGTTTTAACCATTGGAATATAATGTTTTTCTAATAAACTTTGGCATGTAGCAAATGCTTTTTCGTCTCTATACTCAAATAATATTCCTACTCTATGAACATCTTCTTTATTCCAGAGTTTAGTTAAAACTGTTCTTAACATTCCAGCCTTAGTAAATTCTTCTACAACTTTAGGTGTAAAAATTTCATTTTGTTTAGTAATATATTGTTAAAGTTCATGGTCTGACATAAATTCTCTGGTAGTATAATTAATTAATTTCGAAGTCGTCATAAAATTTCCTATTTAAAAAGTTAAACTAATTAAATTTAGATTATTTTAACGTCTAATAATTGTAAATATACCATCTGGACGAATGGTTAAGTTATGCAGTTGAAATAGTATTTTAAATTAGTCTGGAATAACACTTGAAATAGCATACATTTACAATCCATCACGTGTTTTTGTAAAAACATAAAAAGCAGTATATTTTTTCTATTACAGATTTATCTTTTCTTACTCTAGTACCCCTGCTTATAACGTGACCTTTAGTAGAATTTGTACCATGCACATAAGTCTCTGTGTCAATAGTTGTATCCCATTGTTTGTTCTCCATCATTTCCTTTGGAGTAACTGGAAAAGAATCAAGTGATTTACTTTCTCCATCAGCTATATACGTAATAGGAAATTTGACTAGTGAATTAATACCTTCCATATCGTTATCAAAAAAATATGCTAAATATTCCTCATATGCTTTCAGAACTTCTTTTTCATGATTCTTACTCATCAGATGGTACCCATTTAGGTAAAGGTTCTCCTCCAGTATAATGGTTATGTGCTGGTGTTTCTCTAAACAGACAATATACATCTTCTTTAGTAATATTTAGTGTTTCTTTAAGAACTTCAGATATACCGTCAACAAGAGCTTTTTTTCTTCTCGCATCTCTCCCGGGTCTTAAATCAACATCAATGACTGGAAGACCGTCACCTATATACCCAAATGCTTCTCTTATAGAAACATAATCATATTTAACTTCTTTAGGAGCTAATGTTTTTAATACAACTTCTCTTACTTTACTGTGTATTTGTTTTTTAATATCCGTAGATACTCCTTCTGGAACATCTATTCTAATTAATGGCATTATAACTCCTTTAATAAATTTTTTGATTATTATACTAATAAGATTAAACCTTAGAAATTCAAACTATGTGATGAAATAATCATTTATATTAAGCATTATTAAGTTAGAGCCTTATTTAAAAGCCTCTAACTTGTTTAAAGTGTATTTAAAGGATTTTAATAATGTTCCTCATGTTAACTTTTGCAAAGGTCATGAGTTCTGTGTATGAACTGTGAACTAATAACTCATCATATGTTTTTTCTATTGCTTCCATGGATGGATATCCTACTCCAAGCAAGTAATTACCAACATTAGAGCCAGTAAGTAGATTACCAAATCTTAATGTTAATGCGCCGTTATCTTTAAAACAAGAAGCAGTATCATTTATACAATTTAGAAATTTATCTTTGTCTGACATCGCGGCCTCTGCTCTTGTAATAACAATATACTTTGGATGTTCGGAGCTTTGTTCAAATTTTGTTGGTAAAGAGGTTGCAATATTTCTTAAATAGATATTTGCCTTTCCACTGTCCATAATTTCTTTAAATACAGAAGACTTTGATTGAATTTCCAGTGCTTTTTGATAGCCAGTCAAGTCGTCATAAAATTGAATAAAAATTAAACTTCCTGCATGGTCACCTGTACCAATTGAACCAAAACGTGTTCCTTTTGCACCAGCGTTGTCAATTAAGTCTTTTGAATAAGAAGACATTAATTTAGCCATAGTTTCTCTGTAACTAAAATCCACTGAAGCAACCGTTAATATAACATAATTTGTATTACTCATTTTTTTTCCCCTTTTTATTAAAATCACATAAATGATATTCTTCAATTATTTCGTTTTTCTTACAAATTAATTTTAGGATTAATTAATCTTTTGAATAAATAATTAGCATATGTAATTTTAAATTTTACACACATGCTTAACTATTAACATTAAAAATACAAAAATCGAGACATAGCCACATAAGTTTATTCTTTGTGCATTAGACTTCAGTTTAGCTCTATATATGATTACTCATAATGAATAGTTAACAGAGTGATTATCAAAATATTAAATATTCTGACATAAACTTTAATAGACTTTGTAGAAAATTTTGAGTTACATTAAATTATGTATGTAAGAATTGTAAAATTAACATTTATGAACGATTTTTCAAAAGAAGCCGCATCAAGTCTTTTGGTTGAATTAGGTAAAACAAAAGGATTTGCTGCTGGCATGCTTTTTAGGTTGTCTGTAGATATATCAAATACCCAAAGGTATTCAATGACAGTTTGGCCAGATAAAACTTCCGAAGAAAAATCTTGGAAATTGTTTGGCGAAGGAGTTTTAAAGAAATTAAGAGAAACTGGAGCAAGAGTAGAAATTTCTAGAGGTCCAATAAATGAAATACATTTTTCTAAAAATTTAGATTTAAATAATTTTTTATATTAATTAAGTCCCACTTTTATTAAATGGTTTTGTAGCAACTACATAAATACCAGAAACAATAAATATTAGAGCTAAAAGATCAAAACCAGAGAATTTAACATCTACTAAAACATAATCGACTAAAATTGCCAAAATAGGAACTGCCATAACAGATATAGAAGTAACATTAACTGAAAATTTTTGTAAAATAGTAAAATAAGCCCAATATGTGTACGCGCTTGATAAAAATATACCATATATAATTATAAGAATATGCCTGTAATCTATTAATCCAAAATTATCTAAATCAAAGTATAACGCAAAAGGTATAATAGGAACTATACCTATTATTTGTTGCCACCCTGCTACAATTAATCCATCTGATCTGATTCCACCATATTTTACAATCATAGTCCCTATTGCCCAACTTAAACCTGCAGACAAGGTAATTAGAAAACCTAACATATTTTCAAAAACATTGATTTCTAAAGATAGAAAAACAATGCCAGTCATTCCAAAAATTAACGAAACTATTATTGATATATTAATTTTTTCATAACCAAAAATGGAAGCAAAAATAGTTGCCCACACTGGCATTGTGTACGTTAAAACTGCCGCTCTTCCTCCACCAAGCATGTTTATTCCGTAGAGCATTAAAACCTGCCATAATGTAACATTAAAAAAACTAATTAAAAGTAGAGGTTTAAAGTCACTTTTTGGAACGTAAACTGTTTTAACTTTTTTAAATCCAAGAAATAACAATAAAGCAAATGCTGGTATGCCAATTATAACTCTAAAACTTAATGGAGGAATTGCTTCAATAGCAATCTTAAATAAAGACCATACTGATGTCCAAACTAAGATTAGAACAATTAATAGGCAAATTGGTAGAAATTGTTTTGAAAAATTTAATCCCATCAAAATCTCAATCTTTTTTAAATTGACTTATTTATAAATTATCCAAAATAGAATTTACAATTAAGTATCTTTGGCTCATCTAGACATTTTAATAGATATGCATTATTTTTGAAAAATATAAAGGAGATATTTATGCTTGTAGTCGTTTCACCCGCAAAAAAACTTAACATGAGTTTAGTTCAAGGTCTTAAAGTATCAGAGCCATACTTTAAAAAAAATGTGGATGAGTTGGTAAATGTTGTTCGAGATTTAAGCACTAAAGATTTAGAAAATCTGATGGACATTAGTTCAAAATTAGCAGAATTAAATAGAGATAGGTTCAAGGAATTTGGTAACCAACAAAAAAAAGCTGCGGCATTTGCATTTGCTGGTGACACTTATAAAGGTTTAAGCATAGAAAAATTAGTGAAGGAAGATCTAGATTTTGCCCAAAAACATTTGAGAATTCTATCAGGTTTGTATGGTTTATTAAGACCTCTAGACGAGATTGAGCCTTATAGATTAGAAATGGGAAGCAAACTTAAAGGAGCTCACGGTTCATCTTTATATGATTATTGGGGTAATAAAATTTCTGAAAATTTAAATAAATATGCAAAAACAATAGGAAGTCAAATTTTAGTAAATTGTGCTTCTAACGAATATTTTAGTGTCATAAATCTCAAAAACTTAGTATTAAAAGTGATTACACCCATTTTTATGGAACGTAAAAATGGTAAAGAAAAAATAATAAGTTTTTATGCCAAAAATGCTCGAGGAGCTATGGCTCGTTTCATTATCCAAAATCGTTTGCAAAGTGAAGAAGATCTGAAGAAATTCAATTTAGACGGTTATAATTATAGTTCTGAGAAATCAAGTGAAGGTAAACTTGTCTTTATTAGGTAATAATCATATTTTTTCACGTCTTAGCAAAACTTTTTAATTTATTTATATTATACTCATTTTACTTTTTTACAAAAAGATTGAGGTTTGTTCTTAATGTTAAATGATAAAATTCCTTTACATGAAGAAGAATGGTTTGAAAAATTAGCTATAAAAATTTTTTCAGATATTAGAAATTTGACTAAAGACAAGATTGGAATTTCAAGAGAATCCTATGGTAGAGGGGAAACTCTAGGTATAAACTATTTAATAGATTTAGCAGAAGAATTTGGTTTTTATGTTGAAAAAGACGATGCCGCAAATATTGTCCTTTCGTTGGATAAATCTATTCAATCTAATTATATTCTGGTTGGATCACATATGGATTCGGTGCCTCAAGGCGGAAACTTTGACGGTCTTGCTGGTGTAGTTGCAGGTTTTTTACTTTTAGCAAATTTAAAAGAAAAAAAAATCAGAACATCTTTACCTGTAAAGGTGTTAATATTAAGAGGTGAAGAAAGTGCTTGGTATGGTAAAAATTGTATCGGATCGAAGGCTTTATTTGGTTTATTATCTTCAGAAGATTTAAACTCTACCCATAGAACTACAGGTAACAAGTTGTCTGAAGCTATGGATGCCTCGGGTGCAAAACTAGATCTCATAAAAAGATCTAAGTCTCTAATCAACAGTAAAAAGATAGAAGTATTTATAGAGATACATATTGAACAAGGTCCTGTTCTTGTAGATAAAGATTGGCCAATTGCAATAGTTACTGGAATAAGAGGCAATTATCGACATCACAAAATACGATGTAAAGGTGATGCAGGTCACTCGGGTACTATCCCTAGATATCTGAGAAAAGACGCTGTTTTTGCAGGAGCTGATTTGATAACTCGTATGGATGATCATTGGAATACAATAGAACAACATGGTGGAGACCTTGTCCTAACTTCAGGTATCTTTCACACTGATATGGATAATCAAGCGATGTCTAGAATTCCTGGAGAAATTTTATTTAGTTTTGAATCAAGAAGCCAAGATATTTCAACTCTTGATGCATTGGAGGGTCTTTTAAGATCTGAATGTAAAACAATAGAAAGAGAAAGGGGAGTTCATTTTGAATTTGACAATGTGATCAAATCAGATCCAGCTGAATGTAATCAAGAAGTTGTAGAAAAACTTTTAGATTCAAGCGAATCACTTGGTTTTTCAAGAGTATCAGTAGCAAGTGGTGCTACACATGATGCAGCGATATTTTCTAATCAAGGTGTTAAAACAGGAATGATTTTTATTAGAAATGATAGAGGTTCCCATAATCCGGATGAGAGAATGGAGATTAAAGATTTTATGAAAAGTGTTTCAACTTTAAATAAATTTATAAATGATTATTAATAAAGTACCTTAAATATGTTTAACTCTTTTTCTATATTTTAATTAATCTCTCATTAGAATACTTGATATTGAGTTATTGTTAAGCCAGAGTGCATACAAAAGTGAGTTCAAAAATTTTGATCCAAATATGAAGATAAGGAATAATACAAAATGTTTTCAACTAGTTTTCCCGAAAAAAGTGTTATATCAAGAATAACAGCTAAAATGTTAATAGAAGTTGAGGCGGTAAGATTTAGCGCAAAAGAGCCTTTTAAGTTCACTTCTGGTTGGGCAAGTCCAGTTTACATTGATTGTAGAAAACTAATTTCCTACCCAAGAGTTAGACACACATTAATGGATTTTGCAGCTTCTGAAATTACTAGAAACATAGGTTTTGAAAGCATTGACTCTATTGCAGGTGGTGAGACAGCTGGCATTCCCTTTGCTGCTTGGATAGCTGATAGAATGATGTTGCCTATGCAGTACGTTCGAAAAAAAGCAAAAGGTTTTGGAAGAAATGCACAAATTGAGGGTGATTTTGAAAATAATTCTCATATATTACTTGTTGAAGATTTAACAACTGATGGGAATAGTAAAATAAAATTTTGTGAAGCACTTCGTGAAGCAGGAGCAAAAGTTGATCATACTTTTGTGGTATTTTATTATGATATTTTTCCACAAACAAGAAAAACTCTAGATAATATTGGGCTTCAAATGCACTCTCTGGCAACTTGGTGGGATGTATTAAAAGTAGCAAAAGAATTTAACTATTTTGAAAATGATGAAATTGGAGAAGTAGAGAGTTTTCTAAATGATCCAATGACTTGGTCTGCAGATCATGGTGGGGCTTCATCTTTGTCTGGATAAATTGAAATGATTAAACAAATCTTTCTGATTTTAATACTCACATGTTCCATAACATTTGCAAACGATAGACTTAGAGGATACCAAGCTTTAGAACAAAAAGATTATAAAACGGCTCTTTATTATTTAAGTTATGATGCAAATTTGGGTGACGACAAAGCTCACTACAACTTAGGTATAATGTATAATAAAGGTTTGGGAGTTCCTGTAGATAAAAATGAGGCTTTTAGATGGTTTTTTCTTTCTGCAAATCAAGGAAATGTTTTAGCAAATTATGCATTAGGGCACGCTTATTTAAAAGGCTCAGGAATAAATAAAAATTATAAGTTAGCTTTAAAATCTTTTAAATTTTCTGCATTGAGAGATCATCCTACTTCAAGGTTAATTTTGGGGAATATGTATTTTCAAGGACAAGGTGTTAAAGTAAGTTATCCTAAAGCTTATTTATGGTGGCGTTTAGCAGAAGATCTGAATATAGAGGGTGCACGTCAAAATATTAATATGATAAAAGAAAAAATGAGCAAAGATGAGTATGATGAAGGTTACTCATTGTACTCAAATTGTATGAAAAATACTTTGTATAATTGTACCAAAAAAATAGATGACTTTTAATAAGGACTATCTTGAAAAAAAAAGAACAAATTGAGTCTGAATTACGAACAATAATTAAAAATTCAAAGAAAGGGATTTTTGTAAATTTGACATTAACCAATTTAATTGAAATTTCACGAAGAATGTATGTGATTTATGATAATTTTAAATCAGGTGAAAAATTTAAAATTAATAATAATGACGAAAATATTTCAATTTTAAAAAATGTTTTAAAAGACTTTAAAAAATTAAATAAGAATATTGATAATATCCCAAATTATTTAAAGGAATTAATTGATAGAAGATGGGAGCAAATACCAAATACGAAAGAAAGCTTGGATGGTTCAACAAAGTTATTGCAAACTAAGCTTCAAGAGTTAGAAAAAGAATTTAAAAACTTAATTAGTATTTTTTCTAAAGACTTAAAAGATGGATCCATAAGAAATATTGATCCTGCTCCAATAGCAATTATATATAGCGCAATGATAATTTGGGAAGAAGAATTAAAAAATAAATACAATAAGAAAAATAAAAAAATTATAAATAAAAACTTACTAAAATATCTAGAACAAGTTTTTGATGCATTTTCATGTGATGCGGATATTAAATCTAATTATTATAATTGGCATAATCTTAAAAACATGCCCTAACATTCACATTTTTTGGAGAATAATAAATGGTAACATATCTAAACAATAATCAAACAAAAGATTTTCATGAAAATGGATATGTGATCGTAAAAAATTTTTTTAATGAAGATGAAACATATCTTTTACAAAATGCTTCAAAAAAGGACCCTGCTATTAGAGATCATTTGTATGAAAGAAAAGATTCCGAAGGATTAATAACAAAAATGATGGCATGGAACCATCCAGATGATAGTATTTATGGTGTCACCGCTAGATCAGAAAAAATTGTTGATACAATGGAAGACCTCCTTGGTGGAGAGGTTTATCATTATCATTCTAAAATTACAGCAAAAGAACCATATGAGGGAGGAGCTTGGGAATGGCATCAAGATTATGGATATTGGTATAACAATGGTTGTTTGTTCCCATTTATGGCTACCGTAATGATAGCTTTGGATAAATGCACGAAGGAAAATGGATGTTTGCAAGTTCTATCTGGTTCGAATAAATTAGGAAGAGTAGATCATGCATTATTAGAAAGTGGTCAAGTAGGGGTTGATTTAAAGAGAGTTGAACAGGCAAAAAAACATCTAAAACTAGTGTATTGTGAAATGGATCCTGGAGATGTGCTTTTTTTCCACTGTAATACTCTCCACAGGTCTGATAAAAACAACTCTCCTAACAGACGTTGGACACTTTTATGTTGTTATAACGCTGCAAGAAATAATCCTTTTATAGACCACCATCATCCCAAATATACGCCATTGAAAAAATTACCTAATGATCAAATAATTAAAGCTGGTAATAAATTTTTAGATGATAGAGATGTAGATACCTTCCTTAAAAGACCAACTGCTCCTCCAGAACTCTCTAAAAAGAGCGGTAAACTCTATAATGCCTAGTGTGAAGCTTTAACTTTGCTTTGAAGAAAAAGTGACAGACTTTTATCATCAAGTTTAGGCAAGGTTTCATTTTTTAGATATTTTAATATTTTAAATTCTATTGGTTTGTCTAAACTTTTTTTAATTTCATACAAATATAGACTTTGTTTGAAAGTTTGATGTATACGTGAAGCAAACTGAAAAGCGCTAGAATTTTGGCCACCAAATTTGGTAATTAGAACATCACATTTAGAGTCATTAATTAATCTGCCTAACATTGGTTTCCAGTCATCTTCTTCAACAGGCAATCCTTTTTTTCTTGCCCACGCAACACCACCCGCTGGGAAAATTGCGATTACACCACCATTTTTTAAAATTTGAATAGCCGTTTGTCTGGTAATTACATTATCTCTCATTGCATTTTTTTTATTACTAAAATCAATTGGAAGTATATTGTCTGCTAGGGTTGGTTCTTTTTGAAGAACGCCATGAGCAATCACTCTAAAATTATCATCAAATGTTGATGCAAACCATGATAAGAACACTCCATCAGTAACACCAAATGGATGGTTCGCTGCAATAATTAATCCTTTGCCTTTCTCTCTCTTTGGGACTTGGGTCAAATCAGGTGTCTTTATACCCATAGATGTTAATGCATGTTTCCACAATTTGGTGCCAGTTTTATTTTTAGAATTAGAAATAAAGTTTTTGTAACGTTTTTCTAAAGCAATTCTTGCTGATAATAATTCTACAGTATGAATAAAAAATTTATGATGAATAGGTAACCATGATTCAGCATATGTTATTTTTACATTTGTTTTGAACATTTTAACCAATTAAGTAATTTTGTTTTGATATTAATATACAATTTTTAATATTTTCAACCGAATTTTTATTTTGTCTTATGATACTCTAAAAGTTTGGATATACTGGTTCAATTTTGGGATAATAATTTTCTAGGTCATACGCAACATTTAATAATAAATCCTCGCGAAACTTTCTGGAAATAAACTGAACTCCTAGTGGGATGTTTTCTTTTGTTTGAGAGGTTGCAAAAGATAATCCAGGCAGTCCCATATATGGAGGTGCTATTTGAGGAAGCATAGAATCAAAAACTAAATCAAATGATTCTTCTGATTCTAAATCCTTTAAATCTGGAAATGGAATATCTCCTGTAATTGGACATAATATTATAGGATATTGATCAAAAAATTTATTCCATTCTCTACTGATTCTTGCTCTGTTTTGCAGTGAATCCATGAATTTTTCTAGACTAGTATTAGGGCATCTTCTAGACATTTGGCTATAAATAAAATTTGAATCAGGGTCATCCTCTTTGCTAATAGCTTCCCCACCAGTTCTTCTAAACTCACCTAGCCATAAGGTTGCTTGGAAATTAGCTGCTTCTATGAAGTTTGGCGCTTTAGGTTCTTCTATAATCCATCCTGAATCCTCAAGTCTTTCCGCAACAAGCTTTAATTCTGCTGATATTATAGGATCAATTTTAAGACCTTCAATTTTTGTTAATAATGCTATTTTTTTTTCAGGCATAGGCAATGAAAATGGTAATGGTGTCCACCAGGGGTCATCATAATTTTCCTTACTCATTGCTTTTAGGGTTAATTCTAGATCTTTTATGGAACGTGCTAATGGGCCTGAAACTGCCATGATTTGTCCCCCAATATGTCTGTCTGGAGTAGTGTAATTTATCATTGGCACTCGGCCAATACTTGGTCTTAATCCGTGAATTCCACAGGCATATGCAGGGTAACGAATTGATCCAGCTATATCAGTACCGTGACCAATTGCTCCCATTCCTGCAGCAGTTGCAGCGGCAGCGCCGCCAGATGATCCGCCTGGCGTAATATTTTTATTATGTGGATTCAAAGTATGGCCGTGCAAACTATTTCTGGTAAACCAGTGGATGCTAAAAGCTGGCGTGTTAGTTTTTCCTAACATTAAAGCATCAGAATTTCGGAGATTTTTTACTACAGGACTATCTTTTTTTGCTATTAGGTCTTTTTGTATTCGCAGACCATTTGTACTAGGATAACCAATTTGATCAGTATTAACTTTTATTGTAGTAGGAACTCCTGCAAGCAACCCAATATTTTCACCTTCCATAATTTTTTTATCTAAAATTTTTGCTTGCTTTTTTGCATCCTCGAAGGTTTCTACAACTATTGCGTTAATTTTAGGATTTATTTTTTCAATATGCTTAATGAGGTTGTTGCATATTTCTGTGGCTGATACTTCTTTTTTTTTCAATAAATCAGAAATTTCATAACCATTAATTTTCCATAAATCTTTCAATTTACTATCTCCCAAATAATTTGAATTTTATTTCATTATAAAAAAATAAGAAACAGTTTTTAAAAAAAGAAAAAAATTGTGTAGGCTAATTAAAATATTAAATGTATTTTGCTCTTTATTAGGGAGATAAAGTTTAAAATGGAATTACGAAAATGGCATGAGAGACCTGAGAGCTCTACAGAAAAGATTAAGGATCAAAAAGTTCTTGATGGAAAAAACTTTTTAAAATTAGCAGATCATTTTATTTCTTTTGCAAACACTAAAAATAAAACTATAAAATCAACTGATCTTAACTACATAATGCTTTACGCTGCTGCTCGATATTCTGCTCATGTTGGGAAGAACGTTTTAGAAACAGATAATCATGAAGATTATGTAAAGCATATGTCAGAACAATTTATAGACATGATACGCGAACATTTAGCTGATCCAAACTTATAAATAGTATTGCTTTTAACAAAAATTTTTAAGGAGAAAGTTTATGAGTGATAAGAAAGATATGTCAGATATGACAGCTTCAGAAATTAGTTATAGGAAATTTCTAAAAAATTTAGGCGTTACAACACATAAAGAAATTGAAAAATTGATTAATAAAAAAATAGCTGATGGTGAATTGAGTCCTAACGCTAATCTTGATATTACGGCTATCATAAAAATTGATGAGTTAGGTCTTAATCATTCAGTTTCTTCAACATTATTATTACCAGGAAAAAATGACTAATTTAAATAAAGATTTGATATTAGATACCTTAAAAAGGGTAGAGGATCCTTCACAGTCAAAAGATATTGTCACTTTAGGTTTAGTAGGTAATATTACCATTAAAGATAGTAATGTAGCGGTTACCTTAGAGGTTCCAGTCCATAGAGGAGCGTCTATGGAACCAGTTAGAAAACTAGCACAACAAAATATTTTAAAAATTGATGGTGTCACTAGTGCTACAGTTGTAGTTACTGCGCATGAAAATAAACACTACAAAACTACAGATAATGTAAAAACTGATAAAACTGTTGAAAAAGTAATAGAATCGAAAGTAAGGCGATTTATCGCAGTTGGATCTGGTAAAGGAGGTGTTGGAAAATCAACTACTTCAGTAAATTTAGCTATTGCTCTAAAGCTTGAAGGGTATAATGTCGGTTTATTAGATGCGGATGTTTATGGTCCCTCTCAACCTAGAATGTTAGGTGTTAGTGGAAGACCTGCCTCAGTTGGTGGAGACATGGTGGCTCCTCTTCAAAATTATGGAATAAGTCTAATGTCTATGGGGCTATTAGTACCCGACGATACTGCAATGATTTGGCGTGGTCCTATGGTACAATCAGCATTAACGCAGATGTTAAACTCAGTTGCGTGGGGAAATCTTGATATAATTGTAATTGATTTGCCACCAGGAACAGGAGACATTCAAATTTCTCTTGCTCAGCAAGTAAATCTAGCAGGAGCTGTTATAGTCTCCACTCCTCAAGATATAGCATTACTAGATGTTGTTAAAGCATTAACAATGTTTCAAAAAGCAAATGTTCCAGTACTAGGAATGATTGAAAATATGTCATATTGGTCTTGTCCAGATTGTGGTAGAATAGATCATATTTTTGGAGAAGGTGGTGTAAAAGCTGAGGCAAAAAAAAGAGGAATTGAAATGTTAGGTGAAATACCAATAAGTTCTCAGGTAAGAAAGAGTTCCGATTCTGGCATTCCTATAATAATTTCTGAACCAAAATCAGTTCAATCTAAAAATTATAGAAATATTGCAAAGGCTATTATCAAGTCTGTTAAAATAGATGAAGAGGAGTTAGTATGAGTTTATATTATGAACTTGATCCAGCAGACGATAATGACCCACCGCTTCTACCGCCAATATTAACTCCGGTCGCGGTGCCAGATAAAATCGAAGTTTTTAACAAGGCTATTGCTGCAGCTGCAAATAGTGAAGCAGGAACAGTATTTTATTCCGAGAGTACTGAATTTGTGGAAATAGCTGTAGTTTTAAATCCGGAAGTGAAAAAAATTAAATGTAATCAAATGTTGTATGTAATGATGGTTGCAGCTGGAGACTCAATTGGAGCACTTGCACCGCCTGAAGTAGTGGTCACATACTCTTACCCAGGATTAATTTACTTGAATCAAGGTGAAGCGGGTATAGTCAAAATAGAGGTTTCTTCAGCTAATGAGGATACTATTCCAGATTGGATTGTAGTTGGATTAAAATTGAGGTTAAATAATCAGCTTCAAATGGATGAAAATAATATTCAGCCAGATATAACATCTCTTGCAGATGAAGGTGCTGGTTTTGTTTCTAGAACAAGAGCTGTTGAATCTTTATCAAGGCATTTTCTAGCTTGGATTAGTCAATGGGAGGATGAAGGGTTTAAACCAGTTGTAGATATGTGGAATTCCAGAAGAGAACAAAATAAAGAGCTGACATTAAAAAATAAAGAAACAGTATTATGGGTTGGGTTAGACGAAAATGGATTAGCTATTGTCAAATCTAAGAATAAAGAAATATTCTTATCTCCAATTGAAATAACAAAAGAAATTGGAGACATAAATTTAAGATGAAGTTTGCAAAAACAATTCGTTTCGACAAATCTGATTTAAATATTTTCCCCTTGGCTTCTGAAGAAGGTGAGTTGGCTGTGGTTGGCACTTTTAATTTTTATAATTTAAAGCAGCAAGATTTAAATGGTAAAATAAAGCAGGCATTCTCTAATGGTTTCATGGGCTGTAATACTTTTGGCTATAGTACGTTTGTTAGTTTAGTGAATATTAGTAAAGAAGAATTACAGCAATTAAAAACAAATTTAGGTAAATTCTTAATAGATAATTTTGGAGCTCCATCACAAGAGATGGCTGAAGAAGCTGCTAATGAAGAAATTAATTTTATGTTAGATTTGTGTAAAAATCATGAAACAGGAAGTCTTTTGAGTCTATCAAGAACTTGGGAAATTGATGGAATTAAAGAAAAATTTAGAAATCTACCTAAAGCTGATTCATGTGCAGAGCAAAAATTATGGACTTTTGTTGATGAGAATTAAGTCAGGGGTTTAATTAATGGTTAAAAATGATTTTTGGTTAACTTCTGGTTGGCATTTGTTAGATCATAATAATGATGGTCATCTTATTCCTACCGAAGACTTTATGCGAGCTTATTTTTATAGACCAGAAGTGGCTCCAATTGAAGAATCTTGTGAAGCTGAAACTAACCTGCATAAAAAATTGGTTGATAAACCTTTCGCTTTAGTTGAAAAAAGTGAACTTAACTTAATTAAAGATAAAGACGTAATTTTTAATTATGAAGTAATATTAAAATTTAGAGATTTTTTATCTAAATATCCAACATTAGATGCCGCATATTTAGCAATAGCTAGAGGTCAGTCTGTAAATTTTCCACCTCTTTTTGTAGATCAAATGGTACAAATTATTTTAAGAAATATTCTAAATGAGACACCTTATCCTTTGCAACTTAGAGCTTCAGAAATATTTTTTAGAACTCAAGTTGTTACTATTGCTGAAGATGAAATAATGGTTGCAGATGAAGCTACAGTTCAACTTCAAGCTGAAAAAAAAATCACTAAAGCAAATGATCTAAAACAATTAGAGGTTGATATAGATATTTTAAGAGAAAGCTCTGCTGACAATTATTGGGATAGATCAGATAAATTTGATACCTCCTTTGATCTTGCTTACACTAAACCAGGCTTAGATGCATTGGCTCGGGTAATTGAAAAATGGATTCATCATTTTCTTTCTATCGAGGTTTCAATTAAACCAATGCAAAAAATTGAAGATGAAAAATGGTCTTGGCATCTTGGGTTAGACAGCAATTCTAACAATATTTTAAATGATCTTTATCATGGATTGGATGTTGACGAAGAAAGATTAAAACAAATTTTATGTTTGTTTCAACTGGATGCTGATCAAGGATTTGTACAGGAGATGAATGATAAGCCTGTATATATAGGTTTGGCAATGAATGAAAATTCGAAAATCCAATTTAAGCCTCAAAATATTTTAACTAATTTACCTTTATCTAATTCTTCTTAGTTTAAATAATCGTCAGTTGTTCTTGGTTTGGGTCTGTCCTTTGTATCAAGCAATTTATTATTTTCTTTAAACATTTCCTCAACACGGCAGTCTTCACACATTTTGAGCATTTCGGTCCTGCCCTCTTTTTCAAACATTGTATGAGTAGATAATTTTTCAATTATTCTTTCTATTGATTTTGTTGATCCAAAAGTTTTTCCGCAAACAGTACAATCAAATGGTTGGTCCTCAATAATAACTTTAGCTGACATTGAATCATCACTTAAATTAAATTGTGAAGTAAGAGATATTGCTTTTTCAGGGCATGTTGCTACGCAAATACCGCATTGTAAACAAGCATCTTCTCTAAATAATAACTGTGGCAATTCTGGATTATCTTGTAAGGCACCAGCTGGACATGCACTTACACAAGACAAACAAATTGTACAAGTTTCTGTATTTACGTTTACAATTCCGTAGGGAGAATTATCCGGCAATGGGATAATTTCTTGTTTATTTTTATTATTTTTAGATAAACCTTGTATTCCTGTTCTTAAAATCCCTCTAGGTGCGCCAACCGCAATAAAAGAAGCTGATTTTATCTTGGTATAACCATCTTTTTCATAAATAATTTTTTCTATTTTATCAGGATCATTTTCTTCAATCATTGTAATTGAATTTTTTTCATTTTTTGCTACGCCAGAAAGTAAGGCATTGGCCAATTCAATTTGTTTTGGCAAAAAATTAAATTCTTCAATATTTTTTGGGTTTACAAGTATAAATATTTTTTTAAATCCAATTGCAATCGCTGACACCAGAAGATCATGTCCAGTTCTTCCTACTGAATGCATTGAATATGGAATTAAATTTGCAGGTAATCCGTTGCCATACCTAGACAGTAGATTAATTATTTCGTTGCCAAAATTATTATCAAGTAAAAGTAAGGCAGGGTTTTTACCTCCTGCTTCAACGAAATCATCATGTAGATTTGATAAATCACCTAACATAACTTCAAGGCTAGGATAATCAGTTTGAATTGCACCAGAAGGACAAACTGAGCCACAAAAACCACAGCCTCCACATATACCTGGGTCAACACTAACAACGTCTCCGGAGGTTTGAATTGCACTTGCAGGGCAAACGTCCAAACATTTTGAACATCCAGATTTTTCGTTTCTAGAATGTGCACATAAGCTTTCATTAAAATTTACATAAATTGGTTTTTCAAACTCTCCAATCATATCTATTGATTTTGCAAAAATTTCTAGTAAATCTTTAGGACTGTTTGTGCTCGCCCTAAAATAACCATCACGTTTATGTTCACCCGTAAACATAGGTGTATTTTCACTCAGGTCTATTATTATATCACATTCAGTATCTACAGATTTAAAAAAATCCCCAAATTCAATATTTGACTTACTACTAGGAAGAGCTTCTGTGAAATCATTTATTTCAAGTTTAAATTGAGAAAAATATCCCTGAGCTTTACTTATGTTTCCTTTTGTTATTTTAAAATTTTGAGGCTCCAATATAACTTCATCTTCACAGTTAGTAATCATTAGGGTAACGCCTAAATGTTGACTTAACTTTTTACAAAAGTCGTAGGCAATTTCAAGGGAGCTATCACCATTTTTATAATTAGTGTAGACAAAACACCTTCCTGAAGAATTTATTGTTAAACTAGGTGTTTTAACAATTTTTTTCGCAGATGATTTTATTAATGCAGCCATCTTGGGAATAGTTTTTTCCCCTTCTTTAGACCATCCTGCATATTCTCTTATATTAAAAGTTCCAGGTGGCTGAAGATTATTTTCTTCAGCTAAATTTTCAAAAACCTCTTCTTGTTGAGTGCATGCAATTAATAAATTTTTATTTTCTTTATCGCTTGAAGTGATTTGTTCTAACACAACATCTATTTCAGACCCACATAGATTGTTGTAAACTTTACATTCATTTTCAAAGTTACAACATTTTGACAATGCTTCTTTGTCAATTTTCATTGTATTTTCACAATTACAAATAAGTATTTTTTTATTATTAATTTCCAAAAACAACCTCCCAAGATTGAGACAAGAACTTATTTAATTGTGGTATAATGTCAATTAATTTCTCATCACAAAAAAAAATTTAGTTTGTTTTTTATTCTTAATGTTGTTATTTAGCTCACCTGTCTAAGGTTTATAAATGAGGCATTATGATAAGCTTAGAAAATAATAAGCATCTGCTATATGGTGTGAGAATCATTTTTGAAAAAAAAGAAATTGATAATCAATGGGAAAGTCATAAATGGATAGTTAATGATTTGATACCTCTTGATGTAACAAGTGGAGAAGGATATCCTCCAATTAATGACGTTAAAATTCGTCCACTTTTAAATGATGTTTCTCGACATAATAGTGATAATAAAAATTTATTCGTTGCAGATGCGTCAATTGATTTGCATCGTGCTGAAGCAGAAGGTTATGCTGAAAACCTTCAGTCGTCAGACCCTTCAATTTATATAGTTTTAAGAGATGGAGACTTGTTAGACGATAACGAAGAAGTTGATAATGAAAACAACAGCATAGATGTTCATTTAGCTGAGGTATCACTTTCTCCCTATAATATTCAAGATTATGAAGATTGTGGAGAGGATAAAGTTGAAAAGGTTCCATTATATGGCCCGATAGCTGAGTTATTAAATAAGTTTGTTGGCGTTCATTTTCATCCTGAAGAATTTAAGAAAAGAAAAAGGGATAAAAAAAATATTGATGAAAATATTCATCGAGGTGGGGATCAAAGACTAAAGAAAAATTATTATAACTGATAATAGATATTAAAGGTTAATTTATAATGAAAGAAGATAACAAAGAATTAGAAGAGAATTTTCTATCTAGATGGTCTAAGAAAAAATCTAAACAAAAGTCTGAACAAGAAATTTCTAAAATAGAATCTGCTGATTTTTATAGTTCCCAAGGTGATGAAGTTTCAAAATCTTCAACATCAGAAGTGAGTGAGAACGATAAACTTAATGATGATGAATTGTTAAAGAAATATAATTTACCAAATCCTGATAAAATTAAAAAAGAAAAATCTTTAGATGTTTTTTTTAAAGATGGAGTTCCTGACAGATTGCGTCAAATAGCGTTGCGAAGAGTATGGAGATTAAATCCAATAATAAGATTCGCTGATGCAGAAATTAATGATTATCATGAAGATTTCACTGATGCTGCAACAGTTATTGAAGGGATGGAAACAGCTTATAAAGTTGGAAAAGGTTATCTGTCAGATTTGATTGATGATAAGGATGAAAAAAATGACGTCGAATCAATAACTCCTATTCAATTATCAACAGATAAAAGAAATAAAAAGAAAATTAAAAAAATTTCTAAAGGAAAAAATCAAGATAAAAAACAAAATCAGAAACAAAATGACAAAACAAAACTTATCTCTGAAAAAGACAAGAAGAATAATGTCAGTAAGATTGGCGAAATAAAAAAAGATAAAAATTTAATAGAACAAACATCAACAAACACTGATGAAATTGAAAATTCCTTGCAAAATAGTAATAAAAAAATAAAGCCAGAAACAATGGTTTTCAAACCAAAAATCAGTAAAAATGATTATAACCAAAAGATCTAATTGTTTAGATTGATCTTTTACTTAACACATTAATAAAAAAAAGCTTTTCTTTTCCAAAATAATAGTAAATAGTTATCTTTGGGGGGGTATAATTTGAGCTATAATAGAGCTAATATTATACACAATATTAATGCAGAAGATCAGTTACGTGCTGACATGTATTCATTTTTAGCTAATCTTTTAAGAGCAGAACCTGACGAAAATTTAGTAAATCAGTTAACAATGCTTGTTTCTGATGATTCTCCCATTGGAAAATCCATAAAAACACTTTCTAAATTAGCTACTTCTCTTGATCTCCCAACTATTAGAGATGAGTACGTTAGAATTTTTGTAGGTGTCGGTAGAGGTGAAATTCTCCCCTTTGCATCTTACTATTTGACTGGATTTTTAAAAGACAAGCCTTTAGCAAAGTTAAGACAGGATATGCAAAAAATAGGCATCAAGCTAGAGGAAAATGTTAAGGAGCCGGAGGATCATATCGCGAGCATATTTGACATGATGTCTGGCTTGATACTTGGAAAGTTTGAAAAAAAATATTCTATTACAGAGCAAAAAGATTTTTTTAATAAGCATTTAGCTCCATGGGTTGACTTGCTTATGAGAGATATAGAAAGTTCCAAGATTGCTGTTTTTTATTCACCAATCGGAACTATTGGTAAAGAATTTATGGAAATTGAACGTGCGTCGTTCTCAATGAATGTCTCGGGGTAGCGATAGGCCCCTGTTTCATGGGCTCATATTAATGAGCTTTTTATTAAGGAGTGTAAAATGAAGATTGATAAATCTAAGAATGGTAGGAGAGACTTTTTAAAAGGTGCCGCTATTACAGCTGCCGCCGCCACAGTGGCTGCAACTGTTACCAAAACAGCATCTGCTAACGAGACCATGAATACTGCTGGTTCAGGCTACCAGAAAACAAAGCATGTAAAAACTTATTATGAGACCGCTAGGTTCTAATATTAATTAATCAATTTTAAGGAGGAAAAGTATGCTTAGAAAGAAGGCGAAAGGGGTGGCGATAGGCTCCCAAACTTCATCTTTCATCGGTAAAACCTCAGAAAAAGTCGTTGATAGACGTACTTTTTTGAAAGGTTCAGGATTAGCGGTAGGGGGATTAGCCACCGTTGCAGCACTCACAGGTTCAAATGTTAAGCCAGCAAAGGCTTCATTTTCAACCTCTGCAGTATCCATGAAGAAAACAGTTTGTACGCATTGTTCAGTTGGTTGTACGATTATGGCTGAAGTTCAAAATGGTGTGTGGACAGGTCAAGAGCCAGGTTGGGATAGCCCAATTAATTTAGGTGCTCATTGCTCTAAGGGTGCGTCTGTAAGAGAAACAGCAAGTGGAGAAAGAAGATTAAAATATCCTATGAAACTTGTAAGTGGCAAATGGACAAGAATGTCATGGGATGATGCCATAAATGAAATTGGCGACAAGATGGAATCCATCAGAACTTCATCAGGCCCTGATTCTGTTTATTGGTTAGGTTCTGCTAAATTTAATAATGAGCAGTCATATTTATTTAGAAAATTTTATGCATATTGGGGCTCTAACAACGGAGATCACCAGGCAAGAATATGTCATTCAACAACAGTTGCAGGTGTTGCTAACACTTGGGGTTACGGTGCGATGACAAATTCTTATAATGACATTCACAATTCTAAGGCCATGTTTGTCATTGGTGGAAACCCAGCAGAAGCGCACCCAGTTTCATTAATGCACTTAATGAAAGCAAAAGAGCAAAATAATGCTCCATTAATTGTATGCGATCCACGTTTTACTAGAACTGCAGCGCACGCTGACGAATTTGTAAGATTTCGTCCAGGATCAGATGTTGCGTTGATTTGGGGAATTATGTGGCATATCTTCGAAAATAAATGGGAAGATAAAGAATTTATTAGGCAACGTGTCTATGGTATGGATGACGTTAGAGCTGAAGTTAAGAAATGGAATCCTGAGGAAACAGAAAGAGTTACTGGAGTTCCTGGATCTCAGTTAAAAAGAGTAGCTAAAATAATGGCTAACAACAGACCTGGTACATTTATCTGGTGTATGGGTGGAACTCAGCATACTAACGGAAATAACAACACAAGAGCGTATTGTGCATTCCAATTAGCTTTAGGAAACATGGGAACCGCAGGTGGAGGTGCTAATATATTCCGAGGTCACGACAATGTTCAAGGTGCTACCGACTTTTGTATTTTATCCCATTCTTTACCAGGGTACTACGGTTTATCCGCCGGTGCTTGGAAACATTGGTCAAGAGTATGGGGAGAAGATTACAATTGGATTAAAGCCAGATTTGCTTCAATGAAAGGTAAAGATGGTAAAACTAAGAGTATGATGAACCAGAAGGGTATACCTGTATCAAGATGGATTGATGGTGTTCTTGAAAAGAAAGAAAATATAGAACAGCCAGATAATTTAAAAGCAATGGTATTCTGGGGACATGCTCCTAACTCTCAAACTAGAATGAAGGAAATGAAAGTTGCAATGGAGAAGTTAGACCTTATGGTTGTAATTGATCCTTACCCAACAGTTTCTGCAGTTTTATCTGATAGAACAGATGGCGTTTATTTACTCCCATCTACTACTCAGTTTGAGACATATGGATCCCTTACTTCATCCAATAGATCACTTCAATGGAGAGAGAAGGTTATCGAGCCATCTTTTGACTCACTTCCTGATCATACCATTATATACAAGTTTGCAAAAAAGTTTGGGTTTGCAGACCGTATGTTCAAAAATATTAAGGTAACTAATGATGAGCCTTATATTGAAGACGTAACTAAAGAGTTCAATAGTGGTATGTGGACAATAGGATATACTGGTCAATCACCAGAGAGACTAAAAGCTCACATGAAGAATCAACATGTTTTTGATAAAACCACTCTAAGAGCTGTTGGTGGCGAACTTGATGGTGATTATTATGGTTTACCTTGGCCTTGTTGGGGTAACCCAGAAATGAAACACCCTGGTACACCATTGTTATATGACACATCAAAGCCAGTGGCAGAAGGTGGATTATGTTTTAGAGCAAGATTTGGTGTTGAACACGAAGGTAACAATCTATTAGCTGAAGGTTCATATCCGGTTGGTTCTGAGATTAAAGACGGTTATCCACAATTTACAATGGCAATGCTTAAAAAACTTGGCTGGGATAAAGATTTAACAGCTGATGAAAAAGCCGCAATTGATAAAGTTGCTGGAGATAAAACTAACTGGAAAGTTGACTTATCTGGTGGTATCCAAAGAGTTGCTATTAAACATGGTTGTGCTCCATTTGGAAACGCTAAGGCAAGAGTTAAGGTTTGGACATTCCCAGATCCAATCCCATTACACAGAGAGCCACTATACACTTCTAGAAGAGACCTTGTAGCCGATTATCCTACATATTCTGATAGAATGGCATATAGACTCCCAACATTGTATAAGTCTATTCAAGATGTGGATCACTCTGTTAAATATCCGATCATTCTAACTTCCGGTAGATTGGTTGAATATGAAGGTGGTGGAGATGAGACAAGATCAAACCCATGGTTAGCTGAATTGCAACAAGACATGTTTGTTGAAATCAATCCATTTGATGCCAACTCTAAAGGAATTAGAAACGGTGCAATGGTTTGGGTTGCGACTCCAGAAGGAGCTAGGATTAAAGTTATGGCAATGGTAACCGAGCGTGTTGCCAAAGGTGTAGCTTTCTTACCATTCCACTTCGGTGGTCATATGGAAGGTGAGGATCTTAGATCAAAGTATCCAGAAGGTTCAGATCCATATGTACTAGGTGAAGCAGCAAACACTGCATTTACTTATGGATATGACTCAGTAACTCAGATGCAAGAGACTAAGTGCTCATTGTGTCAAATTGAACTAGCTTAAAGGAGGGCTTAAAAATGGCACGAATGAAATTCTTATGCGATGCAGAAAGATGTATTGAGTGTAACGCCTGTGTAACAGCATGTAAGAATGAACATGAGGTTCCATGGGGAATTAATAGAAGAAGGGTTGTAACCATCCAAGATGGTAAGCCTGGAGAAAGATCAATCTCTGTAGCCTGTATGCATTGTTCAGATGCTCCTTGTATGGCAGTGTGTCCAGTTGATTGTTTTTATCAAACAGATCAGGGTGTTGTTTTACATTCTAAAGATCTATGCATCGGATGTGGTTACTGCTTCTATGCTTGTCCTTTCGGAGCTCCGCAATTTCCTCAAGCGGGAAATTATGGATCTAGGGGTAAGATGGATAAATGTACTTTCTGTGCAGGTGGACCTGAAGATGATATGGGTGAGTTAGAGTTTCAGAAATATGGACGAAACAGACTTGCAGAGGGTAAATTACCATCATGTGCAGAGATGTGTGCAACTAAAGCATTACTTGCTGGTGACGGAGACGAAGTAGCTGATATCTTTAGAGAAAGAGTAGTTGCTCGTGGCTTTGGATCTGGTGCTTGGGGTTGGGGCACTGCATACCAGCTGAAAGGCTAAAAATATATATAAAAAAGGTGGAATTTTTCCGCCTTTTTTGATTCTTAAAATATTGCAAATTTGGGGTATGTAATGATTAAAATAAATAAAACAATTATAGTTATCTCAATCTTTCTAACATCTCTGGTGCTTAGCTCATGTCAAGAGGAACAAGGAAGAATATTAAATTATAAAAAAGGTGTGTATTTAGGTAAAAAAGACGATAGTTTAACTAAAGAGCAAGTATATAAACTAAAGATGCATACTTCAAGACAAAGAAGTAATTAAGAGGAGAGAATTTATGGTTAAAAAACTCTTTGTTATATTCACTATGGTATTTGTGATAAGTCTCACTTTTGCAACAAATCCAAATACATCAATTGCTCAAGTCAAAGGAGAAGTTCCTGGCAATGCATTAGGATTGAAATCTGATGCTGACTTGTGGAGATATATACGAACTGGAAATGCCGGTTCTACACAAATGAAAGATCAATTATCTGCTGTGATGATACAATCAGAAGGTGATAATTGGAGAGCTATTAGAAATGGTCCAGTTACTCTTTATGGTGGTTTAGGTTTACTAGCAATTATTGGAGTGCTTTTTGCTTTTTATATGTATAGAGGCAAAATAAAAGTAGATGCAGGTCTTTCTGGTGATACAATTTTAAGATTTGCTGCAATTGATAGATTTGCACACTGGCTTATGGCTGGGTCATTTGTTTTATTAGCTCTAACAGGCTTAAATCTAATGTATGGAAAATATGTATTATTGCCAATATTTGGTCCAGAAATATTTACAGCAATTACAATTGGTGGAAAATATATTCATAACTACTTAGCGTTTGCATTTATGTTAGGTCTCGCACTGGCATTTGTGTTGTGGGTAAGACATAACATACCAAATAAAGTTGACTGGGAATGGTTAAAAATGGGAGGAGGTATATTCAAAGCAGGATTACACCCACCAGCTAAAAAATTTAATGCAGGTCAAAAAATGATCTTTTGGATTACAATGATTGGTGGCTTATCTGTAAGTATGTCTGGTATCGCATTAATGTTCCCTTTTCAAACTACAATGTTTGCTGACACATTTGCTTTACTTAATGTTCTAGGTTTAGGCCTGCCTACTGAGCTAACTCTTTTGCAAGAGCAGCAGTATAATCAGGTGTGGCATGGAATAGTTTCCTTAGGGCTAATGATAATGATAATTGCACATATTTATATTGGTTCTGTTGGAATGGAAGGTGCTTTAGATGCAATGAACAGTGGTGAAGTAGATAAGAATTGGGCAAAAGAACACCACGGTTTATGGGTTAAAGAAGTGGAAGAAGAGAAAAAATCCAAGCCTGAACCTGCAGAGTAAATATTATTAGAATAAATGCTTTTTAAGACAATCTCTATTAAAGATATCATAGTTTATAAATTAATTATGATATCTTTTCTATTTATAGTTAAAAGTTCAATTGCAATTGAACAATATACTGCCCATGGGGGTCCAGTTAAAGGATTAGCTGTGTCAACAAATGCTCAACTTATGGCTAGTGCTAGTTTTGATTATTCTGTTGTAATCTGGGATTTAAATCCAATTAAAGAAAAAATTACTTTAATCGGCCATGATGCTGCAGTTAATGCGGTTAGTTTCTCACCTGCAAATGATTTATTAGTATCAGGAGGGGATGACAACAATATCTTACTATGGTCATTAAATGAAATTTATAAAGTTAATGAAGAAATACAACCAATTAAACTAGGAAATCATAGAGGGAAAATTGCTGACTTAGAGTTTTCAAAAAATGGGAGGTATTTATTGTCAGCAAGTTGGGATGGAAGTGTTGGAGTGTGGGATTTAAAAGAAAGAAAAAAAATACACTCACTTGTTGGGCATAAGGGTCCTGTTTATTCAGTGCAATACTCAAAAGATAATAAGTATATATATAGTTCAGGGTATGATGGTGAAATTAAACTTTGGAAAGCTGAAAATGGTGAATATATTAGGCCTTTAATAAAGAATGGATGGGGAATATCAAAATTTGAAATAGATGAACAAAGAAATTTTATTGCTTATGGTTCAACAGATGGGCAAATAAGTATAAATAAATTTGATAAAGATGAGATCATATTAAACATAAAAGAAGATAGAGTCCCTATATTATCCATGTACTACCTAGAAAAGGAAAATATGATCAGTTTTGGTAATGCAAAGGGGAGGATGATAATATTAGACACTAAAAATTGGACATTAGTAAGGGATTTTAATGCTGTGAATGGACCAATATGGGATAATATATTATTTCCGGATGATTCCTCTTTAATTGTTGCAGGTCTTGATGATTTTTTAACAAGGTGGCAAATATTTGACTTTCCTCCAAAATTTTTAGAGAGACCTGGGCCAGCCAGAAGATTTAATCCAATTAAGGAAGTAAGTAATGGTGAAAAACAATTTGCCAGAAAATGCAGTGTTTGTCATACTCTTGTAGAAAATGGGAAAAAAAGAGCAGGTCCTACACTTTATAAAATTTTTGGGCGTAAGGCTGGAACATTAGAAGGGTATAAATATTCAAAAGCTTTAATAGATTCTGATATAATATGGAACGAAGAAAGTATTAATAGGTTATTTGATGAGGGACCTGATAAAGTGACACCAGGTACTAAGATGCCAATACAAAGAATGAAAAAAATACAAGACAGACAAGATCTTGTAATTTTTTTAAAAAAAGCTACTAACTAAACAAAGGAGTTTAAAATGAAAATGTTTTTTACAAGTAGTGTGTTTGCAATAATAATTGGAGTAGGTGTATACGTGATTTTAACAAGTACGGGTATGGATACTGCAAGTGTTATGTCAAGTTCAAATGTAAGACTATAGACTTAATAAATCCTTAGATGGTTAATAAAACTATTAAATCAGTTTTATATTTAACTATATTCTTAATAAATTTTAGTACCCTTGCTCACGATTATTCTGAAGTATGGGAAAAAGGTTACAAATCAACTGTAGTTGTTTTGCCAACTTGGCCAGGATACAATAAACCCGGTTTTGGAGCCCCTGCAGGTATTGCGCCGGCTGGTACAGGTTTTTATTTGTCATTGGACACAAAGGAAAAAATGACAAACTATATACTTACAGCTGCGCATGTAATTAAAAATGCAAAGATAGTAGAAATCAAAGATTATAATAACAAATCAGAGCTAGTTGATGTTGTTTTGACTGACTTTAAAACTGACATAGCTATATTAAAATCAAAAACAAAAGGGCAAAGTATTCGAGTTGCATCTAAAAAAATAAAATATGGTAATGAAGTTTGTCTAATAGGAAATAGTTTTGGTATAGGTCAAAGTTTATCATGTGGAATTGTTTCTGGTCTTAATAGAACAAAATTGGGTTTCAATCCGATTGAAGATTTTATTCAAACAGATGCGTCTGTTAATCCTGGCGCATCAGGCGCACCATTGTTAAATAATGATGGTGAACTGGTTGGTATGGTAGACGCCATATACACAAAGGAAGCAGACATTGACGCTGGAGTTAATTTTGCAATTGATATTAAGTTAATACAAAATTTTTTGTATAAATATTCTAGTCATATAAGATAGATATCTATGTCAATTACACCAACAAAATTAGAAATTGCGAGGGATCTTTTAAAAGATTCAATTTTAGAAAAAGATGAAAAGATACAATCTCTTATTCATAAAGCTAAAGAACGTATAAATTATAAAACAATAAAAAGTATGTTAAATTTACCTTCAACTGCAAACTCAGCTGTAGATGGTTACGGAATTTTACACCACACATATATAAATAATCCTAAAACAGAATTTGAAGTTATTGGGGTTGCTAAGGCAGGACACCCTTTTAAAAAGAAAATTTTACCCCATCAAGCTATTGAAATTTATACTGGTGCTATAATGCCTGAGGGAATTGATACAATCGTTATGCATGAAAAATGCAAGAGATTAAAAAATAAAGTGATTATCAATGACAAAATAAAACAAAATCAAAACATGAGACCAATAGGCGAAAATTTAAAAAAGGGAGAGATTGTTGTTAAAAAGGGAAAATTAATCAATGCTGCAGATATCGGGCAACTTGCCGCTTCTGGAAATAATAAAATTGATATATATGAAAAACTAAATGTCTCAGTGATTTCAACTGGAGATGAACTGATTTCAACTGAAACGGATAATAGATTAAAAGGTCAAATTTATGATTCTAATAAACCAATGTTACTTTCATTATTAGATCACAAATTTTTAAATATACATGATTTAGGAATAGTAAAAGACAACAGAAATGAGTTAGCAAAAAAATTTGCTGATGCCTTATCAAAAAACGATGTAGTAATTTCATCTGGAGGCGCTTCAGATGGCATTGAAGATCACACGCAAAATGCTATTAGAGATGTTGGAGCTGAATGTTTAGTCTGGCAATTAGCTATGAAGCCAGGTAAGCCTATGGCGATTGGAAGAAAGGAAAATAAAATTATTTTTTGTCTACCGGGGAATCCTGTAGCTGCATTTGTTTGTTCAAAGTTATTAATAAAACCACTTTTAATTAAACAAGCGGGTGGAGTGGATTTAGAACCATTAGCTATAAAAATTCCTTCAGGTTTTGAGCATAAAAAAAGAAAAGGTAGGGCAGAGTATTTAAGAGCAAAAATAATCAGTAAAAAGAATGGGGGATTATTTGACAATTCATGGAAGGAAAGGAGCGGGTGTAATTTCTTCTCTAACTGGTGCAGACGGTATTGTAGAAATACCTATGGATTACGAGACAGTTAATGTAGGACAGCTTCTTAAATTTTATCCTTTTGAACATAGATGCTTATAATTGATATCAGTTAGGTATAAGGTTTTTATCCCATTTAACAATGACATTAAAAGAAATTGATATCCTAGGAAAGTCAGACATATTAGGATGTACAAGATGATGTAGAAATGCTGGCCATAAAAGTAAATCTCCTGACTTAGGTAAAACTCTATGTTCAGGATCTACTTGGTTATCGTCTCTTATTGAATTCATATTTGCTTGAGGGCGTGGATCAAAAAAACTAATTGAGGCTGGGTTAAGGTCAGATCTATATATTTCAGCATCTGATTGATCAGGAACATTTATATAATACGTTCCTGACAACCATGAATGGGGATGGTTATGAAGATTATGATAATCTCCTTTCATGTTAACATTCCCCCAGCCTTGGATTGACCAGTTTAATTCATAATTTACCCCTGATTGTTGTGCATAGTCATATACAGCTCTATCAATACATTGTTTGAGCCAAAACATAGCAGGATGATCCATTTCCAAAATATTTTGGGATACATAATTTTCAGTCATATTCTCTTGAGATGCATTGTTTGATAATACTATATCTGCAATCACAGAATTTGCATTTTCATGTCCAGGTAATGACATTTCCATAAACTGAGTTGGCCATAGATTTAAAAATTTTGGCTTCGCAGTGTTATTGGTATTTTGGGTTTTAGGCATATTATGCTCCACTTATATTTAAGCAATCTCAAATTTTTTAATTAATAAGTCAGTTATAGCGCTTATATTGTTTAAATCTAAAGAGGGAATATCAGTATTTAACTTCTCATCTGAAGCTATTGCAAAAATATTACTATCATCCTCATGTAAGAATGTTTTACCAATTTCACGTCTAAAAACTTCAAGTTTTGGAAAGTTTTCGTTTTTATAGCCTTCGACTATAATTATATCACACTTATTTAAGGGACTTTTGGCAAAAATTTCTAACATTTCAAACAAAGTTCTTTCTTCATCATTGTCATTTTCTTGAATAAGAGCAAATCTCTCTTTTGATGAAATCACCATTGGTCGAGCCCCAGCTTTTCTAAGGTTATATGAATCTTTACCTGGTTTATCGATGTCAAATTTATGATGAGCGTGTTTGAGAGACCCAACATTAATTCCAATTTTTGTAAAATTTTCTATTAATTTTGTACATAATGTTGTCTTCCCAGCGCCAGACCAACCAGCAAGACCAAATATAGGCGGAAGTTTCCCAAGTATTTGCTTTGCAGTAATTAAATCCCTTGGTGAGTTTAGGTTTGTGAAGGGATCAAATTTTGATGTATAAATGTTATCAAAATTTACATAAGCAGTCTTAAGTTGAGAAGTAAAAATATCAATCTTTCTTATACCTTCTTCAATTGCTTTTTTTAAAATTAAATTATTAGCAGTTTTCCATAATGCGATTACGGGATGGTTAAAGCCTCTAGATTGCGCAACAACTAAATCTACATTGGGATTTTCATTTTTAGCTTTAATTAGAGATTCAGTTAAATTTTTTGGGAGAAAAGGTGTGTCACAAGGTAAAGTCAAAACCCAATTTTGGTTTATATTTTTTGCCCAATTTAAGGAAGCTAAAATACCAACTAATGGACCTAAGTGTCCTTTTAGTGGATCCTCAAGAACTTCGTAACCAAAGTTTTGAAATTTTTCATAATTGGTATTTATATTTAATGCAATAGGTGCTGCTTTCCCTGAAACTTTTTCTAAGACATAAGAGATAAGTGGTCTATCCAGCAGGTTGATAAGGGCTTTTTCTTTTCCACCCATTCGTCTTCCTTTCCCTCCAGCAAGAATAACACACGGAATGATATCATTATTTTTTTTCAAATTTAAATTGCCTCAACTAATTATAGATCGTTGTGCTGATATTACGTCTTCATTCTTGACTGATGTAATGTCGCTATCGAAAACAACTCTTTCAATGCCGTTAGCAATAATCATTCTTTTTCCTTTTGCTCTACCTATCAAAGTAAGGCCAGCCTGTTTCGCAAGTGTTACACCTGATTCTGTAAAACCTGATCTTGAAATCAAAATAGGAATACCCATCTGAACCGTCTTAATTACCATTTCTGAGGTGAGTCTTCCAGTGGTATAAAAAATTTTATCACTAGTATTCTCATTATTTAAAAAAATCCAACCTGCAATTTTATCAACAGCATTATGTCTTCCAACATCTTCAACATAAATAAGAGGTGTGTCATTTTTACACAAAACACACCCATGTAATGCGCCAGCTTTTAGATAGAGGCTTGGTCTAGTGTTAACTTTTTTTGAAATTGAATAAATCCACGAAGTTTTTATTTTAGTAGTTTTGTCAAGATTTATAGATGAGAAATCATCCATTATATCTCCATAAACAGTTCCAACAGCACAACCACTTGTCCTTATTTTCTTTTCCATTTTTTCTTCGTAGTTTGTTCTTCTTTTTGTTCTTACTATTACAACTTGTAAGTCTTCATCATAAGTAACTTTAGAAATCGCATCATTTTTTTTGAGCATGTTTTGGTTTAATAAATATCCAACTGCAAGAAGATCAGGCATATCACCTAGTGTCATAGCAGTTACAATTTCTTGTTTATTAAGATAAATCGTTAAAGGTATCTCTTTAACTACAGGAAGTTTTACGCATTCACCTGCTTCGTTAACTCCTTCAATCTCTTTTGTTAAATTATCATTTTTTAAATCCGGTGATATTAGAAATTCTTTATCATTTTTCATCTTCAAACCTAATTTTTAACGTTGTTTAGAAGTTGCCCATAGAATGAATTCTTGTGCCTCTTCTGATAAATGTTGATTCAAATTTACATATTTTGTTAATAATTCTTTGCCAAAAGAAGTTAGAAGTGTGCCTTTATTTCCTTTTTGCTTTTCTAAAATAGGAGTAGGAAATGCCTCTTCAATTGTGTTTAGCAAAAGTCTTGCGCGCTTAGTACTCATGCCCATAAAATTTGCTGCAGCCCTTACAGATCCCTTTTGATGCACTAAATTGAAAAGTTCCATTTTACCAGCTCCAATCATATGGCCCTGAATATATACTTTTATTCGAATGCCATTATCATTCTCTTTTACCAAATTAGGAGGCAGAGAAGAACGTTTTATGTTTGTAGATCTACTTTTCATTAACTGATTATAGAATATAATGTTAAAATAAACTAAATATTTTTATGGTATAAAAACTTGTCTGATTATTTTACTACTGATGAATTAGCTGATTTTCTTAGAGTTAAACCAAGAAAAGTTTATGATCTAGTTGCTAAAGAAGAGGTACCCTTTTCAAGGGTAATGGGCAAATTACTATTTTCAAAAGAAGAAGTTGCTAATTGGATAGCTGGTAAAAATAATTCAGTTGATAATCGAAAATATCTACCAGATGTATTTTTAGGAAGCCATGATCCTCTTCTCGAATATGCAATAAAACAATCTGGATCAGGTATAGCTTTGTCTTTTGATGGGAGTAATAAAGGGCTTGAAAGATTTAAATTAAATCAAGGAATTGCGTCAGGTATTCATATTTATGATTTTATTTCAAAAAAATGGAATATCACAAGTGTTGAAGAGCATTTAAATGATAAAGATTTTGTTCTTATGGAATGGGCAAAAAGAGAAAGAGGTTTAATATTTAAGCCGACTAATGGGTCTATGAAGAGTATAAAAGATTTTAAAGGTCAAAAATTAGTTTCAAGACAACCTGGTTCAGGAGCAGATAATTATTTAAAAAATTTGTTGGAAAGTGAAAATTTGAATTTATCAGATTTTCTCAAAACAGAAATTGTTTATTCTGAAATTGATGCTGTATCATTAGTTTTATCTGGGCAAGCTGATGTAACTCTTGGTCTGGCATCAGAGGCAGAAAAGTATAAACTTAAATTTATTCCAGTGGTTGAAGAAAGATTTGATTTAGTAATTGATAGATTTTCGTGGTTTGAAAATCCGTTTCAAAAACTTTTTCAATTTTCTAAAACGATGGAATTTATTGATATTGCTTCAAGATTAAAGGGTTATAATATTAAAGATCTTGGTATGATCCACTTTAACAGTAAATAGGTATAATCGATGATTAAAGAAATAGGTAAAGGATTATTAGGTGTCCTAATAATTGTAACTCTGTTTTTTTTCTTTTTAGGTCTGAAGACTTTTGTATTTTCGCTTGCGTACTAAATGGTTAAAAAGCTAGTTGAACTTTCATACTTTTTTTATTGTTATTCATTGCAAGTTCAAAACCATCTATTGCGTTTTTAAACTCTATTTTATGCGTGATTAATGGATTTACGTCTATTAATTTTCTTTTCATCATATTAACAGCTAATTCAAATTCTGAATGAAATCTAAATGAGCCTTTTAAATTTAACTCTTTTGTTGTAACTGATACTATAGGAATCAAGACATCTCCTCCTAGACCAAGTTGTATCAAGGTGCCTTTAGGCTTTAGGCAATTTATTGAGTCGCTAATACCTTGCGCAGATCCCGAACATTCAATAGCTATATCAAAATACCCTTTGTTAAATTGATAGTTTTTTAATTGATCATGTTCTTTTATAACATTTATAACTCTATCTGCTCCCACAGAATTTGAAAACGAAAGAGCATTTGTAGAAATATCTGTAACTATTATTTCTTCTGCTCCAGCTCTTCTGGCAGCTGCCACGCATAATGTCCCAATAGGTCCTGATCCAGTAACTAAAACTTTTTTTTCTAAAATCTTTCCTGCTTGTTTTATAGCATGAAGACAAACTGCAAGTGGTTCTGCCATTGCGGCTTCTTCTGAAGACAAGCCATCAGCGGGAACACATTGAAAATCTTCAGCTATTAATATTTCTCTAAATGCACCCTGAATATGTGGGAATGGCATTGCAGAGCCATAAAATTTCATATTCATGCATTGAATTTGATTTCCGTTAAGGCAAAAATTACATTTATTACATGGTCTTGATGGCGATACAGAAACTAATTGTCCAATTGACAAATTTTTTACATTTGAGCCAATTTTTGAAATAAATCCAGAAACTTCATGACCTAAAATCATTGGCTCCCTTAATTTAATTTGTCCAAATCCACCGTGTTTATAATAATGTAGATCCGTTCCGCAAATACCACCAATGGCAATATGAATTTCAACTTGATTAGCGCCTAAATTATCAACTTGATAATCTTCTATCCTTAAGTCTAATGGACCATAAATTCGTAGAGATTTCATTAAATACGCCTTTATCTAATTTGAAATTAAAACTTAAATTCTAGAAAGATAATTGGCAATCTTTTTATTATTACTGTACTTTTACATAAATTCAAAAAGGAAAAGAAATGGTTTCAGGATTAAAATTATTTGATCTTAATGGTAAAACAACTCTTATAACCGGCTCATCACAAGGAATTGGATATGCTTTAGCTAAGGGTTTGGCTGATGCCGGCTCTGATATAATATTGAATGGTAGAAATACTGAAAAGTTAAAACGATCAGCTGAAGCAATTAATACTAAACAAAATATCTTTCAATTATGCTTCGATGTTACTAATTATGAACAGACAAAGCGATCTGTTGATAAATTTGAAAAAGATATTAAGCCAATTGATATATTAATTAACAACGCTGGAATGCAGTTTAGAACTCCTTTAGAAGACTTTCCACCTAAAATGTTTGAGGAATTATTGAAGACAAATATCTCTTCAGTTTTTAATGTAAGCCAAGCTGTTGTAAAATATATGATTAAAAGAGGCGAAGGTAAAATTATAAATATAGCAAGTGTACAGACATCATTAGCTAGACCAGGGATTGCGCCTTACACAGCAACAAAGGGTGCCGTAGGAAACATTACAAAAGGTATGGCTACAGACTGGGCAAAATATGGTATTCAATGCAATGCTATTGCTCCAGGCTATTTTGATACACCTTTGAATGCGGCTCTTGTTTCCGACAGTGATTTCACAGCATGGTTAAAAAAAAGAACTCCAGCAGGTAGGTGGGGGGAGGTTCATGAATTAGTTGGTGCTAGTATCTTTTTAAGTTCTGAAGCCTCAAATTTTGTAAACGGTCATACTCTTTATGTTGATGGTGGTATAACCGCATCATTGTAGTTTTTACTTAAAAAATAAATTTTGTTAAAAAAAATGTATCTTTCCTTTTTGATTAAATCTTTTAGAAATAGAAAAATTTTCTGTTTTTTTAATATAAATGTTTTATAATTCTTAAAAATTCTATTATATATAATTTTTTAAAGAATAATTTTCTTTTGGAGATAGTTATGTTAGATGATATTGATATCAAAATATTGAACGTCGTTCAAAAAAATGCAGGGTTACCTCTATCTGAAATTTCGAAGAGAGTGGGTGTGTCTCCAACCCCGTGTTGGAACAGAATAAAAAAAATGGAAGAAGTAGGTGTTATTTCTGCGAGAACAATTGTTCTTAATAGAAAAGCTATTAACTTATCAATTGTTGTTTTTTTATCAATTAGAGTAAGTCATCATTCAAAAGACTGGATTGATAGATTTCAAAATATAATAAACAAATATGACGAAATAATTGAAACTCATAGGCTTACAGGTTCAGATACGGATTACATGCTAAAGATTGTTACTCCAAGCATAGAAGAGTATGATAATTTTCAACAGAAGTTAATTGGGGAGCTTGAGTTTACTAAAATGTCTTCAAGTATATCCCTTCAAGAAATGAAAAACTCTCATATTTTACCTCTTAATCAATTTAAGAATTAGTTAGCATTTGGAAAAAATAATTGCTCACCTTTTACTTTAAATGCCTTTATTTTGGTTTGTCCTTCAGAGGAGGTAATCCATTTGATAAACTTATTGGCAATATTAAATTTTATACTTGGGCATCTAGATGGGTTTACTAGTGTAATTCCATACTGATTAAATAAAATATCACTTTTTTCGGTAAACATTTTCAATTCGTCTTTATTATTAAAATTTATCCATGATGCTCTATCTGTAATAGTATAGGCTCCCATACCATTTGCTAAATTTAGAGTTGCACCCATTCCAGACCCAGCTTCTCTATACCATCTACCCGAAAACGTTAATGGATTTAATTTAGTTTTTTTCCAAATGCTCATTTCTTTAAAATGAGTACCTGAATTATCACCTCGTGAGACGAAGATAGATGATGTTTTAAATATTTTTTTAAATGCTTCTAATGGACTGTCTTTATCATTTATTTGCGCTGGGTTTTCTTTAGGTCCAATAATTATGAAATCATTGTACATAAGGTCTTTTCTATTTATGCCAAAGCCTTTTTTAACAAAATCTAATTCTCTTTCTTTTGCATGAACTATGACAACATCACCATCACAATTACTGGCGTTTTTTAATGCTGCACCAGTACCAACAGATACTACATGTGCATCTACATTAATTTCTGATTTTACTATTGGGAGTATGTAATTATAAAATCCAGAATTATAAGTAGAGGTGGTTGATTGAATAATTAATGACTCTTTACCAAAGCTAAACTTTGGAAGAATAAATAGTAGAACTAATAAAAATAAATTTTTAGATAAAACAAACATCAAAAAGTAAAATTCATTGCATATTATGTAAATTTCACATAATTTAACATATTTAAACATAAATAATCAAGGTAATTTTGTATGATATTAGAGTCATTTACGCATGCATTTGATTTAGTTTTAAATCTAGATAAAGATTTTTTTGAGATACTTCTACTTTCAATGAAAGTTAGTTGTCTTTCATTACTTTTATCTTGTTTAGTCGCTTTACCAATTGGGACATATTTAGCTATTAAAAATTTTTGGGGTAGAGATACTGTTTTAATTATATTTAATGCCATGATGGGTTTGCCTCCAGTTGTCGTAGGTTTAATTGTATATTTGTTAATTTCACGATCTGGTCCATTTGGTTGGTTAGGTTTTTTATACACACCTACGGCTATGATTATTGCTCAAATGATTTTGATTATTCCTATTATTGTCTCATTAACAGCTCAAATAATCGAAGAAATTAATGAAGAATATAAAGATCTTTTTAAATCTCTAGTCATTTCGTCTCATAAAGCTCTTATCGCATATTTGTATGATGCTAGATATTCAATTTTAACAGTAATTTTAGCTGGGTTTGGTAGAGCAATCTCTGAAGTTGGCGCTGTAATAATTGTAGGTGGTAATATCGATCACTTAACAAGAGTTATGACGACTACAATTGCTTTGGAAACGTCTAAGGGAAATTTATCTTTGGCTTTAGCCTTAGGTATTATCCTCTTATTGATTGCCCTAATTATAAACCTAATTCTAATTACTTTAAAAACTAAAGCTAAAAGGAGAATGTATGTTTGATAACCAAAAAAAATCAAAATCATTAACTCCTATAGTTGTATCTAATTTATCACTTTTATTAGGTGAAATTAAAATTTTGGATAAAATTAATTGTAAAATTCATAACGAATCAATTATTGCAATTTTAGGTCCTAATGGAGCCGGCAAGAGTATGTTTCTTAAAAGCATAAACGGATTAATTGGGGTCGATTCCGGAAAAATTTATTTTAATTCAAGACAAATAAATGATCACATAAGAAAAGAGATAGCACTAGTTTTTCAAAAGCCTACACTTCTAAGAAGAACTGTTTTAGAGAATATGCAATTTGTATTAGAGAAAAAAAATAAGATATCTAATCTTGAAATTACATATCTTTTACAAAGAGTAGGTTTAGATATTTACAAGGACAAACCCGCTAGATTATTGTCAGGTGGAGAGCAACAAAGATTATCTCTTGCAAGGGCTTTGTTAATTGATCCTTCTCTATTACTTTTAGATGAGCCAACCGCCAATTTAGATCCCTATAGTTTAAATTTAATTGAAGAAATAATTTTAGATGAAAATAAAAAAGGGAAGACCATAATCTTAACTACACATGATATGGGCCAAGCAAAAAGATTAGCTAAGGAAATACTTTTTTTTAATAAAGGTAAACTCCTTGAACAAACAAAAGCTATAAACTTCTTCAAAAAGCCAAAGACACAAGAAGCTCAAAGTTATATAAATGGGAAAATTCTAATATGAACTTTATTCAACCAGAATATTTTCAGCTAGATCTGTCCAGTATTGAGCTCCAATGGGTAAAAGTTCATCATTAAAATCATAGAAGGGACTATGTAGCTTCTCTGAGCTTGCCCCAGCGCCAAGCCATATATATGCTCCAGGTTTTTCTTTTAGCATATAAGAAAAATCTTCTGAACCCATTGTTGGCGTTTCTTTTAAATTAATTGATTTGTCACCAAAAGTTTTTTTAAAAATTTTAGAAGCAAGTTTAGCGCATTCCTTGTTGTTTATAGTCGGCGGATATCCAGGACGAATTTCAATATTCACTTCACAATTACTAATTGCACAAGTATTAGACGTAACTTTTTTTATTTTATCTAGCATTTCATTTCTATTTTTTTGATCTGTAGATCTAAGTGTTCCACCAATAGTTACTGTGTCAGGGATTACATTAAATGCAGATCCACCTTCAATTTTTGTTATAGATAAGACAGCACTTTTAAAAGGATCTAATTGTCTTGATATTAAACTTTGAAGTGCAGTGATAGTTAATCCAGCAGCTACCATAGGATCATTTGCATATTGAGGTTGTGCTGCATGTCCACCTTTACCTTTTACTTCAATTACAATAATATCACCTCCGGCCATAGCAAAACCCTCATGAATAACTGCTTCACCAACTGGAAAACCCGGCCAGTTATGAATTCCCCAAACACTATCGATTTTAAATTTGTTAAAAAGACCATCATCAATCATTGCTTTAGCCCCTGCATTACCACCTTCTTCAGCGGGTTGAAAAACACAATAAACTTTTCCATAAAAATTTTTTGTTTCTGACAAATATTTTGCAGCTCCTAATAACATTGTAGAATGTCCATCATGCCCACAAGCATGCATTGTCCCTTCATTTTTTGAAGAATACGGCAAATTAGTCTTTTCAGTCATTGGAAGTGCATCCATATCTGCTCGAATCGCAATAGATTTTTCTTGTCCTTTATTTTCTTTTCCTTGAATAATTCCTATAACACCTGTTTCACCAAATTCTTCAATTACTTCTAAACCAAAATCTTTTAATTTATTGGCAATAAATGTAGATGTAACTTTTTCTTGATATGCTATTTCTGGTTTCTCATGTATTTGATGTCTCCATTCTCTCATTTCTGGAACTATATCTTTAATTTTTTGCTTGATATTCATTTTTACTACACTCAATAATATTTATACTTTTTGAAAATAAGGAATTCTTTTTGTTAGATATGATTTTAAACGTTGATGGAGAAGAAGGTCAATCTATTCCTTTAATAGTCGACTCACCTCATAGTGGAGTTATTTATCCATCTGATTTTAATCATCAAGCTGAATTTTCAAAGTTAAGACAAGCAGAAGACTCATATGTTGATGAATTATATAATTATGTTTCTGAAATAGGTGGTGTAATCTTAAATGCTAATTTTCCTAGATCTTATATAGATCCTAACAGAGCAGAAACTGATTTTCCAAGTGAAGAACTTATTGATTTTGACGTCAAGAAAGATAAATTTTTATTCAACCCTACAATTAAGAGTGAATTAGGGATTGGTCTGATTTGGTTGCGCATTCCTCCAAACGGAGAGCCCATGTATGCAAATAAAATAAAATTCAGTGAATTCATCCACAGGGTTAAAAATTTTCATAGACCTTACCATAAAAAACTAAAAGAAATTATGAGTAGTACTTATCAGAATTTTGGAAAATTTTATCACATTAACGCTCATTCAATGCAAAATAAAGCGACAGCGATGTCAGATCAAGATAAAGGTACTAGAAGACCAGATTTTGTTATTGGTGATAGAGATAGAACATCCTGTAAAAGAGAATTTACTGACCTTATTGTAGATTTTTTGAGAAGTTTAAACTACTCTGTTGATATTAATGATCCATATAAAGGTATGGAGCTTACAGATGCTTATAGTGATCCTAAAATAAATAAGAATTCAGTTCAAATTGAAGTTAATAGAAGACTATATATGGATGAAATAACAAGAATAAAATTAGACAATTTTGACCTTTTAAAAACAAATATTAGAAGTTTGTTAAATGAGATTAAATTACAAATCGAAAAAGGTGTTTTATGAATAAAAGTAATTTGAATACTAACAATAAAATTACTAAATCAGTTGTTGAAGTAAAAGATCTTAAAGTTCAATTTCAATTAAAAGATAAGGTAGTAAAAGCTGTTGATGGCATTTCTTTTAACATCAATAAAGGTGAGACTATTGCAATTGTAGGTGAATCAGGCTCAGGTAAGTCTGTTACGGCGTTATCTTTAATGAGACTGACTGATTACTCTGGAGGTAAAATAGTTTCTGGTGAAATAAACCTTCAATCAAAAAACAATCTTAATCAAAATTTAACCCAGCTTAATCAAGAAAAAATGAGAGATATCAGAGGTAATGATATTTCAATGATCTTTCAAGAACCTATGACATCACTTAATCCAGTTTTTACTATTGGTATGCAAATTACTGAAACAATAATTAAGCATCAAGGTAAAACAAAAAAAGAAGCTTTTGAAATTGCACTTGAAATGATCAAATTGGTAAGAATACCTGAACCAGAAAAAAGGTTAAACCAATATCCACACGAACTTTCTGGTGGAATGAGGCAAAGAGTTATGATTGCGATGGCATTAAGTTGCAAGCCATCACTGTTAATTGCAGATGAGCCTACAACGGCATTAGATGTCACAATTCAAGCACAAATATTAGATTTAATAAAAATGTTACAAAGAGATATAGGCATGTCAGTAATGTTCATAACTCATGATATGGGAGTTGTTGCAGAGGTGGCTGACAGAGTAGTTGTTATGTTTGCAGGTAAAAAAGTTGAAGAAGGTACAGCTATTGAAATATTCCAAAATCCTAAACATCCATACACAAGGTCTTTATTAGCGGCTGTTCCAAAACTAGGAAGTATGGTTGGTAAAAAACTGCCTGCAAAATTTATTAATCTTAATGTCAAAGATGTCAAATCCTCTGGTCTCAAAAATAAAGAGAAAATTTCTACAAAAAAAGTTGTTGAAATGAAAGATACGGTTAACAGAACTTCTTCTCCATTGCTTGAAGTTAAGGGTTTAACAACAAGGTTTTTAATTAAGCAAGACTTTGGAAGAGCAGGTGGCAATATACACGCTGTTGAAAATATTAGCTTTAGTTTACAACCAGGAGAAACACTTGGATTAGTTGGTGAGAGTGGATGTGGGAAATCTACAACTGGAAGAAGCATAATAGGATTAACGTCGCCAACAAGAGGTAAGGTTTTTTTTGAAGGTATAGACTTAACAGATTTAAATAACAAAGAAATGATACAGTATAGAAAAAAGATGCAAATGATTTTCCAAGATCCTTTTGCTTCTCTAAATCCAAGAATGACTGTAGGTCAAATTATCGCTGAACCAATTATGGTTCATGGATTAGAACCAAAACTAGCATCTAATAGCAGGGTAATAAAACTATTAAATCGTGTTGGACTTGATGAACAATATTACTCTAGATATCCACATGAACTCTCTGGAGGACAGAGACAAAGAATTGGGATAGCAAGAGCCTTAGCATTAGAGCCTAAATTAATAATAGCTGATGAAGCAGTTTCAGCGCTAGATGTTTCTATTCAGGCTCAAGTAGTAAACTTGATGATGGAACTACAAGAAGAATTTGGTTTAACATATTTATTCATAAGCCATGATATGGCTGTAATTGAGAGAGTAAGTCATAGAATAGGTGTAATGTATCTGGGTGAAATAGTTGAAATTGGACTTAGAAGCCAAATTTTTGAAAATCCTCAACACCCTTACACAAAAAAATTGATGGAAGCAGTTCCAATTGCAGATCCAACCAAGAGAAAAAAGAAGTTAAACTTAATGAATGATGAAATTCCAAGTTTATTAAGGCCAATAGGCTATGAACCCGAATACATTCAAATGATTAAACTAGGAGAAGATCACTACGTAAAACCATTTGATGGAATGAAGGTTTAAATTTAAAATTATGAATGATCCTAAATTAGATTATAAAAATGAATTTCCAGTTGAATTAATTAATCCTGACATTTCACCTTACAAAAGATCTAACACAGGTATTGACTATGTTATTACATTAGATAGTAGTTTAAGTGGTCCACACGTTTTTATATCATCAATAGTACATGGTAATGAACCGTGTGGGGCACTTGCTATAGATTGGTTTCTTAAAAATGACTATAGGCCATTAAGTGGAAAATTAACTTTAGGTTTTATGAATGTTGAGGCTTATTTAGCATTCGATCCTCAAAATCCAAATAGAACAAGATGGGTTGAAGAAGATTTTAATAGATTATGGGCAGAAGGTGTTCTAGAAGATCCTAAAAGAAAAAGAACTAGTGAATTTTTAAGAGCAAATGAAGTTAAAAATATCGTCTCTCAAGTTGATTATTTGTTAGATATACATTCAATGCAAAAACCTTGTGTACCTCTTATGATGGCAGGAATGTTAAATAAAGGTATTGATCTTGCTTGTGATGTAGGCATGAAGATGCCAACAATATCTGATTCCGGACATAACGAAGGAATGAGAATGAGAGATTATCTTGGTTTTTCCAACATAGATAGTCAAAAAAATGCTCTTCTTGTTGAATGTGGGCAACATTGGGCTAAGTCGTCTGAGATTGTTGCAATTGAAACAATGATAAGATTTTTAAGAACCACATCAATAATGGATAAAAATTTCGCAGATGATTTTATCTATCATAATCAAACATTAGACTTTCAAAACGACGTTTATAAGGTTGGGAAAATTATAACTATCAAAAGTGAAAATTTTAAATTTGATCAAGATTGGCAAGGTTTTGAAATCTTAAAAAAGGGAGTGTTGATTGGGAAAGATGATCAAGAAGATATACGTGCTCCCTACAAAGAAACTATACTAATTATGCCTTCCAAAAGATTATTCCCAGGTAAAACAGCAGTAAGGCTTGCTTATAAATTAAGTGATTATAATTAGAAATTTTAGTGAAGTCTTGGGTTAAACATGTCCCGCAGATGATCTCCAACTAAATTTATAGATGCCACAGTTATAAGTAATGCAACCCCTGGAAATATACTAATCCAAAAGTCGCCACTATACATATACTCAAAACCATTTCCAATTAGAAGACCTAAAGAAGGTTCTGTTATGGGAAGGCCTAAACCTAAAAAACTTAGTGTGGCTTCTAAAGAAATTGCGTGTGCTGTTTGTAAAGTGCCAACAACAATCAAAGGAGCCATGCAGTTAGGCAATATGTGTTTAAACATTATTCGTGTGTTTCCAAAAGCTAAACATCTAGCAGCGTCTACATATTCTTTATTTATTTCAACTAGAGCACTCGAACGAGCTGTTCTTGCATAATATGCCCACTGAACCAAGATCAAAGCAATTATAGTTTTTTCTATCCCTTTACCAAATGCTGCAAGAATAATTAAAGCAACTAAAATAGATGGAAAACTCAGTTGAATATCAACAATTCTCATAATTATAGACTCGTACCTACCTCCAAAAAAAGCAGCTGAAATTCCAAAAAATGAACCTATTATTAAAGCAAAAATACCTGATAGAACGCCAACTCCTAAACTTACCCTCAATCCATAAAATATTGCTGAAACCATGTCCCTACCTGCACCATCAGTTCCAAGTAAAAAATAATTACCAGAGAAGTCTTCTGAAAATGGTGGTAATCTACTATTCATAATACTCACAGTATTGAGGTCGTAAGGATCAGTCGGAGATACTAAAGGTGCAAATATTGCTACGAATAGAATAAGTAAAAAAATAAAAAAAGCGACTAGAGCAACCTTGTTTGAAGAAAAATCTTTACAGAATTCAAGGAATTTTCTTAATTTTGGGCTCATTGATGATCCCCTTTAATTCTTACTCGAGGATCTAAGAATGTGTAAATTATATCGACAATTAAATTTAAAAATACGAAAAATGTTACAATGATCATTAAGTATGCAACAATAACTGGGCGATCAAGATTGTAAATTGAATCAATTATTAACTTTCCCATCCCTGGCCATGCGAACACAGTTTCAGTAACTGTTGAGAAAGCGATTAAGGAACCAAATTCAAGACCAACAACAGTGACAATTGGAATTAAAATATTTTTTAAAACATGTATTAAAACAACTCTTTTTTCTGAAATCCCTTTAGATCTTGCAAATGTAATATAATCTTGAAGAATTATTTCTCTTGTTCCTGCTCGTGTTAAACGTATCACAGAAGAAATTTTAAATAACGCCAAATTTAGTGCAGGTAAAAAAACATGGGAGAGTCCATTTAGAGTAAACAAAGAACTATTTATGCCCATAAAGGTTCCAATCTCACCTCTACCAGTTGATGGCAACCATCCAAGTTGAACAGCAAATATCATGATAAATATAATACCAACCCAAAATGTTGGCATAGAAAAGCCAAAGATAGAACCTGCCATAATAACCTTACTTGCTTTGCTGTCAGGGTTATATCCTGCGTATATACCTAACGGTATTGCTATAATTAAAGATATAAATAATGAGAACAAGGCCAGTTCTAATGTGGCCGGCATTCTCTGGATTATCAACTTCAGGGCAGGTTCTCCAAAAATAAATGAGCTTCCTAAATCCCCTTTAAAAGCGTTTACTAAAAAATACCAATACTGTTCTGTTACAGGTCTATCTAGTCCAAGTTCGCGGATAACTCTTTCTACTTCGGCTTGATCAGCTTCAGGATTAATTAGCATTTCTACAGGATCACCTACTAGATTTACTCCTCCAAAAACTAACAGAGACATAATAAATAAAACAAGTATACTTTGAGCGAGTCTTGTACAAATAAATGATGTCATTTAAGAATTCTTTAATAAAAAGAACCAGAGCAAACTTGCTCTAGTTCTTAGGTTATAACTTATTTACAATTTAAATATGTTGCTATTGTTCTTTCATCAGTTCTTGGAGTATAGCTACAAGAAGACTTTGCAGCCCAAGTATTCATTTGATAATGAATTGGAATAACACCATAGTTTTTACCAACTGCCACCTCGGTAGCTTCAGCTAAAAGTTTACCTCTGGAGTCTGAATCAACTGTTCCAAGTGCCTTTTGAATTAGCTTATCAACAACTGGATCAGAATGTCTTCCTCTATTCGCTCTTCCCATACCAATAGATTTGTCATAAGTATGTAATAAAGCTCTTAATGGAGATGATGCTTCTCCAGAACCAGCACCCCAACCAAGGACCATAAAACTAAATTCAGGGCTCTTATTTGGACCACCTCTTGATGCTCTTTTGAAGTAAACAGCTTTTGGCATTGTTTCAACTTTTGTTTTAACACCTATCCTTGAGAACATCTGTGCAAGTGCTTCAGCAATTTTTGCATCATTAATGTATCTATCATTTGGACCATGAATAGTCATTTCAAAACCGTTTCCATAACCAGCATCTGCTAATAACTTTTTTGCAGCTTCCGGATCATATGGATCTGGTTTCATTTTATCTGAGACACCATGGAAACCTGCTGGTAATAATTGGCCTGCCTTTACAGCAATACCTTCCATCACTTTTGAAACCATTGCATCACGATTAATTGCTAAAGAAAGAGCTTTTCTTACCCTGACATCCATTAGAGGGTTTTTAATTTTACCACCACCTATTGCTGTAATATGAGGTGAATCCTCTCTGAATTGGTCCATATGAAGATAAATCACTCTATTAGAAGATCCGCTATTTAACTTAATAGTTGGATTTTTTTTCATTTTTGCAACATTTAAAGGAGGTACATTATCTATAAAATCTACATCCTTAGCTAATAGTGCTGCAATTCTTGCAGGACCAGATTTAATTGGTTTAAATAAAATATTTTTGTATTTAGGCGCTCCAGTACCTGCACCATGATAATTTTCGTTAGCTTTTAAGGCTATTTTATCTCCTGGCACCCACTCTACAAACTTATAAGGACCAGTACCAATTGCCGCTTTACCACTATTATAGTCAGCTGTAGTTGCGCCTTCTCCATTTTTCTTTGATATAATTTTAACTGTCATAATATCATTTGGCATCAAAGGATAGGGTTTCTTTGTTTTTATGTGAATTGTATGACTATCAATTTTAATAAATTCCTTTCCCTTTAAATAAGTACCAAAACCTGATGGAGATTTTGGAACATTTTGTGCTCTTTGAGCCGTAAAGAGAACATCATCTGCAGTAAAATCACTTCCATCATGAAACTTTACACCTTTTCTGAGCTTAAATTCCCAAGTGGTGTCATTGATAGGTTCCCACGAAGTAGCTAAATCTGGATAATGTTGTTGGTTTTCGTCTGATCCAACTAATGTCCCATAAATATGGGTTGCAAATGCATTATTTGGACCAAGATTATGATAATGTGGATCAATAGAGCTGGGCTCTGATTTCAATCCAACAGTAAGGTCTTTTGCCAGTGCAACACTTGATAAAAGACAACTTATCAAAATAATAAAAAGTCTGTTGATTAATTTCATTTTACTCTCCTAAAATATCCTTAAAAAAACATTGAATTAAAAATAACATAGAGTCAAAAGATAAAATAAATTTATATAATTAAATCTTTTTTTGTTTTTTTTTATTATAAAAAGTAATTACAGGAGGAGACATTGAACCACTTAGAAATTTTGAAAAAACTTCCCAAATTAAAAATATTTAGTGATAAAGAATATAATTTAAACATATCTTTTAGGATCAATAAATTTAATGATAATATACCAATCGTATTTTTACATGGTTTTAATGGGAATAGCAAAAGTTGGGCTTTTCAATTTTTACATTTCAGAGATAAAAGGTCAGTAATTGCAATTGATGCACCTGGTTTTGGAAAATCAGATGCTGCGGATTTAAATATGTTTGAGATTGCAAAGCTAGTGAATAACTTGACAACAAATTTAGGAATTAAGAAATTTGACTTAGTAGGTCACTCGATGGGCGGCATGTTAGCTCAAATTGTTTCAGCTGACTTTTCTGATAGTGTAAATAAATTAGTTTTGTCATGTACTCATAAAGGTTACGCATTACTGCCTAAGAGTCCTCTAAGGAAACCCTATAGTCAAAGACTTGAAGAAAGAAAAAAGTTGTCTAATGAAGAATTTGGTAAATTAAGAATTAAAAAGATGTTGCCTGAATTAAAAGATAAAGAAATATTCAGTTTCTTATCTATTATTAGTGAAGAAATTACAGAAGGTTCCATAATGTCAGGTGGAATGGCTATGCAAACACTTGATACTTCAACTAGTTTGTTAAAAGTTAATCAACCATGTCTTATATTAAAAGGTTCAAAAGATATTGTTGTATCAAACGAGCGTTCTAATAGATTACAACAATCATTACCTCATGCAAAAGTATTAGAGCTTTCAAATGTTGGTCACGCACCATATTGTGAAAACTCATCTGACTTTAACAAAGCTATAGAAACTTTTTTTAATTCATGAATGCCTTATCAAATAGATCATTTAGCTTATATTTTTTTAGTAATACGGTTTCTCTTTTTGGGCTCTGGATACAAAAAATTGGAGTTGGTTGGCTTACTTGGGAAATTACAGAATCTACATTTTGGACAAGTTTTGTAACTTTAGCTCTTATGGCACCTGCAGGAGTATTAGGACCATTTTTTGCTGTATTTGCAGAAAATTGGAATATGAGGGTAGCAAGTGTAATATTAAAAATTTTAATGTTTTTAATCGGAATATTAATTTGGTTCTTACAATATTTAGACCAACACACACTATTTACTTTAGCTTTTTTGTCTGTTTTACAAGGTTTATTAAGTGCTTGTTACCACCCTGTAAGATTGGTTTTTGTCTCTATTGTTGTTCCAAAAAATTTACTTTCTAGCGCTGTAGGTCTAAATTCTGCCTCCTTTAATGGATCAAGAGTTGTTGGTCCTGCTTTTGCTGGAGGATTGATAGCTTTTTTTAATCTTGAAGTAACTTTTTTGATTGCTGCATTAACTTATGTTCCATTGATTCCAGTCTTAATTTATATGCCCTTAAGAACAAGGATTAAGAAAGAAGTTTTACAAGGAAATTTTTTTCATAGATTTTTGGAAGGTGGAAAATTTGCGATAAGGACCCCCATTATTCTAAAAGGTTTATTTGTTGTTTTTGTAAGCGCCTTTTTTGTCAGAGGGATGCTTGAAATTCAACCAACAATTGCAGGAGAAATATTAAAACAAGGGAGTTTTGGGTTATCTTTAATTACAACTACTGCGGGTATTGGAGCTTTATTGGCGTCAATTTGGATTGGTTTTAGAAATAGTAATAAAAGTAAAATTGAAACTAAATTAGTATCAATGTTAATGCTTGGTCTGATAATAAGCTGCATTATTGGCTTTATTTCAGAAGTTTATACAATGGCCATATTTTTTACAGTTGTCGGTTTTACTACAACTGCGGTTGGTATTGGAACTCAAACAATTATCCAATTAGAAGTAGAAGAAGTTTATAGGGCTAGAGTCTTAACTTGGTGGTCAAGTATTTCTTTTGGATCATTAACAGTTGGAGGTATAATTTTAGGATTTGTGGGTGAATTCACTCCTTTAAGTAATGCTCTTATAATAATGCCAATTATTGGTTATTTCATATTTGAATTGATTTTATACTTTAAATTTAAAAATAATTTATTTAATTGATTTTATCTTAGCCTCTCTTTTGAATATATATATACCTGACATTGTTATAATAAATCCTCCTACAATTGTAGAAATTATTGGATGCGAGTTCCATATCAAGTAATCAAAAATAATTGCCCATACAATTCCTGTATAATTAAATGGACTTACAATTGAAGCAGGTGCTTTTTGTAATGCGTAAGTCATTAACAATTGTGTTAAAAAAGCTGATACACCTAGTCCAATAAATAATAAAATAACTCTTAATGAAGGTTCTTTCCACAAAAATGGTTGAAAAAAAGAAGTTAGAATAAAACTTACTAACATAAAGTAAAAGACCGTTTTTACAGGATGTTCAGTTGTCCCCAGTAATCTTAAAAAAATAATAGTAGTAGACCACATTAAAGTGCCAATTAAGGTATAAATTGAAGCATCAGTTATAGTTCCAGTTGGGTTTATTGCAATTACTACTCCAACAAATCCAATTAAAATGGCTAACCATCTTCGCCACCCTATTATTTCGTTGAGAAAGATTATTGCAAAAATACATGAAAAAATTGGTACAGCTTGAGATATTACTGTTACATCTGCAACAGGTAGTCTTTGAAAGGCTAAAAAAAACATTATGTTCCCAGTAAGTCCCGCTAAGCTTCTAAAGAAATGAAGATAAGGTTTATTTGTTTTTAAAAATTTTATGCCTCCTAGCTTGTAAATTAGAGGTAATAAAAGAATTATTACAACCATGGCTCTTGCAAATGTAATCTGTACGGCATGGTATTCAATACCTACTAATTTAGCTTGAACGCTCATTATAGTTACGCAAAATACAGCCAAAATCATTGCTAGGATGGCTTTAAAATTATTAGAAGTATTTTTATAAATGGTTACTAAATTCAATTTAATTTATTTCTTCATTTCTGCAAGTTTTTTACTTTCTCTTAAAAAGAAAAAACATAAAAATGCTGAGAAAAAAGGATATAATGCAGAAAGTCTTATAGTTGTAATTAAGTCATAACCAAGATCCATTGATATTGCGAACGGCATTGCGCCAATTGATGCCCCTACAACTAATATCATTTGACCTGTGCCTTGAATACTACCAACATGTAGTCTTCCAAAATACCTTGGCCAGATATAGCCAAATAAAGATAAATTAAATCCATTATTAATTCCAAAAATCATTGCATAAATCATTGAAAAGGTAGAATTACTTGCAAAGGTTATGGATAATAGTGAAGCCGTGGTTATTAACAATGCAACACCAATAATATTATGAGTTTCAAATCTGTCTAAAATTTTACCTGCAATAGGAATAAAGATAATCATCGAAACCATTGTTGGTATGAATAAAGCAGCTGCAGTGCTACTCGCCATTCCAAAGTATTGACTTAAAATTGTAACTTGAAAAAAATGAAGCGCAGTTACTAATGAAGATATAGAAAAAAATGAAAATGCAAGTATGTAGAAGCTTTTTTCCTTTAGGGCTTCTTCAAGATTGAGACCAAAAATTTTTGCATTTTTTTTACTTTCTTTATTATTTTCTAAAATTCCATCTGGTTTAATGCTTACATCTTCAGGTTTATCTATTGCTAAGAAAATTAATGGTGGTAACATGATAAACCATGTAGATAAACCTAGAATAACCCATGCCATTCTCCATCCGTAATTTGAAATTAAAAAGTCAGAGATATAGGGGTGTAAACCCATAGAAAAAGCAAACCCTAAACCCATTAATCCTAATGCAAATCCTCTTTTCTTATCAAACCACTGAGTTATAATATTCGCAGAACCAAGCATTAGAGAGCCTTGCCCAAAAAATCTCAAAAATCCAAATGCGATGGCCAACATTAGAAAGTTTGATGCAGCTCCAAAAATCATACATCCAATTCCAAGGAGTAAGACGGTATATATTAAAATTTTTCTTGGTCCGTATTTGTCAACTAATTTTCCCATTTTTGGCAAAAGAAAAGCAGCAAATAAAGTTGCTATCATATAAGCAGTAGTAATTGATGTACTGGAAATTTTAAGATCTTGAGATATTACTGGTATAAAAGGACTAAAGGTATGGGATTGTCCTGCTCCACTCGTAAAAATACCAAGACTCCCAATTCCAACAATTACCCAGCCGTAGAAGAATTTGTCTTTTATAGCTTCGAAAAAATTTTGGTTAACAATAAACATGTTAATGATTTACTTCATTTGTTAACTAATTTACAAGTGTTTTATATTTTATTTTTTAATTGCATTTACGTACATATCAAGTACATCAATCAAAGATCTTTTTTCATCGACTGTTTCTCTAGTCTCTCTAGCAATAGGTGTTTTATCTGCTAAAGACATCATATCAGCTGCACCTTCGTGGAATTTTGAGGTAACCCCAGCATCAGAAAAAGTATTAGCAATTTCAAACATTTCTCCTTCCCATCTTGCTGCATCAAGAGGAATTCTTGGAACCATCCTTTCCATTGCTGATAATATATCAGGTTTGCTATATTCCAATTCAGCAAAATATTCAGAAGTAAGACCAAGTTTATGAGCAGTTGTTAAAACTGCTGCATGAAGTGCAAAAGTTCCTTTTGTTGCGCTAGCATAAACCATTTTCATTGCAGAAGCTTTACCTATTTCTAAACCTAAATCTTTTATTATAAATCCTTTTTTGTGGAGTAATTTAATTGGTTGAGTATTAGGTCCAGATGTATACAACCTTGTTTGTCCATTTTCTACAATCGGATTGAACCCAATAATACCACCATCTATAAAATTACAAAACTTAGAGGATATTGAATCATTAATTCTTAATGCAGTTTCAGGAGATACAGCATTACAATCAACATAAGTAATGTGTTTTTCTTTTTTTAAAATTGCATCGTTAACTATTTTAGCTTGTTGAAGAGCAAATTCAGGAGGCAGTATTGATAATATAATATCAGAATTTTCAACAACATTTTCAATCGTACCTAAATCTTCAAAACCTGATGATACAGCCAGTCTTTTAGTTCTAATACTTCTCTGGCTTAAACAAGTTACAACTCTAAAATTATTATTTTTGAATGCTTTACCACATGCATGCCCCATATCTCCAGGCATTAATATTGCGATTGTTTTTGACATAAATTTTAAAATAAATGTTTTAGTATTTTTTCATTGGGCCACCATTTTTTTCCCAATCTGGAATGCCTCCTACATTAAGAACATTTTTATACCCCATTTCTATAAGTGTCTTACCAGTTAACGCAGCCTGGCCGCCAACTCCACAGATAAGTATTATTTCCAAATCTTTTTTAAGGTTATTATTGTAGAGTGGAGTTGCCTCATCAGCGACAAACTCAATTAGACCTCTTGGAATTTCTAGACCATCTAAAATTGTTCCTGTTTTTTTAATATCAGAACTATCTCGTACATCTATAAAAATTGCGGATTTTGATTTATGCTTTTCAATTGCTTCCTTTACGTCAATTTTTTTCACGACTTCATTAGCTTCTTGAAGGTAATCTTTTGCTGTTTTCATATTTTTCTCCACTTTATTTTAGTTCAACTGCCCTATAAATTGTGGTTGTGTAACCGCAGTCGTCATCCAACAATTTTTGCAATCTTTACTTACAGATGCTTTTTCTAAAAGCCATTTTAAATTGTAGCGTTTATTATCATATGCGTCTACATTAACTGAATAAGCAGCTTTGTTTTTATTTTCTTCGATTAATTTGATTTTGAATTTGGTTGAATTTAACAATATTTTATAAGATGTATCAGAAATCATTTTTTTGAAATTACCAAATGGTCCTGTATATCTCTTATTTTCTGGATGTGCAAATAGCCAACATTGGTATATTCCAGAATTATTTTTTATTGAGTTTGTCTGAAGAGAGCTCATTTGAAGTTCAACAACTTCCACTGACGAAAATAAATCATTTGGCAAAATGTCGCTAATAGCTTTATTTATGTTGATTAAAATTAAAATAAAAGAAGATATGAGAAATAATCGCATGTTTATCCTAGAAAAATTTAAAGTAATTTATATATAAGTCTATATTTCTTAAATTAAATGGAGCGATAATGTTTTATCAAAACTTTTTTAAAAATTTCATAAAATTTTTTACAATAATTTCTTTAAGTCAATTACTGGTGGTATCCACCTTTGCTGCTGGAGGTGGTGGAGATGACAGTAAAGAGATGGATGTTAAATCAACTTATTACTATAAAGCGGTTAAATTAATTAATAAAAAATCATACGAAGCCGCTATTGATAATCTTCTTAAGGCTGAAAAAACCAATAAAAAAGATGCAGACATATATAATTATTTAGGGTTCTCATATAGAAAAATGGGTCATCTTGATAAAGCTGCCCAATATTATGATAAAGCTCTTAAAATTTCTCCAAAGCACAAGGGTGCTCTTGAATATCAAGGAGAAATGTTTCTTACCCAAGGAAATTTAGAAAAAGCAGAAGCAAATCTAAAAAAACTAAAAAAAATATGTTATCTTGGGTGTAAAGAAGAAAAAATGTTAAAAGAATCTATAATGAAGTACAATAAGGGTCAAAAAAGCTCGTATTAAAATATATATTTTATATTAGGGAGGATATTTAATGAACCAATTTAATGAATTATCTCTCTCAGAAATAGTTGATGAAGTTAAAGATGGAGATTTAATTGGAATTCCAGCAGATTATTCTGGAGTTCCAATGGAGTTTACAAAAGAACTAATAAAAAAGGGTATAAAGGACTTAAGATTATATTGCCTACCATTAACAACTATTCAAGGTGATATGTTAATCGGAAGTGGTTGTGTGTCTCAAATTGAAGCAGCAGCTGTAACTTTAGGTGAATTTGGTTTAGCTCCAAGATTTTCAGAGGCTGTAGAGACAGGTAAAATAGTAATAAAAGATTCTACATGTCCTGCATTGCATGCTCAACTTCAAGCTACTGAAAAATCTGTTCCATTTATGCCTTTAAGGGGAGTAATTGGCTCTGATATACAAAAATATAGAAAAGACTGGCAAGTTATAGAAAATCCAATGAAATCTTCAGGTAACAAGGATGAACCAATCCTATTACTTCCTGCAGTCCAATTAGATGTATTAATATTTCATGCACCTTGCGTGGACAAAAATGGAAATATTCAAATTGGAAGGAGACGGGAATTAGCAACTCTTGCTCATGCCTCAAAAAATGTATTTGTTACAACTGAACAAATTCTAGATATTGACTTATTTGATGATGAATTATCTGCTGCTACTTGTTTGCCTGCATTATATATTGACGGAATATCTGTTGTTAAAAATGGAGCCTGGCCATGCGCTTTGCCAGGAGTTTATGGCGCAGATAATGATGAAATTAAAAAGTACTCAATTGCTGCAAAGACACAAAAAGGCTTTGAGGATTATATGAAAAAGTATTTGTTCAATTAATTTAAGGGTTTAATTTTTGATTGAACTTAAAAGAGAAGAGTTATTAATAAGTCAATTAGCTGATTTGCTAATTAACGATAAGCATATAGCAGTTGGTGCTGCATCGCCAATTCCTGGTGCGGCGGCTTTGTTAGCAAAAGAAGAAGCAAAAATACAAAATAATAGATTAAGAGTTACAATCTTACACTCTAATAAATATAATAATTTTACTGATGGTGCTAGAGAACTTTTTGATTGTGCAGCTCAAGGTAGAATAGACACATTCTTCTTAGGAGGTGTTCAAATTGATGGCGAAGCTAATATAAATTTAGTAGGCACTGGAAGCTATGAAAATATACAAAAGAGGTTCCCTGGTTCATTTGGATCAGCTCTAATGTACTTTGTAGTACCGCAAATTATTTTATTTAGGGAAGAACATTCACCAAGAACTTTAGTTAATAAAGTAGACTTTATTTCTGCTCCTGGATTTTCTGATGAAAACATCTACAGACCTGGAGGACCGAAATTCCTATTAACAAATAGGGCCTTATTCAAATTTAACAAACAAAAGAAACGTTTCTGTCTTTTAAAAATTCATAATAATGAAAGTTTGGAAAATGTTATTAAACTAACAGGTTTTAAATTTGATGTTGATGATAATTTGACAAATATGTCTATACCTAATGAAAATAGAATAAATATATTAAGAAGTAAGATATCTTATATGGTTTCAGAATTTTATCCAGAATTTGCTGATAGGATTTGGGGTGTTTAACTCATAATGAGAAGACCCGCACTATTAATTTTTATTTTAATCTGTACTTTTTTAATATCTTACATATACCTACAGGAAATTTTCAATTTAGATAAATTAAAGGAAAATATTAATTTCCTGAAAATATGGGTTAGTGAGGAAATTTATATATCAAGGATTTCATTTTTTATTCTATATATTCTTTTTTCGGGTTTATCCTTTCCTCTTGTTCCTACTATTTTGACCATCGCTGCTGGAGCCATGTTTGGAGTTATTGAGGGTGTGATTATAGTTTCCTTTGCATCGACAATTGGAGCATGTATTTGTTTTTTATTATCTAGATATCTTCTAAAGGAATTTATTAATGATAAATTTCAAAAAACAAAAACCATAATAGACAATAAATTTAGTGTAAATGGTAATTATTACCTTTTAAGTCTTAGATTGATACCTACCATTTCATTTGTGTTAATAAATTTAATCATGGGAGTGTTACCTGTTTCTCTTTTTAGGTTTTACTATATAAGCCAATTAGGAATGTTACCTGCGACAGTAATATATGTAAATGCTGGATCAGAAATTTCGAAGGTTAATAATATAAATGACGTTATGTCATTTACGCTAATGGTGAGTTTTATATTAGTAGCCACTCTCCCATTATTGATAAAGTTTGCTATAAATTATTTTGCAAAGTTGAAAAATATTTAAGTATTTTTTCTGTTTTGCACTAAATTTTGAACAACTTGCGGGTCAGCTAATGTTGAAACGTCGCCTAATTCTTCGTGTTCATTAGCAGCTATTTTCCTTAATATTCGTCTCATTATCTTACCTGATCTTGTTTTAGGAAGACCGGGGGCAAATTGAATTAAATCTGGCGTAGCAATTGGGCCTATTTCTTTTCTTACCCATTGTTTTAATTCTTTCAATAATTCTTCAGATGATTCAACACCAATATTGACAGTAACATAGGCATAGATGCCTTGACCTTTTATGTTATGAGGGTATCCAACAACGGCTGCTTCAGCAACATCTGTATGAGCTACTAGGGCGGATTCAACTTCAGCTGTTCCCATTCTATGACCGGACACATTTATTACATCGTCAACCCTTCCAGTTATCCAATAATATCCGTCTTCATCTCTTCTACATCCGTCACCAGAAAAGTATCTTCCTGGAAAGGTTGAAAAATATGTATCTATAAAACGTTGATGATCACCAAAGACTGTTCTCATTTGACCTGGCCAAGACATATTTATGCATAAATTTCCTTCAGTGGCTCCTGTTAATTCTTTATTATCACTGTCAACAATAACCGGCAATATTCCAAAAAAAGGTTTTGTAGCAGAACCTGGTTTTGTATCAGTTGCTCCTGGTAATGGAGTAATTAATATCCCACCAGTTTCAGTTTGCCACCAAGTGTCAACTACCGGACAACGTCCATCACCAACAACATCGCTATACCAATTCCATGCTTCTGGATTAATTGGTTCTCCTACACTACCTAAAATCCTAAGGCTATTTCGTTTTGCTTTTTTTACGGGTTCATTACCTTCGGCCATCAACGCTCTTATTGCTGTTGGTGCAGTGTAGAAAATATTAACTTTATGTTTATCTACTATTTCCCAGAATCTACTAACTGTAGGATAGTTTGGCACACCTTCAAACATCAATGTAGTGGCACCATTTGATAATGGGCCATAAACTATGTAGGAATGTCCTGTTACCCAGCCTACATCTGCAGTACACCAATAAATTTCATTTTCTTGATAATCAAAAACATAATGATGCGTCATAGAAGCATAAACCATATATCCTCCAGTTGTATGAAGAACTCCTTTAGGTTTACCTGTCGATCCTGAGGTATATAATATAAACATTGGATCTTCGGCATTTATTTCAGCGGGTGGACAATTAGCTGATGCCTTTTCCATTTCTTCATGATACCAAATATCTTGGCCGTCTATCCAATTAATTTCAACTCCTGTTCTTTTAACTACGATTGTAGTTTTGCACATTTTAGCTTTTGATATAGCCTCATCAGTATTAGATTTTAAAGGTATCGTTTTTCCTCCTCTTATACCCTCATCCGCAGTAATAATTATTGTTGAATTACAATCCTCAATTCTTCCAGCTAGAGCGTCTGGAGAAAAACCACCAAAGACAACTGAATGAATAGCTCCTATTCTAGTACATGCTAACATTGCAACTGTTGCTTCTGGGATCATTGGCATGTAGATTGTTATTCGATCACCTTTTTTTGCACCAGCATTTAATAATACATTAGAAAATTTACATACCTGTTCATGAAGTTCATTGTAGCTAATATGTTTGGACTCATTCGGGTCATCACCTTCCCAAATAATTGCTGTGTTATTACCTCTGGTTTCTATATGTCTGTCTAAACAATTATAACTAGCGTTAAGTGCTCCATCCTCATACCATCTGATATGAAGATCTTCTTTATTATAGGACACATCCCTAATTTTTGTGTAGGGCTTCATCCAGTCAATTCTTTTACCATGTTTTTCCCAAAATTTTTCAGGAGAAGTAATAGATTCTTCATACATTCTTTCATATTCAGCTTTATTTGCGTGAGAATTTTTAATTATGTCAGAGGATGGTGCATATAAATCCTTATTAGTCATTTTCTAATCCTTTTATATTTTTATAGATTATCTTCTAAAATTAAATCAGCTTTTTCAATATCTTTAATTTCAAAAACCTTTTTAACTATATCTAACGAGAAACCTCTTCTTGAGAGTGCTCCATACCATTTATTTTTTAATTCAAATTCATCAATTTTATTTTCTAAGTTCTTTTTATAATAGATGCCTATATTCTTTTTCTTAATAAAAGTTATTGCTGCAATCATTTCTGCGTTTTCATGGTCCTCATCTACTGTATTAATAGCACATTTAATTATATCGTTTGATATTCCTTTTTCACTTAATTTTGCATAAATAAATCTTTCTGATCCACCTTGACGTCTTATTGAACGAATTTTTGTTTCAGCAAAACGCTTATCATCAATGAATTTGGATAATATCATCTCATTTTTTAAATTTCTTATTATTTTAATCTTATCTAAGTTATTTGAATCAACTTTTAAATTAGATAGTTTTCGTTTCATTGTGTTTTCAAATTGGTGAACTGAAACTTCATATCGAGCCAAATAAGACATTGCAGATTTTCTCATTTTCTTAATTATTTTTTCTTCTTCATTCATGCGAAAATTCATTTATCTTAACTAAATATAATTACTAATTAATATATATAGATTATAAAAATTATAAATATTTATATTAATGGAGAAAAATTTTTGAAAAATAAAAATTTTAAACTTGGTGTTAAAAGAGAAATTGGAAAGGTAAATTTGACTGGTTTATTTACTTTATACATTAAGGAAGTAAAGAGGTTTACGAATGTTTTCTTGCAAACTATTACAGCTCCCATGGTAACTACTCTACTTTTTGTAATTGTATTTTCAATTGCGATTGATAGAAATGCTGGTTTTCATCAGGTTCCATTTATAACTTTCTTAGTTCCAGGATTAATCATGATGAGTGTTATCCAAAACTCATTTGCTAATGTTTCTTCAGCCTTTATGACCGCAAAAGTTCAAGGATCTATAGTCGATCTATTAATGTCTCCATTAGGACCCATAGAAATTTTGATTGCCCATACTTTAGCTGGTGTTACTAGAGGGTTATGTGTTTTTACAGCTTCTTTCTTATTGTTATGGATTTTAGGTATTATTGATTTCCCAAAATATTTTTTATGGATGACGCTATACTTAATTCAAGGAGGCATAACATTAGCAATAATTGGGATGCTTGCTGGGATATGGGCTCAAAAATTTGATCAATTATCAATTATTTCAAATTTTATAATTCAACCACTAGCATTTTTATCTGGTACTTTTTATTCAATAGAAAGACTTCCTGAATCTCTAAAAATTTTAGCATATTGTAATCCTATTTTTTATGCTATTGATGGGTTAAGATTTAGTTTTATTGGATTAAGTGATGCTTCTCCTATATTGGGAAGTTCAGTTTTACTTTGTTGTAACTTTGCACTAAGTATATTTGCTTGGTATATACTAAAAACAGGGTATAGACTTAGGTCTTAGTTAAAATAATTTTGGAAATCTAATATGAATAAAATTCAAAAAATTGCTGGTGTTTTATCAAGTCAAGAAATTTTAGAATTGATCAATAAAAATGTAATTACTAGTGAAAATGGCATTGAAAAAGATCTAATTCAACCAGCCTCTATTGATTTAAGATTGGGTATAAAAGCGTGGAGAGTGCCAGCCTCCTTTCTTCCAGGTAAGGGACATAAAGTATCTAGTAGATTAAAAGATCTTGCAATGCACGAATTTAGTCTAATAGATGGTGCTGTTTTAGAATGTGGATGTGTGTATATCGTCAAGTTGTTAGAGAATATAAGTTTGACTGATAATTTAACAGGGATCGCAAATCCAAAAAGTTCTACTGGAAGACTTGACGTTTTCACTAGATTAATTGTTGATGGTACAATGGAATTTGAAGAAGTTCCAGTTGGATATCATGGACCCTTATATGCAGAAATATCTCCTAGGACATTTTCTGTTTTAGTAAGAACTGGTTCACGACTTAATCAATTAAGATTAAGAAGAGGACAGTCATTTACTTCAGATAAAGAAATGGAGATATTGCAAGAACATGTTGGATTGGTTAGAAATCAAGATAATATAAATCTCCCTGATAAAATTAAAAATGGTGTTCCTCTATCTGTAGATTTAGTTGGTGAAAATGGTTTGATTGGCTACAAAGCGAGAAAACATTCTATGCTTATAGACATCGATAAACCAAATCATTATAAACGTGATTTGTTTTGGGAAAAAATAACTGTAGAAGATCTTCTTTACCAAGGTGGTGATTATCACAATAAAAACAATCAAGGAAGTTTAATACTCAGCCCTGATGCATTCTACATATTAGCTAGTAAAGAATACGTTTCTGTTCCGTCAAAGTATGCTGCAGAGATGAGAGCCTATGATACCAAGGTTGGTGAATTTAGAGCTCATTATGCTGGTTTTTTTGACCCTGGATTTGGTTTGACAGAACTTGGTGCTTCTAAAACCAAAGCAGTATTGGAGGTAAGATCTCATGATGTACCTTTTTTAATAGAACAAGACCAGACAGTCTGTAGACTTGTTTATGAACCAATGGCAAATGTACCAAGTATTTTGTATGGAGAGGCTGGAAGCTCAAATAATTATCAAGCTCAAGGACTTAAATTAGCCAAGCATTTCATTTAAAATTTCTTATTTATTTATTTTTAATTATTATTGTATATTCTTATAAATTTATGAAAGTTTTAGTATGACAATAAGCCCGTCTATAATGACAACATATGGAAGGATTGATATTGCCTTTACGCATGGTGAAGGTAGTTATTTATACTCAGATGATGGAAAAAAATATTTAGATTATGCAAGTGGTATTGCTGTTAATGCATTTGGACATTGTCATCCAAAGTTAGTGGAGGCTTTAAAAGATCAAGCTTCGAAATTATGGCATACATCTAATCTTTACAGGATTCCAGAACAAGAAACAGTTGCAGAAAAACTTGTAGAAAATTCGTGTGCAGACAGAGTCTTCTTTTGTAATTCTGGTGCTGAAGCGACTGAAGGGGCTGTTAAAGTTGCTAGAAGGTTTGCATGGGCAAACGGTGAAAAAGATAGGACAGAAATTATTTGTGCCACTGGAGCTTTTCATGGCCGTACATTAGCAATGTTGGCTGCAAATGATAGACCATTATTTAGAGAAGGATTCGGACCATCTGCCCAAGGCTTTACACATGTTGAATGGGGAGATATTGAAAGTTTAAAAAATAAAATAGGTAAACATGTTGCGGCTATTTTAGTAGAACCAGTTCAAGGAGAAGGTGGTGCAAGAAAAGCTCCTAAAGGTTACCTTAAATTACTGCAAGATATTGCCAATGAAAATGGATCTTTGTTGATTTCAGATGAAGTGCAAATTGGAATGGGTAGGTCAGGGACCCTTTTTGCTTATGAACAAGAAAATATTGAACCAGACATAATAGCGTTAGCTAAGGGTCTTGGTGGAGGGTTTCCAGTAGGAGCAGTTATGGCAAAAGCCAAAGTAGGTGATGCAATGATACCAGGCACTCATGGCAGTACATTTGGAGGTAATCCTTTAGCTATGCGATCCGCCAATGCTGTTTTGGATCTTCTATTAGAAAATGATTTTCTCTTAAGCTTAAGAGAAAATATTATTTACTTTGAAAATAAAATGGATACCTTAGTAAATGATGACGATAAAGTATCTCCAGTAATATTATGTAAAAAAGGCTCAGGAATGTTAAGGGGCTTTCAGTTAACAGAAAATATTGCCGCAGGTGATTTTGGAAACATTTCAAGAGAAAAAGGTTTGTTGCTAGTAGGCGCTGCAGAAAATACAATTAGATTACTTCCACCACTTAATACTTCTAAAGAAGAAATAGACCAAGCTTTTGAAATTTTAAGTGAAGTTGTTAAAGAAATTAAAAAAAACTAAAATATTATGCCAAATTTTATTGATTTAAAGGATCTAAAAAAAGATCAACTTATTGATTTAATTTCATTGTCTTTAAAATGGAAGAACAATAATTGTACTCAATTTATGAAAGACAAAAATGTTGTTCTTATCTTTGAAAAACCTTCTTTAAGAACTCGAATATCTTTTGAAATAGGAATAAATCAATTAGGTGGAAACAGCTATCTTTTGAATGAAAAAGAAATGCAGTTAGGTGAAAGAGAGACTGTTGAGGATACTGCTCGTGTATTAGAACGATATGCTGATATGGTGATTATAAGATGTTTTGGACATGATCAGTTAATAAAGTATGCAAATATATCTGAGGTTCCTGTAATTAATGCTCTTACAGATTTCAGTCATCCTTGCCAAGTTGTAGCAGATTTAATTACTATAAAAGAACATCTAAAAGATTTTGAAAACAAAAAAATTACCTGGTTTGGTGATTGTAATAATGTTTTACAAAGCTGGATAGAGGCTTCTGGTTTATTAAATTTTGAATTAAACATAGCTTGTCCTAAGGGCGTAAAACCAGATACAAAAACAATATCATGGGCTCTTGAAAAAAATAATAATATTTCTATTACACATGATCCTCAAGAAGCTGCAGAAGGTGCAAACTGTATTATTACTGATACATGGAGATCAATGGGCGACAAAAGCCCATTTCCTGAACATCAATTCACACCATTTCAAGTAAATAAAAAAATAATGGAATTAGCAGATAAGAATGCGATCTTTATGCATTGTTTACCCGCTTACAGAAACAAAGAGGTAAGTTCTGAAGTGTTAGAAGGAAGTCAATCTGTTGTATTTGACGAAGCTGAGAATAGATTACATGCACAAAAAGCAATCATGCAATTTTGTCTTAAATAAAAAATTTGAGTAACTTATATTTCTAAAATGACTTTGATTGATCACGTAATTCCATTCCAATTTGGTAACAATAGTGTTAGAGGTAACATTGTAAGACTTCAGACCGTTGTTTCTGAAATAGTAAAGCGCCATAAATATCCGAAAAATGTAGAAAGTTTATTTGCTGATACACTTACCATTACCGCATGTTTGGGGTCTAGAATGAAGCATAATGGTGTTTTTACGATTCAGGCTAAAGGTACAGGAGACGTTCACACTTTATTTTCTGACATAACAAGTGATGGGTTTCTTAGGGGTTATGTTGGTCTAAACGCAGGTTTTAAAAGTGCAGATAGTAACTTAAATTCTTTAATGGGTTCAGGACATATTTCATTCACTTTAGATCAAGGAAAATATACCAAAAGATACCAAGGTATAGTATCTCTTGAAGAACCAAACATGTCTAAAACAACAGAACTTTATTTTAATAATTCTGAACAGTTAGAAACAAAATTTCTTACCTTCAATTTTTATGACATTGATATAAGCAATAGAAAAAATTTATTTTCTGCAGGACTTATAATGTTACAAAAATTGCCTGTCAAAAGTAGCTTTGACGAGGAAAGCAATGAAGAAGTTTGGCAAAATTCATTGAATTTTTTATCAACATTAGGAAAAGAAGAGTTTTTATCAACTAACCTTACATCAGAAGAAATTCTTTATAGATTATTCAATGAACTTGAAATCACAGTATATAATGAAATAATCATCCAAGATCAATGCAGGTGTTCAGATAAAAAGATTAAATTTGCTATTAAGAATTTAAGTAAAAAAGAATTAAAAGAAATTGCAGATGAAAATGGAAACGTAAAGGTTGTCTGTGAGTTTTGTAAAACAGAAAGAATATTTCCTAGTAAAACTTGTAATTAATTCTTCCAAAATAACGGTGAGAACATAACTAATATTGCAAAAATTTCCAGTCGACCTAATATCATGCCTACACACAAAATTAATTTTCCTAGCTCTGGTATCGATTGATATGATCCTGATGGACCAATTATATCACCTAAACCAGGACCGACATTTCCAATTGCGGAAGCTGCACCAGATATGGCAGTAACTAAATCAAGCCCTAATCCTCCCAATAAAGAAGCAATAACAGCAAAAGAAATTATATATAAAAAGAAAAAACCCATAACAGACTCTGCTACATTTTCTGGAATTGGTTTTTGATTGTAATAAGAAACTACCACTGCATGTGGTCTTATAAGCTTAGAAACTTGTGCTTTTGCGTTTGCTATCAAAACTTGTATTCTAGCCATTCTTAAGCCACAAGTTGTTGAGCCAGCACAACCTCCTACAAACATGAGAATGAGTAAAATAGTTGTAGGAAAACCACCCCAATTATTAAAATCAGACGTCCCAAAACCAGTTCCAGTGATTATTGAAATCACGTTAAAAGAAGCTAACCTTAAAGCTTCAAGAAACGGTATGTTATTTGAGCTTAAATATAATGACATGATCAGAACCACAAAGAAAACCAAAGTCAAGAATAGTTTAACTTGATCATCTTTAATTAAATTTTTTATACCATTCTTGGTTAAAGCTAAATAATGAACAAAAGGAAGTGATCCAACTAACATCCCAAAAATAATAATTATTTCAATCGTTGAAGAATTAAATGCCGCCAAAGATTCAGATTTTGTAGAATACCCGCCGGTTGCAAGGGTTGTCATTGCATGCGCAATTGAGTCAAATATTGGCATTCCAGCACCCCATAACATGAATGCCCAAATAACAGTTAAAGTTATATAAACAATACTAATTCCAGCAGCAAAGCTGGCAGCTTTTGGGACAACTTTGTCAGGAGTTTCATATGACTCAGTTTTAAAGAGTTGCATACCACCAATTGATAACATTGGTAATACAGCTAAAGCCATAACAATTATACCTACACCACCAAGCCATTGAAGGAGAGCACGCCAAATTAAGATTCCGTGAGATTTTGCTTCTAAATTTTCAATTACAGTTGCACCCGTAGTTGTAATTCCAGATGTTGACTCAAAAAAAGCATCAACAAAACTCATATCAATATCTGATAATAGAAATGGCAATGATCCAAATATAGCGATTGAAATCCATGCACTATTTGTCAATAAAAATGCCTGTCTCAATTCTAAATGTTCAGTTGCACTTCCTTTATTTGTGAGGAAAAGTATTAATCCTACAAATAGTGTAGCCATAGAAGATCCAACAAATGCAGGCCAGTTTTCATTGCCATAGAACCAATCTACAAATGCAGGTACTATCATAAATATAGAAAGAATGCATAATAACATTCCAATGAGATAAATTATCGGTGAAAATTTCATGATTTATTCAGTGAGCTTTATTAAAGACTATTTAATTTAAATTTCCTTAAGTTGCCATTTTCAAAAATCTATCTTGTAAATTTGTATCCTCTAAAAAACAACCACTAAAAAGATTAGTAGTCATTGTAACATCATTTTTTAAAACACCTCTAGTACTCATACAGTGATGTTCTGCATCAATAAATACTGCGGTTCCTTTGGGTAGCAGAGTTTTATCGATACAATTTAATATTTGTGCAGTCATAGTCTCTTGAGTTTGAAGTCTTTTAGCATATAGATCTAACACTCTCGCTAGTTTTGAAATTCCAACAACTCTTTTGTCTGGATAATAACCTATAGAAGCCCTACCAATAATAGGAACCATATGGTGTTCACAATGACTTTCAAAATTTATATTTTTTAACAAAACAATATCGTTATAACCTTCGATATCTTCAAAAGTTTTAGTTAAAAATATTTCAGGATCTTGGCTGTAACCTGCATAAAATTCGTTAAATGATCTTATAACTCTTTTAGGCGTTTCTAATAGGCCTTCTCTTCCAGGATCTTCACCTATGTAGCGTATTAAGGTCTTAACCGCTTCTTCGGCTTCGGATTTTGATACAATTTTGTCATCTTCATTATCAATTATAATCTTTGAAGCATTAATAGACGAATTCATTGTGCACCTTTAATTTTTTTATTCATTCTTAATGAATAATATTATTTAAGCAACGTATTATTGTTTTATTACAAATTAAAAAAAAATTTACTTTAAAAATAAATTTAAATCTATGGGTTTTTCATGACTAATTCTTTTATCTGCTTCATCGTGCGTAACTAATAAACAAGGAATTTTACTTTCTTTAATCATACTAATAACAAAATTTCTGAAGGTATTTCTGTGTTCAGGATCTAATGATGAAAAAGGTTCATCAAGTAATAATAATTCTGGTTCTGACATTACTGCTCTAAGGCAAGCTATCCTGGCTTTTTGACCTCCTGAAAGAGTATGTGGATATCTATTTTGAAAGCCGTCCATATTAGCTTTTTTTAAATTTTCATCTATTAAAAATAATTTATCTTTTGATTTTAGCTTTCTATTCATTCCAAAATATATATTTTGTTCGACAGTCAAATGAGGAAATAAAGTACCCTCTTGCAATAAAAGTCCGATTTTTCTTCTTTCGATTGGAATATTATTCAAAATTTTCCCATTTAAAATTATTTCACCTTCAAATGACAAGTTATCTTCATTAGTGCCTGCTATAACGTTAATTAAAGAAGATTTTCCGACTCCACTTTTTCCAAACACGCTCAAAATATTACCATTATTTATCTTTAGATTAAGATTTTTGATAAATGGTTTTTCTTTTGGAGAATTCCATTTCAATGATATGTTAATTAATTCAAGCAAAGTCATATAACCTCAAGTAAAACCTTAAAATAAATAAATGATAAAAGAAATTTTAAAAATAAAAAATGTGTTTAATCTCAGTAGAAGTAAAAGTTCTGTAGAGAATAAACAGCCTAAAGATTTCGAGTCTTTTAGAAAATTTTTGGATCTAGCAAGGTTTGAGATGGACAAAAATGGACTATTTGATTGGAAATTAGATCTTGATCATGCAAAAGTGAGGGCAGGGGCATGTTTTTTTAGGGAGAAAAAAATCTCGTTTTCAAGGGATTTCATTAAAAATTCAAATAAGCCAGAAATTTATGACACAATTCTTCATGAAATAGCTCATGCCCTTGTAGGTCCTAAGCATGGTCATGACATTGTATGGAAAAAAATGGCTAAAAAGCTTGGGTGCTCTGCAAAGAGGTGTCATACTCTAGAATTTTCAGATTATAAATGGATAAGGTATTGTGAAAATTCTTGTTGGGAACAGAAAACACATAGGCGAAAATTAAATTTAATTTGTAGAAAATGTGGAGCCTCAGTTTGTTATAAGAAAAATATATAGAAATTATTTAATTTCTTCTAACTCAATTAGAGTGCCTGAAAAATCTGATGGTTTCAAAAAAATTACAGGGTTTCCATGAGCCCCAATCTTTGGTTTGCCATCACCTAAAATTGTTGCTCCTACTTCTTTAAGTTTTTTTGAGGCAGATTTTAAATCGCCAACCTCATAACAAATGTGATGTATACCTCCATTGGGATTTTTCATAAGAAACTTACTAATTGGACTATTCTCATTTAATGGTTCAAGAAGTTCAACTTTGGTGTTTGGTGATTCTATAAAAACTACTTTAACTCCATGTTCGGGTAAAGTTTGAGGTTTGCTGACATTAGCACCTAGGGCTTTTTCCCACATATCAGAGGCTTTTGTTATATTAGGAACAGCAATAGCAATATGATTAAGTCTTCCGATATTTGAATAAAATTCTTCCATAGAATACTCCAAAACAAACTAAATCTACTTAAACAAGTTATATTTAATTTCAATAATTTTCAATTATCATAGGTTGATTATTACTAGTTAATTTTATCAAATTTTGCTAAATATTATTTTTAGTGTTTTGTGAAGGAGAAATATTATTAAGAAATCAAGTAGAGAAATAATTTCTGAATTACAGTTAAGAAGAGAAAAAGCACGGCTTGGTGGTGGAACAAAAAGGATAGAAAAACAACATTCACTTGGGAAACTTACTGCAAGAGAAAGAATAAATACTCTTCTAGATGAAGGTTCATTTGAAGAAACTGATATGTTTGTTATCCATCGAATAAGAGATTTTGGAATGGATGGGAAAACTATTCCAGGCGACGGTGTTATTACAGGATCTGGTAAAGTCAATGGCAAATTAGTCTATATTTATGCTCAGGATTTTACCGTTTTTGGTGGTTCGTTATCATCAGATCACGCAAAAAAAATTGTAAAAATAATGAAACTGGCAATACAAAACAAAGCACCTATCATAGGCTTGAATGATAGTGGAGGAGCAAGGATCCAAGAGGGCGTTGAATCTTTAGGTGGTTATGCGGATGTTTTTTTACAGAATGCTCTAGCTTCTGGGGTAGTTCCACAAATTTCTATGATTATGGGGCCGTGTGCTGGAGGAGCTGTTTACTCTCCAGCTATGACGGATTTCACATTCATGGTGAAAGAAACAAGTTATATGTTTGTTACAGGCCCAGATGTAGTTAAAACTGTCACCTCCGAAGAAGTTACCGCAGAAGAACTAGGTGGAGCTGAAACTCATACAACAATTTCTTCAGTGGCAGACGGATCATTTAATAATGATATTGAAGCTTTAAATGTGTTAAGAAAATTTCTCAGTTTTTTGCCATCTAGTAATGAATACATTTATGTAAAAAGAAAAACTGATGACCCAAAAAAAAGAATTTCTTTAGCATTAGATACTTTGATACCTGAAAATCCAAACTTACCGTATGATATGAAAGAACTTATTGTATCAATAGCTGATGAATATGATTTCTTTGAGTTGCAAGAAAATTTTGCAAAAAACATTCTTATTGGTTTCATAAGGTTAGATGGCCAAACTATTGGGGTAGTAGCAAATCAACCCATGGTTTTAGCAGGTTGTTTGGACAATGATTCTAGTAGAAAGGCAGCAAGATTTGTAAGATTTTGTGACGCTTTCAATATTCCCATATTGACATTAGTAGATGTGCCAGGGTTTATGCCAGGAACTGCTCAAGAGTATGGGGGTATAATTAAGCATGGAGCAAAACTTTTATTTGCATATGCAGAAGCTACAACACCAAAGGTTACTCTAATTACTAGAAAAGCATATGGTGGAGCATATGATGTTATGAGCTCAAAACATTTAAGAGGGGATGCTAATTATGCATGGCCTACTGCTGAAATTGCAGTAATGGGAGCAAAAGGAGCAGTAGAAATTCTTTTCCGAAATGAATTAAATAACTCAAAAAAAATAGAAACTAGAACATTAGAATATGAGGAAAGATTCGCAAATCCATTTATAGCTGCAGAGAGAGGTTTCTTAGATGATGTTATTATACCTAGTAATTCCAGATTTAGGTTGATACAAGCATTTTCTAAATTAAAAAATAAGACACAAAAAAATCCAAATAAAAAATTTGGAAATATTCCGCTTTAATAATAATAGAAGTATACAATGTTTAAAAAAATCTTAATTGCAAATCGTGGAGAAATAGCTTGTAGAATAATCAAAACTGCAAAAAAAATGAAGATTAAAACTGTTGCTGTTTTTTCAGATGCTGACAGGTATGCAGAACATGTTCGTTTAGCAGACGAAGCAGTTTACATAGGGCCATCTCCTGCTTCAGAGAGTTATCTTAAACCCGATTTGATAATTAAAGCTTGTAAAGAAAATAAATGTGATGCCTTACACCCAGGTTATGGATTTTTATCCGAAAACTCTGGTTTTCCAGAATCTTTAAATAAAGCTGGAATTACTTTTATTGGCCCTTCAAAATCAGCAATAGCATCAATGGGTGATAAGATTAAATCAAAAAAAATTGCCAAGTCAGCAAACGTTAATACGGTTCCCGGTCATATTGGAATAATAAAAAATAAAAATGAAGCAATAAAGATTGCAGATGAAATAGGTTATCCAGTAATGATAAAGGCTAGTGCTGGTGGTGGCGGTAAAGGCATGCGCATTGCTTTTTCAAATAAACAAGTTGAAGACAGTTTCGAAAGAGCTTCAAGTGAGGCGCTCAAGAGTTTTGGAGACAAACGTATTTTTATAGAAAAATTTATTACTAAACCAAGACATATTGAAATACAAATATTAGCTGATAATTTTGGTAATGTGATTTATTTAGGTGAGAGAGAATGTTCTATTCAAAGAAGAAACCAAAAGGTCATTGAAGAGGCTCCGTCACCTTTTTTAGACGAACAAACAAGAAAAAAGATGGGTGACCAAGCCGTTCAATTATCAAGAAGAGTTGGTTATAGTAGCGCTGGTACAGTTGAATTTATAGTCGATAAAGATAAAAACTTTTATTTTTTAGAGATGAACACTCGTCTTCAAGTTGAGCATCCTGTTACTGAATTAATCACGGGAATAGATTTAGTAGAGCAGATGATAAAAATAGCATATGGAAAAAAACTAGAAATTAATCAAAATGATGTTCGTTTAAATGGATCAGCAATTGAAACTAGAATATATGCAGAAAATCCATACAAAAACTTTCTACCCTCGATTGGAAGATTGACGAAATATAATCCACCCAAAGAAAAACAGCATTCGGACGGGACGATCACTAGAAATGACACAGGCGTAAGAGAGGGCGATGAGGTGTCAATGTTTTATGATCCTATGATAGCGAAATTATGTTCTTGGGGTAAAACTCGCAAATTATCTATTAATAGAATGGAGTCTGCTTTAGATAATTTTTTACTTGAGGGTATAGATCATAACATATCCTTTCTTTCAGCTATATTAGCAAATAAAAGATTTAAATCTGGTGATATAAATACTGCGTTTATAGAGGAGGAATTTAAAGAAGGATTTCAAGGAACAATTCCAAACAAGAATTTTGAATGGACCTTAGGATCCTTAGTTTTAGCACATCATATCTGTGAAATTTCAAAAAATTTTGACATTTTTGAACATGATCATATTTCTGATGAGTGGGAAGTTTACCTTAATTACAATCAATCTACACACAATCCTTCAAAATTGAAATATATGATCAATAAAGATAATTTAAATTTACCTTTTGTATGTATTAAGCCTATGCCCAATCAAATAACAAAGCGTCTGAATGATGAATTTTTTACAATTGAAGTACACCAAGATTTTATTAAAAAATTAGCTACATTTAAAATAAACGCACAAGGTTCTTCAATTGAGGCTGAGAATATTCAATGCAGAGTGTATAACAAAATTACTAATATCGAGTTTGAATATAGAGGTATTACAATGTCGGCTAACGTGTTTCCAAAACACGTAGCTTATTATCATAAATTTATGAAACCAATTAAAAATATAGATAAGTCAAATCTATTAATCTGCCCAATGCCAGGAAAATTAATTAAAATACTAGTTAAAGAAAATCAAATTATTGAAGAAGGGCAATCCTTATGTGTTGTTGAGGCAATGAAAATGGAGAATACATTAGTCGCTCCTAAACAATGCACTATTAAAAAAATTAATAATAAGGAAGGTGAGACGTTGTCTGTTGATCAAGTCATTATGGAATTTTCATTTAAATAAAAATTATAAATAAGAGATTTGCATGGGGAAAAAAGATAATTTAGAAAATTGGAAGAAAAACGCAATTAATGAGTTAAAAAATCCAAATGTTGATGGTATCTGCATTAACACACCAGAAGGAATTAGTATAAAGCCATTATACACTTCAGCAGACAATGAAAATATTAGTCATCTTGATAGTTATCCTGGTGAACCTCCATATATAAGAGGCCCAAAAGCCACAATGTATACAGGTAGACCTTGGACAATTCGACAATATGCTGGTTTTTCAACAGCTTCAGAGTCAAATAAATTTTATAAAAAAAATCTAGCCTCTGGACAAAAAGGTTTATCGGTTGCTTTTGATCTGGCAACTCACAGGGGTTACGATTCAGATCATGAGAGGGTATATGGAGATGTAGGCAAAGCTGGTGTTGCCATAGATAGTGTAGAGGATATGAAAATTCTTTTCGATGGTATACCTCTTGATAAAATGTCTGTATCAATGACAATGAATGGAGCAGTTCTTCCTGTCTTAGCAGGTTATATAGTTGCAGCTCAGGAACAAGGTGTAAGTCCAAGAGAACTTAGCGGAACTATACAGAATGACATACTTAAAGAATTCATGGTTAGGAACACATATATATACCCACCAGAACCGTCTATGAGAATCGTGTCTGATATTATTAATTTTACATCAAAAGAAATGCCAAAATTTAATTCTATATCTATTTCAGGGTATCATATGCAGGAGGCTGGTGCTTCTCTCGTTCAAGAATTAGCTTTTACCATTGCAGACGGACTAGAATATATAAGAGCAGCAACAAAAAGTGGATTATTGGTTGATGATTTTGCACCTAGGTTATCATTTTTCTTCGCTATAGGCATGAATTTTTTTATGGAAGCTGCTAAATTGAGAGCGGCTAGATATTTATGGTCAAAATGGACGAAAAAGTTATTTAAATGCCAAAATCCAAAATCACAAATGCTTAGGACACA